>PXBD01000001.1 GCA_003565625.1 Gammaproteobacteria bacterium
AACGTGCAGATGCAGGTGGAGCTGATCGCGCCGATTGCGATGGAAGAGGGCCTGCGTTTTGCCATCCGCGAGGGCGGCCGCACGGTCGGTGCCGGCGTGGTGGCGAAAATCCACGAATAAACCCTGGCAATTTGTTAGCGGCCGCTGCTATAATGGGCGGCTCGGATGAAAGGGCCCCTTCAGTCCGCGACTGAGGGGGCTCTTGATCTTCGGATCAAGACAGTGGCCGCTCGAAAGCGTGGCCAGTAAGGTTCTTTTACAGACTAAAGGCGTACGGCAATGGCCGAACAAAAAATCCGTATTCGTTTGAAGGGTTTCGACCATCGTCTGATCGATCGGTCGACCCAGGAGATCGTGGATACCGCCAAGCGCACCGGCGCTCAGGTTCGGGGGCCCATCCCCTTGCCGACCCGGAAAGAGCGTTACACGGTGCTGATTTCCCCACACGTCAACAAGGACGCGCGCGACCAGTACGAAATCCGCACGCACAAAAGGCTGCTGGATATCGTTGACCCCAACGACAAGACCGTGGATGCCCTGATGAAGCTCGATCTGGCAGCCGGTGTTGACGTCCAGATCAAGCTCTACTGATGGTTGCGGGAGAAGCAGACATGACAATCGGACTCGTAGGAAAGAAGAAGGGCATGACCCGCGTGTTTCAGGAAGACGGAACCTCCGTTCCCGTGACCGTCGTGGAGGTCAGCCCCAACCGTGTTACCCAGATCCGCTCGACCGAGTCGGATGGGTACACCGCCATTCAGGTCACCAGCGGTGACCGTCGTGCGTCTTTGGTCAGCCGTCCGCTGGCCGGCCACTACGCCAAGGCCGGCGTCGAGGCGGGCGAAGGGCTGTGGGAATTTCGGCTCAGCGCCGAGGAGTTGTCCAGCCTGGAAGTGGGCTCCCAGATCACGGTGGAGCGCTTCGAGCCGGGTCAGCGTGTCGACGTGACCGGCACCAGCAAGGGCAAGGGATTTGCTGGCGTGGTCAAGCGCCACAATTTCCGCACTCAGGACGCCACCCACGGCAACTCGCTTTCGCACCGTGCGCCTGGCTCGATTGGCCAGTGCCAGACCCCGGGGCGAGTGTTCAAGGGCAAAAAGATGGCTGGCCACATGGGCAGCGAGCGTGTGACCACCCAGAACCTGGTCGTGGTGCGCGTGGACGTTGATCGCAACCTGTTGCTGATTCGCGGTGCAGTTCCGGGCGCACCGGGCGGTCACGTGCTGGTTCGTCCGGCGTCGAAGGCCTAATTTTCGAGGAGCTTGTGAGATGGAACTGACAGTAGCCGGCGGTACGAATATCGAGGTCTCCGACCAGGTGTTCGGCCGTGCATTCTCCGAGCCGTTGGTTCACCAGGTGGTGGTTTCCTACTTGTCGGGAGCGCGCGCCGGAACCAAGGCCCAGAAAAATCGTTCGGCCGTCTCCGGCGGCGGGCGCAAGCCGTGGCGCCAGAAAGGCACCGGCAACGCCCGGGCCGGCACGATTCGGTCGCCGTTGTGGCGCTCCGGGGGCGTGACCTTTGCCGCTCAGCCGCGCGACTTCACCCAGAAGGTCAACCGCAAGCAGTACCGCAGCGCCCTGAAGGCCATCTTGTCCGAACTTGTGCGCCAGGAGCGGTTGATCGTGGTTGACGCGCTCAAGATCGATGAGCCAAAAACGCGCCTCGCCAGCCAGCTTCTCGGCGATATGGGGGTTGCAACCGGTGTGCTGGTGGAGGCCGAGCCGAACAGTAATCTGTATTTGGCCACGCGGAACCTGCCTAACGTGTTTGTTCTGGCAGCCGATCGGATCGATCCGGTCAGCTTGGTTGGGGCCGAAAAAGTGGTCATGACGACGGCTGCGGTCGAGAAAATCCAGGAGTGGCTGGCATGAACAACGAGCGCATGTATCAGATCATTCGTTTTCCGCACGTCTCGGAGAAGAGCGCGCGTTTGCAGGCCGAATCGAACCAGTACGTGTTCGAGGTGCTCAGGGATGCGACCAAGGCCGATATTCGCCAGGCCGTGGAAGGCCTGTTCGAAGTGAACGTCGAGGAGGTCCGGGTGGTCAATGTCAAGGGCAAGCGCAAGAGCTTCCGCTTCCGCCCCGGGCGCCAGAAGAACTGGAAGAAGGCTTATGTGCGCGTGCGCGCAGGCCAGGTCATCGAAGACTTGCAGGCAGACTGATATGGCTATCGTCAAAGCAAAACCGACTTCACCGGGCCGTCGCGGCAAGGTGTCCGTACGCCACGACCACTTGTGGTCGGGCAAGCCGTACGCGCCGCTGCTGGAAGCGCAGTCCGCCAGCGGCGGTCGCAACAATGCCGGTCGCATCACCACGCGTCACCGCGGTGGTGGCCACAAGCATCATTACCGTGTCATTGACTTCAAGCGCAACAAGGACGGCGTGAAAGGCACCGTCGAACGGATCGAGTACGACCCGAATCGGAGCGCGCATATCGCCCTGGTGAAATACCTCGACGGCGACTGGCGCTATATCCTGGCCGCCCGCAACATGCGCGCCGGCGACGTGGTGCTGAGCGGAACGGAAGCGCCGATCAAGCCCGGTAACGCCATGCCGCTACGGTCGATTCCGGTCGGGACCCAGATCCACAATGTCGAACTCAAGCCCGGCAAGGGTGGCCAGCTGGCGCGCAGCGCCGGTGCCGTCGTGCAGCTGGTAGCGCGCGAAGGTCAGTACGCGACGGTGATGCTGCGCTCAGGCGAAATGCGCAAGGTACACACCCGCTGCCGGGCAACGATTGGCCAGGTCGCCAACGTCGAGCACAACCTCGAGAAGCTGGGCAAGGCTGGTGCAACACGCTGGCGCGGGGTTCGTCCGACGGTTCGTGGTGTCGCCATGAACCCGGTTGATCACCCCCATGGCGGTGGCGAAGGCCGGACCTCCGGCGGCCGGCATCCGGTAACGCCGTGGGGCCAGCCGACCAAGGGCAAGCGCACCCGGTCCAACAAGAGCACGGGCAAGTACATCACGCGTGCGCGCAAGCGCAAGTAATTCGAAGCAGGAATACAGCATGCCACGTTCAATCAAGAAAGGGCCGTTTGTCGATCACCATCTGGTGGCCAAAGTGCAGGCGGCTGTCGAGACCAACAACAAGCGTCCGATCAAGACCTGGTCGCGCCGCTCCATGATTCTGCCGGACATGGTCGGTCTGACGATCGCCATCCACAATGGTCGCCAGCATGTTCCCATCCTGATCAACGAGAACATGGTGGGCCACAAGCTGGGTGAATTTGCCCCGACGCGGACCTTCAAAGGCCACGCGGCTGATCGGAAATCCAGGTAACGGGAATGACGGCGATGGAAGCGATAGCAAAGCTCAAGGGTGCGCGCATTTCCGCGCAGAAAGCGCGGTTGGTGGCCGACCAGATTCGCGGCATGCCGGTGGAACGTGCCGACGAGGTGCTGATGTTCAGCAACAAGAAGGCCGCCCAGGTCATTCGCAAGGTGTTGCTGTCGGCGGTTGCCAACGCCGAGCACAACTCCGGGGCCGATATCGACGAATTGAAGGTCGACAGGATCTGGGTGGACGAGGGTCCGACCATGAAGCGTGGGCGCGCCCGAGCCAAGGGGCGGTACACCCGCATTTTCAAGCGCAGCAGTCACATCACCGTTGTGCTGGCAGAGAGTTAAGGACAAACCATGGGTCAAAAGGTACATCCAAACGGGATTCGCTTAGGTATTGCCAAGGACTGGTCTGCCAAGTGGTACGCCGAAGGGCAGGAATTCGCCGACTACCTCAACACGGACTTGCAGGCGCGCGCTTTCCTGAACAAGAAGCTCGCGCATGCCGCGATCAGCCATATCCAGATCGAGCGTCCGGCCAAGTCGGCCGAGATTACGATCCATACCGCGCGTCCCGGCATCGTGATCGGCAAAAAGGGCGAGGACATCGAGAAGCTGCGGCGCGATGTCGGCCGGATCATGGGGGTTCCGACCAATATCCGGGTCACGGAAATCCGCAAGCCGGAGCTGGACGCCAAGCTGGTCGCTGAAAGCATTGCCCAGCAGCTGGAGCGCCGGGTCATGTTCCGGCGCGCGATGAAGCGTGCCGTCGGCAACGCCATGCGCCTGGGTGCACTGGGCATCAAGGTTCAGGTCGGCGGTCGACTCAACGGCGCTGATATTGCGCGCACCGAGTGGTACCGGGAAGGGCGCGTGCCCTTGCACACGCTGCGCGCCGACGTAGATTACGGCGTAGCCGAGGCGGCGACGACTTACGGCGTCATCGGAATCAAGGTTTGGGTTTACAAGGGTGATGTCTTCGATCTGTATGCCGAGGGCAATGCCGAGAAAGCCGCCGGTCGGGGCGGACGCAAGGAGAGCTAATCATGCTGCAGCCGAAACGTACAAAATTCCGAAAGCAGCAAAAAGGACGCAACCGCGGCCTGGCCCACGTCGGCAACCGGGTCAGTTTCGGTGAGTTCGGTCTGCAGGCCACTACCCGTGGCTTCCTGACGGCTCGCCAGATCGAGTCTGCGCGCCGCGCCATTACCCGTCACGTCAAGCGCGGCGGCAAGCTTTGGATTCGCGTTTTTCCCGACAAGCCGATCACCAAGAAGCCGGTCGAAGTACGTATGGGCAAGGGCAAGGGCAACGTCGAATACTGGGTTGCGCCGGTTCAGCCCGGTCGCATGATCTATGAGATCCAGGGCGTCAGCGAAGATGTTGCGCGCGAGGCGTTTCGGCGCGCTTCGGCGAAGCTCAGTGTCAAGACAACATTTGTTTCGAGGTCGATGTAATGAAAGCTGCAGAACTGCGTCAGAAGGATGCCGCCGAGCTCAAGGAAATGCTGCTGAAATTACGCAAGGATCAGTTCAGCCTGCGCATTCAGCACGCGACTGGAACCTTGACCAACCGAAATGTAATGCGGCACGTCAGGCGCGACATCGCACGCGTCAAGACGGTGCTCAACCAGCTCCAGGGTGAATCGGCATGAGTAACGAAAACACACGGGTCCAGCGCAGCCAGGTTGGTCGCGTGGTCAGCAACAAGATGGAAAAAACCGTCACGGTGCGGCTGGAACGGCTGGTCAAGCACCCGCTGTACGGCAAGTACATCCGGCGCTCAAGCAAGGTGCATGCGCACGACGAGAACAATGACTGTAACGAGGGCGACACCGTTCGCATTGCGCAGACCCGGCCGGTCGCCAAGACCAAGGCCTGGGCGGTAATCGAAGTGGTTGAGCGGGCCCAGTAAGCGGAGCATATCGGCATGATACAGATGCAATCCAGGCTGTCGGCAGCAGACAACAGCGGCGCTCGTGAGCTCATGTGCATCAAGGTGCTGGGCGGTTCCAAGCGGCGCTACGCCAATATCGGAGACGTCATCAAGGTGACCGTCAAGGCCGCCATCCCGCGCGGGAAGGTCAAGAAAGGTGAGGTCTACAACGCGGTGGTTGTTCGTACCGCCAAGGGCGTGAGACGTCGGGACGGATCACTGATCCGGTTCGACGGCAACGCAGCCGTGTTGCTCAACAACAAGCTCGAGCCGATCGGGACCCGTATCTTCGGGCCCGTGACCCGCGAGCTGCGCTCGGAACGGTTCATGAAAATCGTTTCGCTGGCGCCGGAAGTACTCTGAAGGAGTCAATGATGGAACGTATTCGCAAGGGCGACGAGGTGATCGTGATTGCCGGGCGCAGCAAGGGCCAGCGCGGTCATGTCCTCCGGGTCCTGAAAGACGGTCGGCTGCTGGTCGAGAACGTCAACATGGTCATGCGTCACCAGAAGCCCGACCCGCAGGCCCAAAAGACCGGCGGGATCATCGAGCGCGAGGCGCCGATCCAGGTTTCCAACGTCATGCTGTACAACCCAGCAACCGATGAGGGCGACCGGGTTGGTTTCAAGTTTCTGGAAGACGGTCGGAAGGTGCGGTTTTTCCGTTCCACCGGCGAAGTCGTCGATATCTAAAGGCGGAATAGAACAATGGCTAGGCTGCAGGAATTTTTTCGGGACCAGGTGATTGGCCAGCTGACGGAACAGTTCAGCTACGGCAACGTGATGGAAGTCCCGCGGGTTGAGAAAATCACTCTCAACATGGGGCTTGGCGAGGCGGTAGGCGACAAGAAAGTTATCGAGAAAGCGATTTCCGATATGGCCAAGATCGCCGGTCAGCGACCGATCGTGACCAAGGCCCGCAAGTCGGTTGCCAGCTTCAAGATTCGGGATGGCTATCCGATCGGCTGCAAGGTTACCCTGCGCCGCTCGCGCATGTACGAGTTTCTGGACCGCCTGGTTAACGTGGCGCTGCCGCGTGTGCGCGACTTCCGGGGCATCCCGCGCAAGTCCTTTGACGGCAGCGGAAACTATAGCCTCGGGGTCAAGGAACAAATCATTTTCCCCGAGATCAACTACGACCAGATCGATTCGATTCGCGGCATGGACATCGCCATTACCACGTCCGCGAAAACCGATGAGGAAGCCATGGCCCTGCTGACGGCCTTCGGTTTTCCTTTCCGGGCCCGCTAAGGAGTATCCAGCTATGGCAAAGGTTTCAATGGTAGAACGAGAAAAGCGCCGGACCAAGCTGGCGGTTCGCTTCGCGGCCAAACGGGCCGAACTCAAGCGGATCGTGGCCGATCCGGACGCTGATTACGACGACAAACAGGCTGCGATGCACCGTCTCAACAAGATGCCGCGAGATTCGAGCAGCGTTCGCGGCCGCAACCGCTGCCGTATTTCCGGGCGTCCGCGCGGTTATTACCGCAAGTTCGGGCTGGCCCGCAACAAATTGCGCGAGTCCGCGATGCGCGGCGACGTGCCGGGCCTTCGCAAGGCCAGCTGGTAAGGAGTGATGAAGCGATGAGTATGACTGATCCCATTTCCGACATGCTGGCCCGAATCAAGAACGCCCAGGGCGTTCGCAAGCGCAGCGTGAGCATGCCCGCCTCGGGGATCAAGGCCGCCATTGCCGCGGTGTTGAAAGACGAGGGCTACATCCGGGATTTCCGGGTCGAAGGCGAGGGCGTGAAGAAGACCCTGTCGATTGACCTGAAGTATGTAGAAGGCCGGGGGGTCATCGACCGCCTGGACCGATTCAGCAAGCCCGGCCGGCGCAGGTACTACGGCAAGGACGAGATTCCCCGGGTGCTCAACGGGCTGGGTGTGGCGATCATCAGTACCTCCAACGGGGTCATGACAGACGCACGTGCACGGGCGGCAGGTCAGGGCGGCGAAGTGCTCTGCCTGGTGGCCTGACGGTCTATTTTTCTCCAAGGAAATCAAGATGTCTAGAATTGCCAAAAGCCCGATCACGATTCCCGATGGGGTAGAGTTCAGCGCCACTGACGGCGCAATTCGGGTCAAGGGCGCCAAGGGCAGCCTTGAAATGGAATTGCACCCGGCGGTGCGCCTGAGCGTCGACGACGGGGTAATCTCGTTCAGTCCGCTCAAGGAAGCAGACATGGCAATGGCCGGTACGATGCGGGCGCTGGTCAACAACATGATCGAGGGCGTGAGTAACGGCTTTGAACGCAAGCTGTCGCTGGTGGGTGTGGGCTACCGTGCTGCCCTTCAGGGCAAGAATCTGAATCTGCAGTTGGGGTTCAGTCATCCGGTCGATTTCGAAATTCCGGAAGACATCACGGTTGAGTGCCCGAGTCAGACCGAGATCGTGGTCAAGGGCATCAACAAGCAGCAGGTCGGTCAGGTCGCGGCGGTGATTCGCAGCTATCGTCCGCCCGAGCCCTACAAGGGCAAGGGTGTGCGGTATGCCGATGAGCGCGTGATCATGAAGGAAGCCAAGAAGGCGTAAGGACGGTAGATGATGAACAAGGGCAAGAACGAATCCAGACTGCGCCGTGCGCGCCGCAACCGGGCGCGCATTCTTCGCTCCGGCGTCGCCCGGCTGACCGTGCATCGCAGCGGCCGCCACCTGTATGCCCAGGTCATCGGCCCGGACGGTGAGCACACCTTGGCCGCGGCCTCGACCCTGCAGAAGGATGTGCGCGACGGGCTGGCCGGAACCAGCAACATCGACGCGGCTCGAGCCGTGGGCAAGGCCATCGCCGAGCGGAGCCTGGCTGCCGGTATCGAAGGCGTGGCGTTCGATCGATCCGGCTTCAAGTACCACGGACGGATCAAGGCACTGGCCGACGCGGCGCGCGAAGCCGGTCTGAAGTTTTAACTGGGATAACGGTATTCAACATGGCAAGAGAAACCAACACGGACGACCTGATCGAGAAACTGGTAGCCGTCAACCGCGTGGTCAAGGTGGTCAAGGGCGGGCGTCAGTTCAGCTTTACCGCACTGGCCGTTGTCGGTGATGGGGAAGGCAAGGTCGGGTTCGGCTACGGCAAGGCACGGGAAGTGCCGCTGGCAATCCAGAAGGCCATGGAGCGCGCCCGCCGCGATATGGTGCGCATTACCCTCAATGAAGGCACTTTGTGGCACCCGATCAAGTCGCGCCACAGCGGCTCGCGGGTGTACATGCAGCCTGCCTCTGACGGTACCGGCGTGATTGCCGGCGGCGCGATGCGCGCGGTGTTCGAGGCGGTTGGAGTCCAGAACGTGCTGGCCAAGAGCGTGGGATCCAACAACCCCATCAACCTGGTCCGGGCCACGGTCAAGGGTCTGCAGGCCATGGTCTCGCCCGAACAGGTGGCCATCAAGCGGGGCAAGTCGGTCGAGGAGATTCTTGAACATCATGGCTAATGTCAACCAGAAAAGGCTGCGGGTCACGCTGGTGCGAAGCATCAACGGGACGATCGGCAAGCATCGCCAGACCGTGCGCGGGCTCGGCCTGCGTCGCATGCATCACACCGTTGAACTGGAAGATACCCCGGCGGTGCGCGGCATGATTCGGAAAGTGGACTATCTGGTGCGGGTTGAACCGGCCTGAGTCCATTGACCCCAATATTCGGGAATTCACTATGAAGCTCAATACAATTCAACCTGCTGACGGCAGCAAGACCAAGCGCAAGCGGGTCGGACGCGGCATCGGTTCCGGGCTTGGCAAAACCGCCGGTCGCGGACACAAAGGCCAGAAGGCACGCTCGGGTGGTTTCCACAAGGTCGGCTTCGAGGGCGGTCAGATGCCGCTGCAGCGACGCCTGCCCAAGGTTGGCTTTGCTTCGGCGGCCAATCGCCACACCCGTGAGTTGCGCTTGTACCAGCTCAATGGACTCGACGGCGACGTGGTCGATCTCGAGACTCTGAAAGCGGCCGGCCTGGTCCGCAATGACACCCGCAAGGTTCGGGTAATCAATACCGGCGAGATCGGTCGGCCATTGACCATTCGCGGCCTGCACGTGTCGGCCGGGGCGACCCGGGCCATTGAAGCAGCGGGCGGCAAGGTAGAGTAATGGCGACCAACGCATCGGAAATGGCGGGCATGCTGGGTGGCATCGGCCGCCTGAAAGAGCTGCGGCAGCGTCTTTTCCTGGTGCTGGTCGCGCTGCTGGTCTATCGCCTGGGCACGTTCATCCCGGTCCCCGGGATCAACCCGCTGGCCTTGATCGACCTGATGGACATGCAGCGCGGCACCATCGTGGACATTTTCAACATGTTCACCGGTGGGGCCCTTGGGCGGTTCTCCATTTTTGCCCTGGGGGTGATGCCGTATATCTCGGCCGCCATCATCATGCAGTTGATGAGCCACGCCATCCCGCAGCTGCAGGCCTTGCGCAAGGAAGGCGAGGCCGGCCGGCGCAAGATTACCCAGTACACGCGCTACTTCACCGTGGTCCTGGCCATGTTTCAGTCTTTCGGGGTCGCCATCGCCCTGCAGAACCAGGGTGCGGGCGCCGGCCTTCCCGTGGTCATTGCCCCGGGCCCCGGGTTCGTGCTGGCAGCGGTGGTCACGCTCACGGCCGGCACCGTGTTCCTGATGTGGCTCGGTGAGCAGATTACCGAGCGCGGGATCGGCAACGGCATCTCGATCATCATCTTCGCCGGCATTGTCGCGGAACTGCCGTCAGCCGTCGGGGCCACGCTTGAGCTGGTCAACACCGGCCAGCTGGCCATTACCACCGCCACCTTCCTGCTGGTGATGGCGCTGGTCGTGACCGCTTTCGTGGTGTTTGTCGAGCGCGGGCAGCGTCGGATTACGGTGAACTATGCCCAGCGCCAAGGCCGTCAGGCCTATCGCAGCCAGTCGACCCACCTGCCGCTGAAGGTCAACATGGCCGGCGTGATTCCGGCGATCTTTGCTTCCAGCCTGGTGCTGTTTCCGGCCACGATATCGACCTGGTTCGGCCAGGCCGAAGGGGTTACCTGGCTGCAAAACGTGTCTCAGCAACTCAGCCCCGGGCAGCCGATTTACATCGCCCTGTTTGGCGGCCTGATTGCGTTTTTCTGTTTTTTCTACACCGCGATCGTGTTCAACTCGCGCGAGACGGCTGACAATCTGAAAAAGTCGGGTGCATTCATCCCGGGTATTCGTCCTGGCCGACAAACCGGGGAGTACATCGACTATGTGCTGACCCGTTTGACGACGGTGGGTGCCATCTACCTGGTTGCCGTGTGTCTCATGCCCGAATTTCTGATCATGCGCTGGAACGTGCCGTTCTATTTTGGCGGTACCTCCCTGCTGATCATCGTGGTTGTCACCATGGATTTCATGGCCCAGCTGCAGGCTCAGCTGATGTCGCACCAGTACGACAGCCTGCTCAAGAAGTCCAACCTGAAAGGATATGGCCGAGCGGGTTCGGTGCGCCGCTCGTAAGCGTTCGTGGTTTATTGGAGTAATTGCAATGAAAGTTCAGGCCTCGGTCAAGAAAATCTGCCGGCACTGCAAGATCGTGCGCCGCCGCGGGGTGGTGTACGTGATCTGCAGCGACCCAAAGCACAAGCAGCGTCAGGGCTGAGTTGTGAATCGCTGCCCAGTCCACCGGGCTTGAGAATGAGCAATAATCGCGCTATAATTGCCGGTTTGCGCTGATCAGTCGTAACAGGTTTTTGGAGAACACAGCATGGCTCGTATCGCAGGCGTCAATCTGCCCGTACAAAAACACACTTGGGTGGCGTTGACCCACATCTACGGCATTGGTCGTACCCGCGCCTACCAGATTTGTGAGGCTACCGGGGTCGAACCCAGCACCAGGGTGCGGGATCTGACCGAGGCCGAACAAGAAAAGCTCCGCCAGACGGTCGGCAATATGTCGGTCGAAGGCGACCTGCGTCGTGAGGTGGCCATGAACATCAAGCGTTTGATGGATCTGGGTTGTTACCGTGGACTGCGCCATCGGCGCGGTCTGCCGGTCCGGGGTCAGCGCACTCGCACCAATGCACGCACCCGCAAGGGTCCGCGTCGTCCGATTCGTTAAGGAAAACAGGCATGGCCAAACAGCAGTCCGCCAAGGGCAAGAAAAAGGTCAAGAAGGTCATTGTTGACGGCATTGCCCACGTGCACGCCTCGTTCAACAACACCATCATCACGATCACCGATCGCCAGGGCAACTCGCTTGCCTGGGCCACCAGCGGCGGGTCCGGTTTCCGCGGATCGCGCAAGTCGACCCCGTTCGCGGCGCAGGTTGCGGCCGAGAACGCCGGCCGCACGGCGCAGGAGTACGGCATGAAGAATCTCGAGGTTCGGGTCAATGGCCCGGGACCGGGACGGGAGTCTTCGGTGCGCTCGCTCAACGCGGTCGGCTTCAAGATTACCAACATCATCGACGTGACACCGATACCGCACAACGGTTGTCGTCCCCCCAAGAAGCGCCGGGTGTAAGGCGCTGTCTTTCGATTCGGATCAGAGAGCAACATGGCAAGATATATCGGACCCACCTGCAAACTGGCACGCCGCGAGGGCGTGGACCTTGGGCTGAAAAGTCCGGCCCGCGGGCTTGACTCCAAGTGCAAGCTCAACCAGCCGCCCGGCCAGCACGGCGACAGCCGGCGCCAGCGGCTGTCGGACTACGCGCTGCAGCTGCGTGAAAAGCAAAAGGTGCGGCGCATGTACGGCGTGCTGGAGCGCCAGTTCCGCAATTACTATAAGGAAGCGGCGCGGCTGAAAGGCGCGACCGGCGAAAACCTGCTGCAGTTGCTGGAGGGTCGGCTCGACAACGTGGTCTACCGGATGGGTTTCGGTGTGACCCGGGCCCAGGCTCGTCAACTGGTCAGCCACAAGGGCATCGAAGTCAATGGCGAGGTGTGCAACATTTCCTCGGCCCAGGTGGCGCCGGGTGATCGTATTTCGGTGCGCGAGAAGTCGCGCAAGCAGTTGCGCATCCAGGAATCAGTCACGCTGGCCCGTGATCTGGACACGGTGCCGGGCTGGATCGACGTCGATTTCGAGAAGATGGAAGGCGTCTACAAGGCGCGTCCCGATCGTGATGATCTGCCGCCCGACGTCAACGAAAACCTGATCGTCGAGCTGTATTCCAAATAAATTCGGGTGGTCGCTGCGGCGGCCGCTCCCCACCGCAAGAATTGATAGAGAGGCACTTGATGGCTGGCCAGATAAGCGAACTGATCGGCACCATGCTCAAGCCGAAGGGGCTCGTCGTCGACGAGATCAACCCCCGTCGTGCGCGCATCACCCTGGAGCCACTGGAGCGGGGCTTTGGCCACACGCTGGGCAATGCCCTGCGTCGGGTCCTGTTGTCGTCCATTCCGGGCAGCGCGATTACCGAGGCAGAGATCGATGGTGTCTTGCACGAGTACACCTCGGTCGACGGGTTGCAGGAGGACATCGTCGAGCTTCTGCTGAACCTCAAGGACATTGCGGTGCAGATGCACTCGCGCGAAGAGGCGGTCCTGACCCTGAGCAAGACCGAGGCCGGTCCGGTGACAGCCGGTGACATCCAGCTCGACCATGATGTGGAGGTAGTCAATCCGGACCAGGTCATCTGCAACCTGACCAAGGCCAGCAAGCTGAACATGCGGCTGAAGGTCACGCGCGGAGTGGGTTACCAGCCGGCCGCGGCAATGCGCTTCAACGAGCAGGAAACCCGGCCGATCGGCCGTCTGCCGCTGGACGCCTCGTACTGCCCCGTCCATCGCGTGGCCTACACGGTGGAAAGCGCCCGGGTTGCTCAGCGGACCGACCTCGACCGCCTGATCCTCGATATCGAGACCAACGGCACCATGAGCTGCGAGGAAGCGGTCAAGCTGGCGGCTGGGATTCTGGTGGACCAGATGTCGGTGTTCGTCGATTTCGTTGCTCGCGAGAAAGACGCTGATGTTGCCAGCCCGGAATCTTTCGATCCGGTGTTGATGCGTCCGATCGACGATCTGGAGCTGACCGTGCGCTCCGCGAATTGCCTGAAGGCCGAACACATCCAGTACGTAGGCGATCTGGTCCAGCGGACCGAAAACGAGCTGCTGAAAACGCCGAATCTGGGCAAGAAATCGCTGACCGAAATCAAAACCGTACTGGCGTCGCATGATCTGGCGCTGGGAACGCGTCTGGAAAACTGGCCGCCGGCCAGCCTGGCCCGTCCAGGGACTTAAGGAGACTACTGATGCGTCATCGCAAAGCCGGGCGTAAGCTCAATCGGACCTCGCCGCATCGTCGGGCGATGTTCAAGAACATGACCTCGAGCCTGATCCAGCATGAGCTGATCAAGACGACCTTGCCCAAGGCCAAGGAACTGCGTCGCGTCGCCGAGCCCCTGATCACCATGGCCAAGGAAGATACCGTGGCCCGCCGTCGGCTGGCGTTTGCCCGTCTGCGTGACCGCGAGGCGGTTGGGAAGCTGTTCCAGGAGCTGGGCCCGCGCTATGCAACCCGGCCTGGGGGGTACCTGCGGATTCTCAAGTGCGGCTACCGGGCCGGGGACAATGCGCCGATGGCCTATGTGGAGCTGGTTGATCGCCCGGATGCTCCGGACGCCGCCGGGGCCGATTGATCGGGCCTGACTTTCGATCAATTGCTGATCAGTTATGCAAGCTGGCCCGGTCATTGACCGGGCCAGCTTCGTTTGGGGGCAGTCCGCTGGTTCCAGGGGGGTTCCGCTACAATGCCAAAATGACTGAAGCTTGCGTTTCCTACCCATGGGCCGGCTGAGCGTTGTTCTGGCTGCGCTGGCCATCATGCTGCTCGGGTTCGTGGCCACCGTGGCCATGCTGGGTGATGAAGACCGGATTCGGCAACTGCTGACCCTGCACGCCGAGCGACAGCTGGGACGCCAGTTGCAAATCGATGGCGCGGTTTCTATTCAGTACTTTCCCCGGCTGCGGATCGAGGCGCGCGACGTGCGCCTGTCGGGCAGTCGAGCATTCAACGGTCCGGATTTGCTCGAATCGGAGGTGTTGAGCGCGGAAATCCGGCTTCTGCCGCTGCTCATGGGGCGGGTGGAGACCTCGGAATTTTCGCTTTCCCAGGCGCGCCTGAACCTGCTGGTCGACGAGCAGGGGGACCATAGCTTTGCCGGCTTGCTGCATCACCGCCAGCGGACCGGCGCCCCGGGCATCGTGGCCGACGGGCCGCTGCGGCTGGAAAATCTGGAACTCAACATCGGCTCGCTCGGCCTGGAGCCGGCGCAGCGGATCGTCGTTGAACGCGTGGAAATGGACCGTCTGAGTTTTGACCGGGCGCTGCAGTTGTCCTTCCTGGGCGAAATCGGCTCCCCGCCGCTGATTGAAGAGGCCAGCTTGAGGGGCGTGGTCTTCATGCCGGCGGCAAGTGGTGATTTCCGCATTGCCGACATGCTCCTGACCGGACGCAACGCCGGTGCGGTCCTTCCGTTCGAGTTGACCGGCACGCTCCATTTCAGCGCCCATCCTCCGTTGAGCGTATCGCTTGATTCGGGTCGGCTGGGCTTTGGCGGGCAGGAGCTGAGTCTTGAGGGTGCCTATCTCAGTCGGGTCCGGCCTTTTTTCCAGCTGGAAGTGGTTGGCCAGGCGCTGGATGCGGAGGCCCTGCAGGCCGTCATCGCGCAGCCTGAAGATGGTGACTGGCTGTCTTCCCTGGCCGCCTGGACCGCCATTCATGATTTTTCGGCAGCCATCCGGGTGGATGCCTTGCAGGCGGGAGAATGGGCGCCGGCCCATGTGGACCTCGTGCTGGTGGCGGCCGACGGCATGGCGACGCTGGATCGGGCCCGGGTGATGTTGCCGGGCGCCGTAGCGGAGCTTGAAGGCGATTTGCTGGTCGAGCCCCAGGCGGCTGTCGTGACTGCCAGGGCCCGGGTCGAAATCGACGATCTGCAGGCCTTGCTGGCGGCCACGGCATTGCCTTTGAGGGCCGATGGCGCGGGTCTGCTGCTGGTGGAAACCGCCGACTCCAGTGACTCCCGGGCCCCGGTGCGCGGTGAACTGCGCCTGCTGGATGGCCGACTTGAGCCGCTGGCGGCGCTGCGGCGCGAACTGGGACTGCCGGGCGAGACCGCTTTTTCAGAGCTGGAGGCCGAGTTCCTGGTTCATGCCGACCGGATCGAGTTCCTGGCGCTGCGCATCCACGGCCAGAATATTCGATTGGATCTCGACGGACTGATCGTCGGGCCAGGTCAGGTGTTGGCGGGGCAGGCGGCGGTGCGTGGCGGTGAGGCGGATGGTGCAATACAGCGCATCGCCGGCTCGCTGGGCCGGCCCGAGTTTCGACAGATGCCATCACAGTGAGCCCGGACGAACGCCTGCATGAGCACCGGCTGGGCCTGGCAGCCGGCCTGGCTGCGTTTTCGATCTGGGGCATGGCGCCGATCTATTTCAAGCTGCTGGCGACAGTACGACCCGACGAGATCATCGGTCACCGGGTGCTGTGGTCGGTGATTTTGCTGGGCCTGGTCTTGCTGGTGCGCAAGCGCGGCCGAGTGCTGGCTCATCTGCGGGTGAACCGGCGCACGCTGCTGGCGCTCACTGCAACCGGCGGCCTGATCGCGCTGAACTGGCTGATTTTCGTCCATGCAGTCAATACCGATCGAGTGCTGTCGACCTCGCTGGGGTATTTCATCAACCCGCTGATGTCGGTCGTGCTGGGGCTGGTGGTGTTCGGCGAGCGTCTCGTGCCGGCCCAGACTCTCGCGGTGCTGGTCGCGGCCGCCGGCACCGCGTACATGACCTGGCAGGTCGGGCAGCTGCCTTGGATTGCCCTGAGTCTGGCGACCAGCTTTGCCCTGTATTCGGTGATTCGCAAACTGCTGGACGTGGGGCCGATGGTCGGACTGTTCTGGGAAACCTTGATCGTCAGTCCGCTGGCGCTGCTGTGGGTGTGGTACCTGGCCGCCCAGGGACAACTGGCTTTTGCCTGGTCCCAACCCGGGCAGGCCGTGCTGCTGGCCGGTACCGGGGCACTGACCGTGGCGCCGCTGTTGCTGTTTGCAGCCGGGGTGCGGCGGCTGCCGCTGACCACGATCGGGCTGATGCAATACCTTGCCCCCAGCCTGACTTTTGTTCTCGCCGTGTTCGTTTTCGGCGAGGCGTTTACAATGCACCACGCGATCACCTTCGGTCTGGTCTGGCTCGGGCTGGGTTTGTTTTTCTGGGCCGGCTGGCACCGGAATCGTTCGCTTCGCACCTGAAACTTCAGACCATGACCGGCATGCAAGATTCTGCTTCCCAACGACCGACCAGCCGCAAGGTGTCTTCGCTGGCCACGCTGCGCCCGTTCCTCGGCCGTTACCGCCTGCAGTTGATCCTGGCGACGTTGTTCCTGCTGGTTTCGGCTGCCGGTGCGCTGACCATCCCGCTGGCCATCGGGCAGGTGATTGATCGCGGCTTCATGGCCGAGGATCTGGACCGCATCAATCGCTGGTTCTGGCTGCTGTTTGCCGCCGCTGCGGTCATGGCTGTTGGTGGCGGTCTGCGGTTTTACTGGGTCAGCTGGCTGGGGCAGCGGGTCGTTGCCGACATGCGCATGGCGGTCTATGCCCGGGTCTTGAGCATGAGCCCGGAGTTCTTCGCCCGCACCCGCACCGGCGAAGTCCTGTCGCGACTGAACACCGATACCACCCTGGTCGAGACCCTGGTCGGCTCGACGATCTCGTTCGGGATTCGCAACCTGGTCATGCTCACCGCCAGCGCCATCGCCCTGATCCTGACCGCGCCCAACCTGGCTGGCATCATCGCCCTGCTGATCGGTGCCATGATGGTGCCGGTGATCTTCCTCGGTCGCTGGGTGCGGCGCCTGTCACGGGCCGCCCAGGACCGCATTGCCGATATCTCCGCCCTGGGCGATGAAGCCATCAACGCCGTTCAGACCGTGCAGGCGTTTGCCCAGGAGCGGTTCGAACGGAGACGCTTCGACGGCACCGTCGAGCAGGCCGTGCAGGCCGCGCGCCAGCGCATCGCCGCCTCGACCGTGCTGATCGTGCTGATCATCCTGCTGACCTTCGGCGCCATTACCTTCGTGCTCTGGCTGGGCGCGCGTGCGGTCTTGACGGGGGCCATGAGTCCGGGGCAACTGGGCCAGTTCGTCATGTATGCCGCCATCGCCGCCGGGGCCACGGCCGGCTTGAGCGAGATCTGGTCGCAGCTGCAGCGCGCTGCCGGGGCCATGGAGCGACTGGCCGAACTGCTCGCCATAGAGCCGGCCATTGCCTCGCCGGAACGTCCGCGCCCCTTTCCTGACGGGCCATTGACGCTGACCGTTCGCGATCTGAGTTTCGCCTACCCTTCGCGCCCGGATGAAACGGTTCTGCGCGGTCTGAATTTCGAGGTCAACGCCGGCGAGACCGTGGCCGTGGTGGGTCCGTCCGGGGCCGGCAAGTCGACCCTGTTTCAGTTGCTGTTGCGCTTCTATGACCCTGGCCAGGGCGCCATCGAGCTCAACGGGGTCGACCTGCGCGATCTGGATCTGCACGAATTGCGCAGCCGTCTCGGCTTTGTGCCCCAGGACGTCGTGGTGTTTTCCGGCTCCGCGGCCGACAACATTACCTACGGCCTTGATGAAGCCTCCCAGGCCCGGGTCGAGGAGGCCGCGCGCAGCGCGCATGCCGGAGAGTTCATCGAACAGTGGCCGGAGGGTTATGCCACCTTCCTCGGCGAGAAAGGCCTGCGCCTGTCGGGCGGTCAGCGCCAGCGCATCGCCATTGCCCGGGCCCTGATCAAGCAGCCGCCGCTGTTGTTGCTCGACGAGGCCACCGCCAGCCTGGATGCCGAAAGCGAACGCCTGGTGCAGAACGCGCTCGACGAGCTCAGCCGCGACCGAACGGTGCTGGTCATTGCCCACCGGCTGGCCACCGTGCGCCGGGCCGATCGGATCCTGGTGCTCGAGCAGGGCCGGGTCGTGGCCGAAGGTAGCCACGATGAGCTGATGCGCGACAGCGGCCTGTATGCCCGCCTGGCGCGCCTGCAGTTTCTGGATCAGGCGCCGTCGGAGAGCGTCGAGGAAGACGCGGAGTTGTCTACAGCGGCTCGTAGCTGAAGCGCTGGCCGCCAACCGAGGCTTCGGCCATCAGTCCACCCCGGGTCATGTTGAACACCGCCACGCCACGCTCGTAGCTGGTAGTGGCAGCGGCACCGGCAGAGGCCGCCACGGCCGTGGCCTGGGCGGAAAACTCCAGGTTGCCGCGCTGAAAGGTGCGAAGCGCCGCGTCGTCGCGGAAAAAGATCACCTGGCTGTAGGTCTGGGCGCCGATCTGGGCTCCGACGGTCGCCTGCGAGGTCGTCGCCCGGCCGATCGGCTCCCCGCGCTCGAACACGATGCCGCGGCCGAAACCGCCGCCGACCCAGAACCCGCCCTTGGCAATTTCAGGGAAGATCACGTAGCCGTGGGCCTGGTCGCGCCAGTCGCGCAGGCCCGGATCGCGCTCGACAAAACGCTCCAGCGCGGCCCGGGATTCACGGATCATCCGGTCGTCGCTGGGCGTGCTCGCACACGCCGAAAGCAGGGCAGCCGCAGCCAGGACGGTGAAGACTCGAAACGCGGATCGCATGGCATTCATTCTTGCAGTGGGAAACCGTGATTCTAGTGGATCATGAGTTGCGGTGCGATCAGCTGCGCGGTAACGGCAGTGAAGTGGCAGATACTGCCGGCCAGAACGAAGAGGTGCCAAATGGCGTGCGAAAAGGGCAGGCGGTGGTTGTGATAGAACAGGGTCCCGGCGGTGTAGAACACGCCGCCGGCGATCAGCCATCCCAGCACGAGCGGAGAGACTGCCTCGGTGAGCGGTACGAAGGCAACCACCATCAGCCAGCCCATGCCGACGTAGGTTATGGTCGACAGGTAGCGGAATCGGCCGGTAAAGAACAGCTTGACAACGATGCCGACCACGGCCAGGCTCCAGATGATGCCGAAAAGTGACCAGCCCCAAATACCCTGCATGGCCGAGACGGTAAACGGCGTGTAAGTGCCGGCGATGAGCACAAAGATGGCGCAGTGGTCCAGCACCTTGAGCTTTGACTTGAGCTCGGGTCGGCGCGCTAGATGGTATAGGGTAGAGGCGATGTAGAGCAGAACCAGGGCGGCAGAAAAGACTGCCACGCTGATGATTTCACGAGTGCCGGTAAACAGCACCGCCAGGGTAATCAGTACGGCGCCGCCGCCCACAGCCAGGACCACGCCAAGGGCATGGGTCAAAGCATTGGCGATTTCTTCCTGATGATGTTGCGGACTGGCCAAGCCGGCATGGTATCACCGTGACCAAGCGGTTAGGATGAGGTACCGGGTTGGCGCGCGGTGGTTTTTGCAGGAGGCATGGAACATGCTGATGGTTCGTAACTTTGTCGTCACGGCAATGCTGTTGGCGGTGTTCGGCTGCAGCCCGCAGGATGCGTCCCAGCCCGAGGCGGGGCCCGGTCATGGCCAGGCAGAGCCGGCCGAAAACGCCGCCCGGCGCCCGGAAGCCGGCTCGGCTGGCACCGACGACGCCCTGTTTGGCGCTTTTGCCGAGGCCTGGATTGAACAACTGCTGGAACGCGAACCGGAATGGGCGATCTACCAGGGACGCTATGAATGGGCCGACCGGGTCACGATTCCGGATGTAGCCACCCGCGCCGGTCGACATGAGTTTCTCCATCAGTCAATGGAGCAACTCCGGCAGTTTGAGCCCGACCGCCTGTCGCCGGCCCGCCGCGCAGAATACCGGCTGCTCGAAAATCGGATGGAATCCATGCTCTGGTACCAGAACCGGTTTCGCAACTGGCAGTGGATGCAGTCGAGCTACAACGTGGCCGGCCCGATTTCCCTGCTCCTCAATACCGACTTTGCCCCCGAGGACGAGCGGTTGCGCCTGGTCTCGGCGCGCCTGAGGGCGGTGCCGGACTATTACGCCGCCGCCCGGGCCAGTATTGACCGACCGACCCTGGAACATCTCGACCTGGCCGTGACCCGCAGCCGCGGTGCCCTGGGGGTGCTTGACGACGACTTGCTGGAGCGAGCCCGGGCTGCGGCTCTGAGCGCGGAGGAAGTCGAGCAGTTCGGGCAACGCCTGGGACTGGCGCGCGCGGCCATCGAAGACTGGGTGGCCTGGCTGGAAGACCAGCGCCAAGCGCTGCAGGCTGGCGACAACGCGCGTCCGTTTCGCATTGGCGAGACCCTGTTCGAGGAAAAATTCGCCCTCGATGTACAGGCCGGGCTGGATGCCGGGGAGTTGTATCAGCGGGCGCTGCAGGAAAAAACCCGGCTGCATGCCGAGATGGACGAAATCGCGGTCGAGATCTGGGCGCGTCACTTTCCCGATCGTGTCATGCCCGAACAGCCGCTGGAGCGGATCGGTCAGTTGATCGACCGACTCTCCGAGCGCCACGTTACGGTCGAGGAATTCCTGCCCGAGATCCGTCGCCAGATTCCCGCCCTGGCCGAGTTTGTCCGCGAGCATGACCTGCTCGACCAGGATCCGGACAAGCCCCTGGTCGTGCGCGCAACGCCCGAATACCTGCGCGGGGCCGGCAACATTGCCTCGGTCAGCGCGCCGGGTCCGTTCAACCCCGGCGCCGAGACCTTCTACAACGTCACCCCGCTGGAAAGCTTCGGGCCGGACATGGCGGCCAGCTACCTGCGCGAGTACAACCACTGGATTCTGCAGATTCTCAATATCCACGAAGCGATCCCGGGCCATTACACCCAGCTGCTGCACGCCAACCGCTCGCCGAGCCTGGTCAAGAGTCTGTTTGGCAACGGCGCCATGATCGAGGGCTGGGCGGTCTATGCCGAGCGCATGATGCTCGAACAAGGCTGGGGCGACCACGAGCCTGAGTTGTGGCTGATGCACGGCAAATGGCTGTTGCGCGTGGTCACCAACGCCATCCTCGACTACTCGGTCCACGTGCTTGGTATGGAGCGCGAGGAGGGCATCCGACTGATGCTGCGAGAGGCTTTCCAGGAGCAATCCGAGGCCGAACAGAAGTGGCGCCGGGTGACCCTGTCCCAGGTGCAGCTAAGCACCTATTTTTCCGGCTTTGCCGAGATTTATGATTTCCGCGAACGGCGCAAGGCCGCGCTTGGCGATGCTTTCAGCCTGCGCGATTTCCACAACCAGTTCCTCGGCTATGGCTCGGCCCCGGTGGCGGTCATTATCGAGTTGATGGAAGATTCGTAGCGGGCTACTGGCCGCCAGACCGAATCCAGAACTGCATGCGCTTGTCGGTTTCTGCCGGCTGGTCGATATCTTTCCAGCCGAACCGGGTGACGAGGTCCGGTCTTGGCTGGTAGCCGCGTTTTTTCCAGAACCCGTCCAGCGGGCGGTAGCCGGCGGGGCGCAGCGGGTGATCGTCTGGTCTTTGCACGGCACAAAAGGCGGTAACGGCAAAGCCGAGTGCGCGCGCGTGCGCCTCGCGCTGATCGAAAAAGGCGTGGCCAATACCGCGACCGCGCCAGGCCGGGTCCAGCACCGATTCGCCGAAGTAGAACACGTCATCAAGGGCCAGGCCGGATTGTTGGAAGGGCTGCTGAAAGGCGCCGTCGGCGTCGATCAGCGCCAGCCCGGTCGAGCAGCCGGCCGCGGTCTCACCCGCCAGGGCCAGCACGATCACGCTGCTGTCAGACTCGGCGTATTCGGCCAGGTAGTCCCTCTCGTATTCCAGTGAGCCGTCGTACAGGTAGGGGAATTCACGAAATACGCGCATCCGCAGGGCGGCCAGCGCATCCAGCCAGGGCCGGGCCGCACGGCCGCTGAGCACATCGATTCGCACCGCCGGCCCTGCCGCTGCCATGCCGGTCAGCGCTCGATCAGCGCTCGATCAGCGCGCGCAGCTCGGCCACTCGTGCGTCCAGCAAGGCCGGGTCGGCACGGGTCTCGACGTTCAGGCGAATAACCGGCTCGGTGTTGGATACGCGCAGGTTGAAGCGCCAGTCGACAAAATCCAGGCTGATGCCATCGGTGCGGTCGGGGACCACGTCCTGGTCGGCGTAGTGGGCCAGCACGGCGGCAATCACCTGGTCGGTGTCATCGACAGTGAAGTTGATTTCGCCGCTGCACGGGTAGGCGGCGATGCGTTCATCGACCAGTTCGGCCAGGCTGCGCCCGGTTTGTGAGACGGTCTCGACCAGCAGTAGCCAGGGGATCATGCCGCTGTCGCAGTAGGAGAAGTCGCGGAAATAGTGATGTGCCGACATCTCGCCACCGTAGAGCGCGTCTTCGGCCCGCATCCGCTCCTTGATGAAGGCATGCCCGCTCTTGTTGACTAGGGCCTGGCCGCCGGCCTCGGCGACCTGGGCCAGGGTGTTCCAGGTCAGGCGCGGGTCGAGCACGATTTTTTCGCCTGGATGACGCTCCAGCAGGCGGGCAGCCAAAAGACCGACCAGGTAGTAGCCCTCGATGAAGCGCCCGCGGTGATCGAAAAAAAAGCAGCGGTCGAAGTCGCCGTCCCAGGCAATGCCGAATGCCGCGCCGCTGTCGATCACCGCCCTGGCCGTTTCGGCGCGATTTTCCATCAGCAGCGGGTTGGGTACACCGTTGGGGAAGTGGCCGTCGGGCTCGTGGTGCAGGCGCACCACCTCCAGCGGCAGGGCGGCGGCCAGCCGATCGAAGAACGGCCCGGCGCAGCCATTGCCGGCGTTGACCACCAGCTTCATCGGCTGCACCGCGCGGGTGTCGATCATGGCCAGCAGGCGCTCGATGTATCCGTCGACCACTTCCAGGCTGTCGTGCGTGCCCGGCGTGGCGCTCGCCACGGCCTGTCGGCCCTCGGCCAGGTAGCGCTCCATCTCCTGCAGGCCGGTATCGGCGCTGATCGGGATGGCCTGCTCGCGCACCATTTTCATGCCGTTGTAGTCGGCCGGATTATGGCTGGCCGTGACCATGATGCCGCCGCCCATGCCGGGCAGCGAGGCGGCATGGTAGACCAGTTCGGTGCCGACCAGTCCGATGTCGAGGGTATCGACGCCAGCCTCGTTCAGGCCCTGGGCCAGCGATTCGGCCAACTCGGCGCTCGACAGGCGCATGTCGCGACCAATCACCACCGGCCCGGTCGGCGCAACCACCGCCTGGAACGCATGGCCGATGGCGCGCGCGCGCTCCACGTTGAGCTGGGACGGCACCTGGCCGCGGATGTCATAGGCTTTGAACGGACTGTTGGCAAGTGAGGGCATGGTTTCTGGCTCTTGTTGTGATGGAGAAGCGGAAAGTGGAGGCGCTGGTTGGGACGCGTTGTTCAGGCGCGCCGAATCGCGCTGTCGGGGACTTCCACCCGGCGCTGGTGGTTGAGGATGGTCAGCAGCACGGCGACCCGCTCGGCGCCGGTCCGGGCCTGAAACAGGGCACGGTGGCCGGCGCAGGGCCCGTCGATGATCTCGACCGGCTCATCGGGCCGGTAATCAAGGATTCCGGCCTGCTCGATGATGTCGTGTTCGTTGCAGCGCAGGCGAAGCTCGTGGATGACTTCTGCCGGCACTACGGCCGCCTGCTGGCCCTGCCGGACCAGGCCGACGGCACCGCGGGTGGAGCGGATCGGCCCCCAGTCCTGGCCGCCGGCGGCCAGCTGCACGAACAAATAGCGCGGAAACATGGATTCAATCTGCACCCGACGGTGCCCGTTATGGGTCCGCCGCTCGCGCACTTTGGGGCGAAAGGTCTCGAAGCCCTGGTTGCGCAGATTGAGCTCCGTACGTTCATCCTGGCGCGGTTTGCAGAACACTGCATGCCAGCGCCGGATGGTTGATGTGGCATCCGAATTCATCATTCCCCCAAAAACCCTGACTGTGCCTCAATGAAATCTCATTGTCTCGCTGCGCACGCGTGGATGCAACACCTCAGGGCAGCTGGGCGCGCGTGCGCAGTTCGCCCGGAGGACAGCCGAACCAGCGCCGGCAGGCGCGGCCGAAATTGGCCGTGTCCTGGTAACCGAGTTCCTCGGCGATCCTGGCGATGGGCAGTCGGGTATGACGCAAACGGTCGGCGGCGACGGTGGCCTGCACCTGTCCGACCAGGTCCCGGTACGAGAGTCCGTCGGCCTGGAGTCGGCGGTGCAGGGTGCGGCGGGACAGGCCGAGCTGACGGGCCATGGTGGCCAGCCCGGGCGGACGCCCGGGCAAGGCCAGCAGGCGCCGGCGGATGTCGGCCTCGAGCGCACCGCCGCCTCGGCGCTCGGCCAGGATGCTTTTACAGCGTTCCACCGCATCGGCATGAAGGCGCGGGTCGGCCAGTCGGCAGGGCCGCGCCAGCACCGCTCGCGGCAGCGCCAGCCGGTAGTCCGCGCCGGTCGGATGGACCTGGTCGGGCAGGGCCTGGTGCAAGTGCTGTTGCCAGGCCCGGTAGCCGCCGGGCAGGGTCAACTGCAAATCCCGGCTTGCGGGCGCGAGAAGGCGTCGGATCAGGCCGGCCAGGGCCAGCAGGTTGATCTCCATCAGCAAGCGCCAGGGGCCGGTGGGCTCGGCCCGCGCCAGCAGGCGCGCCTGCCAGCCCGCGGCGTCGGGTTCCGGCTGGATATGGACGAAGGCCGCGCGCACGGCCTCAAGGCTGGTCAGGGTGGCCAGCGCGTCCTGCACCGTCGCGGCGGTGACCACTGCCACACCGAGCGGGCCATGATGGGTTGCCTCCATGGCCAGCGCCGGCGCGATATGCCAGCCGGGTCGGGCCTGGCGGTCGATGCGTTCGATCAGGTCGAGCACCGTGGCCAGCGCGACGTCGGGCCGGGCGCCGAGGTCGTCGTCCAGCCCGGCTGCATCGAGCAGGGCCTTGCGTCGAGCCGGATCGGGCAGCAGGGTTTCCAGGAAATGGGCCAGGTAGAGTCCCGGCAAGCCGTTGCCGGTGGTGCCGCTGGGCATGGGTGGCATCAAATGACCAGACATGGTCATTTTATACACTAGCGGACGAATGTTTGCCATGCCAAGGTTGGAACTTGCTTTCCTGTGCCTGGCATCCATGTCCGATCTGGCCCACAGCCCTGCCCCTGTCCCGGCCACAGCGTTTGTCGACCGCAAGCGCGCCGGCTGGCTGTTATCGGTGATCTTCCCGCTGCTGCCGCTCGGCGCCATCGCCCTGCAAAGCGCGCTTGGGCGGGAGTGGCTGTTGTGGCTGCCGCTGGCGGTGATCTATCTGGTGGTGCCGGTGCTCGATGCGGTGCTGGGTGAAGATCGCAGCAACCCGCCGGAGGCTGCGGTACCGGGCCTGGAAAGTGATCGCTACTACCGGACGCTGACCTGGCTGGCCGTGCCGGTGCACTACCTCGCCCTGGTGGTCATGGTGGCCTGGGCCGTGCTGGCACCGCTGGGCTGGTCGGGGTGGCTGGCGCTGGCCTGGAGTGCCGGCCTGGTGGGCGGGCTGGCGGTCAACCTGGGCCACGAACTGGGCCACAAGCGCACCCGGCTGGAACAGATCCTGGCCCGGCTGGCGCTGGCCGTGCCCGGCTACGGTCATTTCGGGGTGGAGCACAATTTTGGCCATCACCGCGCCGTGGCGACGCCGGAAGACTGCGCCAGCGCGCGCTTGGATGAGTCCATTTATCGCTTCGCCGGCCGCGAAATCCCGGGCGGGTTGCGGCGGGCACTGGCCATCGAAACTCGCCGCCAGGCCCGCCGCGGGCGTGGTTTCTGGACCCCGCACAATGAAATTTTGCAGTCCTGGCTGCTGACCCTCATCGTGCAGGGTGGGCTGGTGGCCTGGCTGGGCTGGGAAGCGCTGGCGTTTTTGCTGATTCATAACGCCGTAGCGTGGTGGCAGCTGACCAGCGCCAACTACGTCGAGCACTATGGCCTGTTGCGCGAGCGCCGCGCCAATGGCGTCTACCAACGCTGCCTGCCGCATCATTCCTGGAACAGCAACCACGTAGTCTCCAACCTGCTGTTGTTTCACCTGGAGCGTCATTCCGACCACCACACTCACCCCCAGCGCCGCTACCAGTCGCTGCGTGATTTCCCCGATCTGCCGCGCCTGCCCAGCGGTTATTTCGGCATGTTCGTGCTGGCCTACCTGCCGCCGCTGTGGTTCCGGGTGATGAACCCGCGCCTGCTTGCCCTGGCGCACGTCGACAATGATCTATCGCGAGTCAATCGCGGCCCGCAGTCCGGGCGGTAAGCCCGGAACGCCCGGGCGCCCGCCGCGGGGCGTGTAGACAGGTCGGGTGCTATCATTAGCGGCTATCCAACGAGCAGGTTTTGCCATGTTCGACAGCAGCTTCACCATCCCCGGATACGACGACGAACTCGCCGCCGCGATCGCCGACGAGGAGCGGCGCCAGGAAGAACACATCGAGCTGATTGCCTCGGAAAACTATGCCAGTCCGCGCGTCATGGCGGCCCAGGGTTCGGTGCTGACCAACAAGTATGCCGAAGGCTATCCCGGTCGGCGATATTACGGCGGCTGCGAGCACGTCGACCGGGCCGAGGATCTGGCCCGGGCCCGGCTGTGCGAACTCTACGACTGTGACTACGCCAACGTGCAGCCGCATTCGGGCTCACAGGCCAACCAGGCGGTGTTCCTGGCCCTGCTCAAGCCCGGTGACACCATTCTCGGCATGGACTTGTCCGAAGGCGGGCATCTTACCCACGGGGCCAAGGTCAACTTTTCCGGGCGGATCTTCAATGCCGTGCACTACGGCCTGGATCGGGCTACCGGCCAGATCGACTACGAGGCCATGGCCGCGCTGGCCGAACAGCACCGCCCCGGCATGTTGATCGGTGGTTTCTCGGCCTACTCCCGCCTGGTCGACTGGCAGCGCATGCGCGAAATTGCCGACTCGGTCGGGGCCTGGTTCGTGGTCGACATGGCCCACGTCTCCGGCCTGGTGGCCGCCGGGGTCTATCCCAGCCCGCTGCCCTACGCCCACGCCGTCACCTCGACCACCCACAAGACCCTGCGCGGCCCGCGCGGCGGCATTATTGTGGCGCGCGGCCAGGACGAAGCCCTGACCAAAAAATTCAACTCGCTGGTCTTCCCGGGCTGCCAGGGCGGGCCCCTGATGCACGTGATCGCCGCCAAGGCGGTGGCCTTTCGCGAGGCCCTGGAGCCGGGTTTTCGGGTCTACCAGCAACAGGTAATCGACAACGCCCGGGCGATGGCCGCCGTGATCATGGAGCGCGGCTACAAGGTGGTCTCCGGCGGCACCGACAACCACATGTTCCTGGTCGATCTGATCGATGCCGACATCACCGGCAAGGATGCCGAGGAAGCGCTGGGGCGGGCCAATATCACGGTCAACAAGAACACCGTCCCGGGCGAGCCGCGCTCGCCGTTTGTTACCTCCGGCCTGCGCATCGGCACCCCGGCCGTGACCACGCGCGGTTTCAACGTCGATGACTGCCGAACGCTGGCTGGCCTGATTTGCGATGTGCTCGATCACATGGGCGATGCAGCGGTTGAGGCGGCCACGCAAACCGCCGCGCTCGAGCTGTGCAGGCGTTATCCGGTTTATGGGTAGGCGCGGTTTCCGGAAGAAAGCCCTGCCCAGCCTGAAACCGGAAACCGGAAACCGGAAACCGTAGTTTCATGTGGTGCCCGTTTTGCAATCACACCGATACCCGGGTGGTGGATTCCCGCCTGACCTCCGATGGCTTCCAGATTCGTCGGCGGCGTGAATGCGGCAACTGCGGGGCGCGCTTCAACACCCTCGAGACCCCGGCCCTGAAAGCGCCCAACGTGATCAAAAGTGATGGCTCGCGCGAGACCTTCAACGAGGACAAGCTGCGCCGGGGCATGCTCAAGGCGCTGGAAAAGCGGCCGGTCGAAACGCTCGAGGTCGAGCGCTCGCTGCGGACTCTGCTCAGGCGCATTCGCACCCTGGAGGAGGCCGAATTATCCAGCCAGCAGATCGGCGACTGGGTCGCGGCCGAACTCTCGCGCCTGGACCAGGTGGCCTACGTGCGCTTTGCCTCGGTCTATCGCCGGTTTGAGGACGTGCAGGCCTTCCGTGAAGAGATCGAGCGGCTCGAGCGGGCCGGCCCCGGGGCGGCCGACCGGCGCCAGATTTCGCTGCTGCGCGAAGTTGGCGAAAGTGACGACTGATCCCGGCGTGAGCTTTTCGGCCTTTGATCACGAATGCATGGCCGAGGCGCTGCGTCTGGCCGAGCGCGGTCTGCAGACCACGGACCCGAACCCGCGCGTGGGTTGCGTCGTCGCGGCCGGGGGTCGGGTTGTCGGTCGTGGCTGGCATCGGGCCGCGGGCGAGCCGCATGCCGAGATCCTGGCGCTGGGCGAGGCCGGCGAGCGGGCGCGAGCTGCCAGCGTGTACGTCACCCTCGAGCCGTGCAGCCACACCGGCCGAACGCCGCCGTGTGCCGATGCGCTGATCGCGGCCGGGGTTGGCGAGGTCGTGGTGGCCATGGCCGACCCCGACCCGCGGGTGGCCGGGCGCGGCCTGAAGCGATTGCGGGCGGCCGGGATTGCGGTGCGCAGCGGGCTGATGGAAACCGCCGCGCGCGAGCTCAATATTGGTTTCAGCGCCCGCCACGAGCGGGCCCGACCCTGGCTGCGGGCCAAGCTCGCCGCCAGCCTCGATGGCTGCACGGCCGGCCCCGATGGTCGGTCGCAGTGGATCACCGGCTCGGCGGCCCGGGCCGACGGCCAGCGCTGGCGGGCCCGCGCCTCGGCCCTGTTGAGCGGTATCGGCACGGTGCTGGCCGATGACCCGCGCCTGGACGTGCGCCTGGCCGACTGTGTCCGCCAGCCCCAGCGAATCATCGTTGATTCGAAGGGTCGTCTGCCGCGCACTGCCCGCCTGCTCGATGGGTCCGGCCCGGTCACCGTGGCAAGCACGGTGGCACCGCCCTGGCAGCGTGACGGGGTCTGCTGGCGACAGCTGCCGGCGGCGGCCGATGGGCGGGTGGATCTTACGGCGCTGGTCGGGCTGCTGGTCGAGCTGGAATGCAACGAAGTCCATGTCGAGGCCGGACCGACCTTGACCGGCGCCCTGCTGGCGGCCGGGCTGATCGATGAGCTGCTGGTATACCAGGCGCCGGTGTTGCTGGGCGGCGGTGCACCACTCCTGGCCCTGCCGGGGATGGAAAAGTTCGACCAGCGCCTCCATCTGACCTTGATCGAGCAACGCCGCGTCGGCAACGATCAGCGCCTGCGCCTGCGTCCTTAACGCCATCCAAGCTGTCGAGACCACCATGTTTACCGGAATCATCCAGACCGCCGGCACCGTCACCGGAATCGAGCCCGCAGACCAGGGTGTGCGCCTGCGGATCCGCTGCCCGGAGTTGCAGCCCGGTCGCTGGCAGGCCGGTGACAGCGTCGCCGTCGCCGGCTGCTGTCTGACCGCGCTGGCGCTGGACGAGGAGAGCTTCAGCGCCGACCTGTCGGCCGAAACGCTGGCGCGGACCTCGCTGGGCGGGCTCGGGGTTGGCGATCAGGTCAACCTCGAGCCGGCCATGGCGCTGGGCGATCGTCTCGGCGGGCACCTGGTCAGTGGTCACGTCGACGGCCTGGCCGAGGTCGTTGCCGTGCGACCAGTCGGCGACAGTCATGTCGTCCGCTTCCGCGTGCCCGAAGCGCTGGCGCGTTTCATCGCCGAGAAGGGGTCGGTGACGCTCGATGGCGTCAGCCTGACGGTCAATTCGGTGGCGGCAGACGAGTTCGAAGTCAACCTGATTCCGCACACCTGGCAAGTCACCACGCTCGGCGCGCTCCAACCCGGCGTCCGGGTCAACCTGGAAATCGATCTGCTGGCCCGCTACCTGGACCGGCTGCTGCAACAGCGAGGGCTGACATGAAGTTCGACTCCATCCCCGAGATTCTCGCCTCCATCCGCGCCGGCAAGATGGTGGTGATGCTCGACGACGAAGACCGCGAGAACGAGGGCGACCTGATCATGGCCGCCAGCATGGTCCGGCCCGAAGACATCAATTTCATGGCCCGCTACGGGCGCGGCCTGATCTGCCTGTCGCTGACCCGCGAACGCTGCCGCCAGCTGGGCTTGCAGCTGATGGTGCGCGACACCGACCGCCACCATCAGACCAACTTCACCGTTTCGATCGAAGCAGCCGAAGGCGTGACCACCGGCATCTCGGCCTACGATCGCGCCCACACCATTCGCACCGCCGTGGCACCGAATGCTCGCGCCGACGATGTCCGCCAGCCCGGGCACGTGTTTCCGCTCATGGCCCAGCCCGGCGGGGTGCTGGCCCGTGCCGGGCACACCGAGGCGAGCATGGACCTGGCCCTGCTGGCCGGACTGGAGCCGGCCGGCGTGCTGGTCGAGATCCTCAACGAGGACGGCACCATGGCGCGCCGGCCGGAACTGGAAGCCTTCGCTGCCGAGCACGGCCTCAAGGTTGGCAGCGTGGCCGACCTGATCCGCCATCGCCTCGGCACCGAGGAAACGGTCGAGTGCATTCACGAGCAAGACGTTGGCACCGCTCATGGCCCGTTCCGGCTCAAGGTGTTCCGCGACAGCATTCACCAGAAGCTGCACTGGGCGCTGGTGCTCGGCGAGATCGTGCCCGACCAGCCGTTTCCGGTTCGGGTGCACGTGCCGGAGCTGCTCGGCGATGTGCTGGGTATCACCGAGCCGGGCTTTGGCATGCCGCTGGATGCAGCGGTGGCCGATATTGCCCGCCGGGGCCGCGGTCTGGCCCTGGTCCTGGGCTACGAGGAAGACGACCGCTCGCGCCTGGACGGTTTGCTCAAGGCGGCTTGCGACGCGAGCGACGATCGTGATCGCGCAGCGCGTGAGCTGCGCAGTTACGGTCTGGCCGCCCAGATCATCGCCGAGTTGGGCATTCGTCGCATGCAGGTGTTCGGTGCGCCGCGCCGGCTGCACGCGTTGGCCGGTTTCGGTCTGGAAATTACCGAATACCTGGTGCCGGAAGGAGACCCCGAGACGTGATTACCGATATCAACCCCCGGCCGGACGGGCATGCCTGGTCCGTGGCCGTGGCCGTGGCCCGTTTCAACGCCCGGGTCACCGACTTGATGTGGGACGGCTGCCAGGCCACGCTCGAAGCGGGCGGGGTAGAGCACATCACCCGGGTTGCCGTGCCGGGCGCCTTCGAGTTGCCGCTGGTCTGCCGCTGGCTGGCCGAAAGCGATCGCTTCGATGCCATCATCGCCCTGGGCGCGGTGGTGCGCGGGCAGACCGCCCACTTCGACTTCATCAGCGCTGAGTGCACCCGCGGCCTGGGCCAGGTGGCGCTGGACAGCCGTATCCCGGTTGCCTTCGGCGTGCTGACCCCGGAAAACGCCGACCAGGCCCTGGAACGGGCCGATCCGGCCCGCAAGAACAAGGGTCGTGAGGTCGCCCAGGCCGCGCTGGACATGATGGCGCTGGGTGACGCGATCCGGCGTGGCCCGGCGTGAGTCGCGGTCGGTCCAGGGCCAGTGCCGACCATCGGTTCGAGCCGCGGCGGCGGGCGCGGCGGCGGGCTTTGCAGGCGCTCTACCAGTGGCAGCTCAACGATGACTCGGCCGCGGCCATCGTCCAGCAGTTTCTCGAGGAGCAGAACTTCGACGGCGTCGACCGCGACTATTTCGAGACCCTGGTGCGCGAAGTCGTCAGCCGCAGCGGCGACCTGGATGCAGCCGTTGCGCCCTTTCTCAAGCGGGTCGAGGCCAGCCTGGACCAGATGGAGCGGGTGATCCTCAGGCTGGGCGCCAATGAACTCCTGCATCACCCGGAAACACCCTATCGAGTGGTGATTGACGAAGCCATCGAGTTATCGCATCGCTTCGGCGCCGAACAGGCCCATACCTTCGTCAACGGCGTGCTCGATCGCCTGGCCGGGCAGTGTCGCCAGATCGAGCGCGACGCCGAGCGCGGTGAGCAATGAATTCGACCTGATCGCGCGCATCCGCGCGCGCGCCGTCGGCCCCGACCCGTCGGTTGTGGTCGATATCGGTGATGATGCCGCCCTTTTCCTGCCCGAGCCCGGGCGGGCGCTGGTGGCCACTACCGACTCGCTGATCCTTGATCGCCACTTCCGGGCCGACTGGGCGCCGGCCGACATCGGCCATCTGGCCCTGGCGGTCAATCTCAGCGACCTGGCCGCGATGGCGGCCCGCCCGCGCTGGGCGCTTTTGGCTCTGACCCTGCCGCGCGCGGACGAGGCCTGGCTGGAAGGGTTTCTGGACGGGTTCCTGGCCCTGGCCGCGCGCACCGGCACCCGCCTGATCGGCGGCAACCTGGCAGCCGGGCCGCTCAATATCGGCGTCCAGTTGCTCGGCGACGTCGAGCCGCAGCGGGCCCTGCGACGGGCAACAACGCGGCCGGGTCAACTGCTGGCCGTTACCGGCACGCTGGGGGATGCCGCCGGCGCCCTGGCCCTGGCCGAGCGCGCGCCGGCCGCCCTGCGCCGACGCCTGACCCGGCCGGAACCCCGCCTGGACGCCGCTGCCTGCCTGGCCGGTCGGGCGCGCTCCATGATCGATATCTCCGACGGCTTGCTGGCCGATCTGGCCCACCTGCTCGGGCCGGGGCAGGGTGCGCAGTTGGACGTGGCCGCGCTGCCGACCAGCCCGGCGCTGCAGGCCGCGATTCCGAATACAGCGCAGCGCTGGGCATTGCAGCTGGGCGGCGGCAATGACTACGAGCTGCTGTGGGCGATCGAACCCGATGAACTGGCCGCGGCCCAGGCTGCCCTGGCGGCAGTCGGGTCCGAGGCCACCGTGATCGGGCGGGTCCGGGCGGATCCCGGGATCGACTGCATCGACCGCGAAGGGAGAAAAATAGAGATCAATAGCGACGGATGGGATCACTTTGACCGATGATCGATCAAAAACCCGCAAGGTAGCGCTGGCAACCCCGACCGGTTTCCTGGCCTTTGGCCTGGGCAGCGGACTCAGCCCCAAGGCGCCGGGAACGGCCGGGACGGTGGCGGCACTGGTGTTCGCGATTCCGCTGGTGGCCCTGCCGCTGTGGGCCGGGCTGGCGCTGGTCGGGCTTTCGTTCGCGCTGGGTTGCTACCTGTGCGGGGAGACCTCGCGTCGGCTCGGGGTGCACGACCACGGCGGCATCGTCTGGGATGAATTCGTCGGCATGTGGCTGGTGCTGTTGTTCGTGCCCTTCGAGCTGGTCTGGTGGCTGGCCGCTTTCGTCCTGTTTCGCGCGTTCGACATTGTCAAGCCGTGGCCGATCCGCTGGCTGGACCGGCATGTGACGGGCGGTTTCGGCATCATGGTCGACGACCTGCTGGCCGCGCTGTACGCCCTGATTCCGTTGCTGTTGCTACCGTTGCTCTTCGGAGCGTAGCCGGGCTTCGGCCTCGAATTCGGCCAGTTGTTCGGCCAGTCCGGCGTGGCGCGGATCGGGCTCGGCCACGGTGAGTGCGGCGAGCCGGTCGCGGCGAACTGCGGCGGCTTCGTCCGTCTGTCCCGTAGCGAGCAGCGCGCGGTACCAGGCCAGCGCGCTTTGCAGGCTCTGGCCATGATCGGTGCCGTGCCGGTCGCCAAAGAAGCGCGCGGCCCGGCTGGCCGGCTCAATGGCTGCCTCCGGCTGCCCGATGTCGATGAGGCTGACGGCGAGCAGATGCTGGGCGACGATGGTCTGCGGGTGGTCGTCGCCAAACACTGCCTGCCTGCGCTCAAGCAGCGGCAGGATCAACTCGCGCGCCGGCCCGGGCCGGTCCTGGCTCAGCAGGACGCTGGCCAGGATTTCCTGGGCGCTCAGGGTTTCCGGGTGGTCGAGCCCGAAACGCTGCGAGCGCACCGCAACCACCTGCTCCAGCAGCTGCTGGGCCTGCTCGGGCTGGCCCATGCGGTTGAGCAGGCTGCCCAGGTTAACCTGGGTTCGCAAGGTCACGGGGTGTTCCGGGCCGAGCGCTTCTGCAGCCAGCTCCGATGCTTCCATGAGCAGGTCGCGGGCCTCATCGCGCCGGCCCAGGGCCGAGAGATTGTTGGCCTTGTTGCTCATCGCGCGCAGGGTGTCGCTGCTGCGCCGACCTTCAGTGGTGGTGAAGAAGGCAACAATTTCGTCGTCCATTTCCAGCGCCTCCTCGAACCGGCCCAACTGGCCATAGCTGGAGGCCACGTTGAGTAGGGCACGCCCGAGGCGCGGGTCATCCGGGGCCAGGTTCTCGCGATGCGCCTCGAGCACCTGCTCGAAATACACCAGCCCCTGCTCGAAATTGCGCGCCCGGGCATGCACATAGCCGGTGATGCCGGCGGTGTTGACGGTCAACTCATGGCGTGGCCCGAACCAGTCCTGGGCAAGCTCGGCATTTTCCGCCATCACCTCCATGGCTTCGGTCAGTGCTCCGAGATCGACCAGCACGGTGCCGAGCCGGTTGCCCGACAGCACCAGGGCCTCGCGGTGGCTGACCTGGGCCGGGTCGAGCAGGCGTTGAACGGCTTCGAGTTCGGCGCGGGCCTCATCCAGGCGGTTAGCCCGATAGAGCGAGCGGCCAAGGCGGGTGCGGGCCTGCAGGGTTTCGAGCGCCTGCGGGCCGTATTCCGTCGCGAGCAATTCGACGATCCGCTCGGCCAGTGCCGGCAGGCGCTCGGCCTGATCGATCGCTGCATACACATCGTGCAGGGCGCGGTACAGGTCAGCCTGCAGGCGCGGCTGACCGGCGAATTGCTCGGCGACCGAGACAACCGCCTGCTCGAGCACGAAACGATCAAGGGCATGGCGGGCCAGATCGGTTGGCGAGACGTGGTCGCGCAGTGGTTCCAGCGCGAGCATGGCGCTGTCGGGGGCGGCGCCGGACCGCTCCAGGCCGCTTTTGAGCTGGCGTTCGATTTCCTCGACCAGGCCGGCACCCATGGCGCGCGGGCTGATTCCTTCCAGCATGGCCTGCTGGAAGCGCGAGACCTGCTCGAGGTCCTGCTGCCGCTGCTCGGCAATCCGGAACTGGCGCTGGGCTTCGAACATTCCCAGAGTGGCGGCAGTCAACCCGGCCAGCAGGGCCAGCAGCACGGCACTGGCGCTGCCCAGAGCCAGGGCGTGCCGGCGCACGAATTTGCGTGTTCGGTACGAAAGGCTGGCAGGCAGGGCCGAGACCGGTTCATGGCGGCGGCTGCGCTGGATGTCGGCGGCCAGTTCAGCCGCCGAGTCGTAGCGCTGTTCCGGGTTCGGCGCCAGCGCTTTCATTACCACCGCGTCCAGATCGGGCTTGAGGGCGCGCTTGAGCCGTCGCGGCGAGGTTCGACGCTGCTCGGCCACCCGGTGCATGGTGGTGTTGTCGAGACGCCGCGAAGGTTGGCGATGGGCGGCGTGAAACGCCCGTGCCCGCTCGGCCGGGTCAAGCGTGCGCGAGAGTTGATCACGCGTGATCGGCGGCTCGTCGACCAGCAACTGATGCAGGATGACGCCCAGCGCGTAGACATCGCTGCGGGTGTCGATGGCGGTAGGACCATCGCTGAACTGCTCCGGGCTCATGTACTCCGGCGTGCCGATGCGCTCGCTGCGCTCGGCCGCGGCAGCGCTGCCGGCGGTGGTGGCAATGCCAAAATCGATGATCTTGGGCACCGCCTGACCGTCGATGCGGGTGACCAAGATGTTGGCCGGCTTGAGATCGCGATGGATGATTCCTTTCTGGTGGGCATGCTGCACGCCCTGGCAGATCCGCACGAACAGATCCAGCCGTTCGGCCAGCCGCAACCGGTGTTCGCGGCAAAAGGTCTGCAAGGGCGTGCCGTCGACAAACTCCATGGCGAAGTAGGGATAGCCTTCGGCGGTGGTCCCGGCATCGAACACCTGGGCAATGGCTGGATGCTGCATCTGGGCCAGGGCCTGGCGTTCGACCTCGAAGCGCGCCAGGTTGGACGGGTTGAGTACGCGTCGCCGCACCAGCTTCAGCGCGACTTCACGCTCCACCGGCCGGGTCTGGCGAGCCAGGAACACCAGGCCCATGCCGCCGCGGCCGAGCTGGCGCACCAGCTGGTAGCGTTCCAGCTCCAGCTGCTGCCAGTGACTGGATTCATCGACCTCCGCGCCCATGGATTCGGCGGCCTCGATCAGGGTCTCGAACGCGGTCGGTTCAAGATCCTCGGTGGGATAGTCGTCGTCTCGGTCCGGGCCGCTCATCAATCGGTGCTTCGTGATCAGGATCGGTGGTCAGGATTCGGCCTGCTGGTCGGAAAACTCGAACAGGGTCACGACCCGTTCTACCCCGCGTACGGTGCGAGCGCGTTCGATTACGGCCTCGGCCTCGGCTCGCGTGACCAGGCCCTGCAAATACACCACCGAGCGCGCAGTGGTCACCTGGACCCGGGTCGGATCGAAGCCGGGCAGGCCGCGGATGCGGGTGAAACCGGCGTTGACCCGGCTGGAAATCCAGCGGTCGTTGCTGGCCTCGCCCAGCGAGGCGCGCCCGGTTGCCGCCAGCTCGTTGAACAGGCGCAGCACGCCTTCGACTTCGGTCGCCCGCTCGGTCGCCAGCTCCACCAGGGCTTCGTCGGGTACTTCTCCGGCCAGCAACACCCAGCCGTTGAAGGCGTTGACCTTGATTCGGGAACCCTGGTGGAAGCTCTCGTCAACATACAAGGCGTTGCGAACCCGGACTTCGAGCACGTTGTCGTCAATGACAGTACCGACCGAGCGCCGGTCATGCACGGCCACCCCGGTGACAACTGCACCACCGACCACCACGGCGGCACAGCCGCTCAGCAAAGCGGCAAGGACCAGGGCGACAACGGGGCCCAGGACGGGACGAACAACACGATCCATGCAAATGCTCCTGATTGGTGGTGCCCTCACGGCTGGGCTGATTTTACCCGCCGGACGGCTCGAACGCGTTGGCAATCCAGTTCGGTTTCTCGTCGGGATCGTTAATGGCGACCACGTCGAAACGGCAGGCATGCGCCTCCCAGGCCGGGAAACTCATCAGGAAGTGACGCGCGGCCCGGGCCAGGCGTTGCTGCTTGTTGCGGTCGACCGTCTCGACGGCATCGACCAGCGCGCCCGGGGCCCGCAGGCGTACTTCCACAAACACCAGTACATCGCCGTCCGCGGTGTCCCTGTGGACCATCACCAGGTCGATTTCGCCGGCCCGGCAGCGGTAGTTGCGCTCGACGGTCTCGAGACCGTGGCGTTTCAGCCAGCGCTCGGCATCGGCCTCGCCGCGCTGGCCGCTGACCTGGCGAGAGGTGCGGCTCATTCGGGTATGGCCAGACCGTCGATGATGCGCACAAACGGCAGATCACGCTCGATCAGGCCGGATTCGGTCAGGCGCAGGCGCCCGGTGTGGCCGGACAGGTACAAATCGGGGTCAGCCCGCATCCGCTCCAGCCAGGGCAGCAGATCGTAGGCATCGGCGCCCAGCGCAAACAGGCGCGACAGGGCCGGGTTGTCCAGCCCGGCGTAGCGTTGCTCGGCCAGGCGTCGCTCGCGCTCGCCTGCGCCATTGCCCAGGAACCAGGGCGCAACCGGCAGCAGGACATCGTCGAGGTCCTGGTCGCGGCGCGCGTCCGGTGCCCCGTCGAGCACGTGCGAGGTCGCCATCACCGGCAGGTCGCCGGCGCCGAAGAACTTCAGCTGCGGTCGCAGAGCGCGCGCGTCACTGGCCCGGGCGGCCAGGAAAATCAGGTCGGCATCGGTGCGTCGGGCGGCTTCGGCCTCGACCGGTGTGCCAAGCGTGCGCGCCAGCTGCCGCCCGCGCTCGCGCGAACGGTCCAGTTCCAGCAGCACTTCGAGCAGGATGCTGTGGTCAACCTGGCCGGGCGGGTAGCGCATGTCGCGCACAACCTCGCCATCACCGGCTCGAAAAGTCCGGCGAAAAGCGGCCCCGACCCGCTCGCCCCAGTCGCTGTCCTGGCGCAGCACCAGGGCGCGGGTATGACCGGCGACCAGCGCTCGTGCAGCTGCCAGTTCGGCTTCCCCTTCCGGGGTCAGGGCATAGCTGGCGACCAGGCCGGGAAAGCGGCCCAAGGCCTCGGGATCGCCTGGATGATTGAGCAGCAGGATGGGTACGCTGGCATCGCCCAGGGCCAGCAGCCGGTCCACCTGCTCGCGCTGGAGAGGCCCCACGACCTGGTCCACCCCGGCTTCCCGAGCCTGGTACCACGCGCCGATGACCGCATCGGCCTCATCGCCGATGTAGAAAAACACCAGTTCAGGACGCTGTCCGGGCGGTATCCGGCTCCAGTGCGAGAGCAGGCCGTCGCGTAATGCCCGGCCGGGCCGGGCCAGGCTGCTGCTCGATCCGGGCAGAATCAGGCCTACCCGCGCCGGCGGCGCCTGCAGCGAGCGCCAGGCCGCCAGCCAGTCATCGGCCTGCGATGCGGAATAATCCAGCGTCGGGTGGCGGGATTCCCATTGTGTCAGGTCCGTGCTCAGCCGCTCCGGATCCAGCAGTGCTGCCCGGGCGGTTGCGGCCAGGTCCAGCCAGGGCCGCAGCGCGGCCGGCTGGGACGGGTCGGCCACCAGCGCCTCGAGAGTGGCCAGCGGCAGATCAATCAGCAGGGCCAGGGCCAGGTCGGGTTCCAGGGCCTGTTCGTCCAGGCTGGTAGCGAGCGCCTCCAGTGCCTCGGATGCTTCGAAGAAGCCGTCTTCGGGGGTCTGGCCCAGGCGCTGGCGCAGCCGCTGGTAGCGCTCGCGGAGCCACGGTGGAATCTGTTCGCTGACCTGGTCGAGCAGCCAGGTCGCGGTATCCGGATCGCGGTCGAGCAGGGCCAGTTCGGCCTGGGCGAGGGTCAGGCGCAGGCCGTCGGCTGCCGGCAGATCGCGTGGCTGCACCTCGCGCAGCAGTTGACGGGCTTCCATCGGTCGGCGTGTCGCCAGAAAACGCTCGCTGGCCGGAATCAGCAGCCGCGCACGATCGCTGTCGGAAAGCCCCGAGCTGCGGGCCTGCAGTTCGACCAGGGCCTGTTCGTAACGACCGGCCTCGATCAGTTCGTCGACTGCATTGATTGCCGCGTTGACCGGGTCTACCGGGCGTACGGCCGGCTCTGGTGCACAAGCGGCCAGCAGCAGTGGCAAAACCAGCAATGGCCAAACGAGAAACAGCGGGCGCGGGTACGAGTTCATGAGAATGAATCATAAACCATTGTTCGTAGGGCTCTGGCCCTACAATGCGGCCATGAACAAGCCAGGCCCAGTTGAACCCGGCACCCTGTGGGTGGTGGCAACCCCGATTGGCAACCGCGCCGATCTTTCACAGCGTGCCCGGGAGCTGCTGGCGGTGGTGCCGATGCTGGCGGTCGAAGACAGCCGTATCAGCCAGCGTTTGCTCGGCCACCGCGACCAGCCGGTGCAGATGGTCGCCGTCCACGAACACAACGAGAAACGCCAGATCCAGAAGCTCCTGGCCCGGCTGCAGGCCGGCGCGGACGTCGCCCTGGTCAGCGATGCCGGGACGCCGCTGATTTCCGACCCCGGCTATCGCCTGGTCCAGGCGGCGCACGAGCACGGTATCCGGGTCTCTCCCGTGCCCGGACCGTGCGCGGCCATCGCGGCGCTGTCGGTCGCCGGTGTGGCGTCCGATCGTTTCTGGTTCGAGGGCTTCCTGCCGACCCGTTCCGAGGCCCGCCGACACCGGCTGCAGGCGCTGGCTTCGGTCCCGGTCAGCCTGATTTTCTACGTGCCCGCGCGCGACCTGGTCGACATGCTGGAGGATTGCGCCGCCGAACTGGGGCGCCGGCGTCCGGCCGCGCTGGCGCGCGAGCTGACCAAGCTGCACGAAACCGTGCTCCGGTCGGACCTGGCCGCACTGGCCGATCGCTGTCGGGACGATCCAGACCAGGCCCGTGGCGAAGCGGTTGTGGTAGTGGCCGGCAGCGATGCCGAGCCCTTGGCCGCGGTCGATCCGCTGGCGCTGGCGCGCGAACTGGCTGCTGAACTGCCGCCGTCGCGAGCGGCCGGCGTGCTCGGCAGACTCACCGGTCTGAAGCGCAGGCAGGCCTGGGAACTGATCGAGCGGCAGCGCAACCAGGACCAGGCCGGTGTGCCTGAAGATGGCGCTTCCGTCACCAGCAACAGCTAAACTTCCAGCCGTGATCATTCTCGTTCTGGCCCTGCTTGCCGCCGTCATTTTCCTGCCCCAGTGGTGGGTCAAGCGGGTGCTGGCTCGCTACCGCAGCCCGCGCGATCGCTACGAGCGCAGCGGGGCGCGGCTGGCCCGGGAGTTGCTCGACCGGCTGGGCCTGGAAGCGGTCCGGGTCGAGCGCGCTGAACCGGGCCAGGATCACTACGATCCCGAGGAGCGGGCGGTGCGCCTGAGCCCGGAGCACTACGACTTCGGTTCGCTGACCGCGGTCACCGTGGCCGCCCACGAGGTTGGGCACGCCGTCCAGCACGCCGACGGCTACCGGCCGCTGCTGTGGCGGACCCGGCTGGTCAAGTCGTTGCAGCGTCTGCAGCGCTTCGGCGTGATCCTGATCGCGCTGATGCCGATTGCCATTCTGGCCCTGCGTTTGCCCAGCGCCGGTGTGGCCCTGCTGGTGGTCGGTCTGGCCAGTCTGGCCTCCGGCATCATCGTGCACCTGATGACTTTGCCGACTGAGATCGATGCCAGCTTCCGCCGTGCCATGCCCCTGCTGGTCAAGGGCGGCTACCTGCGTCAGGAAGATCGCTGGCATGCCAGACGTATTCTCACCGCGGCCGCGCTGACCTATGTGGCGGCCTCGCTGATGGGTCTGGTCAACTTTTGGTGGTGGCTGCGCGTGCTGCGCCCGTGAGTCGGCCGATGGCCGCTTTCCGCGGCTAAAATAGCGCCATGCGCAGCCCCGCGATACCGGTGTTGACCTATCACGGTTACAACATCGCCGGAAACGACTACAGCAACAACGATCACGTGGCTCTGGCCGCCGATCTGGCCTGGCTGTATGGCCATGGCTGGTCGATTATGGCTCTGGAAGATGTGATAGCGCGCCTGTTTGACGGTCTGTGTCCCGAACTGCCGGCACGCCCGGTGGCCATCAGCTTCGATGATGGGACCGACCTGGACTGGCAGGATGTCGAGTTCGGTAAGCTTGGCCGGCAGCGCGGTTTTTTTGGCATTCTGGATGATTTCCGCCGCAAGCAGGCGGCTTCTGTTTTGGTTCACGCCACCACCTTCGTCATTGCCAGTCCGGAGGCGCGCGATCGCCTCGCGGCCGGGGCCCTGCAGTTTGGCCATGGCATGGGCGAGGGCTGGTGGCGGGCGGCTCAGGACAGCGACTTGATGAGCATCGGCAATCACAGCTGGGACCATCGCCATCCGCTGACCGTCCCCGAAGCACAGGGCGGTGGTCATTTCTTCGGTGTGAATAGTCCCGAGGCTGCCGAGTACCAGGTGGTCGAGGCCGGTCGCTACATCGCTGAGCGGATCGGCTGCTGGCCGACCTTGTTCGCCTACCCTTGGGGCCAGGCCAGCGATTTTCTGCGCCACGAATTTTTTCCGCAGCAGACCGCACGCCATCGCTGCCGGGCGGCTTTCGGGACCGAGCCCGGACTGATTCACGCTGACGCCGAGCGCTGGTACCTGCCGCGCTTCGTCTGTGGCGAGCATTGGTCCAGCCCGGACGAACTGGCCGGCTTGCTGTCGTGAGCAATGCAGCGGCACCAGACCAGCCTGGATGGCGCGATCTGCTGTGGCGACCCCTGATCGATGCCGCGCTCGATCGCGCGCCACGCTCGGAAGTCTTTCAGCGCCATGCCCGATCCTTCCCCGCAGCGCTGGACGAAGCCGAAACCCAGGCAGGACATGCCAGGGCGTTTGGGTTTGCGACTGACGAGGACTGGCTCGAGCGCCGGGTAATCTGTGAGAGCCTGGACCGACACGATAATTTCGCCCGCCTGCTGCGTCGTCCGCTGGCCTCGGAACACCGACTCGAAGTCAAGGGAGACTGGCCGACTGGGGTGTTCGTGGCCCTCGGCCTGCACTGGGGGGCGGGTTTTCCCGCACTGGAGCACCTCCTGCTGAGGCAACGTCAGCCGGCTTTTGTTTACCTGGCCGAGCCTGAGCCTGCGTTGAATCAGCACTCGCGGCGACTGTATGAGCGCCTGCATCTGCGCGCCTTGAACGGATTCGGTCACACCATTCCGGTTGGTGGCGCCTATCAGCGGATCAAACAGGCGCTGGTGGTCGGGCGAATTCCGGTGGTCCTGTTTGATGCGCCGCCGCAGCCGGGTTCGAGGCGCATCAGTCTGCATCGGGACGGATTCGACATCGGTCTGCGGCGCGGTATTCTGGGTCTGATCGCCGAGCGCCAGATTCCTTACGTGTTCTTTCGCTGTTCATGGCGGCCCGGCCAGGCGCGACGCGTGCTGGAAATTTCCGGCCCTCAGCAGAGCGCAGCGCTGGAAGACGTGGCCGCTGCTGCTGGGGATTTTCTGCTCGACAGTCTGCGTCTCGATGCCGCCCAATGGCATCTGTGGTCGGTGGCCAGCGAACTGTTGCGGGTTGCGGCCCAGCGGGAGGAGGTATGAAGATTTCCCTGGGCTCGGGCGGTGTGCGTCTGCCGGGCTGGATTCACGTCGACTACGATCAGGCCTGCCAGCCCGACGTTCGGGCCGACCTGAGTGCGCCACTGCCATTTCCGGATCAGAGTGCTGACTTCCTCCAGTCCGAGGACTTCATCGGTCAGTTGAGCTTTGAGCAGGCCGGCAGTTTTCTGGCCGAGTGCTATCGCGTGCTCAAGCCCGGCGCTGCCCTGCGTCTGCTCACGCCGGACCTCGACCAGCTGGTGCGCCTGTACTTGGCGCGCGATATGCGATTGAAAGCGCTGTGGGAGCGTGAGGTGGGCATCCCCTTGCTGACTGGGACGCTCGGTGAACTGGTGCACAAGGCGCTCACTTTCGCCGACCAGCGCAGCTTCTTCGATGAGGAAACCCTGCGTGCCCTACTTGAGCCACTGGGGTTCCAGGTCGAACGCGTCGGCTATCAGCACAGTCGTTTCGAGGCCTTGCGCGGCATTGACCTGCGCTCACCGGACAACGCCATCAGCCTGTACCTGGACTGCGTGCGGCCGGCTGACTGACGAGCCTCGACCCGAGTATCATGGGTGGTGAAGAGTCGGCCAGACAGTCGCTGTATCCGCCTGGCGGGTATGGAGGAAAGTCCGGGCTCCACAGGGCAGGGTGCCAGGTAACGCCTGGGGGTGACACTGGTGACGGTGCCGCTACGGAAAGTGCCGCAGAGAACAGACCGCCGATGGCCCTTAACAGGGCACAGGCAAGGGTGAAAAGGTGCGGTAAGAGCGCACCGCGTGGCTGGCAACAGGCACGGCACGGTAAACCCCACCTGGAGCAAGGCCAAATAGGGGTGCGATGGCGTGGCCCGCGCTGCACCCGGGTAGGCCGCTAGAGGCGACCGGCGACGGTCGTCCCAGATGAATGACTGTCCTCGACAGAACCCGGCTTACAGGCCGGCTCTTCTCTTTTTTCTAAGCGCTCAGGGACTGGCCCATGCACACTCTCTGGCCCGGCTGCAGATCCGGTTCCCAGTCCGGGAAATCGGCCGGGGTCAGGACGATGACGGTCGATCCCCAGTGGAAGCGTCCCAGTTCCGCTCCGCGCTCCAGCGGCGCTGCCTGCAGCGTGCGCCGACGCGGTTCGGCTGGCGCGCGGCGTTCTCCCGGCCCACCCCAGACCGTTTCGATGCCGGCTACCAGCAGGGCGGCCACCATCACCACCGCCACCGGCCCGTGCTCGGTTTCGAGGATGACGGCCATGCGTTCATTGCGCGCAAACAGCCCCGGCACGGCGCGACTGGTCCGGGTTGAAACGCTGAACAGCCGGCCGGGAATGCGCCATTCCTCGACCGGGCGACCGGCCATCGGGGCGTGCACCCGGTGATAGTCCCAAGGCGCCAGGTAGATGGTGATGAACCGGCCGTCGGCAAACGGGCGCGCGCGCTCAGCCGAGCCGAGCAGGGCATCGGCCCCAAAACACATGTCCTTGGCCTGGATCAGCTGCCCGTGCGTGATCCGGCCGAGCTGGCTGACCGTCCCGTCGCAGGGCGAGACCAGGCGGTGGCGGGCATCGGCCAGCGGCCGGGCATTGGGGGCCAGGGCGCGGGTAAAAAAGGCGTTGAAGCTGGCGTAGCGGGCCGGGTCGGGCTCGGCTGCTTCGGCCAGGTTGACCCCGAACAGCCGCCGGAAACCCGCGATCAGGGGCTTGCGAACCCAGGCCCGGCGCGAGGTCGACAGCCTCCAGGCAAGGCTGGTCAGCAGATGTTGCGGCAGCAGGTGCTGCGGCCAGACCGCGACGCGATCCGACCAGGCCGGCTTCACGTACTGATCCGGAACAGATCGGCGACCACGTCTTCGGGCACCAGCGGGTGTCCAAAGCGCCCGTGCAGGCGGCCCTGCGGGTCGATGATCAGCACCGCCGCCGAGTGATCGACGTTATAAAAGCCGGTGTTCTCGTCGGGCTGCTCGCGCCAGTAGACAATGCCGAGCTGGCGGGTCAGAGCCTGCAGCTGCTCCTCGGCGCCGGTGACGGCGACAAACTCCGGATCGAACCACTGGACGTAGTCTTCCAGCAGCTCGCTCTGGTCCCGCTCGGGGTCGACCGACACAAAGACCACCTGCGGCAGATCCTCGCGCCGCATCAGGCGCAGCTGGTCCATCGACTGGGCCAGCATCGCCAGGGTGTCCGGACATACGTCCGGGCAGTTGGTGAAGCCGAAAAACAGCAGGCTCCAGCGGCCTTCGAGGTCGGCCCGGGTAAACGGCTCGCCGGCGGCGGTTTCCATCTGGAAGTCGGTCAACGCGCGCGGGGTCGGGAACAACTGCGCGGCGCGCAGATCCTGGGTCCGGTCGATCATGTAGCGCGAAGCCACCAGGCCGGCGGTCAGGGCCGCGATCAGCACAATGGCAACCAGAAAAATGCGGCCTTGCTGGCCGCCGGGCAGAGAGATTGTTTTCATGCGATGTAGTATATCGGTTCCTATGGTGAATTCCGTATTCAGCCGGCGCCAGGACGCCGTTTGCACGCATGTCTGACCTCGACCTGGCCACTCTGGTTCGCTCTGCCGTCCGCCGCATGGAAGCAGCCGGGCTGCATTTTGGCCACGGCACCGACAACGCCTTCGACGAAGCCTGCTGGATGGCCGCCCACGCTCTGGAACTGGCGCCGGATTTCGCTCCCGAGGCCTTTCAGATGGCAGTAAAAGAACAGGCCTGGCAGCGCTTCGAACAACTGCTGGCACGGCGCATCGATACCCGCAAGCCGCTGGCCTACCTGATCGGCGAGGCCTGGTTTGCCGGGTTGTCGTTTCAGGTCAGCGAGGATGTGCTGGTGCCGCGCTCGCCGCTGGCTGAATTGATTGTCGAAGGGTTTGAGCCGTGGTTGTCGACCGATCAGCTGCACCGGGCCATCGATGTCGGCACCGGTTCGGGCTGCATCGCGATCGCTCTGGCCCACTACCACCCCCGGCTGGAAGTCGATGCCGTCGACGTCTCGCCGGCGGCCCTGGCGGTGACGGAAACCAACATCCAGCGCCACGGCCTGAGCGGCCGTGTTCATGCGCTGCGCTCGGACCTGCTCACGGCGGTGGCCGACCGGCGCTACGACCTGATCCTGGCCAACCCGCCCTACGTGCCCGAGGCGTCCATGGCCCGGCTGCCGTCAGAGTACGGGTGGGAACCAAGCCTTGGCCTGGTCGCCGGCGCCGACGGCCTTGACCTGGTTCGAGGCCTGGTCGTGCAGGCCGCCGGCTGTCTCACCGACCACGGCATCCTGGTGTGCGAAGTGGGCGAGGCGGCCGCGGCGCTGGATCGCTGGCTTGCCGACACCCCGCCCACCTGGCTGGAGTTTGCCCACGGCGGCGACGGTGTTTTCCTGCTCGACCGCGCCGGCTGCCAGCAGGTGGCGGGGCGTCAGCAAACGTCTTCGTAGGCGGTTTGGCAAGCCGGTACAATAGAGCTCTTTCCCAAGATTGCCCCGGATTCAAGCAAAACCCATGAAAATACTGGTCACGATCAAGCGCGTGGTGGACTATAACGTTCGCGTGCGCGTCAAGCCCGACGGTTCCGGCGTGGAAACCGAAGGGGTCAAGATGTCGATCAACCCGTTTGACGAAATCGCCCTGGAAGAAGCCCTGCGGATCAAGGAACGCGGCGAGGCGGAAGAAGTCATTGTCACCTCCATCGGCGGCAACGAGGTCCAGCAGCAGCTGCGCACCGGCCTGGCCATGGGTGCCGACCGCGCAATCCAGGTCGAGACCGATCAGCCGGTCCAGCCGCTGACCGCGGCCCGGATCCTGCTCAAGCTGGTCGAAAAGGAACAACCCGGCATCGTTTTCCTCGGCAAGCAGGCCATTGACGACGACTGCAACCAGACCGGCCAGATGCTGGCCGCACTCTGGGGCCGGCCCCAGGCCACGTTCGCCTCCAAGGTCGAACTGGCCGATGGCAAGGCCACCGTGACTCGCGAAGTCGATGCCGGCCTGGAAGTCAACGAGGTCGACTTGCCGGCGGTGATGACCTCCGATCTGCGCCTCAACGAGCCGCGCTTCGTCAAGCTGCCCGACATCATGAAAGCCAAGCGCAAGCCGCTCGAGACCCTGGCGCTGGCCGACCTGGGCGCGGAGCCGGCGGCCGACCTGGTCGCCACCGCCTACGAACCGCCGCCCAAGCGCGGCGGCGGCAAGTTGGTTGCCAGCGTGGCCGAACTGATCGGCGAACTCAAGAACAAGGGACTGCTGTAATGGCCAAGGTACTGATCATTGGAGAACACGACGGGCATAACCTGAACCCGGCCACGGCCAAGACCGTTCAGGGTGCCTCCGGGCTGCATATTGATGATGTGGATGTCGTGCTGTTTGGCTCGGACCTCGATGCGGTCGCCGCCCAGGCCGCGGCGGTCGCGGGGGTCCAGCGCGTGCTGACCGTCACCCACGACGATTTCGCCCACCCGCTGGCGGCCCGCATTGCCCCGGAAATTGCCGCCATGGCCGGCGATTACAGCCACATCCTGACCGGCTCGACCACCCTGGGCAAGGATCTGCTGCCGCGCGCGGCCGCCCTGATCGGCGTCAACCAGGTCTCCGACATCATGGAAGTGCTCGATGCGCGCACCTTCAAGCGCCCCATCTATGCCGGCAACGCCATCGTCACCGTGCAGGTGCCCGAGGGCGCGCCGGTGGTTGGCACCATCCGCACGGCTTCGTTCGCCGCGGCCGGGGAGGGCGGCAGCGCCGAGATCGTGGCTGCCGAGGCCCGCGCCGAAGATCCGGGCCATACTCGATTTGTGCGCGTGGAAGGCGGTGGCGGAGATGGCCCCGACCTGGCCTCGGCCGATATCGTCATTTCCGGCGGCCGCGCCCTGGGTTCGTCGGACAACTTCGCCGTGATCCACAGCCTGGCTAAAAAGATGGGGGCCGCGGTCGGTGCCTCGCGCGCCGCGGTCGACGCCGGCTACGTGCCCAACGAGCTGCAGGTCGGTCAGACCGGCAAGATCATCGCCCCGGACCTGTATTTCGCCATCGGCATTTCCGGCGCGATCCAGCACCTGACGGGCATCAAGGATGCCGGCACCATCGTGGCCATCAACAAGGATGCCGAAGCGCCGATTTTCGAGATCGCGGATTTCGGCCTCGTTGGTGATTTGTTCGAGATTGTGCCGGAGTTGGAAAAGGCGTTGTAGTTGGGGCGGGGCTGGAGGTCCTTGTAGCAAGGGCTGGGAGGTTTGTCGCTCGCCTGTTCAGGCGAGCGATTCCCTGCAGTGCTCGGTCCAGGCGGGTCCCGCCGAACTCGCTCCGCGCCCTGCGGGCGCTGCGCTCAGACATGCGGCGGGCCTGATCCGCCTGGCCCTGCGCGCTTCGGCTGCACCTACAGCCCTTGCTACAAGGACCTCCAGCCCCGCCTCAGGTGGGTCGTGATGGGCAAGGGTTTCAGGCTCCGGTGTCCTGCCGAAGAGGAGAACAATCATGGCTGACGGTAACGTGCGAATCCGCCCTGCGCGGCCCGGTGACGAGACACAAATCCTGGGTCTGATCCGCGAACTGGCCGAGTATGAGCGTCTGGCCCACGAGGTGACGGCGACGCCGGAGTTGCTGGCCGAACACCTGTTCGGTGACGGTGCGGTGGCCGAGGCGGTGATCGCCGAGCGCGACGCCGAGGCAGTCGGGTTTGCCCTGGTTTTCCGCAACTTCTCGACCTTTCTCGGCCGCCCGGGCCTGTACCTGGAAGATCTCTATGTGCGTGAGCTCCATCGCGGCCAGGGCATCGGCCGGGCCCTGCTCGGCCACGTCGCCGATCTGGCCCGCGAGCGCGGCTACGGCCGGATGGAGTGGAGCGTGCTCGACTGGAACCAGCCGGCGATCGATTTCTACCGCTCGCTGGGCGCCGAGGCGATGGCGGAGTGGACCGTCTACCGCCTCAGCCGGGACGGTCAGGTGCCGCTGCTGCCGGAATGAAAAACGCCCCGGGGAGGGCCCGGGGCGTTGATGCTTCAATAGACGCGCAGCTTTTCAGTCGTCTCCGTTGCCGCCATTTTCCTCGTCGTCGTCGTCTTCTTCTTTTTCGTCAACATATTGAACGTAGAACATGCCTTCGACGGCTTGCAAGATAGGGTCACCGTCCGTGCAAACAAAGGTTCCGTCGTTGATGTCAACGTCCACTCCATGAACGATCAGAGCAATAGTGGCTAGTGGCTGCTCGTCAGCACCCTCGTTTCCTGAATCGACCGGCGGCAGATCCGTGCCAATATCCCGTGCATCCTGCAGATGAAAAGTGCCATCAATGGTCGAGACGGCGGAACCCAGGCAAATCAGATCTTCTTCCAAGACGTCTGAGAATTCCTGACCTTCAGGATAGGCCACCAGGGTATAGGCGAGTTCTGCCTGCTCCAGGCCGCTTGCATTGAAAACAAAATCAAACAGCGGCGCAATCCAGCGGTAGACCAGCTTGCCGCGGGTATTGCCCTCACCGCCGTCGCCCTCTTCGTTTTCCACCGGAGCAAAATCCAGCATCGCGATGCTCGAAAGCCCGGCCTGACCGTCCGGTCCGCCGGGCCGTCCTCCGGGGGTGCAAAAGCCCGGGATGTCGCCTGCTGCGGGTGGTGCGCCGAAGCGAGGACCTCGCTCGGACGGTGGGCCTCCGCCCTCGCGCGGGCCGGCCCAGTCCGGGGCGTTTCCGCGACCGGGCGGCGGGCCGCCACCTTCCGGTGGTCCATTGCCTTCCGGCGGTCCATTGCCGTGCGGTGGGTCGCCGTCGGGCGGTCCGCCGCCAGGGTTGTCCTGGGCCAGTACCGGCAGGCTCAGGCCGGCAATCAGCAGCGCAATCACTGCGATGGGCAGGCGGGATGGAATCAATCGACGGGTACACATGGTCAACCTCCAGCGCGAACGGCGCGCATTGGTGAAATCACTTTGTTCAAAACTATACACCTTTGCGACCGTGGATGTCCGAAAGTACAGGTGACAGGCGGAGTTTCCTTGGGTAGGCTGAGCGCCTTGATCCACTTCGGGCCGCAACGCATGACCGAACCACTCTGGACTCCATCACAGGCGCGGATTGCCGCCAGCCACATGCAGCGCTTCCTCGAGCGGGTGCGCGACCGGCTGAACTCGTCCGTGACCGACTATGACGGTCTCTACCATTGGTCGCTGGACCACCCGGAAACTTTCTGGCGCGAGCTGTGGGACTTCGCCGGGGTGATCGGCGACGGGCCGGGTGATATCGGTACCGAGCACTGGCCGCAAATGCCGGGTACGCGCTGGTTTCCCGAAGCGCGGCTGAATTTCGCTGAAAACCTGCTGCGCCGGCGCGACGAGGGCACCGCCATCGTCTTTGCCGGCGAGGATGGCGCGCGCCGCGCACTGAGCTACCAGGCCCTGTACGCCGAAGTCGCGCGCACCGCCCAGGCGCTGAAAGATGCCGGGGTGCAGCCCGGCGACCGGGTTGCCGGCTACCTGCCCAACCTGCCCGAAACCGTCATCGCCATGCTCGCGGCTGCCTCGGTGGGTGCGGTCTGGTCGTCGTGCTCGCCGGATTTCGGTGTCCAGGGCGTGCTCGACCGCTTCGGCCAGATCGAGCCGAAATTGCTGTTCGTGTGCGCCGCCTACCGCTACAACGGCAAGAACTTCGACTGCCTGGGGCGCGTGCGTGAACTGATGGCCCGCATGCCCTCGGTCGAACGGGTGGTGGTCGTACCCTACATGGAACCCGAGCCCGACCTGACCGGCCTGGCGCACGCCGTGACCTGGGAAGCGTTTACCAACAACGATGCGGTCAATATCCGCTTCGAGCGCCTGCCGTTCGATCACCCGCTCTACATTTTGTATTCCTCCGGCACCACCGGCGTGCCCAAGTGCATCGTCCACGGCGCCGGCGGCACGCTCCTGCAGCACCTCAAGGAACTGATGCTGCACACCGATCTCAAGCGCGATGAGCGCCTGTTCTACTTCACCACCTGCGGCTGGATGATGTGGAACTGGCTGGTCTCGGGGCTGGCGGCAGAGGCCACCATCGTGTTGTTCGACGGCTCGCCCTTCCACCCTGACGGCAACGTGCTCTGGGACCTGGCCGATGAGGTCGGCATCCACGTGTTCGGCACCAGCGCCAAATGGATCGCCGCCTGCGACAAGGCCGGCATTCGGCCGCGCGAGACCCACCAGCTCAACGAGCTCACGGCGGTCCTTTCCACCGGCTCGCCGCTGCTGCCTGAATCGTTCGATTACATCTACCGCGAGGTCAAGGCGGATGTGCAGCTGAGCTCGATTTCCGGCGGCACCGATATCGTCTCGTGCTTTGCCCTGGGCAACGCCGTGCTGCCGGTCTACAAGGGCGAACTGCAGTGCCGGGGACTGGCGATGAAAGTCGAAATCCGCACAGACGACGGCCGCGTGGTCACCGACGAGACCGGCGAGCTGACCTGTTCGATGCCGTTTCCGTGCATGCCGGTCAGCTTCTGGAACGATCCGGCCGGCGAGAAGTATCGGGCGGCCTACTTCGAAACCCATCCAGGCGTCTGGAGCCACGGCGATTACGCCCGCCTGACCCCGCGCGGCGGGGTGGTCATCTACGGCCGCTCCGATGCCACCCTGAACCCTGGCGGGGTGCGCATCGGTACCGCCGAAATCTATCGCCAGGTCGAAAAGCTCGACGAGATTCTCGAGTCCATCTGCGTCGGCCAGGATTTCGAAGACGATGTACGCGTGGTGCTGTTCGTTCGCCTGCGCGAGGGCGTGGAACTCGATGATGCCCTGCGCGATCGCATCCGCAAGACCATTCGCGCCAACGCCACCCCGCGCCACGTGCCGGCAAAGATCATCGCCGTGCCCGACATCCCGCGCACGGTCTCCGGCAAGATCACCGAACTGGCCGTGCGCCACGTTATCCACGGGCGCGAGGTCAAGAACACCTCGGCCCTGGCCAATCCGGAGGCGCTGGACCACTACCGGGATTTGGACGAGTTACGGGGGTAGGCGTTCCGGAGTTCGGTGGCTTCGAGTCCGGCTGCGGTGGGGATGAGCTCCTTCAGTTCGACGCGGTGGCGAGGCCTTCAGGGGCTCATCCCCACCGCAGCCTCGGTACATGGGTTTTTCGAAGTCAGGTTTGTTCAAGAAACGACTGGAACAGCCCGGCAATTTGTTCCATGGCCGAGTGCATACCATGATCGGTATCGAGCAGGTGCAGGCTGGCCGATTGGGCCTGGGCAAAGCGTTGGGCGTTCTGCCACGGAATGATGTTGTCGCACCAGCCGTGGATGACCGTGATCGGGCCGGAGCGTACCGGGTAGTCCTGAGCAATCAATCCGGCATCCGGGTAGCGGTCGTTGAGGTACAGCGCCGGGGCCAGCAGGAACAAACCGGCCACCGCAATCCGGCAGGCGGCGGCAACTGACACGTAACCACCCATGGACGAGCCGACCAGTACGGCCGGTTGCGCCAGCCCTTCAAGCTCGGCGCACAAGCGCTCGACCCGGCCGCCGGCATCGTCGCGCAGATCGCGGTAGTCGATGGCTCGGGTGGTATAGCCGGCCGCTTCGGCCAGCGGTGCCAGAACGCGAATCTTGTGCGAATCCGGGCTGGAAATATGGCCGTGGCTGAAGATCAGGTGCACTGTTTTGCTCCGTTGGGTTGCGCGCTGGTTGGTCCCACTGGGGATTGCATCTGCAATTCTGCCCGCCAGCGATTACCATGGCGAGCATACCAACTCATCATGACGAGCCTGCCTTGAACCCTTCAGCCCCGACCCGCAATCTTGCCCTGTTCTGCGACTTTGAAAACATCGCCCTGGGCGTGCGCGACGCCAAGTACGCCGCCTTCGACATCCAGAAGGTGCTCGAGCGCCTGCTGCTCAAGGGCAACATCGTGGTCAAGAAGGCCTATTGTGACTGGGGCCGCTATCGCGAGTTCAAGGCGGCCATGCACGAGGCCGCCTTCGAGATGATCGACATCCCGCACCTGCGCCAGTCGGGCAAGAATTCTGCCGACATCCGCATGGTCGTCGACGCGCTCGATCTTTGCTACACCAAGTCGCACGTCGATACCTTCGTGGTCATCAGCGGCGATTCGGATTTTTCGCCGCTGGTCTCCAAGCTGCGCGAGAACAACAAGAACGTCATTGGTGTCGGCGTGAAAAGCTCGACTTCCGACCTGCTCACCGCCAACTGCGACGAGTTCCTGTTCTACGACGACCTGGTGCGCAACAGCGAGAAGAAAAAAACCGCGGCGGCGAAGAAAAAATCGACCAAGAAAAAAACCGCCAAGAAGACGGCGAGCAAAGACGCCTCTGTCGACAAGGCTAGCCCGGAGCCTGCCTCAAGCGACCCGGCCAGCATCGACCCCAAGGCCCAGGAGGCTTTTGATCTGGTGCTCGAAACCACCGAGGCGCTGTTTTCCGACCGTGATGCCGAGGAAAAAGTCTGGGGTTCGATGATCAAGCAGGCCCTGAAGCGCCGCAAGCCCGGTTTTTCGGAGAGCTATCACGGCTTCAAGAGCTTCAATCACCTGCTCCAGGAAGCCCAGAAACTGGGCCTCGTGGAACTGCAGCACGACGAGAAGTCGGGCGGCTACATCATCAAGAGCTACGGCAGCGACGACTGAGCCGCGGCCAGCCCGGCGGCTTGCGCTTCAGGCCGCCTTGTCGGTGATTGCTCCGTTTTCGTTGTACACATGTACATCGCGCTGCGGGAAGGGGATGGAGCAGCCGGCGGCTTCCAGCGCGGTCTTGATCTGTTCGAGCAGATCACTGCGGGTTGGCCAGAAGTCCTCGGCACGTACCCACGGGCGCACCGCGAAGTCGACGCTGGAATCGCCCAGCTCCATCAGCATGATCACCGGTTCGGGGTCGTCGAGAACTTTCTCGTGGGCGGTTAGCACGCCCATGATGGTGTCGCGAGCCAGCTTCAGGTCATCGTCGTAGTGAACCCCGATCATCAGGTCGATGCGACGGGTTTCATAGGCGGAGTAATTGGTGATCGGGCTGCCGGTAATGGCGCTGTTGCCGACGATGACCAGGCGGTTGTCCGGCGTCTGCAGGGTGGTATGAAAAATCCCCACCGCCTGGACCACGCCCGATACCCCGCCGGCCTCGACGAAGTTGCCGCGGGTGAACGGCCGGAAGCTGACCAGCATGATGCCGGAGGCGAAATTGCTCAGGCTGCTCTGCAGGGCCAGGCCAACGGCAATGGCGGCACCACCGAGAATGGCGATCAGCGGCGTGACCTCGATGCCCAGGTGCCCGACCGCGATCAGCACAACGACCAGCAGCAAGACCACGCCGAGGATGTTGCCGACGAAGGTGATCAGCAAGTCATCGATACCACGCTTGCGCATGGTCTTGTTGATCACGCTGACGATGCGGCGCGCAATCCAGCGGCCGATGACAAAAATCAGTAGCGCGCCGATCAGGCGGATGCCCAGTTCCACAACGTTGTAGTCGGCCAGTAGTTGATTGACAGTATCCATGGGATGTCCTTTTTGGTTAGAACAGATCGCCGCCGCCGGTCAAGGTATCCTCGATACTGTCGCCGAGCAGGGCCAGGTGGTTGATAACATAGCGCAACGATGCCTCGCTGAGCAGGTCGTAGGTCAGGTTATGACAAAGCTTGATAAACGGCAGGCCGTCCAGATCACCAACCGCCAGGTAACCGATGCGCAGCATCAGGTTCACGCGCAGGCATTTCTCGGCATCATGTTCGCCCAGCGGGGCGATATTGGTTTCCAGCCGCAGCACCCGGCGTTCGTCGGAATTCTTCAACTCGGCCAGGAAAATGTCCTGGCTGCGGCCGGCATCACCGACCTTGACATCGACGGCCAGCATGAACGGCTCGGCATGCACCACGTTGTAGTGCTTGCGGATGTAGTCTTCAATTTCGGAAAAGGTCTGCATGATGACGGCTTACCTGGGTTCTAGGCGCACGGCGCCATCGAGGCGGATGACCGTGCCGTTGAAATAGCGGTTCTGGACGATGTGGGCGGCCAGGTCGGCAAACTCGGCCGGGTGGCCGAGGCGTTTCGGAAACGGGATCGACTCACCCAGCGCCTGCTGCACGGGTTCGGGCATGATGTCGACCATGGGGGTATGGAAAATGCCGGGCGCGATGGTCATGACGCGCACGCCAATGCGCGCGAATTCGCGTGCCATGGGCAGGGTCATTCCGGCTACCCCGCCCTTGGAGGCCGAGTAGGCGGCCTGGCCGATCTGGCCTTCGAACGCGGCGACCGAGGCGGTATGAATGATGACGCCGCGCTCGCCGTCGGCATCGGCCTGTCCGGCGGCCATGATTTCGGCAGCGGTCTTGGCCACGTTGAAGCTGCCGATCAAGTTGACCATGACGGTGTCGCGAAAGCGCGCTAGCGGCATGGCGCCTTCCCGGCCCAGCACCCGGCCGGCGCCGAGAATGCCGGCACAGTTGACCGCCACGTTCAGCCCGCCCAGCCAGTCGGCTGCCGATCCGACCGCTTCCATCACGCCGGATTCGCTGGTCACATCGACGCTGAAAAACCGCGCCGAGTCGGCCCCCAGTTCGGCTACGGCCTGTTCGCCCTTGGCGGCGTTGACGTCAAACAGGGCCACGCGGCCACCGTCGTTGATCAGGCGCCGGGCCACGGCCAAGCCGAGACCGGAAACGCCGCCGGTCACGATCGCCTTGACGGATGCTTTGTCCATGATGCTCCTCGATCCTTTGATGTCGCTTCAGTGCGTTTCAGTGACGCTTCAGCACGGCCTGGCCGGCGCGCGAACGCGGCCGCCCCAGTTCACCGGCAATCCAGTCACCCACCCGGGCCAGTTCCTGCAGGTCAATTCCGGTTTGCAGCCCCATGCCTTCGAGCATGTAGACCACGTCCTCGCTGGCCACGTTGCCGGTCGCGCCGCGCGCGTACGGACAGCCGCCCAGCCCGGCCACCGAGCTGTCGATCACCCGCACGCCCATCTCCAGGCAGGTCATGATGTTGGCCAGCGCCTGGCCATAGGTGTCGTGGAAATGCACCGCGAGCTGGGCCATCGGAATCGACTGGCTGACCGCGTGCAGCAGCTGACCGGCCTTGCGCGGCGTGCCCACGCCGATGGTGTCGCCGAGCGAGACTTCCTCGCAGCCGGCCTCGAACAAGGCCTCGGCCACGCGCACCACGTCGGCAATCGGCACTTCACCCTGGTAGGGGCAGCCGAGCACGGTCGAGACGTAGCCGCGCACCCGCACGCCTTCGGCGCGGGCCCGGTGCACCACCGGGGCAAAGCGGCGCAGCGACTCTTCGATATCGCAGTTGATGTTGTGGCGGTTGAACGCCTCGGAGGCGGCCGTGAACAGGGCGACCTCGTCAACGCCGACCGAGCGGGCGCGGTCGTAGCCGCGCTCGTTGGGCACCAGGGCCGGGTAGCGGATACCCGGCCGCCGCTGCAGGTTGGCAATTACGTCCTCGGCGTCGGCCATCTGAGGAATGGCCCGGTCGCTGACAAAGCTGGTCGATTCTATCACCTGCAAACCGGTGGCGCCGAGGCGGTCGATCAGGTCGAGCTTGAGAGAGGTGGGCACGGTATAGGGCTCATTCTGCAGCCCGTCGCGTGGGCCTACCTCGACCAGTTTGACGAAATCATCGCTCACAATCGTTACAGCAACTCGACGGCCATGGCCACGCCTTCACCGCCACCGATGCACAGCGAGGCAACCCCCGTTTTCAGGTTGCGATGCTTGAGGGCGTGGAGGAGGGTAACCAGGATGCGCGCCCCGCTGGCGCCAATCGGGTGGCCCAGTGCGCAGGCGCCGCCATTGACGTTGACCCTGGCGTGGTCGAGATTGTGCTCTTTCATCGCCGCCATGGTCACGGTGGCGAAGGCCTCGTTGATTTCCCACAAGTCGACCTGGTCGGCGCTCCAGCCGGCCTTTTTCAGGGTTTTGGCAATCGCGCCGACCGGGGCGGTGGTGAACCACTCCGGCTCCTGGCTGTGGGTGGCGTGGGCGACCACGCGCGCCAGCGGCGTGAGGCCGCGTTTTTCAGCCTCCGAGGCGCTCATCATCACGAACGCCGCCGCCCCATCGGAAATCTTCGACGAGCTGGCCGCGGTGATGGTGCCGTCCTTGGCAAAGGCCGGGCGCAGGCCGGGCATCTTGTCGATATTGCAGCGCGGCGGTTCTTCATCGGTGGCGATGTCCACCTCGCCCTTGCGCGTCTTGACCGTCACCGGGGCAATCTCGTCTTCGAAAGCCCCACCCTGCATGGCCGCCATGGCCCGCTCGACCGAGGCCCGGGAAAACGCGTCCTGGTCTTCGCGACTGAAGCTGTACCTGGCCGCGCAGTTCTCGGCAAAGCCGCCCATCATGTTGCCGTCGTAGGGGTTTTGCAGGCCGTCGTAGAACATGTGGTCGAGCGACTGGGTATGGCCCATGCGCAGGCCGCGCTCGATCAGGTAGGGGGCGTTGGTCATCGATTCCATACCGCCGGCAACCACCACCTCGGCGCTGCCCGAACGGATCAGGTCGGATGCCAGCATGGCCGCCTTCAGCCCCGAGCCACAGACCTTGTTGATGGTGGTCGCACCGGCGCTGATCGGCAGGCCGGCGCCCAGTGCTGCCTGGCGCGCCGGGGCCTGGCCGGTGCCGGCCGGCAAAACACAGCCCATGATGACCTCGGAGACGTCTGCGCCCGCCACCCCGGCATCGGCCATCACCGCGCCGATGGCGGTTGCGCCCAGCCGGGGTGATTTGACCGGGGCAAACTGGCCCTGGAACGAACCAATCGCCGTGCGCCGCGCGGCAACGAATACGACATCATCAGACATGACACTCAACCTTCGGTTGCGAAAAAAAGCCCTGATGCATTATCGCAGGTTCAACGCGCTCCAGCCACTGCCGGGCCGACGGCAACTGGCACGCCGCGGGGCATGTCGGTAGACTATGACTTATGGCCCTGCAGCAGCGCGACGACCAGCTCTACACCTACGGTGATTACCGGACCTGGCCGGAGGATGTGCGCTACGAGCTGATCGACGGCATTGCCTGGCTGATGTCTCCTGCGCCGGGTCGGCGGCACCAGGAACTGGTTGGGGAACTTTTTTACCAGGCTCGACAAGCATTGGAGGGCAAGGATTGTCGCGCCTATCTATCACCATTTGACGTGCGCCTTCCCCGGGGAGATGAGTCCGACGATGCCATCGATACCGTAGTCCAGCCCGACGTACTGGTCGTGTGTGACCCGGCCAAGCTCGACGAGGCCGGGCTGCGTGGCGCGCCGGACTGGGTGGTTGAAGTGCTCTCGCCATCGACCGCGGCCCACGACCAGACGCGCAAGTTGGCCGTGTATGAACGCGCCGGGGTACCCGAGGTCTGGCTGGTGCACCCGGCCGACCGCGTGCTCACCCGCTACCGCCTGGTCGACGGCCGCTACGGCCGGCCCGAGATTCAGGAGCTGGAAGGAGTGACCGCGGTGGCGGTGCTGCCGGAGATCATCATCGACTGGGCCGTGGTCACGGCCCAGCTCGACAACGAGTAGGCCACGCGACCCACCAGACTCAGGCTCGCCCCTCGGCCAGTTCGCGGCCAATCAGCATGCGCCGGATTTCGTTGGTGCCGGCGCCGATATCGTAGAGCTTGGCGTCCCGCAGCAGCCGGCCGGTAGGGTATTCATTGATATAGCCGTTGCCGCCCAGGGCCTGGATGGCTTCCAGCGCGACGCTGACCGCGCTGCGGGAAGCATGCAGCAGGCAGGCGGCGGCATCGACCCGCGATAGTTTGCCGGCATCGTAAGCGGTGGCTACCTGGTAGGAAAACCCGCGCGAGGACTGCAGCATGGCGTACAGGTCGCCGACCTTGGCCTGCATCAGGCCGAAATCGGCCAGCACCCGGCCGAACTGCTTGCGCTCGCGGATGTAGGGCAAAACCTGGTCGAGCGCGGCCTGCATGATGCCGATTGGCCCGCCGGAAAGCACCAGGCGCTCGGAATTGAGCCCCGACATCAGGATTTTTACCCCCTCGTTGACCTCGCCCAGCACGTTCGCGGCCGGGATCTCGCAGTTATCGAACACCAGCTCGCAGGTGTTGGAGCCGCGCATGCCCAGCTTGTCGAGCTTCTGGGCCTTGGAAAAGCCCGGAAAACCCTTCTCGACCACGAAGGCGGTGATGCAGCGGCTGCCGGCTTCCTTGCCGGCGGTGCGCATGTAGACAATAGCCAGATCGCATTCCGGGCCGTTGGTAATCCACATCTTCGAGCCGTTGGCCACCCAGACATCGCCTTTGAGCTCGGCCCGACAACTCATCGAGCCGACCACGTCCGACCCGGCGCCGGGTTCGGACATGGCCAGTGCACCCACCCAATCGCCCGAGACCAGCTTCGGCACGTAGTTTTCGCGCTGCTCGGGCGTGCCGTTGCGACACAGGTTGTCGGTGCACAGGTTGGAATGGGCGCCATAGGACAGGCCTACCGAGGCCGAGGCGCGCGAGATTTCTTCCATCGCCACGAGGTGGGCCAGGTAACCCATCTCCGAGCCGCCGTACTCGGCCGGAATGGTGATGCCGAGCAAGCCCATCTCGCCCAGTTCCGGCCACAATTCCTGCGGAAACTCGTTGGCCTCGTCAATGGCGGCCGCGCGCGGGGCGATCGCGTCCTCGGCGAAGCGGCGGACGGTTTCGCGCAGCAGTTCAATGTCTTCGGATAGCTTCATGTTGCTGTCTGGTTTGTGTTTTTTACCGCGGATGAACGCAGATGAACGCGGATTTGCTTGAAAAGCGATGGCAGGATTCTCTGCGGCGAGTCGAGTCTAGCCAGACGCGCCCCCTCAACCAAAGTGACGTTACCCGTCCTGATCTGCGTTCATCCGCGTGCATCTGCGGTTTGAGTTTCAGTGATTGCCGCGTTCGCGGCCCGGGAAGCGGTGTTGCCGTCCCAGGAACGGCAGCTTGAGCTTGCCGATGGTGGCGATACGTTCTTCGGCCATGCGGTCGGCGGCTTTCCAGCTGGGGATGCCGTCGCGTTCGGCAATCTGGAAAATCTTGGAGACGTTGTAGTAAATCGTGCGCATCATGCGCTTGGCGCGTTCGCGGTTGTAGCCCTCGAACTCGATCGAGACATTCATCAGGCCGCCGGCGTTGACCGCGTAGTCGGGCGCGTAAATGATGCCGCGCGCGTCCAGCTCGTCGCCGCATTCCTCGGTCGCCAGCTGGTTGTTCGCCGCCCCGCACACAATCTTGAACTTGAAGCGCGGAATGGTGCGATCGTTGACCACCGCGCCCAGCGCGGTGGGCGAAAACACGTCGGCGTCCACCTCGTAAATATCGTTCAGGCCGACCGCCTCGCAGCCCAGGTCCACCGCCTGGGCGACCGCCTCCTCGTTGATGTCGGTCACGAACACTTTCGCCCCTTCCGCGCGCAGCAGCTTGACCAGCTCGAAGCCGACGTGGCCCACGCCCTGGACGGCGTAGCTGTAGCTGCCGACTTCCTCGTCGTTGAAGCGCCGCGACAGCGAGGCGCGAATGCCCTGCAGGGTGCCGAAGGCGGTAAACGGTGACGGATCACCCGAGCCGCCGTGAACCTGGTGGACGCCCACGCAGTTGTGGGTTTCCTGGAACACGTACTCCATGTCGTTGACGTCGATGCCGACGTCCTCGGCGGTGATATAGCGTCCGTGCAGCGATTCGATGAAACGCCCGAACGAGCGAAACAGCGCCTCGGACTTGTCCTTGCGCGGATCGCCGATCAGCACCGATTTGCCCCCGCCCAGGTTCAATCCGGCCACGGCGGCCTTGTAGGTCATCCCGCGCGACAGGCGCAGCACGTCTTCCAGCGCCTCCTGCTCGGTCGCGTACGGCCACATCCGCAAACCGCCCAGGGCAGGCCCCAGCGTGGTGTTGTGGATGGCGATGATGCCTTTCAGGCCGGCATCCTTGTTGTGGCAGAACACGACCTGCTCGTGCTCGCTCGAGTCGATGATTTCGAACAGATTCATGCAAAGACCTCCGGATCCCGCGCTTCGTTGGCGCGGGCTTTATGGAAGGCCGGAACCCCGAAGATCCGGCCGGAAAAGGCACCGCACGCCCGGCCCATCGGGCGGACGGTGCAGCCTTTCTAGTCTAGCGGAATCCGGAGGGCGGGAGGCTTTGAGCGCGTGCGCAGCGGCAGGCAGGAGATCCCGGCGCTCCGCCGCGCTTTCAGCCGGCTGGCGATCAGTTCGAGAAGATCCGCGTGCGCGGCCCCATCATGTAAGCAGCCACCTCGCCCGGCTGGGCAATGCCAATGCCTTCGGTCAGGTCTTCCTCACCGTACTCGGTGCCGGGCAGGAAAATGGCGCAGACCTCGACTGTCACGTCGTGGTTCATCAGGCGGCCGAGCAGATCCTTGGCCGAGACATCCCGCGGCGGAAAGGTTTCGGCTTCGTAGTTGGCCAGCGCGAGGTAGCCACCGTCACCGCACAGCAAAACGCGCACCTCCAGACCCTGATCCACTGCCTGGTTGGCCAGCACCAGCGGCATCGCGCGATCCTGGGTGGCCGAACCGGTGACGGTCACGAACAGGCGATGCTCCCGACCAGCGCCCATGGCACCCTGGCGAGCTTGCTGGCGTTCACCGCGCTCGCCCTGGTTGCCGCCGCCATGGTGGTCGGCCAGGGCCGGGAAAGACACCGCCAGCGCCATCAGCGCGGCAGTCAGAATGTGGAAAAAGGTCGAAAAAGAACGCTTCATGAAGATCTCCTTGGATTGAAAGAATAGGGGGCTTATTGGAACGCCTGCCCGGGCTTGCTGCCCGCCGCCTTGAGTACCTTGGCCAGCGGGCAGAAGCCGGTGAACGCCGCCTGCAGCATGTTCAGGCCGACAAATGCGGTCAGCAACAGCCAGTAATTGCTGTGCAGCTGCGCCAGTACCAGGCTGAGCAAAATCATGACGCCGGCAAACGCCAGCACGATGCGATCAATGTTCATGGGTGGATACTCCTGATGACTTCCGTATAGTATCAGGAATATCTAATATATTGTCAAACCAGGGGCCGATTCCGCGGCGCGGCGGGGCCGGCCCAACAGATGATCAGTACGTAATGATCTGATCGAGGCGACTCGCCTGTTCCACCCACTTGGCCACTTGTGACGGCTTGGGCGGCGAGCGCACCAGCTTTTTCTGCTCGTTGATTTCGAGCATCCGCTTGGCCAGGTTGTCCGGGTTACGCCGCGCCATCTGCTTGACGGTATTGCAGTTTGCCGCCTCTAGCAGCTCTGAATATTCCTCGCCGACGCCGGAGATGCGCATCAGGTCGGCCATATTCACCCATTTAAGCAGGCGTACCGGGCTGACCCCGCAGCCGGCCGCGATTTTCTTGCGCCCGGTGCGCGTTGCGCCGTGCTTGAGCAGGTGCCCGGTGTGGTGATGCCCATCTTGGCCAGCTTGGCTGCTCTCGCTGCAGCGATACCCTCAATCTCTTCGATCTTGTAATTCATGACGATGTACTCCCTTGGGTTACTGTCGGTGCTTGTTTTTACGGAAATGCGCGCCTTTGCCGGACACCGAACGCCGACACTCGCTCAATGTGCTGTCCTTGCTTATAGCACCGGGTTGCCATTCATTCAGACTGATGTAGACAAAGTCCACTGATAACATGCTTTATTCTTCTCCGGCTTAGGGAGTTCATCATGGCCACTCAATCCATCTTGATCGGCAAGGGCGGAGCGCCCGTCCACCTGGCGGCCCGTTACGCCAATCGCCACGGGCTGGTGGCCGGAGCCACGGGCACCGGTAAAACGGTGACCCTGCTGGTGCTGGCCGAGGGCTTTTCGCGCATGGGCGTGCCGGTCTTCATGGCCGATGCCAAGGGCGATGTCTCGGGCCTGGCCGCTGCCGGGACGCCGCATGCCCGGATCGATGAGCGCATCGAGCGCATCGGTATCGACGACTATCGCCAGGAGCCCAGCCCGGTGGTGTTCTGGGATCTGTGGGGGCAGTCGGGGCACCCGGTCCGAGCTACCGTGACCCAGATCGGCCCGACCCTGCTGGCGCGAATGCTGGATCTGAACGATACCCAGGAAGGAGTGCTCAACGTGGTCTTCCGGGTGGCCGACGAAGCTGGTCTTCTGCTGCTGGACCTGAAAGACTTGCGTGCCCTGCTGACCCACGCGGCCGGGAATCGCGAGACCATCAGCGCCCGCTACGGCTTGATCAATACCGCATCCATCGGTGCCATCCAGCGTCGCCTGCTGAGGCTGGAGGCCGACGGCGCCGAGCATTTCTTCGCCGAGCCGGCGCTGGAACTCGCCGACCTGATGCGCACCGATTTGTCCGGCCGCGGCGTCATCAACCTGCTGGCGGCGGAAAACCTGATCACCAAACCGCGCCTGTATTCGACCTTCCTGTTGTGGATGCTGTCGGAACTGTTCGAGCAGCTGCCGGAAGTCGGTGATCTCGATCGGCCCAAGCTGGTGTTCGTGTTCGACGAAGCCCACCTGCTGTTCGGCGATGCGCCGGCGGCGCTCAGGCGCCGGGTCGAGCAGGTCGTGCGTCTGATCCGGTCAAAAGGAGTGGGTGTCTACTTCTGCTCGCAAAACCCCGACGACATCCCCAACGAAATCCTGGGCCAGCTCGGCAACCGGGTTCAGCACGCCCTGCGCGCCTTCACCCCGCGCGATCAGAAGGCGATTCGCTCGGCTGCTGAAACCTTCGTGCCGCGCCCGGGGCTGAACGTGATCGAAGCGATTACTACTCTCGGCGTGGGTGAAGCGCTGGTCTCGCCGCTGGGCGACAAGGGCATACCGCAGCCGGTGGAGCGGACGCTGATTGCGCCGCCGCGCTGCCGGATGGGGCGGCTCAGCGCCGAGGAACGCGCGCAGGTGCGGGCGCGCAGCCCGGTCGGCGCCAAGTACGACACCACGCTGGATCGCGAGTCGGCCTACGAGATGTTGAAAAAAGAGGCCGAAGCAGCTGCAATCGCAGCGCAAGCCGAGGCGCAGCGCATTGCCGAGGAGAAAGCGGCACTAGCCGCGGAACGCCAGAGCGCGCCGCGGCGCTCCAGTCGCCAGTCCACCGGCGAGGCCTTTCTCAAATCGACGGTGCGTACGGTGGGCAACAGCATCGGGCGCGAAATCTCGCGCAACCTGATGGGCGTGCTGTTCGGCAAGAAGCGTTGAGGCGCTGGGCGCTGCCTTCAGATGCTCGCGGGCTTGCAGAACTGCTGGTAGAGCTCGCCCATGACGCCGCGCACCTCGTCTCCGGCCAGCGAGTAGAAAATGACCTGCTGCTCTCGCCGGGTGGTCACCATGCCGCTGTTGCGCAACACGGCCAGGTGCTGGGACAGCGCCGACTGGCTCAGCGGCAGGAAGCTGTTGAGGGTGCCTACGGACATCTCGCCGTCGAGGAGATGACACAGGATCATCAGCCGATGCGGGTTGGCCATCAGTTTCAGAAACTGGGCCGCCTGCTCAGCGTGCTGGGCCATTTCCTCCGGCGGCGGGCGCTCGAAGTCCAGGGTATTGGTGGCTGACTGACTCATAGTGCCGCGATTATGCCGCACCTCAGGTATTGCTTCATCTGATCTGAATCAATTTTTGCCCCGCGCGCTAGAATAAGTGCATGAATCAGACCGCGCCAAGCCCGCCGCTGCGCATCGTCACCGCCGCCAGCCTGTTCGACGGCCATGATGCCGCCATCAATCTCATGCGCCGCCTTATCCAGGCGCGCGGCTGCGAGGTCATCCACCTGGGCCACAACCGCTCGGTGGCCGACATCGTCCGCGCCGCGATCTGCGAAGACGCCGACGCCGTTGCCGTCAGCTCCTACCAGGGCGGCCACAACGAGTTCTTCGCCTACATGGTCGACATGCTGGCCGAACACGGCGCCGGCCACGTCCAGGTCTTCGGCGGCGGTGGCGGCACCATCACCCCGGCCGAAATCCGCGCCCTGCACGAGCGCGGCGTCAACCGCATCTACCACCCGGATGACGGGATGAAGATGGGGTTGGGGGAGATGATTGATGATTTGGTGGGGCGGGCCTGGGAGGGGCGATCGAAGCGACCCGCGGCCCAGGGTTCAGGCCCCGGCTCGGAGGCCGGGGCGACAGGAGTTTCGGGTGCGGCCGGGGTGACGGGGAGGGGTGGGCATGAGCCTTTGAGCCAGAGCCTGACCGACCTTGAGATTGCCCGGGCGCTATCGGCCATCGAGAATGGCACAGCCCCACCCGATCAAAAGGCCTGTCACCCCGGCCCACGAGCCGGGGTCCAGGTTCCACGAACCCCAACACCAACCCCCATCCTCGGTCTGACCGGCACCGGCGGCGCCGGCAAATCCTCGGTCACCGACGAACTGATCAACCGCTTCCTGCAGTTTTTCCCCGACATGCGCATCGCCGTGCTGGCGGTCGACCCCACGCGCCGGCGCACCGGCGGGGCGCTGCTGGGCGATCGCATCCGCATGAACTCGCTGCGGTCCGAGCGGGTGTTCATGCGCTCCATGGCCACCCGGCGCCAGCATCTGGCGGTTTCCGAGGTCGTCGGCGACAGCCTGGCCTTCCTGAAAACCTGCGACTTCGACCTGATCATCCTCGAAACCGCCGGCATCGGCCAGTCGGATTCCGAAGTAGTCGACCTGGTCGACTTCCCCGTCTACGTCATGACCTCCGACTACGGTGCGGCCAGCCAGCTGGAAAAAATCGACATGCTCGACTTCGCCGAACTGGTGGTACTGAACAAGTTCGACCGCCAAAGCGCCGAAGACGCCCTCCGCGACGTCCGCAAGCAGTGGAAGCGCAACCGCCTGGCCTTTGAGCTGGCTGACGAAGACGTGCCGGTGTACCCGACCATTGCCTCGCAGTTCAATGATCCGGGGGTGACGTGGATGTTCGGGAATCTTTGCCGGTTGCTGCGCGAGAAGCTTGCGGCAGATCGGTCAGGCCCCGGCTCGGGGGCCGGGGCGACAGACACTTCAGGCGCGGCCGGAGCCACAGGGATTTCTGGCGCGGCCGGAGCGGCAGGGGCCGGCGAGGACCATCCAGGGAAGCCGGGGGCGCGCTGTGACTTTGCGCCGAAAATCGAGTTGGCCGACAAGAACCCGCAGCCCTCGGTGCTGATTCCCGGCTCGCGCGTGCGCTACCTGGCCGAGATTGCCGAGCAGGGCAGGGCCATCAACGACCAGGTCCGCCACTGGGCCGAAGAAGCCCGCCGCGCCCAGCACTATTTCGAAGTCCTGAATGAACTCGCCCCGTCCCACGACCTCGATCCACTCGTCCCGGCCCAAACCACAAACCCTGCCGCCCCGGCCCAAACCACAAACCCTGTCGTCCCGGCCCCCGAGCCGGGACCTCCAGCCCAAAGTAACGCCGCCCCATCCAGCTCCGACCCATCCAAGCCAGGCGACGGCGCCCTCATCATCACCCTCCGCCAGCGCTACACCGAAGCCGTCAAATCCATCCCCGAACCCGCCCGCAATCTCCTGCGCAGCTGGCCGGAGCGCAAAACCGCCGTCGAAGCCGACGAGTACCGCTACCAGGTCCGCGGCAAGGAAATCACCGGCGCCAACTACCGCGAGTCGCTGTCGAAGCTGCACATCCCCAAGATCGCAGCACCCCAGACCCGCGACTGGGGCGATTTGCTCGTGTTCCTGCTCAAGGAAAACCTGCCCGGCCACTACCCCTATACCGGCGGGGTCTACCCGTACCGCCGCGCCAACGAAGACCCCATCCGGATGTTCGCCGGGGAGGGTACGCCCGAGCGCACCAACCGGCGCTTTCACTACGTCGCCAAAGGCCAGCCGGCCAAGCGCCTGTCGACCGCCTTTGACTCGGTCACCCTCTACGGCGAAGACCCGGCCGAGCGGCCCGACATTTACGGCAAGGTTGGCAATTCCGGGGTGTCCATCGCAACGCTCGACGACCTGAAAAAGCTCTACTCCGGCTTCGACCTGGCCGACCCGACCACCTCGGTATCGATGACCATCAACGGTCCGGCGCCGATGCTGATGGCCATGTTCATGAACACCGCCATCGACCAGCAGGTCGAAAAACACCTGAAAGAAACCGGGCAGTGGGCCGCCGCTGAACGCAAAAAAGCCGAACTGCTCGGCGACAAGGCCCCGGTGTACACCGGCGACCGACCGGCCAGCAACGACGGCCTGGGGCTGGGCCTGCTCGGCGTGACCGGCGACCAGTTGCTCGATGCCGAAACCTACGAAAAGATCAAGGCCGACACGCTCAAAACCGTGCGCGGCACTGTCCAGGCCGACATTCTCAAAGAAGACCAGGCCCAGAACACCTGCATCTTCTCCACCGAATTCGCCCTGCACATGATGGGCGACATCCAGCAGTACTTCAACGACTTTGGGGTGCGCAATTTCTACTCGGTCTCGATCTCCGGCTACCACATCGCCGAGGCCGGGGCCAACCCGATCAGCCAGCTGGCCTTCACCCTGTCGAATGGCTTTACCATCGTCGAGTACTACCTGGCCCGGGGCATGGACATCAACGCCTTCGCCCCGAACTTGAGCTTCTTTTTCTCCAACGGCATGGACCCGGAATACGCCGTCATCGGCCGGGTCGCCCGGCGCATCTGGGCCCGCGCCATGCGCGAGCGCTACGGCGCCGACGAACGCGCACAGATGATGAAGTACCACATCCAGACCTCCGGGCGCTCGCTGCACGCCCAGGAAATCCAGTTCAACGACATCCGCACCACGCTGCAGGCCCTCTACGCCCTGTTCGACAACTGCAACAGCCTGCACACCAACGCTTTTGATGAGGCCATTACCACGCCCACGGAAGAGTCCGTGCGCCGGG
>PXBD01000033.1 GCA_003565625.1 Gammaproteobacteria bacterium
CGCGTGATCATCGGCTCATTTGAATCATTCCTCTGACCCACCAGCGGCGAGGTAAGGAGGAGTGAGAGAATGAAGGCACGCAGCATGCGAGCACGTACGAGCTTTGAGGGCAATCCACTCATGTAAGGAGTTTGTTTTTTGGGGAGAGACGGTCTAGAATGAACGCATCTGAGGTTGTGTTGTGAATGTCGTAGAATGCGACTGAAATCAATCAGAATCTTTTCTCGGAACCACGGATGAGCGCAGTCGAAGCGCCACCCCCGTGGCGTGCGAGCTTGTGCGCGCCACGGGGATGACAGAGCTGCGGTGCCCGGCGCCTGCCCTTCGGGGGGGCTCAGGGTCAAGAACAAGCAGGCACACTACCTCGTGGCGTGCCTGCTTGTACCGCCCTCAAGGCTCATCCCTCAAAAGAGCTTGCGTCGCCTCGGCTTGTGCGGCCAAGCGAGCGAGCGCGGCTTGCTTGGACGCATCGATGTCCTCCTCAAAAACCAATAAATTCGGCAGCGAGGTGGCGAAGTAATCAATTTTTGCGGGTACGTTCCTTTCGGCCTTCGCATATTCAACGATCGCTTTCAGCACGGCCTTCGCCTCGTCGCCACGATCTAAGGCACCTAAGGCAAGCGCCTTAAAAATCGTTAACTCGGAGAAGGCCGTCACCGCCATGCCTTGGAAATCGCCGGACTCACTGGCGGCGGCTTCGAAGGCTGCTACGGCTTCGGCCTCGCGACCCAGTGCGCGCAGCGCTTGTCCCTTCCGATACAGCACATCGGCTTTGGCCTGGAGGAGGTGATACTTCTCGCCGAGGTCATCGGGCGTCTCGTAGGCGAGCTTGAAGTGTTCGAGGGCCTCCGCTGGGGCACCGGCCTCCAGGGCCGCCTGTCCGAGCTTGAGGCGCGCGGTGGTATATTGGCGAAGCACCTTGCCCTCGCCCCCCTCCCAGGGATGGAAGCGGCGGGTGGTCAACAATTCGAGGGCGCGCTGGGGCTGATCCGTCTCATTGAGCAGGGTGGCCAGCTCGACCGTGGCATCGTCGCGCTCCGCCACTTGTGGGCGATGCGTCTCCAAAAACTCAAGGCGCGCCTCGGCGCTGTCCCCCAACTTACCGCAGAGCTGAACAAACTCAGCGACCAGGCGCGGATCGCCGCCATCCAACTCCAAGGCACGGGTGTAAGCCGCCCGGGCCGCCTCGCCATCGTGGCGGACATTCCAGTAGGCGATGCCCAAATTGCGGTGCACCGTGGCAAAGTCAGCGTCCGCCTCACGGGCACTTTCCCAGGCGGTGATGGCGTCTTCGTGGCGCTTCTTTTCGAAATAGAAATTCCCCAGCCCATAGCCGGCGTTGCGGTCGGCACCGGATTGCGCCTGGGCCCATTCGAGCACGCGCATCTCATGCAAGCGCGAAGGGAAGCAATAGTCTGCCGAATGCTGACGGGCCTTGGCCAGCGTGGCGGCGGCTGGTTCCGTCTGGCCTGCCTGCGCCTGCAACCAGGCTAAGGCATACGAGGTCAGCAAGGTTCGCTGCAAGGGATTCGGCACCGCGACCGCTTGGGTCGGTTCCTTTTCGTGAGCTTGCAGGAGCTCAATCGCCTCGTCCCAGCGTCCACTATCGGCGTAGTCGAAGGCCACATCGAGCGCGGTCTGCCCATCGTTACGGCTGGACGGAGCCAACTGCGCCGCCCCGGTGCTGAGTTTCGATTGCTCGGCCAGCGCCCAGTGATCGAGCGGATCGACTGCCAGCAAGGCGTCGAGTGTCTCGCGGGCCGCATCTGTGCGCCCCAGCGCGCGCAGGCAAATGGCCTTCAAAACAAGCGCCTTGTTGCTCGACGTGTTCGTCTCCAGCGAGGCCTCCGCGTGTTGCAATGCGGTCGCCGCATCACCCTTGCGCAGGTCCAGGCAAGCGAGCTCGTAATAGGCGGCCGCTCGCCAGGCATAGTTCCAGACCGCTTTATAGAAGAGCGGATAAGCCGCTTCAAAATCACCCTGAAAGCGCCGGGTTAAGCCTAGGTAGTAATGCGCTTCGCCGGTCTCCGGATTTGGGTGACGGAAGGTGAGCCGCTGCCTTGCCGTTTCAAAATAGCCAGCCGCCGCTTCGAATCGACCGCGTCCGAGTGCCTGGCGCCCCAGCGCGATATTGCAGCGCACATCTTTCGGATCACGCGCTAAGGCCGCCTTCCAGTAGAGCTCGGGATACCGCGTCGGATGCCGGTTCAACTCGAGGTGCTCACCGGTCAGGTAAAGTTCGTCGATCGAGTCAATCGCCTCGGGCAGCGGTGGCTCGGTGGCCTGCTCGCGGTCGCGGGTTAAGACGCCTCGGTCCACCGGCCGATACCCGATCATGGCCTCGCCGTCCGCGTTGAAGACCCAGATGCGCAGCTCACGGGCATCGTCGCCCGTAAAGACGAGATCCTGCTTCTGCCAAGGGCGGTCGGGTGCCACCGAAACCGTCACTTCATGCAGCACTTGCTCCCCTGCTTTGATCACGATACGCACACCCTCCATCGGGCGCACGACCGCCAGCCCGAGGTCGAGCGCACCCTCCTCCGCGACCACACAACGGATCGCCGCGAGGATATTGGCCTCCTGCACGGGGCCCAGCTTCTGGTAAGGCCACCAATATTGCGAAAAGGTCTTGGTCTCGTAGGGAGCGAGGTAGGTGAAGTCCGGCTGGTTATCGGTATAGACCCCGGCCATCAGTTCGACGTAGGGCCCGCCCTCATCGGTCAACTCGCGGTCCCAAGCCCAGCCAAATTCATGATTGCCCCAGGTCCATTGTTTCTTGCCGGGAGCAATGTGCTTGTTCGCCACGTGAATGAACCCGCCTTCGGCCTCGTGGTCGTAACCGCCGAAGAAATCATACCGGGTCTGGCAAACCATGTAGCTGGTCGGCACCGGTATGTTTTTATACCAAGCCAGGTCGTTGGCGCCGGGGCGATTCGCGTAGTCCACCCCATAGTAATCGTTCTCGGCCAGGGGGAAGGCGGACATGGCGCGCACGGCATGGTCTGCGACGTAGCTCACATCCGCCGGAAAAAAGCTCTCATACCGCTCATGCACGCGGGCCGCCACATTGGCCCACCAGAGGAAGGTCTGGGTGAACGGCGTGCGGTTGTAGAGCCGCGCCTTCAGCTCGATCAAAGCGCTTCCCGGGTGCAGGCAAATCCCGTGCATCCCCTTGAGCCGGTTGAGTGGGTCGTGCTCCGACATCCAAACGATCTCCGAACCATCTTCCGCTTTCTCGATGGCCACATCCGTTGGCATATAAGTGCTCGGGCGATGATGCTGCGGCCAGTTGAACTCGACGCCGCCAGAGATCCACGGCCCAGCCAGCCCGACCAGCGCGGGTTTGATCACCTCCTGGCGATAGAAAAAGTCGTAGTCGCCGTTCGCCTTGTCCTGCCCGAGGAAAATGCGCCCGCCGATCTCCGGCAAGAGCGCCAACCGGACAAACTCGTTTTCCAGATCGACCACATCATAATCCTGGGGTTCCGGCGTGTCATAGACCTTGTCAATAAAAGGCACGGGATACACCTTGCCCGAGGAGCCCTGGTAGACACGCTTCTCGAAAAAGAGCGGATTCTTTTCCGGTTGGCCCACTCGGTAGGTGGGGATGCTTTTGACGGTACGAACGAGCTGACTTGTTTTCATAAAACTACCAGAAAATGATGATAAAGATAACGACGCCCGCGATAACGGCTCCACCGAGGACCTTCACCTTGGGATCACTCTCGAAGTCCATGTCCTCGCGAACGGGAAGGGTCTTGGGCTCGGCCATGGGGCGGAGCACCGTGAGCACGCCCATCATCACGCAGACCAGCACAAAGGCGATGAGTACTTGCAGCAGGAAGTGAATCCCCGGCGTAAAGGCCTGCATCAGACCGTAAAGAATGGGACCCGCGACCAAGGCCAGCACACCCGCCGAACCGGGTGCCCGCGGCACCAGCATACCAAAGAGAAAGGCCGCTACCACGCCGGGCCAAATATAGCCTTGGAACTGTTGGATAAATTGAAAGACCCCGCCAAATTTCGGGTCGGCCAACTTGGGTGCCAGCAGACAACCGATGGCGACAAAGATGAGCACCATGACCCGCCCCAGCAGCACCAGGCTACGCTGGCTGGCATCTTTGCGAATGAGACGCTTGACCACATCCAAGGTAAAAATCGTCGAGGCCGAGTTGAGCATCGAGGCGAGTGAACTGGTGATGGCTCCGGCCAGGGCGGCGAGGAGAAAGCCGCGCATCCCCCCCGGTAGCAAGTTGGCGATCAGCGTCGGATACGCTTTGTCCGGATTGGCCAGCAACTCATCTGGATACAACTGAAAGGCCATGATCCCGGGCATCACGATGGCAAAGGGTACGAGCAGCCAGAGCGCGCCGGCAAAGACCATGCCGAGCTGACCATCCCGAAGCGTCTTGGCCGCAAGGTTGCGCTGCACGATAAACTGGTTGAGCCCGCAATAGTAAATCAGCACAATCCACATACCACCGAGCACACCCGTCCAGGGCAGGCTCGGGTCATCCGCCGGGAGCACCATGCGCAGCTTGTCTGCGTTGGTCGTGGAAAAGCTCTCCCAGCCACCGACCGCAGACAGGCCCAGAAAAAAGACCACGAGCCCGCCAGCCAGCAGGGCCAGACCCTGGATCAAGTCGGCCCAGGCCACTGCCTTGAGCCCTCCCCATGCCGTGTAGAGCGCGGCCGCTCCACCGATGACCCACGCCGCCACAGCCAGATCCAAACCGAAAATTGTGTGCAGGGTCAGCGCACCGGAAAACAAGACCGCCGTCACCAACACAACCACATAAATCACCACCGTGAGCACCGCAAAAATCGAACGCGCCAGCACATTGTAGCGATATTCCAAATACTCCGGCATGGTGTAGATCCCCGCCTTCAAAAACCTCGGCAACAAAGTGAAGGCGATCAGGACGATCCCGATCGAACCAATCAGCTGCCACCAGCTCACTGCCAAACCAACCGCTCCAGCCCCCTGCCCGGCCATTCCCACAAACTGCTCCGTCGAAATATTGGCCGCGACAATCGAGATCCCGATCAGCCACCAGGGCAATCCGCGCCCCGCCAGGAAGTAATCTTCCCCACCCCCTCCAGAGCCACGGCTCCGCCAGAGACTAAAGCCGATGACCACGGCAAAAAATATGAGAAAGAAGAGCCAGTCAGTGATACCAAGCGTCATGGGAAGGGGAAGTGGGGTTTATAGGCAAATCAGAGGCTGATTAAACAAGGGCGCATTCTACGCTCGCCAGACAGTTTCGTAAATGGATAGATTTCCTAAAAACATGGACAATCTTCCGACCTCAAAGCCCGAGGGCTTTACCGACCAGCAACTCTTTCGTGTGCCGCCCGCCGTCCTCAAGCGGATGCGTGGGCGTCCCCACACGCGGGACTTTCTTGTGACCGACCTCGGCTATTTTCCGGTATCGACTGGCCACAAGGTCACCCGCCCGAGCGGCACCGACCGTTATATCCTTATCTTCGTCGAAGCGGGTCGAGGCACCCTCATCATCTCCGGCAAATCCTTTTTTCTGGAAAAAGGGCAGGTCGCCCTGATCACCCCGGGCCAGCCGCATACCTACGAAGCCGATCCCGACGATCCATGGAAAATTTACTGGTTTCACTTTGCCGGATCCGGAGCCACCCATTTGCTGACATGGACTGGATTCTCCAAATCGCGACCGGTCCTTCCTGCACCTTCGGCCGAAAGTATCCGCCGGCACTTCCGCACGATCCTCGCCACGGCGGAGCGTGGCTACAGTGATCACACCCTGCTGGAATTGGCGCGCGCTCTGGTCAACATCCTCTCCCTGCTTCACCGCCGCCGGATCAGTCCAGGCGAAGGCGTACCCCACGCCGCACGCATCGAATCGGTCATGGATTACATGAGGGAAACCGCGCACCAACCGCAATCGCTCGCAGCCTATGCGCGGTACTGTGGCCTCTCCGTTTCCCGCTTCAGCGAGGCCTTTCGCGAGCACTGTGGCGTCAGCCCGATGGTCTATCTGACAGAGCTGCGCATCCAACGCGCCTCACTCCTGCTCGAAACGACCGATTTGAATGTGAGCGAAATCGCCGCTCACCTAGGCTTCGAGGATCCTCTCTATTTCTCCCGCCTCTTTCGACGGCACACTGGCTTAGCACCGACCGCTTTTCGGGAATCGAATTACAAACCGAAGGCAGGGAAGTCGGCTCACTGAGCTGGCTATTCGCAGGCGCAGCGAGCCGACCGACCGGCCGGCCTACCTACGGAGCTTCGTTTAGTCTGGCCGCATGCTCACGTTCGAAGTCTTCAAGATTCCACTCGTCCATCCAGGGAATAGCGAATCCCCGTTCGTTACCCACTCCGCCTTGGTCACTGAAGTCGATGGGGAGCCACAGGTAGCGCCCGTTGATCGCATTGCCCGGATCCCAGACATCAAACATCGCGATGTAAACATCATCAAGGCCTTCGACCGGCAAAACGTAGGTGCTCTGTCCGCCGAAGGTCTTCTCCGGCCCCAGCCCATTTGCGGGGTTAATTCCTATACAAGGATTTTCCAGTTCCAACCACGGGCCAAAGATTGAATCGGCCACCGCGGCACGCGCCGCATTGGGCTCCCAACCCGTGCAGCCAGAAGCAAGAAGATAATACCTGCCCTCACGCTTGAAGACTGCCGGAGCTTCCATCCAGCGATGCTCGAAAATGCGCACATAGCGTCCACTGTGGGCAAGGTAGTCGTCCGTCAACTCGCTGATGTGCAGCGTCGCGTTGTGCTCTGATGCATAAATGTGGTAGGCCGTTCCGCAGTCGTCCTTAAAGAGGGTCATATCGCGCGACATCTGCCCGCCTTCGAAGTGTGCTCCGAGCAAGTTGTATTGAACCGTTCTGATGTTGAGACCGCCGGAAAAAGGTTGTGCCGCCTCCGCCTCAATGGCTTTGGTCACTGACTCAAAATCCTTATTTTCCACACGCACATTCAGCGGCCATTGCCCGGCGTTGGGACGCTCGCTGCGGAGATAGGTGTAGGGGCCGGTGGGTGTATCCGAAACCGCTACCGCCGTCCGCGCACTTCGGTAGCCTTCCCCCTTCAGCTCAAGGTGAAACCACATGACAAACTTGCCGGTCTTCTCGTTGTAGATCACTTTCGGCCGCTCCATTATACAGCCCTTCTCGATCTCACTTCCCGGCTCCAAGGACACCGGCAGGGCAATGCCTTCGTCCTCCCAGTTGTAAAGGTCACTTGAGGAGTAAACGCTGATGCCGACCTGCGCGCGGTTACCCGCCCGGCCTTCCACCATGTGCTGCCCAAACCAGTAGTACACACCTTCGTGGTAAAGAATCCCACCTCCATGCGCATTGATATGAACCCCGTCCGTATCCGGCCAGATCTCTCCCGGAACGAA
>PXBD01000069.1 GCA_003565625.1 Gammaproteobacteria bacterium
ATCGTCGATGAGCGCGGGAACGTCGTCACCATGACCTCGTCGGTTGAGTCCATCTTCGGCTCGGGCCGCGTGGTCGACGGGTTTTTCCTCAACAACCAGCTGACCGACTTCTCCTTCCAGCCCGAAGTGGACGGCCAGCCGACCGCCAACGCCGTGGCCCCCGGCAAGCGCCCGCGCTCCTCGATGACGCCCACGCTGGTGTTCGATGCCGATGACCGTCTGGTCGCTGCTCTGGGTTCGCCCGGCGGGTCGGCCATCCTGGTCTACAACGCCAAGACTATTCTGGGCCTGCTGGCCTGGAATCTGCCGCTGCAGGAGGCAATCAACCTGCCCAACCTGTTTGCCTGGCGGGGCAACTTCTTTGGTGAGGTTGATCGCTTTCCGGAAGAGGTCCTGGCTGGACTGGCTGAACTGGGCGTAGAGGTGCGCGCTGGTCGAGGTGAAGAGTCCGGCCTGCACGGAGTGATATTTACTGCTGATGGGCAAGTAGAAGGCGCGGCAGATCCGCGCCGGGAAGGAATCTGGCAGGCTCTGGAAGAATGAAGACTGGTTCCGGCGTGCATGTCAGCATGGGCCCCGACGACCATATTCTGCTCTGCGATCCCCGTCTGAGCCGGGTACGCAGTGGCGTGTGGGGAACCGAGGCCGTGATTGGGCGTCATTGCCATATCAAGTCAATCGTCTATCGTCGGCTTGGCACACACATCCCTGACAGGCATTCGGACTGGGGCGGACACTGAACCCCGGAACAGACCGCGGATTGAGCCGGCTTCCAGCACCGACCATAGCTGCAGATTTCGCCGGCGGCGCAACCGCGGCAGGGACCATCGTCGAGGGTCATGCAGGCCCCATTCTCGACTCGCACCATGCCATCAGGACAATGCTGACCACGACTCGACCGAGCCCCAACAGAGCTGGCCACACCGCGCCGGTAGTGTTCGCGTTGTTCCATCCGGTCTAGGCGGGTGTTGGCGACGCAGCGGAAGTCGACGCAGGTTTCACTACTGGCGCATTGCCAGTCCGTGCCCTGCCAGCCGCACTGAACCGGATAGCAATTACCGTCGGGGCAGGTATAAACCGGGTAGCAATTGCCGAGGTAACAGCTCTTGCCTTGCGGGCAGTTGATCTGGCTGCAATCCTGGGGCAAAGCCTGGTCGCTGGTGAAGCAAATTCCGAGCCGGCAAATCTGGCCCCAGTCGGGACACTCGATATTCTCGCAGGCCATTGCAGCATGTCCCCTGATTCTTTCGATCAGGTCCAGGTTGAGACTGCGGCCGCCCTGCTGCTGGCCTAGACACAAACTGCCCGACTGCATTCGGCCACAATCATTGGCGGCGACGGGGGCGCTGAGCAAGAGAACAAGCATCACGGCCAAACTGGGCAGCAGTGAACGGAAGATTATGTTGAAGCGGCAAACATGGTGCGGTCGAGACACGGGATACCTCCAGGGTGCGAGCAGTTGGGTTCGTTCCTTATTGCGTAATTCCGATCTCAAGCCGGCCATTGAACCAGCTGATGAGCCCATTGATGGTCTTTACGATCCAGCCACTGCCCGCTTTCCATGTGCACGTCGCCAAAGACCGCCGCCGAAGCCAAACCAAGTGTCATGATCCAGGAGCCAGGTCTCGATCGGGTGCTGGAACTTGCCCCAGGGGCTTCGGCCGGGAATGTCGGGCTGCTGGCGGGACCGGCAATGGGTCCTCTGCTGGCCGGTGCCGGCGCACTGATCGCCATGCTGTTCGTTCTGGCCCTTGATCATATTGATGCGCTGCGGAACGCAGCTGGACGCGATGCGCTCCTGAGCCCGGCCATGACCTCGTCTTTCGGTCTTCTGGTCGCCGGCCTCTCGACCGAAACCCTGGGCTGGGTCGCGACCGGCGGCCCTGTCTGGGCGGGTCTGATGGTAGCCAGCCTGGGCCTGGTTGTGGCCGCCGGTTACTGGCTGGTCAAGCGCCTGATCGGTCCGGAGTCCTCGGGTGAGCAGGGCAGTCCCTGAGCTCGACTCCGGGGCCTTGGTCAAGTTTGATGGCGGATGAACCAGCACTGATGAATCCGCCGGTTACGCTCGAAATCCTTTGGAATCGACCAGGCGCTGCGGTCTTCGATGGCCAGTTCGTCGGCCAGGGCCGGGTCGAGCTTGAAGCCGCGGCGGTTGGTGGAGAAGATCAGCAGGCCGTCGGGGTGGAGCAGGCCGGTGGCTGAGCGGATCAGCTCGGCGTGGTCGCGCTGGATGTCCAGATCGCCGTCCATGCGCTTGGAGTTGGAAAAACTGGGCGGGTCGAGGAAGATCAGGTCATAGCGCTCGCGGCAGCGGCCCAGCCACTCGCGGCAGTCGGCGCGCATGAGCTGGTGGATGGGGCTGTTGCACTGGTTTAAGAAAAGGTTTTTCTGCGTCCACTCCAGGTAGGTGGCGGACAAGTCCACGCTGGTGGTGGCGCTTGCCCCGCCGAGGGCGGCGTGGACGGTGGCCGCACCGGTGTAACAGAACAGGTTCAGAAAGCGCTTGCCCCGGGCATTCGCCCCGATCCAGGTGCGTACCGGGCGGTGATCCAGGAACAGGCCGGTATCAAGATAGCCGGTCAGGTTGACCCATAGCCGGCAGGGGCCTTCGCGCACCTCCAGCATCTGCCCCTGTTCGCCCATGCGCCGGTACTGGCTGTCGCCGCGCTGGCGCTGGCGGACCTTGAACACCATTCGGGCCGGGTCGGTTGCCAGCGTTTCGGGCAGCACGCTCAAGGCCGCGCGCAGTCGAGCTTGGGCCTGGGCCGGGTCGATGCTGGCCGGTGCTGCGTATTCCTGCACATGCAGCCAGCGCCCGTCGCTGGTGTCATAGACGTCCACGGCCAGCGCGTATTCGGGGATGTCGGCGTCGTAGACGCGGTAGCAATGGATGTCTTCGCGGGCCAGCCATTTTTTCAGCTGGCGCTGGTTTTTTTGCAGGCGGTTGACCAGATCCGGCGCCGGTTCGTGGTCTTGGCCTTCCCCATCGGCCGCGACTTCAAAACGCTCCAGCCGGCATTCGAGCGCCCCATTGTGAAGCTGCCAGGATTTGTCGGGCTTCAAGCCGATCTGGCAGCCGGCGCCGTTGAGCACGATCGCCCGCCAGCCGCCGAAACGGCTTTTCAGGGTCTGGCCCAGGCGCAGGTAAAGCGGCACTAACTCATGGTTCTCGCCCAGGCGCTCGCCGTAGGGCGGGTTGGTGGCGACCAGTCCGGGTCGGGCATCAGCCGGCGGCGCGGCCTGGCCGATTTCTAGAGGCTCGACGATCACTCGCCCGGCGAGGCCGGCACGACGAAGGTGCGACGCGCTGGCGGCCACGGCCAGTTCGTCCTCATCGTAGCCGATGATCGGCGGGATAGCCGCCAGGCCGCGGTCCTGGCGCTCCAGGGCTTCGTCCAATAGCGACTTCCAGGCCTCATCGTCGTGGCCGCGCCAGCCGTGGAAGCCGAAACGGGTGCGAAGCAGGCCGGGAGCCGTGTCTCCCGCCATCCAGGCCGCCTCGATCAACAGCGTGCCGGAGCCGCATAAGGGGTCGATGAAGGCCCCACCGGCAGCGGCGATGTCGGGCCAATCGCCCCGGATCAGCATGGCCGCGGCCAGGTTCTCTTTCAGCGGAGCCGGGCCGCCCTCGCGCCGGTAGCCGCGTCGATGCAGGCTGTCGCCGGACAGATCAATTGCCAGCGTAACCGCATCGGCCAGCATGTGGACGTGGATGCGCAGATCGGGGTATTCGGTATCGACCGATGGCCGCGATCCAGTCGATTCGCGGATCTGGTCGACCACCGCGTCCTTGACCCGCTGCTCGGCGAAGCGGCTGTGACTGATGCGGGCACGCACGCCGGTAAAGTCCACCGCCAGCGTGTGTTCCGGTCCGAGGTGACTGGACCAGTCAATGGTCTGGACGCCACGGTAGAGGGCCTGGTCGTCTTCGGCGCTGAACTCGGTCAGCGGCAAAAGTATGCGGTTGGCCAGGCGCGACCACAGGCAGGCCCGGTAGCCGGAAGCCAGGTCGCCGCCAAATCCGACTCCGCCGCGGCGGACCCGGGCACCGGTCAGACCCAGCTGCCTGAGTTCGGCAGCCAGCAGCTCTTCGAGCCCGCGCGGAGCGGTGGCGAAGAATGACCTCAAGCCGCTTCGGCCGCAGTGACCTCGGGCTGCGCCACGGCTCGTCCCAGGATCAGGTCGGCCGCCTTCTCGGCGATCATTACCGTCGGGGCGTTGGTGTTGCCGCCGACCAGGGTTGGCATGACCGAGGCGTCGATTACCCGCAGGCCGTCGACGCCGTGTACCCGAAGCGTCTGGTCGACCACCGCCAGGTCGTCCGAGCCCATGCGGCAGGTGCCGACCGGGGGGTAGATTGACTCGGCCTTGGCGCGGATGAAATCGATCAGCCCGGCGCGGTCGATCACTTCGTTGCCCGGGTAGATCTCATGGCCGCGGAACGGCTTGAAGGCCGGCTGGTTGAGAATTTCGCGCGACAAGCGCACACACTCCAGCATCATTTCCAGATCTTCGGGTTCGCTCAGGTAATTCGCCCGGATCGCCGGCGGCTGGCTTGGATCGTCCGAGTGCAGGCCAATCCGACCACGGCTTTGCGGTCTGAGCGGGCAGGCATGTACGGTGTAGCCATCGCCGGGCAGGCGATTGCGGCCATGGTCATCGAGCAGGGCCGGCACGAAGTGCATCTGGATGTCGGGCCGATCGTCACGACCGCGGCCGCTGACCAGGAAGCCGCCGGCTTCAGCGATGTTCGAGGTGCCCTCGCCCTCGTGGTAGAGAAAGTATTTCAGGCCCACGCGCAGCTCGCTGAGCTGGTCGTAAGTAATCGGCTGCGAGCACCGGGTCAGCGAGCAGATGTCGAGATGGTCTTGCAGATTGGCGCCGACCCCTTCGAGACCATGGCGCACGTCGATCCCGGCCCGTTCCAGTTCGCCGGCCGGTCCGATGCCCGACAGCATCAGCAACTGCGGGGAGTTGATCGCGCCACCGGCCAGCAGCACTTCGCGCCCGGCGCGCACGCTGCGGGTCACACCACGGCGGCGGTAGCGCACGCCGGTTACCCTGCGACCTTCCATCTCCAGTTTCAGGGTCAGGGCGCCGGTCAGTACGGTCAGGTTCGGGCGCGCGCGCGCGGGTTTGAGATAACCCACTGCCGTGGAGCAGCGCCGCCCGCCGCGCTGGGTAACCTGGTAGAGCCCGAAGCCGCGCTGGGCCGGGCCATTGAAGTCGCGGTTGGCGGCAAACCCGGCCTGCTCGGCGGCCTGGATGAAGACCTCGCTCAAGGGGTTGGAGTAGGACAGATCTTCCACGCTCAACGGGCCGCCCACTCCGTGCAGCTCGGAGGCGCCACGGGCCTGGTTCTGCGAGCGGATGAAATACGGCAAGACATCGTCCCAGCCCCAGCCCGGATTGCCGGCAGCCGCCCAGTCTTCGTAATCGCTGCGGTGGCCGCGGATAAAGCACATGGCGTTGATCGAGCTCGACCCGCCCAGCACCCGACCGCGCGGCCAGTACAGCCGGCGGTTGTTCAGGGCCGGCTCCGGCTCGGTCGAGTAATTCCAGTTCAGCGACTTGAAGTTGACCAGCTTGGCCAGCCCGGCCGGCATGTGAATGAAGGGGTTCCAGTCACGCGGCCCGGCCTCCAGCAGCAGGACCCGGTTGGCCGGGTCGGCGCTCAGGCGGTTGGCCAGCACGCAGCCGGCCGAGCCGGCGCCGACAACGATGTAATCATATTGTGTGGCCATGGATACCCGCCTTGAAAAAGGATGTTCAAAATCAGTCTAACCCACTCAATATCCTAGCGGCCGCAATTAGAGCCGCCAGTCTAAAGCGCTGCCGATGAGGCCTGGAGGCGATGACGCTGATCCGAGAACGCAAAGCCGCTTGGCGGCTTTTCCATGCCGCGGCACAGGCCCAGCAGCTTGAACTTCTCGCCCATCTCGCCGGGCATGATCAGGCGCTTGAGTTCACCGGCCAGGCGCATGCGGGTGGCCTCGTCAGTGGCCGCTTCGATCGCTTCATGTGCGTCCATGGCGACCATGAAGTCCGCCTGGGTGGTGAAGCCCGCCAGCTCCAGGCCGCAGCGCGCGCCGGCGTCGGCCACCGCGCTGAAATCGACAAAGGCCGACAGGTCGGTCAGGCCGGGCCAGACAAAAGGATCGAAGTGGGCGCGGTGGCGGTAGTGGCAGACCAGGGTGCCGGCGGAACGTTCGGGCAGGTAGTACTCCGAGCGTGGGTAGCCGTAGTCGATCAGCAGTACCGTCCCGGTTCGCAGGGGCCTGCTGATGGTTTCCAGCCAGGCCGGCAGGTCGAGGCAAATCTCGCTGCTATAGCCAACCGCCAGCTGCTTGCCAAGCCGCTCCTGCAGGTCAGCGAAAGCGCCTGCCAGGCGCGGGCGCGGTGTCTGATCGACCCAACCCAGGCGGTCACCATGGACGCGTACGCAGCGTTCCTGCAGTCCGTCCTTGCCGATCGAGAACACCGCAACCGGGAGTGCGTCGGCCACTTCGTTGGCGATGATCACGCCATCGAAGGGCTGATCGGGCGGTGCGTCGATCCACTCGATGCGCTGCAACACTTCATCGGGCAGTTCGCTGAGCGTCTCGCGCTGAACCGCGCGCAGGGCAGCGCTGGTCTCCAGGATCAGGTAGCGTTGCGGCCGGTGGCTCAGGGTGGAAAGCAGGTCGCGTGCCAGAGCGCCCGAGCCCGCGCCCGGCTCCATGATGAGGTAGTCGCCGGTCAGCGATCGGGCGATTTCGTCGACCTGGCGAGCCAGTGCGCCAGCGAACAGTTTTCCTTGCTCCGGTGCGGTGACAAAGTCGCCGCTGGCGCCGAACTTGTGCAGGCCGTTGACGTAGTAGCCCAGGCCGGGTTCGTACAGGGCCATCCGCATATAGTGCTCGAAGCTCACCGGCCCGCTGCGCCGGATGTCATCGGCAATGCGATGCCCCAGCTGCTGGCTGAGCCGGGCCAGCGGCGCTGGCGGTGTGGGCAGTTCCAGGCCGGCGGGTGGCCGATTCATGCGCATTCGCTGGCGAGTGGGTGGGCAGGCCGGAATTGTAGCCAGTCAGCGGCTGGCCGAGTGCTCATTGCTACTTGACGGTCGGCCTGATCCAATAGCGTTTTCGACGGGAACCGAACACCATGAAGGAATTGTCCGGCAGCGCGCCTTGCGCCGTCATTACCGGCGGAGCGCGCCGCATCGGCGCTGAAATCGCGCGTCATCTGCATGCTCGTGGCCTCAGCGTCTGTCTGCACTACCGGGGCTCGGAACAGCCGGCGCGCGCGTTGGCGGAGGCCTTGAACGCGCAGCGCAGCGGCTCGGCCGTGCTGGTGCAGGCCGACCTGGCGGCGCCGGCCGCGTCCCAGGCCATTCGTGATGCGGCGCTGGCCGCGTTCGGACGCATCGATGTGCTGGTCAACAACGCCTCGGCGTTCTATCCCACGCCGGTCGACCAGGCCGGTCAGGAGGACTGGGACGACCTGTTTGCCTCGAACGCGCGCGGGCCGTTTTTTCTCAGTCGGGCTTGTGCATCGGAAATGGCTCTCCGGGATGGCGCCATCGTCAACCTGGTCGATATTCATGGCCTGGTGCCACTGAAGGACAACAGCGTCTACTCCATGGCCAAGGCGGCGCTGGTCATGCAGACCCGGGCGCTGGCCAAGGATCTGGCGCCGGCGATCCGTGTCAACGGCGTGGCGCCGGGTTCGATTCTGTGGCCGGAGGGCGAGGCCGAGGCCGGGCAGGAGGCGCAGCGAGCCATTCTGGAGCGGGTGCCGCTGCAGCGCCAGGGCACGCCGGCCGACATTGCCGGGGCAGTGACCTTCCTGGCGCTGGATGCCCCGTACGTAACCGGTCAGATCCTGGCCGTGGATGGTGGCCGCATGCTGCACATGTAGCCGCTGTGCGCTTTTCAGCCGCGTTCGTTCAGCGGCACGTAGTCGCGCTCGCCGTAGCCGGTGTAAATCTGACGCGGGCGTCCAATCCGGTGGGCTGTGGCTGCCTGTTCCAGCCACTGGGCGACCCAGCCGACCGTGCGCCCGATCGCGAACATGGGGGTGAACATGCTGGTTGGAATGCCCAGCGCCTTGTAAATGATGCCGGAATAGAAATCCACGTTCGGATAGAGCTTGCGCTCGACAAAGTAGTCGTCTTTCAGCGCGATTTGCTCCAGTTCCATGGCCAGATCAAGCAGCGGATCGGTCTGGCCGAGGTCAGCCAGTACGTCGTGGCAGGCCTTGCGGATGATGCGCGCGCGCGGATCAAAGTTCTTGTAGACCCGGTGACCGAAGCCCATCAGCCGGAACGGGTCGTTCTTGTCCTTGGCTTTCTTGACGTACTCACCAACCCGGCTGACATCACCGATCTCGTTGAGCATGTTGAGCACGGCCTCGTTGGCCCCGCCGTGGGCCGGGCCCCACAGGGCAGCGATGCCGGCGGCGACGCAGGCATACGGATTGGCGCCGGTGGATCCGACCAGGCGCACAGTCGAGGTGGACGCATTCTGTTCGTGGTCGGCGTGAAGAATGAACAACAGGTCCAGGGCCTTGGCGGCAACCGGGTTGACCTCGTAGGCTTCGGCCGGAACCGAGAACATCATGTGGAGGAAGTTCTCGGGGTAGTTGAGCGAGTTGCGCGGATGAGCGCTGGGCCAGCCCATGTAGTGGCGGTAGGCGGCCGCGGCCACGGTCGGCATCTTGGCAATCATGCGCTTGGCGGCAAGGTTGCGGTGTTCAGGATTATTGACGTCCAGATTGGCCTGGTAAAACCCGGCCATCGAAGCAATTACGCCCGACAGAATGGCCATCGGATGGGCGTCGTAGTGGAAGCCGCCGATAAAGGTGTTGACCTGTTCATGGACCATCGTGTGGTAGGTGATGTCGCGCTCGAACCCGGTTTTTTCAGCGGCCGACGGCAACTCGCCATAGAGCAGCAGGTAGGCCACCTCCAGGAAACTGGATTGTTCGGCCAGCTGCTCGATCGGGTAACCGCGGTAGCGCAGGATGCCTTGCGCACCGTCGATGAAGGTGATGTCGCTCTTGCAGTTGGCCGTGGTGCCGTAGCCCGGGTCGTAGGTGAAGTAACCCAGTTCCGGATTGAGCCGGGTGATGTCGATGGTCGGGTCCCCCTCGCTGCCGGCCACTACCGGCAGATCCAGGGTTTTTCCGGAGGACGAATCGGTCAGGGTCAATTTGCGCTCGGTCACCGGGCTCTCCTTGGCATTTGGGTTCGTGGAATGGCGCCGGGACAGGCCCCGGTCACGCTGGCCAGCGCAGAAGTATCGCATACGCTGATGACGCGCTGCATCAAGCAGTCGGGCGATCCATTCGCGGCCACTGCTCGGCATTGATGGTTTCGCGATAGGCATGCCAGGTGGCATGGCCGATGACCGGCAGCACGACCACGAAAGCCAGCCATGCGGTCAGAATACCCAGCATCACGCCGGCCACGATCATCAGCGCCCACAGGGCCATCGCCGGTTTGTTGCGCAGCACTGCATTGACGCTGGTGATCACGGCGGTCACCGCATCCACTCGCCGGTCCATGATCATGGGCAGGGAAAAGGCGCTGGCGGCGAAGATCACCAGGCAGAACAGGGCGCCGACCAGGCTGCCGATGCCGAGAAAAAGGGTCAGTTCGCGCCAGCCCGGATCGCTGATCTGGGGAAAGAAGATATAGAGCGTGTTGGCCGCCCGGGCCCAGATCAGCAGGACCACGATAAGGATCACGGCAAAGACCAGTGAGCGCTTGAGCGACCGAGCGGCATCGGCCACGCTCAGCCCGAGCGAGGGCTTTTCACCCTGCTCCAGCCGCTGGCTGATCGCATACAGGGTCATCGCCAGCCACGGCCCGATAAACACGAAACCGGACACCAGGCCCAGATACAGGCCCAGGTTGCCCCACAGCCAGGCCGCGGCGCTGACCAGGTAGCTCAAGACCACCATCAGCGCGCCAAAGGTCAGGCTCTGGCGCGGGGCCGCCTTGACGTCGCGCCAGCCCTTGGCCAGCCAGCCCAGCGGCGCTGCGACCGGTATCGGTCGGCACGGCGCCAGCATGGGCAGTTCCTGCGATGAAGTCGGCCTGTCTGTCATATCGGCAAGTCGAGCACAAAGCTGCAGGGAAAGTCAACGCTTCAGGGCGCGACCGGCAGGGTCTGGTTATGTTTGCGCAGCAAGGCCTGCAGCCTGGCGTCGAGGTCGAGCAGGCAGTGGCCGAGGTGCTGCTTGAAGGCTGCCGCCGCCGGCGTGATCTGGCGGCCGCGGCGCTGGATCAGGTGCCAGTTGACCGGCACGGGCAGTTCCCGGATCCCGACCAGGGCCAGACGTCCCACCTGGAGTTCGAGTACGACCGCGTGCAGCGACATGATTGCCACCCCGTGACCGCTCATTACTGCCTGCTTGATTGCTTCGTTGCTGCCCAGCTCCAGCGCGGGGTTCAGGGCCACGCCGAAGTTTTTCAGCCAGTCCTCGGTCCACATGCGAGTGCCCGAGCCCGGCTCACGGACCAGCATGCGCTCTCCTTCGATCTGGTCAGCGGTCAGATCGTCACGCCTGATCCAGGGATGTTCCGGCGCGGCGATCATGACCAGTGGATTGAGCGCTACTGACTGGCTGACCAGGCCATCGCCTTCGGGCGGGCGGGTCATCAGGTAGGCATCATCCAGTCCTGCCTCGAGGCGTTTGAGCAGCTCGGCCCGCGGCACGATGGTCAGGCTCGCCTGGATACCCGGGTGGTCTTGCTGGAACTGCCCGATCAGCGGTGGCAGCAGGTACTCGGCGGTCGAGGCGGCGGCAACGCTCAGCCGGCCGCGCTCGACGCCCTGGCGTGCGGCCAGGCGCTGACGCAGCAGCTGTAGCTGGTCATCGATCCGGCGGGCGGCAGCCACTGCATCACGCCCGGCACCTGTCAGGTGCAGCCGGCGAGCGCGGATCTCGTAGAGCGGCAGACCAAGCGTTTCGGTCAGCTGCGATAACTGGATCGACAACGTCGGCGGAGTCAGGTGGAGGCGTTGGGCGGCCGCACTGATCGAGCCTTCCTCGGCGACCGTGCGCAGAATGCGGAGCTGGTGGAGGGTAGGCTTCATTGTGGAAATATGAGTAGATTTTTATCTAACTATAACTCAATAAAAATTAACTTTAATCTATTCAGATGCGCGGCTACCTTGTCCGGGTCATCCCTTTCATGTTCCGGAGAACGCCATGCACATCACCGCCCAGGCCACGCAATCCCGCCCCTCTTCCGCTGCCATGTCCGAACCCGTTCCGGTTGCCCTGGCCGCCGGCGACGGCATCGGCCCGGAAATCAGCGCTGCGGTATGCCGGATTCTTGAAGCGGCCGGGGCGCGGGTGTCGTTTGTACCGATCACGATCGGTCAGGCCAGCTATCGAGAAGGGGTGTCTTCGGGTATTCCGGCCGAGGCCTGGGCGGCGCTACGGGAACACCGGGTGGTCCTCAAGGGCCCGATCACCACGCCCCAGGGCGGCGGTTACAAGAGCGTCAACGTGACCTTGCGCAAGTCGCTCGGCCTGTTCGCCAATATCCGGCCATGCCGGTCCTGGCATCCCTGGGTGGCCACCCGCCACCCCGACATGGGCGTGCTGATCGTGCGCGAGAATGAGGAGGACACCTACGCAGGCATCGAACATCGCCAGACCGCCGAGGTGACCCAGTGCCTCAAGCTGATCAGCCAGCCGGGTTCCGAGCGCATCATCCGCTATGCCTTCGAACTGGCCCGGGCCCAGGGCCGGCGCAAGGTCCACTGTTTTTCCAAAGACAACATCATGAAGCTGACCGATGGTCTGTTCCATCAGACCTTCGACCGGATTGCGGCGGACTATCCGGATATCGAATCAGCCCACCTGATCATCGACATTGGTACCGCGCTTCTGGCCGACCGCCCGGAAATGTTCGATGTCATCGTCGCGCCCAATCTCTACGGCGACATCATCTCTGACGTGGCCGCCCAGATCACCGGTTCGGTCGGACTGGGCGGGTCGGCCAACATCGGGCTGGATTTCGCCATGTTCGAAGCGGTTCATGGTTCGGCACCGGCGCGTTTTCCGAGGCCATCATCGCCCGGCTTGGCGACACGGTAGCCGATGCGGGACCGGAGTGGCCACGGGTCAGCACGGCCTGGCCGAAGTCCGAGAGCCGCCCGCACAAGCAGCTGGTTGGTGTGGATGTCTTTGTCGACCACGATCAGGATGGCCGCAATCCCGAACGCCTCGGCCGGGCGATCGAAGCGCTGACACTGGCCAACGAGCTCAAGCTCTCCTTGATCACCAACCGCGGCGTCAAGGTCTACCCGGATGGCCTGCCGGAAACCAGCTGCACCGATCACTGGCGCTGCCGCTTTCGCTCGCTCAATGATGCGCCGATCAAGCATCGCCAGGCCATCGAGCTGCTTGAGATGTTCGAGCAGGCCGGCCTGGATTTCATCAAGACCGAACATCTCTACACCTTTGACGGCGAACCTGGTTTTTCGCTTGGCCAGGGCGAATAGAGCGCCACCAGCGCCTTGCCAAACCGACGTGTTGTATGATCAGCCCTCTAGTGTGAGTGCCCGCAGCGTGATGGAAATGCAACCCGCCAACCTGGCTTCGCCGCTTGTGATTGCTGATCGCTTCGAATTGGACCGGCGAGCATTGGAATCGCTGTTGACTGAATTTCACGTGCGGACCTTGTCATTGTTCGGTTCGGCGGCGCGTGGAGAAATGTCTGAGAACAGCGATGTCGATCTTCTGGTTGAATTCGAGCCTGGGATGAAGCCATCGCTAGGTGGCTTGGTTGAGCTGCGTGATTCGCTGTCCCAATTGCTGGGAGGGGTTCCGGTGGATCTGGTGACGCCCTCCATCCTCGAAAATCCGTTCCGGCGTCGCGCCATTTGTCAGGATTTGAAGCTTCTGCATGCAGCTTGAACATCGCGACCCGGCATATGTCTGGGATATGCTCCGGGCAGCTCGGGAAATCGAACAGATGCTGGGCAGTAGTGACCTTGGGCAGTTCCTCTCCAACCTCACGCTAATGCGAGCGATCGAGCGGAACCTGGAGATAATTGGTGAGGCGGCGCGACGTTTGTCAACAACCTTTCGAGCGGCGCATCCGGACATCCCCTGGCGGCAGGTGATCGGTCAGCGCAACATCCTGGCGCATGAGTATGGCCAGATTGATCACGAAAGTCTTTTCCGCACGGCAAGCGAAGATGTACCGCTTCTCATCGAGGTGCTGAGTCGAATCGTTGCCGACCTTGGTGAGCCAGGAAATCAGCGGTAGCTTTGCACGTCCGCTCCCTCCGTCAAGGCCGTCTCACACGTCAACAAACTGCTCAGCCGGGCCGATCCAGCGCTCGATGAGTTGCCGGGCCTGTTGCTCGTCGAGGCGCGTAGCCAGATGCTGGACCCGATCCAGCAAGGCTTCGTCCCGGGCCAGATCGGCGATCCGGAAGCGCAGGGCACCAGTCTGGCGGGTGCCGAGTACTTCTCCTGGCCCGCGCAGCTCGAGGTCTTTTTCGGCGATGACGAAGCCGTCGGTGGTCTCGCGCATTACCTCCAGGCGCGCGCGCGCAGTCTCGCCCAGAGGTGGTTTGTAGAGCAGCACGCAGGCGGCCTGGTCACTGCCGCGGCCGACCCGGCCGCGGAGCTGGTGGAGCTGGCTCAAACCCAGGCGCTCGGCGTTTTCGATGATCATCAGGCTGGCGTTGGGGACGTCCACGCCGACCTCGATCACGGTGGTGGCGACCAGGAGTCCGATGGCACCGGCGTTGAAGTCCGCCATCACCGCCTGCTTCTCGCTTGCTTTCATGCGACCGTGAATCAGTCCGACCCGGAATTCGGCCAGTTCCCGGGCCAGCTCGCGCGCCCGGGTTTCGGCGGCTTCGGCTTCGAGCAGCTCTGATTCCTCGATCAGTGGGCACACCCAGTAGGCCTGGCGGCGCTCGCTCAGGGCCTGGCGCAGGCGGGCAATGACTTCAGGCCGCCGCTGCTGGCTGGCCGCCACGGTCGTGACCGGCTTGCGCCCGGGAGGCAGTTCGTCGAGGACCGAGATATCGAGCCCGGCATAGGCCGTCATGGCCAGGGTCCGGGGAATGGGCGTGGCGGTCATGACCAGCTGGTGTGGCTGCAGGCTTCCCTTGCGGCCCTTGTCGGCCAGGGCCAGGCGCTGGTGGACGCCGAAACGATGCTGTTCGTCGACGATGACCAGGGCCAGATCGCGAAATGCCACCGCCTTCTGGAACAGGGCATGTGTGCCGACGGCCACGGCGGCATCGCCGGCCAGGCGCTCCAGCACTTCGCTACGAGCCCGGCCCTGGACCTTGCCGGCCAGCCAGACCGGCTCGATACCCAGCGGGGCCAGGTATTCGCTCAAGGTCTGGTAGTGCTGCTCGGCCAGGATTTCGGTCGGTGCCACGATCGCGGCCTGGTGACCGGTGGCGGTGGCGGTCACCAGCGCGGCCGCAGCCACCACGGTCTTGCCCGAACCGACATCACCCTGCAGCAGGCGGCGCATGGGCTGTCTTCGGGCCAGATCATGGCGGATATCGTCGATGACCCGCAGTTGGGCGCCGGTCGGCTCGAACGGCAGGGTGGCGAGCAGCCTGGAGACCTTCCCGTCGGGATCGTCGAGCGCCGGTGCACGTTGCCGGGCGCGTGCCCGATTGACCCGGGCCAGGGCCAGATGGTGAGCCAGCAATTCTTCTTGGGCGAGGCGCTGCACGGCCGGATGGTAGCCCTCGATCAGGGCCTGGAGCGGCTCACCCGGGGCCGGGGCATGAATGGTGATGAGCGCGTTTCTGAGCGTTGGAAACAGGTCGCTGGCCGGCAGCAGGTCGGCCAGTTCCAGTGTGCCCTCCTGAAGCCGCTCAAGGGCGGCGCCGATCAGTCTGGAAAGGCGCGCCTGGCCAAGCCCCTGCGTGGTCGGATAAATCGGTGTCAGCGACTGTGGCAGGGGTGGTGATGCGCCGTCGGCCAGATCCAGGCATTGCGGATGGGCCATTTCCAGGCCGGTCGGTCCGGGTCGAACCTCACCGAAGCAGCGCAGGCGCCGGCCGGGGCTGAACTGGCTCAATTGCGAGGGATAAAAGCGGAACAGGCGCAGGGTGATCTGGCCGGTGTCGTCGGCCAGTGTGGCCAGCAGCATGCGCTGGCGCCCCTGGCGGACTTCGCGGTGAACAATTCGGCCTTCGACCTGGACGCCGCTGCCGGCCCGAACCTGGCGCAGCGGAGTCAGGCAGGTTCTGTCTTCGTAGCGCAGCGGCAGGTGGAACAGCAGGTCGGTTTCGCGTTCCAGCCCCAGGCCGGCCAGCCGGCCGGCCAACTGCGGGCCGACCCCGGCTACTTCGGACAGCGCGCGGTCGCCAGCCATATGGCGCCGGCTGCTCAGCCGGCCGTGGCCAGCACCATGACAGCGTCCATTTCCACCGGCACACCCTTGGGCAGTGCGGCGACCTGGATGGCGGCCCGGGCCGGGTAGGGTTCGCTGAAATACTCGGCCATGATGGCGTTGAGCGTTTGAAAATGGCCCAGGTCGGTCAGGAAAATGTTGAGCTTGACCAGGTCATTGAGCGACCCGCCGGCGGCTTCGGCTACCGCCGCCAAGTTGTCGAAAACCTGGCGGGTCAGTGCCTCGAAGTCACCGTCAAGCAACTCGCCGGTGGCCGGTACCAGCGGAATCTGGCCCGAAAGATAGACCGTGTCTCCGGCTCGAACGGCCTGGGAATAAGGCCCGATCGCGGCCGGCGCGCGATCGGTCTGGATGACGGAGCGGCTCATGCTGCGTTCAGTTGCATTCGCCGACACGACGGCCGGTCATCTCGATGGTGCTTTTCATCGGCCCCATCGGGGTTTCGGCGTTGGAGACAATCAGCGCCTCTGAGCGGTCCCCCATGAAGGTCATGTCCATGGTCATGTTCATGGTCATGCCGTCGACCTGGCAGACCATTTCATAGTTGGCCCCGTCGCGACGCATCTCTTCCCGGGTAACGTCACACTCGTCCATGTCCATGTCGCCCATGAAGGTGTCGGCCTGGGCAATATCCTCGGCAGTGACACAGTCGGAGTGGGTATCGGTTTGTTCGGGCACCGGAAAGCCGGCTTCGACGGTCATGCGTGTCTCGTATTCCCACTGGCCAGGTTCGATATTGGGGGTTTCGGCCTGGGCCAGGGTGAACAGGCTCATGGCCAGGCCGGCGATCAGGATGCGCGTGCTTGCTTTCAGGGTCATGGTTGATCCTCAGGTGGAGTGTGAATTTCTGCCGATGGTTCGATCTCGATAACGAAAACGGTGGCGGGTTCCCGCCAGATCTGCGGCAAGTTATTTCCGGGCCATTGTAACGCCGGATGCGCAACGCGCCTCAAAGCACGGTTTCCGAGTTGTACCGCTGCGCAGTGGAGCGGCCGTTCTGTTTGGCCTGGTACATGGCCTGGTCGGCGCGCAGGATCAATTCCCGTTCATCCCGACCGTCATCCGGGTACAGGGCGACACCGATGCTGCACGAGATCGAGATTTCCTGGTTGTCGAACGCAAACGCCTTGCCGATTCGGTCCGCGATTCGCTTGGCGATTGCGATGGCCTGGTCCGGTTCTGACAGATCATGCAGCAGGACCAGGAACTCATCACCGCCGAACCGTCCGGCCACGTCGGGCCTGCGCAAGGTGCCGGCAATGCGGCGGGCGACCTGGACCAGAATCAGGTCACCAACCTCGTGACCATGTTGGTCGTTGACCGGCTTGAAATGATCGAGGTCGATGAACAGGAACGCGACCAGCGTGCCGGTTCGATCGGCCTCGGCCAGGGCCTGGTCGATCAGGCTCGACAGATGGTTACGGTTGGCCAGGCCGGTCAAGGGATCTTCCTGGGCCATCTGGGCCAGCCGGCGCTGATGACGCTGGCTTTCGGTCACGTCGCGAACGATGCCGATTACCGCGTCCAGGCCGCCGTTGCTATCGTACAGGGCCGAGATGCTGGCCGAGTGCCAGCGCCAGTGCCCCTCGGCATGACGGACTCGGTATTCAATGCCGCTCAGCGTTTCGCCATTCACAACCACCGCGCGCAAGGTCTTGCCCAGACGTGGTTGATCTTCGGGATGGATGAGGTCCATGCTGGACTGGCCGATGATCTCGTCCGGGTCGTAGCCCAGCAGTGCCTTCCAGTTCGGCGAGGCGTACTGGATCACCCCGCCATCGTTGACCAGCACGATCAGGTCGCTGGCGCTTTCGACTACCTTGCGGAAGCGTGCCTGGCTGGCCTGGGCCTGGCGAATGCTGTTGCGCAGTCGGCGCACCAGGATCAGGCTGGCGACGCTGAACAGCAGCCAGATTCCGATGGCGAGAACGACGGCCAGGTGCCAGACGGCGAGCACTGCGCTGCGGCTGGTCGATGCCGCCACGATCAGCCCGTATTCCGGCAGGGCCCGGAAGTGGACGATGCGGGCGATATCATCCAGGCCGGCACGCAGATGCACCGTCGCCGGCGCGGTCAGCGGCAGATCAACCCCGGTCATTGCGGTCAGGTCATCGCCGATGGAAAAACGCGAAGCGATGGGCAGGCGCAGAATCAGTGCGCCCGATTCGGTGAGTACGGCGATCGAAAGATCTTCTTCGCTCAGCAGTGCCTCCAGCGTGGCGGTCAGGCTGGTCACCGAGAACATCCCGACCGCGACCCCGACAAGTTCGCCGTCGCGGTTGCGCAGGGCGCGGGAGACGCTGATAAACCAGTCGTTTTCGTAGACCAGCGACGGTTGCGGTCTGGTCACATGCAGGGTGCTGTCGGGGTGGTCGCGGTGGTGGGTGAAGTACTCGTGCTCATCGACGTCCGGCATCGCGCCCTCCCAGGCAGTAGCCAGGATGCTGCCGTTGGCGTCCAGCACAAGCAAATCCTGAATGAAGGGGTTGGTCGCGCGTCGATGTCGAAATCGATCGATGGCCTGTTCGGGCATAATCGATTGCTCAATCAGCAAGTCGGTGGCGGATCGAGTGACAAAACGGTCGAGGTCGGCCAACTGGTTGAAGATCAGGCGCTGGTAAGACAACGCACTCCGTTCGACTTCGGCTTCGGCCCGGTCGATGACGCGCTGGTACAAAAAGGCGGTCGCCATCCCCACCAACAGGCCAAACAGCACTACCAGTCCAAGCCAGAGTGCTCGCAGTCCGTCTCTTGCTCTCGAATCCGGCCCCGTTCTCATCACCCGGAAATCATAGCAGAGGCCGGCCGGACAGCGCTTTTTCAGGCTTCTGGCAGGCGCTTGATCAGCACGGCATGTCGTTGTCGGTGTACTCGTTGAGCGGCAGCACGATAGCGCTTTCGGTCACCGGCGCCCGGGCCTTGTCGAAGCCGCCATAGGTCAACTCCAGCTGCATCTGGAACTGTGAGAAAAACCGCTCTAGCAACTCTTCACTGGTCGTGCCGACGGCCCGGATTTCATCGGCTTGCTCGTCGTAATCGAGCAGGATGCCGGTCAAGGCATGGGGTGCCGGTCCGGACACCACCTCGGCACCGCGCGCCGGATCGTAGCTGGAATATTCCATGCAGCAAACGATGCGGTTGTCGCCCGGGTCGGCGCCCGGATTCTGGCTCGGCCGGTAGCCAATGAAGTTGACGTGCCGGGTCGGGTGGGTGAGACGATGGGTGCAGATGGCAGCGTAGGAAACAATGGAGCGCTGCGGTCCGACTCCGCCGCGCCAGACATACTCGGATCCATTGCCGGTTTGCAGGCGCACGTTGGCCTCGGTGGGCCGATTGAGGTTGAGCAGGAAACAGGGCGTAGCCTGGTAGGGATAGCGGAATACGTAGTTGGTGTGGGGCGCCAGATCGCCGGGACGAATGGGCTTGCCGTCGCGGTCGACCAGCCGCACGGGCTGGTGCAGGCGGCCGGCTGCGGCCGGACCCGCCAGCAGTAACGGGTTGTGATGAACGGCAATGGCGGTGGCAGCGCAGGCCTGGACGAAACTCCGTCTTTTCATGGTTGATCCCCATTATTGTGATGCGCTCTGAGTATACGCATTCGGCAGCGTCGGGCGACCCATGGTGCCTTGTCAGTCGCCAGAGACCGTGGTGTCCAGCAGTACCTGCAAATCGGCGCGCGCCAATTCCTTGGCGATTGCTTGCGGGGTGTAACCGTTGCGGTCCCGGGCCTGCGCTGCGCCCCGTTCAACCAGGGTCTTAACCATGTCGGCATGGCCGCCGATTACCGCCAGGTGCAGTGCCGTCTGCCCGTTGCGGTTGGTTGCTTCCAGGTCCAGCCCGGGCCATTCCAGCAGTGCGGCAAAGGCTGCCTCGCGGTGGTCGAAGGCTGCGCGCATCAGCGCAGTCCAGCCGTAGACGTCAGCCAGGTTGGGATCGGCATCGGCCGCGGCCAACTCCCGCAACAACTCGGCATGATTCTTGGCCGTGGCCATCATGACGGCGCTCCAGCCATTGCTTGCCTGGGCGTTGATCGCAACGCCGGTGGCCAGAATTCGCCGCAGCGTTTCCGGATCGCCGCTGCCGGCGGCAAACATCAGGACCGTTCCATCGAGATGATTGGTCGCGTTTGGATCAGCGCCAGCGCTCAGCAGAGCAGTGACCAGCTCGCTGTCACCGGCGCCGGCGGCGGCCATCAGCGCGGTCTTGCCGTATTCCGTTGGCTGGTCGACGTCGTTTTGCTGTGCCAGAAGCGCGCGAATGTCTTGCACCCGGTTGTGCACGATGGCGTCGTGCCACTGCTCGGCGGCCGAGTCAGCAATCGCCAGGGCGCTGCCCAGCAACAGGAACGTCACGATTACGATGCGCATTGCTCTCACCTCGACGGCGAATCGTAGCAGGCTGCAGGCACGAACGGGGCTATCCGGTCGATGCTGGAAAACGGTTACCGCGCAGAAGCGTAATGTAATACCATATCGTTTCTAATTCTTGTCCCACTCGTTTCGCAGGAGCAATTCATGAACGGATATCGCAAGTTGCCGCTGGCGGCGGCCATTTCGCTGGCCCTGGCGGCCCCTTTGGCGGCACTCGCCCAAGCGGCGCCGGAAGACATCGAGGATCGCATCCAGGTAATGGCCGACCCACTCGGCGACCGCGGCCCCGATGACCTGGTTCGGCCGGTCAGTATCGTGGTTGGCGAAGAACTCGAGCGTCGCCGTGCGGCCACCCTGGGCGAGGTGCTGGACGGTCTTCCCGGTGTCGCCAACTCCGACTTCGGGCCCGGCGTGGGCCGCCCGGTGGTGCGCGGCCTGCAGGGCTCGCGCGTCCAGGTTCTCGAGGACGGCATGGGCACTTCAGATGTGTCGCGCGAAGGTGCCGACCATGCCATTGGGATTGATCCGGCCCGCGCTGAGCAGGTCGAGGTATTTCGCGGGCCGGCCACGCTGCTCTACGGCAGCGGCGCCGCCGGCGGGGTGGTCAACGTGGTTACGCGTCGCTTTGACCCGGATTTTTCTGACGACCTGCGCGTCGATGGGCGTTTCTCATACGGCTTCAACGGCAACGACAAGCAGGGCCGACTGGGTCTCGAGGCGCCGCTGAGTAACGAGTTCGTGCTCCGCGCGGACTACAACATCCGGCGCACCGATGATTTCGATATCAATGGATTCCAGCAGGTGGGCCAGACCGCCGGTAACGAAGATACGCTACGCATCAGCAGCATCGATACCGATTCGGCTTCGCTCACCGGTCTGCTGCGCGGTGACTGGGGCTTTTTCGGACTCGGGGTGAGTTATTGGGATACCGACTACGGCATTCCCGCCAATTTTGACGCCCGGCCGCGCGATCTCGGTGGTCAGAGTGACGACTTCGAGCGCGTGGTTGCCGACTCTCTTCGCTTTGATCTTCGGGGTGAATGGCTCGAACCGTTGCCCGGGTTCAGCGCCGCTCGCCTGAAGATGTCCTACACCGACTTCGAGCAGGAAGAGGCGGAATTCGAATTTAATCGCAGTCCTGAAGGCGGTTTCCTGGACGAGCGTGTGGTCGAGGCCGACTTCGACAACAAGGAATGGGACACTCGCCTGGAACTGGTGCACGACCCGATCGCCAACTGGCGTGGCGTGGTCGGCCTGCAGTACACCGACCGTGACTTTTCCGCCGATGATCCCCGGGGCGCCGATCGCGGCTTCTACGTGCGTCCCAACGTGACCCGTACCCTGGCTGGTTTCGTCCTGGAAGAACTGCCAACCAACTTCGGCCGGATCGAGTTGGGCGCGCGCGTCGAGCGGGTGCGCTCCAACCCCGAAGATGTGATCGGTTCGCGCGTTCAGGGCATCACCCAGGCCGACGGCAGCTTCCTGGCCCTGCCCGAACGTCTGGATACCCAGAGCTTCACCCCGTTCAGCCTGTCGGCCGGTGCGGTGTTCGAGATTGGCAGCGATTACCATGCCCGCGCCATGGTCACCCGCGCCGAGCGTGCGCCCTCACCGGAGCAGCTGTTTGCCTTTGGCCGTCATGCTGCCGCCGGCACGTTTGAGGTCGGCGACCCGAACCTGGACAAGGAGGCCTATACCAACTTCGAACTGGGATTCGACCGCCACGCCGGCCCGTTCCGGTTTGACGCCACCGCCTTCTACAATCGGGTCAGCGATTTCATCTTCCTGGCCTCCGAAGACGACGGCACCGGCAACCCGGTCGGCGTTAACGATATCGGCAATCGCGCCGGCGAGGGTGCGGCGGCCGGCTGCGAGCCCGGCGCTGGTAGCCTGTGCCGACTGCGCAACCAGTTGGTGATCAACCAGCAGGCCAATGCCGAGTTCTACGGCGTGGAATTCGAAGCCATTTCCCAGGTAGCCACCGGGCGTATTCCGCTCGACCTGCGGGTGAGTGGTGACTACGTGCGCGGCAAGCTGCGAAGCGGTGACAATCTGCCGCGCATCAGCCCGATGCGTCTGGGCCTGGGGGCCGACACCAGCTTTGGTGACTGGGATCTGTCGATCGACTTTCAGCGCGTGTTTCGCCAGACCAACGTAGCCGAGGCCGAGTCCGAAACCGGCAGCTACAACCTGGTCGGCTTCGACCTGTTCTGGACCCCGGTGCTGTTCCGCAACGCCCAGGTGTTCCTGCAGGGGCGCAACCTGCTCAACGAGGACGGCCGTCGCCACCAGAGCTTCTTCAAGGAAGACGCGCCCATCATCGGCCGTTCTTTCACCACCGGGCTGCGCTTTCAGTACGGCGGTTGATCGACTCCAGACCCTCCGTCGGATGAGTCCGACCTTGTGTACCCGGCTCCTCGCGAGCCGGGTTTTTTTTCGCCGAAATCGGCCTGCAGCCAGTGTCGCAGCTGGTCCATGCCCGCTGCCGGGCCCGGATATTCGGGCAGCAATCCGTCCCTGAACCCGCGTGCACGAAACGGTTGCAGGAGTTCCGGGTCGGCGGCGATGACGTGAACCGGGACAGCGGCGCTGGGCTCGCGGCCGGTGATCAGTGAAGCCGGCTGATGGTCGCCGAGCAGAATCAGCAAGGTGTTTTCGTCCACGAAGTGGCGGGCGTAGTCGAGGCTGACGTGGACGGAGTATTCCACGCTGCGGGCATAGTGATTGCGCAGCCGTTCGATGTCCTGCCACAGGCGTTGCGGAGCTTCGCCGGCATCGCGCCAGCGCTCGAACAGCGCGCCGTCGCCGATGGTCTTCCAATTGGGCTCCAGATCGATCACCGGGGTCCACGGCGCGTGGCTGCTGATCAGCGCGATCTGGGCAAACAAGGGCCCGGACGCCGCGGGTCGTAATTCGTGTTCGAAGTGATGCAGGGTGAACTGGTCGGGCATGGTGACCCAGTTCAGCGGCGGTCCGGCATAGTCCAGGCCGGCGGCCGGATACACCCGGTCAAAACCGTATTGATCGCCCTCGGGCCAGGGTCGGATGATGGCCGGCATCACTGCAACCGTCTCATGCCCGGTGGCGCGGAAATCATCGACCAGGGTGGTTCGGTGCGAATCCAGCAGCAATCGGTACCAGAGCTGGTTGTCGATCCACTCCCCGCTCAGCGCGGTGGCGTGGGCCAGCCACGACTGGCCGCCGCGAATCGGCGCCTTGACCAGGCCGCTGACTGCCTTCAGGCCGGCGTCGGCCAGGACGGGCTCCATGGCTTGCAGTCTCGGCTCGACGATGGCGCGGTAGTTTGCGTCGTCGAATACGGTCACGCCGTAGGATTCGATGAACACCAGCAGCACGTCGAGGTCAGCCAGCGCAGGCAGTGGCGTACCCGGCTGCCGCGCGTCCGGTGATTCGGCGGCGAATTCCAGGCGGGCCTGATGGGCCGAGCGGATCTGGTCGGACTGAAAGGCCAGCGTGTCCCAGGCCGGGGTGCGCGCTGCGGTCCACGAAGACGTCCCGGTCAGGTCCAGCCAGAATGCGCCCAGGCACACGGCGGCCAAGGCGAAGGCGATGGCTCGCGCCGGGGTCGATGATTGCAGCCGCCCCGGCCGCAGCGCGCGCGCCAGCAGCAGCGTCAGGGCCAGCAGCGCCAGCCCGACCGCCACGGTGACGGCTACGGCACCGGCCCGGCCGATGTTGCCGTCGAGCAGGTTGAAGCCGGCGCTGATCAGGATGATGTCGAAATAGGCGTTCAGCGGCCGACTGAGGACCTGGTGGGTGGCGCCGTCGCCGATACCGAACACGAACGCAACCAGCAGCATGATGACGACCACCCAGCGCAGGGCGCGGGTCCATCGGGTATCGGGCAGAGCGGCAAAGGCGGCGACCAGCACCCAGGCCTCCCAGGCAATCCAATAGCCGGCTTCCATGCCGAAGCGCAGCCACAGCGGCCCGACCAGAAGGAAGTTGGCAATCATGCCCCAGACCAGAAGCGCCAGCGATGCCCGGCCCGGGGTGGGCGATGAATTCAGGAGCATCCGCGCATGGTGACATGAGCGACTCCGAAGCCTGCGTGAAGCCAGGGCCTGGCCCACCCATTGCACCGGCGGCCACGCTACTATCGTTGGCGTGTGGACCTACCTTAAAAGTCGCTACGGCCTGCTGCGTTCCCTGGTGATCTATCGCCGGCCCTTCCGCCAGGCTGGCCTGCGGCGCTTCTACCGGCCTTTTATCGGCCCAGGCGACCTGGTGTTCGATATCGGAGCCCATCTGGGTGATCGCAGCACTGCTTTTGCCGCACTCGGTGCCAGGGTGATAGCGCTGGAGCCGCAGCCACAGCTGTTTGCCTGGCTGCAGCGGCTGGCCGGGCGGAGTGATCAAGTGAGCTGCCTGGCCCTGGCAGCGGGCGCAAGTCCGGGCCGGATGGAACTGGCCGTCAGCCGGGTCAATCCCACCGTGGCCAGCCTGTCGAGGCGTTGGCGGGAACAGGTCGTGCGCACTCAGCCAGGGTTCGCCGGGATCGACTGGGATGCCAGTTTCGCCGTCGAAGTGGTCACGCTCGACCAGCTGATCGAGCGCTACGGTGAACCGGTGTTCTGCAAGATCGACGTCGAAGGCTTCGAGGCCGACGTCCTGGCCGGGCTGTCGCGAGCGCTGGAAAGCCTGTCGGTGGAATTCGTCCAGGGCGCGCTGGATCAGGCGCAGGCCTGCGTGGATCGACTGGAAACACTGGCGCGCTACCGCTACCAGGTTGTGGCCGGCGAGAACCGGCGGTTTCATTTCTCCGCCTGGCGCAAGGCCCGGTCGATCCGGCACTGGCTGGATCACGGGGCGGACGGGCTGGCCTCGGGCGATCTCTACGCGCGGCTTGGCGATCGGTTACCGTAGTCGTCTGATGATCCATTCCTGGCAGCACCTCACCTCCCCCGAACTGGCCCGGCTTGCCGGCCCGGACGCACTGGCGGTTCTGGTCCTGGGCGCGATCGAGCAGCACGGGCCGCATCTGCCGCTATCGACCGACCTGGACATTGCCAATGGCTTGCTCGATTTGGCGTTGCGCGAACTCGACCATGATCTGGACATTTTCGTGCTGCCACCGCTGGCCCTGGGCGCCAGCGATGAGCACGCCGGTTTTGCCGGCACCCTGTCGTTGTCCGCCCGGCAAATGCATCGCCAGCTCCAGCGCATCGGCGCCGCGGTGGCGCGCGTGGGTATCCGGCGCCTGGTGCTGGTCAACGCCCACGGCGGCAATATCGGCTGGCTGGGTCCGGCCGCGCTGGCCTTGCGCCAGCGGCATCAACTGCTGGTAGTCAAGGCCAGCTACATGAGCTTCCAGGCCCCGGCTCATCTGCTGGGTGCCGAGGAGTTGCGCCTGGGCCTGCACGGCGGGCAGGCCGAAACGGCCATGATGCTGCACCTGCACCCCGAACGGGTTCGTACCGAAGCGCTGGATGTGTTCGATTCGGTGGCCTCCGGAGATTCGCCCGAGGCGATGGTCGGCCCGGAGGCTGAAGCCGCCTGGGCCTGGCTGGCCGAAGATCTGAACCCGGGCGGCGTGGTTGGTAATGCGGTTGCTGCCAGTGCCGAACAGGGTCGGGAACTGGTGGCTTTCTACGGCCAGAAACTGGCCCGGGTGCTGCGCGAGACGGCCGCGACAGGCTTGCCCGGCTGGGAAGCGTGAGACCGCGGCCTCAGTCCTTACTTGTTTGCGGAGTTGAGTACTTCGTCCAGCAGATGGCCGGAACGGCTGGCCTTGGCCGATAGGTAGCGGTGGTTTTCCGAGGTCAAGCGGCCAAACAGTTTCTCGCGCCCGGCTACCTCGATCCCGCCTGCGGCCAGCGCCCGCAGCTTGGAGGGGTTGTTGGTCAGCAGGCGCACCCGCTGGATGTTCAGCGCGGCCAGCATGTCGACCGCCACGCAGTAGCGCCGCTCGTCTTCCCCAAAGCCCAGGATCTGGTCGGCATCGACGGTGTCGTGGCCCTGGTCCTGCAGCGTGTAGGCGCGCAGCTTGTTGGCCAGGCCAATACCGCGGCCTTCCTGGGCCAGGTACAACAGGACGCCGCCGCCCAGCCCGTCGATGGTTTTGACCGCAGAGCGTAATTGCTCGCCGCAGTCGCAGCGCAGGCTGCCGAACAGGTCGCCGGTCAGGCAGGCCGAGTGCAGTCGTACTGGCACATCGACCGGCCACCGGGCCGGGTCGCCGATGACGACCGCGACGTGTTCACGCAATCCGTCGGGCTCGCGGAACAGCACGAAACGAGCCTGGTCGACATCGGCCAGCGGCACGCGCGCCTCGCTGACGCGTTTGAGCAGGCCCGAGGCCAGTTCGAAACAATGCTCGGCCGCGCGCGCCGAGACGGTCAGCAAGGCGCCGCTGTCGATCTGGGTCTGCAGGGCCCGGCGCTGGCGTTGGTTCAGGCGCAGGGTCATGGCGGCCGGAATCAGCAGGGCTCGCCGCATCAGGGCCAGGGCCGCGCGCTCGGCCACCGTGGCCGGATGCGGGTCTCCGAACAGCTCACGATCCAGCGGCGCATCCTGGCTGGCCGCGCGCAGGATCGCCGCGACAGCCGCGCCGGCAGCCGCTGGCTGCAGCGGCAGGGCCGCGCAATCACTGCGCGGGTTCAGGCCCAGGCACTTGAGACGGTGACCGGTCAGGACAAGATGGCCGGCAGCCTCGTTGGCCAGCCCGGCCAGTTCTTCGTCTGCCAGGCCCTCCACCGGCTGTACCAGCACGCTGGGAGATGGCGTGCCTGGCGGGCTTTGGTCATCGTCAATCACAACCGCCACGCCGCGGCGCAGGTCGAAGATGGCTCGTTCGGTCTGATGCATTGGCGCAGAAATCTAAAAATTCAAGGGTACTACGCTACGGTGATCAGAAGGTTGAGGATGTGAAACACGCCCGAATTGGCGACAATCGCGGGATGGAACGCTATTCGACGGTTTGGGAGGCCTTGCTCGCCGCGCGTGAGTTCGACTGGTCGGCAAAGACATCTCATCGGGTCATGGTGGGGCGATCGGCGCTGGAGTTGGGGGCCGACGGCCAGTGGCAGGCTGATCGGCCGCTGGCGGCCGAAGATGCCCTATTGCTCGATGCGTTGCTGCCGCTGCTGGCCGGTCTGGATGGCATGGTCGTCGGGCAGCTGGGCCAGAGCCTCGACGGGCGCATCGCGACCGCCAGCGGCGATTCCTGGTACATCAACGGTCCGGTGGCCCGGTGCCATCTGCATCGCCTGCGGGCCCTGGTAGACGCGGTAGTGATCGGGGCGGGCACGGCCAGCGAAGACCAGCCCCACCTGACCGTTCGCCACGTGTCGGGGCAGGATCCGGTGGCGGTCATCCTCGACCCGCGCGGTCGAGTGCCGACCACGGGCCCATTGTTCGAGCGCTTGCCGGACGCGGCGCCGGTTCTGCATCTGGTGGCCGAAGGGGTCGACCCGGGTTCGGCGCCGCCTGGTGTTGAGCGCTTGTCCCTTCCGGCCACCCCTTCCGGGTTCGACCCGCGGCTGGTCGTGCGGCGCCTGGCCGAGCGTGGCCTGCGGCGGGTGTTGATCGAAGGCGGTGGGGTTACGGTGTCGCGCTTTCTCGAAGCCGACTGTCTCGACCGCCTGCACCTGCTGATTGCGCCGCTGATCATCGGCTCGGGCCGGCCCGGTTTGCAGCTCGAGCCGATCCAGCGCCTGGTCGAAGCGCGGCGGCCGCCGATTCGCGGTCATGCCCTCGGCGATGAGCTACTGGTGGACGTGCTTCTGCGCTGAAGGTCGCAGTAGCAGCACGATGGCGCCGGGCAGGCTGGCCAGCAGCACCAGCAAGCCGTAGGCGATGGCGGCGGCAACGCCTTGCTCCGGCGGCAAGCCGCTGAGCAGCCAGATACCGGCGGCAGCACCCTCGCGCAAGCCCCAGCCGGCCACCGACAGCGGAATCAGCATGGCCAGCAACACCGGCAGGGCCAGCGCCATGCCCGTGGCGATGTCCAGATCCAGCCCGATGCCGCGGGCGGCGAGGGCGAATACCAGCAGGTAGCTGAGGACGATCAGTACCGAACTGCCCAGCTGCACGGGCCAGGCGGTGCGCGCCAGCAGGGCCTTGTCGATGTCCTGGCCGACGATGGCGAGCAGCGGCCGCCAGCGTCGGCGCAGCAGGTAGGCCACGAGTGCCAGCAGCAGCGGCAGACTCAGCCCCAGCCCGTGGCGGCCGGTCCAGGGCAGGGCGCTCAGCGCCTCCCGCCATGGCGGGTACGCCAGCAGGGCCAGCACGGCCAGCAGCGCGACGACCAGCTGCCCCGAAGCGCGCTCGAGGATGACGGCGCGCCAGGCCGGTCCGAGGCGCCCGCTGGCTTGGGCGTGGCGCTGGGCGCGCCAGGCGTCACCGATCACGCCGCCGGGCATGACCTGGTTGACGAAGCCGGCCAGGTAGTAATCCGCCAGCGCTCTCTTCGGGCTCAGCTCAAGCCCCAGGCGGCGGGCGGTAAAACGCCAGCGCCACGCCGACAGTGCAGTCTGCGCAGTAGCCGTGGCCAGCGCCAGCAGCAGCCAGACCGGATGGATGTCGGCGATCTCGGCGGCAATGCGGGCCGGGTCCAGCCACAGCGCCAGGGCACCGAGCACGGCCAGGCTCAGCGTCCAGCGCAGCCAGAGTCGGGTCCTCACCGTGGCGGGAGGGCCAGCACGTCAACGTGGCCCACCTGCACCATCCGTCGCGCGCCCGCCAGGTCGGCCTGCCGTCGCTGGTGCCAGGCATTGATGCGGACGGATGCTGCGGGCGCCTGTTCGAGGGCCGCCTGGTGCCAGCCGGCCAACAGTTCCCGGCCCAGCGCCAGGCTGGGCGCATCTGTGCAGTCCAGCCGCCAGTCGCTGGCTTGCAGGCGCACATCGAAGCCGTGTCGGGCCAGGCTTTGGCTCAGCCGTTGTCCGGCCTCGGGGCCGAGGGCGCCACCCAGGCCCTTGTCGCGGCGCTGATGCTGATTGAAGATATCTTGCATGTATTGGTCTTCTTCATCATCGATCATGCCGCCATCATGGTCTAAAAATCCGCGCCGGCCATCGACGCTGAGGACGAAAAGGCAGGCCGCGCGGGCCGCGGCGCAGGCGGCGCTCAGGCGCTCGATCCACGCAGCCGAGACCAGGTCGAAAAACGCTGCCGCCGTGACCAGATCGGCTTGGCCGATCCAGGGCAGGCTCGAGTCGGACAGGTCGGCTTCGACCGTGGTCACGCTGAACTCGTCAGCCGGCGCCGGCACTATCGTGCGGGCCTGTGACCGGGCGCGGGCGAGCAGGCTGGCGTCGTGGTCGACCAGGGTCCAGTGCTGTGGCCGGGGCAGGCGCGGTGCCAGCCAGCGCAGGTTGCTGCCGGTACCGGCGCCCAGGTCGACGATTCGCAGGCGCCGGCCGTTCCGGGTGCGCGCCAGGACAGCAGCCAGATCCTCGAACAGCGCCTCGGACCGGGCGGCGTGATCGGCCGGCTCGCGCAGGCTCAGCCAGTCGGCGGCAAACACCTGGTGCCCGCTCATGTCTGCTCCAGGGCCAGCGCAAAAAGCCGGCCGCTGTCGGCCCAGCTCGGCAGGTGCGCGCGCACCCGAACCGCCGCCGCGGTCAAGTCCCGACGCAGCGACGGCTCGCTCATCCAGCGCGCGATCGCGGCTTGCAACTGCTCGGCATCGCCGGGCGCGACCTGGAGTCCGGCGCCGTCCGGCAAGGTATCGGCCAGGGCACCACCGCTGGTACTGATCACCGGCAGGCCGCGCGCCAGCGCTTCGGTCACGACCATGCCGTAACCCTCGTAATGCGAGGGCAGGACGCAGACCGTGGCCCAGGCGTAGTCGTCGGCCAGTTCGGCCTCGTTGCGCTCGCCAGGCAGTTCAACCCGATCGCCCAGCCGGACATTCTTGATCTGCGCCGTTATCCGGGCGGCGAAGGCCCGATTCCGCTCGGCCGATCCGCTCAGGCGGCAGCGCCAGCCGCCTGGCGCCAGCCTGGAGAGGGCATTGAGCAGCACGTCCTGGCCCTTGCGCGGGGTCAGGCTGGCCACGCACAGCAGATGTTCTTCGCCCGGCTGCGGTGCCTCGCCCATGCGGGCCCGGGTCGCCGGTGCCAGTTCGGCCGCCGCCACGCCGGGTTCGACGACGCAGGCCGGGTGGGTGCTCAAATCGAGTTCAACCAGGCGGCGCGCGGTATAGGCGCTGGTGACGATGATGCGGCGGCACAGGGCCAGCGCCCGGCGCTCGCTGCCCAGCAACTGCAGACGGTCTTGCTCGTTCAGGCCGGTTTCATCGCTCAGCGGATGATGGACCAGTGCAGTGAGATCCAGCCGGTCGGCGTGGGCGGCGACGGCTTCGGGCACGGCGCCCAGCGCCAGGCCGTCGATGACGACCGCGGCACCGGCGGGCAGGGCGCACAGGGCCGCATCCATGGCCTCAACCGCCGTCTCATCGGCCAGCGGAAACCGCCCGTCCAGCCCGAACACATCGACCTTCCGGCCCAACTGCCTCAGTTCCTCGACAATGCGGCGATCGTAGAGATAGCCGCCGGTGCGCTGATCCGGGTCGCCCGGGACGATCAGGGTCAGAGGCTGGCTCAAAGCGGGCCTTCGTAGCTGGCCCAGGCGATGTGGGATTCCTTCAGGCTGACCTTGAGCCCGCTCAAGCCCGATGCTGCCGGACCGAGGCGGCCGTCTTGCACGGCCTCGGCCAGGCGGTCGAAGATCACCCGGGCCATAAACTCGGTGGTCGTGTTGCGGCCGTGAAAGGTTTCGATCTCGTCGAGATTGCGGTAGTTGTAGTCGGCCAGGATCGCGCCCAGGACCTGGCTGGCCAGGCCGATGTCGACGATCAGATCGTCCTCGTCCAGTTCCGGGCGGCGAAAGCTGGCGTCGACCACGTAGGTCGCGCCGTGCAGTTTTTGCGCCGGGCCGAAGATCTCGCCGCGGAAGCTGTGGGCGATCATAAAATGGTCGCGCACGGTCAGTTCGTACATGAATCAACTCCTGTTGTGAATATCGGAAAAACCCCTTTTAACCGCAGATGATCGCAGATAAACGCGGATAGAACCCCAAAAAGCATTTGGGTTTTTTATTCATCTGCGGTTTCAAGGTTTCCAATCTTGTCCGTAGACGATGCGATGGCACAGCACTTCGCCGCTGGCCTCGGCCAGGCGCGGCATCAGTGCCGGCAGCTCCTCGAACCGGCTTTGGCCGCTGATCAGGCAGTCCAGGTCCGGTTCGAGCAGCAGTTCCAGGGCCTTGACCAGCCGTCGGCGATAGGTCCAGCGCGCGCGCCGGTCGGCCGGCAGCTGGCCGACCTGGCTGGAAATCAGCTTCAGGCGCCGGGCATGGAAATCTTCGCCCAGGGGCACGGTCGGTGCGGCGTCGCCGAACCAGCTGGCTTCGACCACCCTGGCCTCCCTGCCGGCGCAGGCCAGTGCGGTGCTCAAGCCCGCGGCGCTGGCGCTGGTGTGGATGATCACATCCTGCTCGGTCGGGGCGGCGTCCGGCGCGGCAAAATCGACGCCCAGACGGGCGGCGATCTGCGCTCGCTGCGGCTGCAGGTCGACCAGGGTCACTTCAGCGCCGGGGATGCGCCCGGCCAGCCAGGCGACCAGGCAGCCGACCACGCCGGCACCGATCACGCAGACCCGGTCGCCGGGCCCGATCCGCGCATCCCAGACCACGTTGAGCGCGGTTTCGGTGTTGGCCGCCAGCACCGCGCGCTCGGGCGGCAAGCCTTCGGGCAGGGCAATGACGGCGTCGGCCGGCACCCGGTAGCGATCCTGGTGCGGATACAGGCAGAACACCTTGCGGCCCAGCAAGTCGTCCGGCCCGTGTTCGACTTGGCCGACGCTGGCATAGCCGTACTTTACCGGCGCCGGAAACTCGCCGTCCTGGAACGGCGCGCGCATGGCCTGGTACTGGCTGGGCGGCACTCGCCCGCTGAACACCAGCGCCTCGGTGCCGCGGCTGATGCCGCTGTAGCGCGCGCGCACCAGCACTTGCCCGGCCTGGGGCAAGGGCAGGTTTTCCTCGCGCAGCGTGCCGCGGTTGGGGGCTTCGACCCAGAAGGCCCGGGCCGTCGTGTGTGAATCAGAGCTTGCGTTCATGCCGGAATGATCGCCTGTGCGGGTACATGCCAGGGTGATTGTGCCGCAGCCTGAAGACCGCCGTTGACGCGCGCTTACAGCTTCGGCTGGCATGGTGAGCGCATGACGAACCAGGCCCGACTCGAACCGGCTCAAGAATTCGGACCCGCACAGGGGCCGCTGGGCGGCGGTGTGCTTGCCTGGCTGTGGCCGGCGCTGGCGCCGCTGGGCGCAGGCTTGCTGCTGCTGGCAGCGGGCGCTGACTGGCGCGTGATGCTGGCCGGGCTGGTCCTGCATGTCTCGGTCACCCTGTTGCTGGCTCACCAATGGCGAAGCCGAGCGGCCCGTTTTGGTTTGGCCAGCCAGGTCACCCTGGCGCGCAGCGGCCTGGTCGCGGTGCTGGCCGCCGCGCTGCTGCAGCCGGCGCTCTACCAGGAACTGGGCTGGTGGCTGGCGGGCCTGGCATTGGCCGCCCTGGTTCTGGACGGCGTTGACGGCTGGCTGGCGCGACGCTTCGACGAGGCCAGCGATTTCGGGGCGCGCTTCGATATGGAAGTCGACGCCGCGCTGATCCTGGTGTTGTGCCTGGGCCTGATGGCGGCTGGAAAAGCCGGGGCCTGGGTGCTGGCCATCGGCCTGATGCGCTATGCCTTTGTCGCCGCGGCTCAGGTACGGCCGTGGCTGGCGGCACCGTTGCCGCCCAGCTTCCGGCGCAAGCTGGTGTGCGTGTGGCAGGTGGCCGCGTTGTTGATCTGCCTCACGCCCGTCATCGGTCCGGCGCTGGCGACCCCGATTCTGGCCTCGGCTATGGCCCTGCTGGTCTGGTCGTTCTGGCTCGACCTGGCCTGGCTGAAGCAAAACGCCGCATCCCATCTTTCAAGACTGGAGAATGACTCATGAAATTCAGGACTCTCGCCGTCGCGCTGTGCGCGACCACTTTGTTTGCTGCGACACTCGGTTCGGCCGAGCCGCGCGAATTCCAGATCGACGCTGAGCACTTCTCGGTCGGCTTCCTGGTCGGCCACATCGGTTTCAAGCACCAGCTCGGGATGTTTCTGGAGGCAAGCGGCGAGTTTGTCTGGGACGAAGACAACAATGAGCTGCACAGCGGCGAGGTGTTGATCCAGGCCGACAGCGTCTTCACCAATCACGATCGCCGCGACCGGCACGTGCGCAGCCGCGATTTCCTCCACGCCCGCCGCCATCCGGAAATCCGTTTCGAGGCCACATCCTGGGAGCCGGCCGGTGCCGACAGCGGCACCCTGCGCGGAGACCTGAGCCTGCGCGGCCAGACTCACCCGGTCGCGCTCGACGTGACCATCAACCGCAGGGCCGAATACCCTTTCGGCCATGAGCAATACACGGTCGGCATGTCGGCCCGCACCGTCATCCAGCGCAGCCAGTGGGGCATGAGCTATGCGCTGGAGGACGACCTGGTCGGCGACGACGTGCAGCTGATCCTGGAGTTCGAGGCGATCGCGCAGTGACTGTGTGGCGGGTCCGGCGCCGTTGAAATGGGCCTTAGTGGCCCACTAGGGCATGGACAGCCGCGGTTCCCCGGTTTCCGGATCGAAGCTCAGGCGCGCCGTATGGGTCGTTTCTGACAGTCGCGCGTCGATCGCGATCTCGACATCGAGGTGTCCGGCGCTCCAGCGCAGGAACGGGGGCGATTGGGCGGGACCGCTGTTGCGCCCGCTTTCCAGGACTGCCGGGAGCTGGTCGATCTCGGTCAGCGCGCCATCGTCCGTGATGCGAAACAATAGGCGTCGCTCATCCCTGTGGTCGTCGCCACCGCGTCGATCGACACCGTAACCGAACACGGAAAAGTACAGTGCATCGCCCTGCCAACCCGCGAGCGAGATCGACTTGGGGTGCGGGATGTCGCCAAAGTCAGGGAGGGTCGCAACCCGTTCGGCGGTGCCCTGGTCGAGATCGAACCGGTACACCCTCGCTTCTCGATATATCACCTTCGGAATACCGCCATTCGGAAAGGTGTTCAGGGCGCCGGTGGGATCTTTGACTCGCCAGTACTCAAGCGTGACGGCCAACTGGTGTGATTGCGGTTTTGTCGCCACATTACCGAGGCGCAGGTAGGTGCGCTCCGGACCGTAACTGCAGGCTGTCAGCATGAAAATGGCCGAAACGGCCAGGGCGCGCAGAGTCCATGACATCCGGTATCCCTCGCAGTCGTTGGGTAGGGAGCACTTTATCGATTTTCTTGGTGCCTTGGTGAGCGCTTGTTCATCGAATCTTCAACCGCGCGGCTTGGCGCGATCGCTGGGGATGGCGCTGCGGGGATCGTCGGGCCATGGATGTTTGGGATAGCGCCCGCGCATGTCCTTGCGGACTTCGGGGTAGGCGTTGGTCCAGAAGCTTTCCAGATCGGCGGTCACCGCCAGCGGGCGGCCGGCGGGCGAGAGCAGGTGCAAGACCACCGGCAGGCGGCCGTTGGCGATGGTCGGGGTGGTTTTCCAGCCGAACACGCTTTGCAGCTTGGTCGCCAGTACGGGCCCGCCTTCGGCCTTATAATCCAGCGCGACCTGGCGCCCGGTCGGAATGGTCATGGTGGCCGGCGCCAGCCGATCCAGCTCGGCCCAGCGCGCCGGGCCGAGCCTGTTTTTCAGGGCCTGCAGCAGATCCAGGCGCTCCAGGTCGCGCCAGCTTTTTGTGCCGTGCAGAAACGGCCCGAGCCAGTCTTCCAGCCTCTCCAGCAAGCGGGCGTCGTCGAGTTCCGGCCAATCGTTCGGCAACAGGCGCTGGAGACACAGCACGCGCGCCTGCCACTGGCGCGCCGCGGCGGTCCATGGCAGGGCGTCCAGCCCCCTGGCCCGCACCGCCGCCAGCAACCCGGCTTCGAGCACGGCGGCCGGCGGCTGGGCCAGTTCGCTCTCGGCCAGTACCAGCGCACCCAGGCGACGCTGGCGCCAAGCGACGATGCGGCCGCGCGCCTCGTCCCAGGCGGCGGTTTCAATCTCTTCGATACGCGCTGCAAGCACTGATTCCAGTTCGGCCGCGCTGATGGCTGCGGCCAGGAAGATGCGCGCCTCACGGGTCTGGCCGTCGAGTTCTGCGGCGACCAGCCAGTCCGCGCCGGCCAGCGCATCGTCTTCCGGCAAAAAGGCGCCGCGGCCGTTGCTGAGCAGGAACCGGCCGCGGCCGCCGCGCGCCTGGGCGATGCGGTCGGGGAAGGCCAGCGCCAGCAGCCCGCCAATCTCGTCGATGTTGGCGCTGTGCCGGTCACGGCGCTTGCGCGAAAGGGCATCGGCCAGTTGACGGGCCGGCTGCAGACGCGCTGGTGATACCTGGCCATGGCCACGACGCAGCGCGTCCAGACGCAGGGTCAGGTCGCTGCCCGCTCCGCGCGGCAGCAGATCGCGATCGCTGAGCAGCGCGGCCAGCTCGGCGGCCAGGCGGTCATGGCCGCGCTCGCGGCCGCGCAGCAGCAGGTGGGCCAGGCGCGGATGCAGACCCGGCTCCAGCATGGCCCGGCCGTGGGCAGTGATCTTGCCTTCGCCGTTCAGCGCTTCGAGCTGGCGCAGCAGATCGACGGCCTGGGCCCAGTGCGCCGCCGGCGGCGGGTCCAGCCAGGTCAGTTCGCCGGCATCGCCAGCGCCCCAGCCGGCCAGCTCCAGCACCACCGGGGCCAGGTCGGCCTGCTCGATTTCCGGCGGGGTATGGGCGCGCAGCCGGGCCTGTTCGCCCTCGCTCCAGAGTCGGTAGCAGACGCCGGGTTCCAGGCGCCCGGCGCGTCCGGCACGCTGGTCGGCCGAGGCCCGTGACACCGGTTCGGTGATCAGCCGGGGCATGCCGGAGTTCGGGTCGAAGCGGGGGCGGCGCTGCTGGCCGGCATCGATGACCACGCGAATGCCCTCGATGGTCAGGCTGGACTCGGCGATGGCGGTGGCCAGCACGATCTTGCGCTCGCCTGGCGCGGCCGGAGCGATGGCGGCATCCTGGGCTTCGGGACGCATCTGGCCATAGAGCGGACACAGCCGGGTCCGGTCCGGCAGACTTGCGGTCAGCGCGCTCGCCACGCGCCCGATTTCGCCGGCGCCGGGCAGAAACACCAGCAGCGAGCCGCAGTCCTGGTCCAGCGCCTTGCGTATCGTGGCGACGACATGGTCGGCCAGCCGGCGCTCGCGCGGCGGTGGCCGGTAGCGCAGCTCGACCGGAAAGCTGCGGCCGCTCGCCTCGAGCAGCGGCGGCTGGTCGAGTTTCTCGCGCAGCGCTTCGACCGCCAGGGTGGCTGACATGATCAGGATGCGCAGATCGGGTCTGAGCGCCTGCTGGACCTCGCGCGCCAGGGCCAGGCCCAGGTCGGCCTGCAGCGAGCGTTCATGAAACTCGTCGAAGATCAGGCAGCCGACGCCGTCGAGGCCGGGGTCGGACTGGATCATCCGGGTCAGGATGCCCTCGGTGACGACTTCGATGCGGGTGGCCGGCGAGATTTTCGTATCCAGTCGGGTTCGGTAGCCGATGGTCTGGCCAACGGCTTCACCGCGCTCGCGCGCCATGAAGCGCGCCGCCGAGCGTGCGGCCAGGCGACGCGGTTCGAGCATCAGTGCCTTGCCTTGCCCCAGCCAGCGGCTGGTCAGCAGGGCCGGTGGTACGCGCGTGGTCTTGCCGGCCCCGGGCGGGGCGCTCAGCAGGACGGTCGAATGTTGGGCCAGGGTTGCCAGCAGCTCGGGCAGCAGCGGGTCGATCGGGTAGCTCATGCCGGTCCGGCGCGGGCGCCGGGGGAAATGCGTGGATGGGCGTTCAGGCGCCCTTCCACTTGATGTTGCAGCCAATCGAAGGTTTCTGAGCCGGGCTGACCGGCCGGTCAGCCAACAGCGCATCGAGCGCGGCACGGATATCGCGACCGCTGACCGGAACGTCCTTGCCGGGGCGCGAATCGTCGAGCTGCCCACGATAGGCCAGACGGTTTCCGCCGTTGAAAATATAGAAGTCGGGGGTGCAGGCGGCACCGTAGGCACGCGCGGTATTCTGCGGCTCATCGTACAGGTAGGGAAAGGCAAAGCCCAGCTGCTCGGCCAGTTCCTTCATCCGCTCGGGTCGATCCTGCGGGAAGCCCTGAATGTCGTTGCTGCTGATGGCGACCAGGCCGACCTCGGGCCCGGCATAGTCGTGGCCCAGACGCACCAGTTCATCAAGAATGTGTTTGACGAACGGGCAGTGGTTGCAGATGAACATCACCAGGGTAGCCTTCTCGCCGGCGATGTCTGTGTAGCGAACAGGCTGACCGGACACCGTGTCCGGCAAGGCGAAATCCGGGGCGGGCGTGCCCAGCGGCAGCATGGTGGAGGCAGTCTTGGCCATGGCGATATCCGGTAGACAATGAATTCCTGCCCATTATGGCAGAGGCGCTTCGTCGTTCGGCTCGGCCGGGTCCTGTTGGCTTGATCGGACAACCTGTATCGGCATGGGCTTGGTCACCTCGCCGGTGTAGATCGTGCGGTGCGGGAAAGGAATTTCGATACCGGCCTGGTCGAATGCCTGCTTGATTTCAGCGCTGATGGTGTTGCGCAGGGTCAGGAAATTCTCCCGGCGCGCCCAGATCGAGAACTGGATATCCAGCGATGATTCTCCAAAGCCGGTGAAAATGAAGAGCGGGGCGGGTTCGTCGAGGCAGTGGGTATTGGCCTCGGCAACCGCCATCAGCACCTCGCGTACGCGATCCAGGTTTTCCTTGTAGGCCACGCCCAGCATCAGGTCGAAACGCCGGATCGGGAAGCGGTTCAGGGTTGTGACCTCGCTCTTGATCAGGGTCTCGTTCGGGATCCGTACGAACAGGTTGTCCATGGTCCTGAGCTTGACCGACAGCGCATCAATGGATAACACCTCGCCGGTGGTGGAACCGACCTTGATGGTCTCGCCGACCTCGAAGCTGCGCTCACCGATCAGGAACAGGCCGCTGATCAGATTCGAAGCCGTGGTCTGGGAGGCAAAGCCGATGGCGACGGTCAGTACGCCGGCCGCGCCCATCAAGACGGCCAGGCTGAAGCCCAGCTCGCGCAGCGCCGAGGCCAGGAACAACCCCAGCACGGCATAAAATACCGCCCTTTGCAGTAGCTGCAGCAGGTTCGTGCCCACCCGAGTGCGCAGCGCGCGCGCCGCCATGCGGCTGACCAGCGGGGCGATCACCAGGCCCAGGGCGACCAGCAGTCCGGCCCTCAGCACCGGCATCGCTGCAGCCCAGTTGATGTTCTGAATCCATTCGCTCATGCTGAGTTCCCGAACAGCAGACTGAAGGCCCGCACCAGGCCCGAACGACCGGCCTCGTGGCGTGGTTTGGCCAGCAATTCCAGCCCGTCGGCGTAGTTTGGCGGGTGCCGATCAATCCGCACCGCAGCGAGGTCGGACTGATCCTCGCGGGTCAGGTTCAGGCGCTGGGTCCACAGTGAACCATCGGTGGCCCCATAGAGCGACAGCATCGGCACCGGCAGGCTGAATTTTTCCAGCGACAGCGGAGATTGAGCCTTGTTCTGGATGTGCAGCGGCGTGATTGCCCGGTGGGCTCGACGCGGCAGCTCGTCGATGTGGTGACGGGCCTGGGTGCGACCGGCGTAGCACAGCTCGCCCTCGCGGGTGGAGGGACCAAACCAGGTGTCGGACAGCGGCATGACCGGCAGTTCCCGGAGCAGGTTACCGGGCTTCCCCACCTCGAGCCGAATCCAGATCGGTGTGGACAGATAGAGCGTGACCTGCTGTCCGCTGAGCAGAAAGACCGGTTGGCGCGGACGGATGACGATGTTGCGATCGGCCAGCAGCGGCATCAGGTTCAGGAGGCTGGCGTCATCACCGATGACGTAGCGTTCCTTGCAGTCCGGCGGCAGGCTGCGGCGACCCTTGATCCGGGCCCGGTTCGGGGCAACGTCCTCGGCAATCGACTCGTAATGAATTCGCCACTCATCGGTGCCGTGACCCAGCCGGAGACGGAGCGGGCCGAGGTCGAGTTCCAGACCATGCCCGACCGCCACCCGGCGCGGTGTCCACCAGGGGTCGGTGCTGGATCTGGGTCGGCTGGATGAGGCTGGCATGGACTTAGTGTATCTCGTCGCAGCGCCCGGAAAACGTGGTCAGGCGCAATCCGGGTAGGCTGCGCGCCGCAGCAGGTCGGCGAGCGCGCGCGCGGCCGGGCCAGCGCTGTCGGGATCGGCAAACACGAGGTATAGCGTCGCCCAGCGTTTCGCCCCCCGGACCAGCGGCAGTGGTTTGAGCGTGCCGCTGTCGAGTTCGCCCCGGATGATGTCCTCGGCATACCAGGCAAAGCCCAGACCCCGGCCGGCGGCAGCGATCGAGGTGGCCTTGGCGGTAACGGTCCAGCGTTGCTCTGTAACTTGCAGGGCGGCCGAGCCCGTCGGCTGGGTGGCACTGTCGCGCACGACCAGGTGGCGATGGCGGCGCAGGTCTTCGACGGTTAGCAGTCGGTTGAGCTGATGGAGCGGGTGCTGCGGCGCGGCCGCCGCCACGAATCGGACCTGCATCAGCGGGTCTCCGATGAAGCCAGCCGGAATGCTGGAGGCAATGGCCAGATCGACCCGGCCCGAGCTGAGCAATTCGGCCGTGCCCCCAAACACGGACTCATGCAGCTGGACGCGCAGTTCGGGTTGCTGTTCGGCCAGCCGTCCGAGGCAGTCGAGCAGCAGCCAGGTCGGGTAGATGATTTCGGCGGCGATCCTCAATTCGGTTTCCCAGCCGGCCGCAGCCAGCGCGGCGGCGCGCTCCAGACGTTCGGCTTCCTCGATGAGGGCGCGGGCGCGGCGCACCAGCATGCGCCCGGCGCCGGTCAGCCGGGCTTTGCGGCCCTGGACTTCCAGTACCGATACATTCAGCAGGGTCTCGATCCGGTCAACTGCATAGCTGATCGTGGATTGCGACTTGCTGATGGCAGTTGCTGCCTGGGCATATCCGCCATGATCGACTACAGCGATCAGAGCGCGCCACTGCTCCAGGCTGATTTTGGGCTTCATTATCGAAAATATCGAAAGATATAGGCGATATTTTGCGCTTTTCTATCGATGGAGGCAACGCTAGGCTAGACCGTATTCCTTTTTTATTTCCGGAGTGTTCATGAAAACCCTGCTGATGATTCAGTCCAGCCTGTTTATCGATGCGGGCCAGTCCAGCCAGTTGGCCCACGCTTTCTGTCAGCGCTGGAGCGAGGCGCATCCTGACGGCACCGTGCTGCATCGTGATCTGGCCAGCGAGCCTTTGCCGCATCTCGATGCCGAGGCTTTTGCCGGCTTCGGTCTCGATGTTGCCGAGCGAAGCCCGGCCCAGCAGGCGGCTGTAACCCGGTCGGATCAGTTGATCGCCGAACTCCGACAAGCGGATGCCGTTGTTGTGGCGCTGCCGATGTACAACTTCACCGTACCGTCGACGTTCAAGGCCTGGATGGACCATGTCGCCTGGGCCGGCGTCACCTTTCGTTATACCGAGACCGGGCCCGAAGGACTGCTGGATCCGAAACCGCTGTACGTGTGTTGTGCTCGCGGCGGAAAGTACAGCGGCACCGACAATGACACCCAGACGCGCCTGATTGAAATGTTTTTTGGCATGCTCGGTTTTCAGGAGCTGCACTTCACCTACGCTGAAGGACTGGCCTTGGGTGAACAAGCCGCTGCGGCCGCCCTTGACCAGGCCCATGGGCGCATCGCGCGCCTGCCGCTGGCAGCCTGACCATGAAGATGCGGACCCTGCAGCGGGTGATCGAGTCGCAGCCCACCTCGGATGGAGCCGGGGTGAAATTGCGCCGCAGCCTGGGGTCGAGTGCGTTTGCCCGGCTCGATCCGTTCCTGATGCTGGATGAATTCTTCTCCGACGACCCGGACGACTACCTGGCCGGCTTCCCCGATCATCCGCACCGTGGGTTCGAAACCGTGACCTACATGCTGGAGGGGCGCATGCAGCATCGCGACCATCTGGGCAACACCGGCGATCTGGGTCCGGGTGTGGTGCAGTGGATGACCGCCGGCCGCGGCGTGATCCACTCCGAGATGCCGCAGCAGTCCGAGGGCCGGATGCGCGGGTTCCAGCTCTGGATCAACCTGCCGGCGGCGGAAAAGATGCGCCCGGCCGAGTATCGCGACATTCCAGCGAATCTGGTTCCGGAACTGCACTTTGCCGGTGGTATGGCGCGGGTGATCGCCGGACGACTGGAACTGGCTGCAGGCCACCAGGCCGGCGTGATCAACGGCCAGCCGGGGACCATGGCGACCGATCCGCTCCTGCTGGATCTGCGCCTGGATGCCAATGCTGCGGTCGACCTCCCGATTCCTGCCGGCCACAATGCGCTGGTCTACGTCTACGATGGCGAAATGGCAGTCGCGGATCAGCGCGTACCGGGTCGCTCGGCGGGTCTGTTCGGCGACGGCGAGTTCGCCGGGCTCAGCGCGGGTGGTCTCGGTGGTCGCGCCCTGCTGCTGGCCGGCCGGCCGCTCGGCGAAGCGGTGGTCCAGTACGGCCCGTTCGTGATGAATACCCGTGAGCAGATCGAACAGGCAGTGGCCGATTACCGGGCCGGGCGTTTGACGATGTAGCCAGCGCTGGCGGCCGCGTGATCTATTCGGACAGGAAGTCCAGTAACTCGGCGGCCGGCATCGGGCGCCCGATCAGGTAGCCCTGGAACTCGTCGCAGCCCTGCGCGAGCAGGAATTCATGCTGGGCTTGCGTCTCCACCCCTTCGGCGATGGTGCCGATGCGCAGGGCCCGCCCCATGGCCAGCACCGCGCACACGATGGCGGCATCGTCGCCGTCGCTGGTGATGTCACGGACGAAGCTTTGGTCGACTTTGATCTTTGCGATCGGCAGATGTTTCAGATAGTTCAGCGACGAATAGCCGGTGCCGAAATCGTCCAGGGCGAAAGACACGCCCAGATTGCTCAGTTCATGCATGCGATCGGCGATCCCGTCGATATCTTCGAGGACGACATGCTCGGTCACTTCCAGCACCAGGTGGCGGGGATTGATGCCGTGATGCTCGATCGTCGAGCGCACCCGCTGGACAAAATCGGGCTGGTGGAACTGGCGCGCGCTGACGTTGACGGCAACCTGCCAGTTCCGGGCCTGCGGGTGCTCTGACCAGGCGCTGAGCGTTGCACAGGCAGCATCGAGCACCCATTGCCCGATGTCCACGATCAGTCCGGTCTCCTCGGCCAGCGGAATAAACTGCATGGGCGGGATCAGGCCCTGCCTGGGGTCACGCCAGCGCACCAGGGCTTCGACGCCGACCCAGCGCCGCTCGCGGTCGACCTGGGGCTGGAAGTGCAGTTCGAACTCGTCGCGAACCAGGGCCTGGCGAAGGGCCTGCTCAAGCGCGCCGCGCCGCTCGAGCAGCGCCTGCATTTCCGGATCGAAAAAGCGGAAGCTATTGCGGCCCTCGTTCTTGGCCTGATACATCGCCACGTCGGCCTGGCGCAGCAAGGCCTCACGATCTGCCGCCTCGCCCAGAAACAGGGTGACGCCAATGCTGGCGGTCATTTCTATCGGGGCTGCGTCGGGGCTGAGCATGCACGGCGGAGCGAGTGCAGACCGGATTTTTGCGGCAATGGCTTCGGCTTGCTGAGCGGCTCGTTCCTGGTCGGTGGCGAGATCCTCGGCCAGCAGCACGAACTCATCCCCCCCGAGCCGGGCCAGGGTATCGCTGCGGCGGGTGATGGAGCGGAGGCGCTCGGCGGCTTTCCGGAGTAGCTCATCGCCATGCTTGTGTCCGAGCAGGTCATTGATTTTCTTGAAATGATCCAGGTCGAGCAGAAACACAGCCCCCCACTGCGCCGACCGATCGCTGGCCGCCAGGGCCTGGCCGAGGCGCTCCAGAGCCTGGCGGCGATTGGCCAGCCCGGTCAGTGGGTCGGAATAGGCCAGGCGCTGAATTTCCGCCTCGGCCTGCTTGCGCGCACCGATATCGCGGACAGACACACGCCGTCCCTGGTAATCGTCACCATCCATGATTGGCCGACAGCTGTGTTCGACCCAGCGAGTGGATCCGTCGCGGTGAACCACGCGCATTTCGACCCGGGCTTCCTGCTGACTGTCGCCGCCGTGCAGGTGACTTGCCAGGCGTCGATCCTACAGGTAACGATCGTCCGGATGCACTATCTCGTCGATCAGTTCCGGTCTGGCGGCCAGTTCGGCCGCGCTGTATCCGGTCAGTTGCTCGACCGATGGTGAAGAATAGTGGAAGCTGCCATCGGGCCGGATCCAGTATTCCCAGTCACGCGTGCCGTCGACCATGGTCTGGAATTTCTGCTCATTTTCCTGCAGCTGGCGTTTGTTCCGGCTCAGGGCGGCCCCCATGCGGTTGAACGTTTCGCCGATGGTGCGGAACTCTCCATGCAGGCGGTCGATGCGATGGTCCAGTTGTCCGTGCCCGACCTGATTCATGCCCTGCTCGAGCACGCTCAACGGTCGCGTGACAAAGCGCCGGATGATCCAGGCCACGCTGGCCCAGAGAATCATCAGCAGCGTAAGCCCCCAGCCCAACTGGAAGACGAAGGCCTGCTGGACCCGGTCCTCGATCTTCGAGGCCGGGATCTTGATGCTGAGAATGCCGCGTAAATCACCGAGGGCGAAGTCATAGGCGGTGTCGTAGGCCGAGCGGATGGCCTCCGGGGCGTCAGCCTGGGCGCCGTGGCACTGCAGGCAGTAAGGCTCGATCCAGATCGGCTGGGCGTAGTGGTAATGGTGTGTACCGTTCTGCCCGCGAAAGGCGGTAAAGCGACGTTCCTCTTCGGGATGGGCGCGAAAGTACTCGATCGCGTGCATCTCGATGGCATCGGCCTGCTGCTCGGGGTTGCGCGGGTCATCCGAGACGTTGTTGAACGACAGTCCGCTGCCGTCCCAGTGGTGAAAATCCGCCGAGATCCGGTTCATGGCGTGGGCCGGCAAAAAACCGATGGTCTGCGCGGTCAGCTCGACGCCGCTGTCGATGAACTGGTGGTGGTAGATGCGACGGGTGGCCATCAGCACGTTGCGAATCTGTTCGGCCCGCTGAAGCAGATCGTCCTCGGCCAGCTGATGTTGTCTTTGATACAGGCCGTACTGAATCAGACCCATGCCGGCAGACAGGATCAGAAAGATGATCAGCAGCAGCTTGCGTTCCAGCGTCATAATCTGGTGGTCGTTCCTCGCAGCCAGGCACCGATGGTCTTGCGCGGCAGCGGAAAATAGCCGTTGATGACGGTCGGGGCCCTGCAAGGGGTCATTTTTTTGCGTCCGGCTCCCATTTTGGCGAAAACTACGGACATTGATAGTACTGCAGATGGTTTAGTCTCGTAGGCATGGAAGTCGAACAGCTGGACATTCGCGAGCATCTGCGCCGTCATCCGCCTTTTACCTTTCTTGATGAGGACCGGCTCAATCAGGTATCGGGTTCGGTCGAGATCGCCTATTTTCGCGCCGGGAGCGATATCGTGGTGCTCGGCCAGGAGGTCGCCGATCTGCACTACATCCGCCAGGGCTCGGTCGAGATGTTTCGGCGCAGCGGTGAGTTCTACAACCGCCTCGGTGAGGGCGACATCTTTGGCCAGATCAGCCTGATCAGCGGCCGCCCGGCCCGGTTTCCGGTCCGCGCGCTGGAAGACACGCTGATTTATTTCATCCCCGGCAGCCAGTTTCGCGCGCTCTACAACGAACTCGAAGAGTTTGCCGACTTTGTCGAAGTCGAGGATCGTACGCGCCTGCGCCAGGCCGGTGCACGCAGTCGCGAAGGGACGGAAATGCTGGCCACGCGGGTCGGTCGCCTGGTGCAGCGCTCGCCGGTGATGATGAATGCCTCGGGCACGGTCCTGGAGGCGGCCCGCGCCATGACCGAGCAGGGCGTGGCCTCGATTCTGGCCTGCGCCGACGGTTGCGACCCGGACCACCCGCAGCTGGTCGGCATCGTCACCGACAGCGATTTGCGCGGTCGATTGATCGCCGCCGGGCTGCCCTACGACACGCCCATCAGCGCGGTGATGTCGGAGGCGCTGATCACCGTCGAGGCCGACGATTACCTGTTTTCGGCCATGATGGCCATGCTACGCCATAATGTTCATCACCTGCCGGTGATGCAGCGCCTGCGCCCGATCGGGGTCATTGACCTGGCCGACGTGGCCGGCCACGGGACGCGCAACAGCCTGTACCTGGTTCGCAACATCCACGACCAGCCGGATCTCGACGGGCTCAAGAGCCTGCTGCCGGACGTTCGCGGCAGTTTCCTGCGCATGGTCGGCGAGGGCGCAACCGCCAACATGATCGGTAGCGCCGTGGCCATGATCGGGCGCAGCTTCAAACAGCGCCTGCTGGAGCTGGCCGAGGAGCGGCTGGGGCCGCCGCCGGTGCCGTATTGTCTGCTGGCGCTGGGCTCAATGGCGCGCGACGAGCAATCCATGCTCACCGATCAGGACAATGCCCTGATTCTCGACGATGCGTTCGATCGCAGCCAGCACGATGCCTATTTTCGCTCCCTGGCGGAGTTCCTGTGCGATGGTCTGGCCGAGCTTGGCTACACCTACTGCAAGGGCGACATCATGGCCACCAACGCCGACCTGCGCCAGCCGCTGGCGGTTTGGAAGGAACGTTTTGCCGGCTGGATCGCCCGGCCTGATCGGCCTGCCCTGCTCAACAGCTCCATCTTTTTCGACCTCGACGGCGTCCATGGCGAGACGCGCCTGGCCGATACCCTCAAGCAGTGGATCGCCGAGCAGGCCAGCCGCGCGCCAGCCTTTCTCGGTTGCCTGGCCCACAACGCCCAAACGCGAACGCCGCCGCTCGGGTTTTTCCGCGATTTCGTCCTTGAAAAAAGCGGTCGGTACCAGGATTCGCTGGATCTGAAGCGCCGCGGCACGGCCCCCATGGTCGATGTCATTCGCGTCCACGCCCTGGCCAGCGCGTCGGTCGCCCAGAACTCGTTTCGCCGCCTCGATGATGTTGCCGCCGCCGGCTTTCTGACCAACAGCATGGTTGCCGACCTGCGCGATGCGCTGGAATTTCTTGCCGGTACCCAGTACCGCCATCAGGCCTTCAACCTCGAGCAGGGCCTGGCGCCGGACAACAAACTCAACCCGGTCACGCTGGAAGCCTTCGATCGGCGCAACCTCAAGGACGCCTTCCGCGTGCTGAGTAACGCCCAGCGTTTCCTGCGGATGCGCTACCGGGTCGTACAGGTCTGAAGCGTGCTGGCGGCAGGCCGAGCAAAGACCGGGCAGCCGACAGACTGGCCGGGGCGGATGAAGGAACGGGAGGCAGCGACCAGCGTGCCCATGCTGGCCAACTATTTCCGCAGCGGAGTGCCTGACCCGGCAACACCGTTATCCGAAGTCGAGTTCGTTGCCCTGGACCTGGAAACCACTGGCCTGGAACCGCGCCAGAGCGGCATTGTCAGCGTCGGCCTGGTGCCGTTCACGTTGCGCCGGATTCGCGTGGCCGGGGCGGGGTACTGGGTGGTGCGCCCGCGCCGGACTCTCGACGAGGCGTCCGTGCTGATCCACCGGATCACGCACGAGGGACTGGCTGCCGCGCCCCGGTTTTCGGCTGTGCTGCCCGAACTGTTGCAGGCCCTGGCCGGACGCGTGGTGGTGGTTCACTATCGCCACATCGAGCGGCCGTTCCTCGATCAGGCCTGCCGGCGCTGGTTCGGCGAAGGTATCGAGTTTCCGCTGATCGATACGATGGCCCTCGAGGGCTGGATGCTGCGCCGCGGGCGCACCCGCCTGCAGCGCCTGGCCGACCGGCTCGGCTGGCGGCGCCGGGCCTCGCTGCGCCTGGGAACTTGCCGGGAGCGTTATCACCTGCCGGCTTACGGAGCCCATCACGCCATGACCGATGCCCTGGCCACGGCCGAGTTGTTCCAGGCCCAGGTGGCCTGGCACCTGTCGCCGGACTGGCGCCTGGAGCAGCTGTGGCTGTAGAACGCACATCACTGGCGCGCCTGACCCCGGCCCGGCGGCGGGTGCTGGATCGCGCCTTCGCCTGGCTGACCGAACAGCCGCCGGCCGAACGCGCTCGCCAGCTGCAGGCCTGTTGCCAGCGTTGCCCGCGGGCCGGGGCCTGGCTGACTCGCCTGGTTACCGCGCTGGATCAGTCCGACGAGCACTGGCAGGCACCGCTGGGGCGTCTTGCCGAAGCGGTTTCGCGCCAGTCCCCGACGACCGAACATGAATTGCCCGGGGGCACCCGGCTGGGTCCGTGGGAGATCATTGAACCGGTCGGCAGCGGCGGCATGGGAGTGGTCTACCGGGTAGCGCGCGCGGACGGAGCTTTCGAAATGACGGCGGCCGCCAAGCTGATCCGGATGCGCCGCGACAGCCGTCTGGAGGTCCGTCTGGCGATCGAGCGTCAGCTGCTGGCCCGGCTCGACCACCCCAGTATCGCCCGTATCGTGGACGGCGGAACCGGCCCGGATGGCGAGCCGTACCTGATCATGGAGTGGGTGCCGGGCAAGGATCTGACCGGCTGCGCCGCGGATTTGAACCTGGCCCAACGGCTCGATCTGTTTGCCGATATCGCGGCCGCGGTCGCCCACGCCCATCAGCGCAGCGTCGTCCACGGGGACATCAAGCCGGCCAATGTGCGACTCGGGGCCGATGGCCGCGTCCGGCTGCTGGATTTCGGTGTCGCCCGACTGGTGCTCGACGAAGCCGGGGGCGAGGGCGAGGCGCTGATCGCGCTGACCCCCCAGTTTGCCGCCCCGGAGCAGCTGGACGGCCAGCCGGCCTCGACCCAGACCGACGTCTGGTCGCTCGGAGCGCTGCTGGCCTGGCTGCTGCTGGAGGATCGATTTGCGCGCGAACTGCTGGCCGATCCAACCGGCCTTGGCCTGGCGCTGAAGGGGCGGGTGCGCTACCCGGGTGACCTCGCGGCGATCATCACCACGGCCTGCGCCCATCAGCCGGAAGCGCGCTATGGCGGTGTCGGTGAGTTGATCGAGGATCTCGCTCGCCACCGTCGTCTCGAGCCGGTTCAGGCCCGCACTCCGACCCGGAGGTACCTGCTCGACCGCTTCATTCGCCGCAATCCGGTTGCCGTCAGCCTTGGCGGTTTGTCGGCTCTGCTGCTGCTGGCCGGGCTGGTTGGTACTGCCTGGCAGGCGCATCTGGCGGGTCTGGAACGCGACCGGGCCGAACTGCAGCGCGACCGGGCCGAGTTGCAGGCGGCCACGACCGCGCGCGTGAGCGAGTTCGTGGTCGGATTGTTCGAGCAGGCCGATCCCTTCCGCAGCGCCGGCGCGGAACTGAGCGCGCGCGATCTGCTGCGCCAGGGCCGCGAGCGGATTGCGATGCTGGATGAGGCGCCGCAGGTGCAGGGAGAAATGCACCAGGTACTGGCCAGAGTGCATCGCTCGCTGGCCGAACATGACATCGCCTACGAGTTGTCGAAGCGGGCCCTGGACTTGTTGCAGGCACGGCAACCGGCCGACCCGGCCCGCCTGGCCTCGGCCTGGACGGTGCACGGCGGCACCCTGGCCTCACTGGGCCGCTACGAGGAGGCAGAGCAGGCCCATCGAAGGGCCCTGGAATTGACCGATCCGGACAACTTGCTGGCGGTTGCCGAACGCCTCAACAACCTCGGCCTGGCCGCTTTTTCGCTCGGTCGATTGGGCGAGGCAGAGAGCCTGCTGGAAACCGCCCTGGGGCTGCGTCGGGCCGAGATTCCCACCAGCGCCGAAACGGCCGCTTCGCTGAACAATCTGGCCCTGGTGCTGGCCGCCCAGGACCGCCTGCTCGAGGCCGAGCCGCTCTACCAGGCCGCTCTTGAACTGCGTGAATCGGTGCTTGGCGAGGAGCACCCGGCGACCACCTATTCACTGACCAACCTGGCCACTTTGCTGGTTCGGCTGGATCGCCTGGCCGAGGCCGAAGCCGCCTATTTGCGCGCGCTGGAACTGCGTCGGGCCGTGTTCGGTGACGATCACCCTGCAGTGGCCAGCGTGCTGTACCAGATTGGCTGGCTGCAGTCGCGCCAAGGTCGCCTGGTGCCGGCGCGCGCTTACCTGGAGGAGGCCCTGACCATTCGCCAACGGGTGCTGGGCTTCGACCACCCATCCACCGCGGTCATCCTCAACGCAGCGGCCGTGGTTGCGCGCGACCTGGGCGAGTTTGCGCAGGCCGAGGACTGGCTGCAGGAAGCGCTGGCCATCTACCGCACGGTCTATGGGGACTCGCACCATGATATCGCCCTGGTGCTGACCAACCTGGGCCAGCTGCGGCTGGCTGCGGGCGCTGCCGACCAGGCCGAGCGCTTGCTGCAGCAGGCCCTGGCGATGAATCGTATGGAACTGGGTCCGCTCCATCGCCACGTGGCCGACAACCTGCGCAGCCTGGCCGAAGTAGCGATGGCAGCCGGCCGGCCTGAGCAGGCGGCCGAGTATCTTGCCGACGCCGACGAGGTGCTCGACCGGCTCGACCTGCCGGTCGAGCATCCGGACCGAATGGCCGTGCGTGAGCTGACCGCGCGCCTGGCCCACCAGGCGCTGCCGGTCCCGTAGAAGCGCTGCCTAAAAGGACTCGTCGGCGAAGTCCATCAGGGGCCCGGCACCGGCCCGGACCTTGGCCGCCAGCGATCCGGTTTCCGGCAGCATGCGGGTCATGAAGAAGCGCGCGGTATCGAGCTTGGCCTGGTAGAAAGCCGCCTTGCCGGCGCCTTCGTCCAGGCGCTGGCGGGCGATGGCCGCCATCTTCGCCCACATGAACGCCATCGCGGTCAGAGCAAACAGCCGCAAATAATCGGTGCCGGCCGCACCGGCCTCGAGCGGGTCGCGGCTCATCTGCTGGTAGACCCAGGCGGTGGTGTCCTGGAGCAGCTGGGCTGAGTCTTTCAGCGGGGTCAAGAACTCGGCCAGATCGGCCTGGCCATCGTGCTCGGCGATGAAACCCATGACCGGGGTGAAGAAGGCCTTGAGGTTCTCGCCGTTGTTGGCGACCAGCTTGCGGCCGACCAGGTCCAGGGCCTGAATGCCGTTGGTGCCTTCATAGATCTGGGTGATGCGCACGTCGCGGGCGAACTGCTCCACCCCGGTATCGCGCACATAGCCGGCGCCGCCGTGAACCTGCATGCCGAGGTTGGCCACCTCCGAGCCCAGGTCGGTGAAGTAGGCCTTGATGATCGGCGTCATCAGCGCCACCCAGTACCCGGCCTGGCGGCGCACGGCCGCGTCCGGGTGATGCAGTTCCAGCTCCAGCTGCACGCCGGTATACAAGCCCAGGGCGCGCGCGCCTTCAATCGAGGCGCGCGCAATCAACAGCATCTTGCGCACGTCCGGATGAACCAGGATGGGGTCGGCCGGCTGATCGGGGAACTTCGGGCCGGCCAGGCTGCGCCCCTGCAAACGCTCGCGCGCGAAGGTCACGGCGGCCTGGTAGGCGGCCGAAGCCATGCCCAGGCCCTGGATGCCGGTGACCAGGCGGGCGGCGTTCATCATGGTAAACATCGCCGCCAGGCCGCGCCCTTCCTCACCGATCAGAAACCCGCTGGCGCTGGTGTATTCCATCTCGCAGGTGGCCGAAGCCTTGATCCCCATCTTCTTTTCCAGCCCGACGCACCTGACGCCGTTGCGCTCCCCCAGGCTGCCGTCGGCGTTGACCAGGAACTTGGGCACCAGAAACAGGCTGATGCCGCGCGTGCCGGCCGGCGCGTCCGGGGTCCGGGCCAGGACCAGATGGATGATGTTTTCAACCATGTCATGTTCACCGGCCGAGATCCAGATCTTCTTGCCGGTGATGCGGTAACTGCCGTCATCGGCGCGCTCGGCGCGGGTCCGCAACAGCCCCAGGTCGGTGCCGCAGTGGGGCTCGGTCAGGTTCATGGTGCCGCCCCACTCACCGCTGACCATCTTCGGCAAATACGTGGCCTTTTGCTCGTCGGTGCCGTGATGGTGAATCACCTCATAGGCGCCGAGGGTCAGGCCGGGGTAGGCGGCGAACGAGGCGTTGGCCGCGTTGATCATTTCCGACAGGGCCAGGCCGATGAAGTTGGGCAGGCCCTGGCCGCCGAAGTCAGGGTCGGCAATCAGACCGGTCCAGCCGCCTTCGCGGTAGTCCCGGTAGGCATCCGCAAACCCGTCGGGCATGATCACCTCGGCGCTGGCTTCGTCGAGACGACAGCCGATCTCGTCACCGACCGCATTGAGCGGCTGGAGGATGTTTTCGGCCACCTTGGCCGCCTCGCTCAGAACGGCTTCGACCACATCGGGCGAGGCCTCGGCCATGGACGCCAGATCGGCACAGCCGTCCAAGTCAAGAAATTCGTTGTAGAGGAAGTCGAAGTCTTCGAGCGGGGCCTTGTAGGAGGGCATGCGGCAGTCCAGGTGCGAAAGGCGGCGAGATTACCATACGCCGGCGTATGCGAACGTGCGGGGTTGCCCTCAGCTCGTTGCGATGGTTTGATCCTCGGGCTGCCACTGGTCTCCCGGCACGGGTCGGGCAAACAGGAAGCCCTGGAAGGCGTTACAGCCGAAATCCTTTAGCAGATCCAGCTCTGCACGCGTTTCGACCCCTTCGGCGATCACCGTGAGTCCGAGTGCATGACCCATGGAGATGGTGGCGCGGACAATGGCGGCACTGCTGGTCGTAGCGATCATGTCAGAGACGAACGACCGATCGATTTTGAGGGTGTGGAACGGCAAATTCTTGAGGTAGGACAGGGAAGAAAAACCGGTGCCGAAATCGTCCAGGGCCAGACCGACACCCAGGTCCCGTATCGCCAGCATCCGCTGTTGTGTCTGATGGAGGTCGTTGAGCACCACCGATTCGGTCAGTTCCAGGCTCAGCCGGCCCGGCTGGATTTCGTACCGTTCCAGCGCCTCGAGCAATTGGTCGACAAAGCGCGGCTCGTGGAACTGGCGGGCGCTGACGTTGATCGACAGATGCAGGCCGCGTGTGCGCGGATGTTGCGCCCAGCTCTGCAATTGCCGGCAGGCGGTGTCCAGCACCCATTGACCGATCGGCAGGATCAGCCCGGTCTCCTCGGCCAGCGGGATGAACTGGCCCGGTGGAATCGGGTCTTCCCCCGGACGATTCCAGCGAATCAGTCCCTCGGCACCTATCAGGCGACCGCTGGCGTCGAACTGCGACTGGTATGCCAGTGCCAGGTGGTTCTGCTCCAGGGCCTGGTGCAGACCATTCTCGATGCGGCCACGCGCTTCGACCAGGGCCTGCATTTCGCCGTTGAAGAAACACCAGCTGTTGCGGCCGGCATCACGCGCGCGCTGCAGGGCGATTTCGGCCTTGTTGAGCAACCGTTCCGCATTTTCGTGGTCATGGAGTACCAGGCACAGGCCCATTGTGGTCGAGTGCCGAACCAGCGTTTCGGTCTCACCCACGCAATGCGGTAATTGAAGCTCCTCGTGGATGAGTTCGGCCAGGTCATGGGCCTGGGTTGCGGCCCGGTTCCGGCGACGCGACAGGTTTTCAACCACCACGGCGAAGCGGTTGCCACCAATGCGGGCAACCGTGGAGTCATCGCTCAGGTTTTCGCGCAGCCGTTCGGCAACCGACTCCAGGACGCGGTTGCCGATGTCGTAGCCATGGGTATCGTTGATGAACTTGAAGCCGTCGAGATCCAGTGCCAGTACCATCCCGTGGCGACCAGTTTGCCGGGCTGAGCGTGATGCCTGCTGCAAACGATCAAGGAGCAGCGAGCGATTGGGCAGGCCGGTCAGTTCATCGAAGTTCGCCAGTTGATGAATACGGCTTTCCGAATCGCGCAACTGGGTGACGTCGCTTTTGACCGCGACGTAATGGGTCACGCGGCCGTCGTCGGCTCGAATTGGCGCCACGGTTGCCGTTTCAAGATAGACCGACCCATCCTTGCGGGTGTTGCAGAACTCACCGTTCCAGACCTCGCCACGACAGATGGTGGCCCACAGATTGCGATAGGTGGCCGGCGGGGTTTTCCCCTGATTGAGGATGGAAGGGTTCTGGCCCAGCACTTCGGCGGCGCTGTAGCCGGTCTGGTCGAGAAAGGCCTGGTTGACGTACTCGATCGCTGGCCGGGTATCGGTAATCACGATGCTGGTCGGGCTTTGCTCGACCACCATGGCCAGCTTGCGCAGCTGATCTTCGGCGCGCTTTCGGCGACAGCGTTCCGCTGCGCTGTTCACGGCCCGTCGGATGACGCTGGGCAGGCGCAGCAGATTGTCCTTGAGGACGAAGTCATTCAGGCCATGCTGCAGCAAGGTGACCGCCATTTCTTCGCTGACCGTTCCCGAGACCAGCACAATGGGTAACTCGGGTCGTTGCTTGCGGATCAGACCGATGGTGTCTTCGAAGTGCATGCCGGGCAGGGTGTAGTCGTACAGCACGGCATCCCATTGCTCATCGGCGAGCGCGGCGGCGAGCTGCTCAGTGCGATCAACCCGTCTGATCCTGGCCTTCAGGCCGGACTGCTCCAGGCGCCGCTGAATCAGCAATGCATCGGCCTCGGTGTCTTCGAGCACGAGCAGACGCAGCGGCGTATCAGCAGCCATCGGGTGCTGACTCCACGGGGTCGTTGGTGGCCATCCAGTACACGCCGAGACTGGCCACGGTCTGGGCGAATTCGGCAAAGTCCACCGGCTTGGGTACAAAGCTGTTGGCGCCATTCTCATAGGAGCGCAGAAGGTCTTCGGGCTCATCCGATGAGGTCAGGATGACCACCGGCAGCAGGCGGGTTCGCGGATGGGCGCGCAACCGGGTGAGGACGTCGAGGCCGGACAGCTTCGGCAGGCCGATATCAAGCAATACGACTGCTGGCAGCGAGGCAGACACGCGTTCGGCGAACTCGCCCTCGCCGAACAGGTAGTCCAGCGCTTGCTGACCATCGCGAACCACGTCAATGCGGTTGCCCACGCCCGCTTTGGCCAGCGCGCGCAAGGTCAGCGCCTCATCTTGCGCGTCGTCTTCGACCAGCAACAGGGTTCGATTCCTCATCCACTTTCCCTCGGACAGGTCGTGAATACGAAGCGCGCTCCCTCATTGCGGCGAGCTTCACCGATGACATCGCCACCGTGCCGGTGAATGATACGTTGCACGGTGGCCAGGCCGATGCCGATGCCGGGGAATTCGTCCTGGCGATGCAACCGCTGAAAAGGCTTGAACAGGGCGGCGGCATGGCGCATGTCGAACCCGGCACCGTTGTCTTCGATGTACACCGCGGTCTGGCCATCGAGCTGTGTGGTGCCGAAACGAATGACGGCCCGCTCAAGGCCTGCGCTGTACTTCCAGGCATTGTGAACCAGGTTGGCGGTGACGGCTTCGAGCATGCGCTGATCCCCCTCGACGACCACGTTGGGTTCAATGATGGCTTCGACTGTTCGTTCCGGCTCCTGTATCTGCAAATCCTCCAGCTGGCGCGAAACGATCTCCGACAGGTTGACCCTGGATCGATCAAGATCGCCCCGCGTGGCCCGCGAGAGCGCCAGAAGACCGTCGATCAGTGCATGCATGCGCGCGCTTGCCGCCCGTATCTGGTCGAGATGACCGCGGGCGGCCGGATCGAGTTCGGCGTGATGGTCTTCGATCAGTGCTTCGGAAAATCCATTCATGGCCCGGAGCGGAGCGCGCAAGTCGTGAGAAACGGCGTAGGCGAAGCTGTTCAACTCCTCATTGGCGGCTTGGAGCTCGGCCGTGCGCTGGGCCACCCGACGCTCCAGGCGCGCCTGTTGTTCAATTTCCAGCGCTTCTCGCTCGGCCGCCAGCTGCTTGATCCGGGACACCAGGCGGGTAATCAGACCGTAGAGCAGTCCGGCGGTCACCAGCACGAACAGCCAGCCCTTGAGCATATTGACCCACACCAGGTGGGCCGGGTTGTTGAACAGGGCATCTACGGCCAGATCCGACAACGCGATCCAGGCAATGGCGACGATGGTGTAAACCAGCACGATCCGCAGGGCCGCGGTGGAAGTGCGCAACTGCCCTGGGCGCGTTGGTCCGGTCATGGCCCAGGCGCCGGCCAGGGACAGGTTCCGGGTGCTCCGCGGACAGCGCTACGGGCGGCGTGGGCGTGGTAAGAATGAGCAGGTCTGTTCATTTGGCTTACCATACGCTGTTAATCGACTGCGTTTCCATCCCTTCCACGAGGAATCAAAAATGAACGAGGAAAAACTCAACCAGTCCGTCCGCAAGTTTCTCAAGCAGGTCGGCGTGACCTCGCAACGCGAAATCGAGATTGCCGTGCGCTCGGCCGCCGAGGCCGGCAAGCTCCCGGCCGGCCCGCTGGCCGTCAAAGTGGTCCTCGAGTGTCCCGAACTCGACCTGGCGCACGAGGTCAGCGGCCAGCTGGAGTCCTGATTCAGTCTCCGTTCCAGACCGGCTGGGCAAACGGCTCGACGGTCACCGGTTGGCCGGCGCTGACATCGGCCTGGTCGGGCGCCAGGTTGATCAGGCAGTCGGCCTCGCTCATCGAGCGCAGCACGCCGGAGCCCTGGTGGCCGAACGGGGCCACCGCCAGGCCCTGCTCGGTGGTTAGCAGCCGGCCGCGCTGGAATTCGCGCCGTCCGGCCCGCTTGCGGATATCGGCGGTCACCGGCAGGGTGATCTGCAGCGGCAAGCGTGGACGCGAGCCGGCCAGCTGAACCAGCGCCGGCCGGACCAGCTGCAGGAAGGTGACCATGGCCGAGACCGGGTTGCCGGGCAGGCCGAAAAACCAGGCCTGATCGATGCGCCCGAAGGCCAGCGGCCGCCCGGGCTTCATCGCCACCTGCCAGAAGCCGACGTTGCCGTGCTTTTCCAGCGCTTCGACCACGTAGTCGGCGTCGCCGACGGAAGCACCGCCAGTGCTGAGCACCGCATCGCAGCGGGCCGCGCGGGCCAGGGCTTCGTCGAGCGCCTCGCGGCGGTCGGGCACGATGCCCAAGTCCTCGATTTCGACGCCGAGCTCGCTTAGCAGTCCGAACAGGGTGTAGCGGTTGGAGTCGTGGATCTGGCCCGGCTCCAGGGTCTGGCCGACCGGCTTGAGCTCATCACCGGTGGAAAAGAACGCTACTTTCGGCCGCCGTCGCACCTGTACTTCCGGTACCCCGACCGAGGCCAGCACGCCGAGGTCGGCTGCGGTCAGCCAGCGCCCGGGCTGCAGCGCGACGTCGCCCCGGGCAAGGTCTTCACCGGCCGGCCGGACGTTGGCTCCGGGTTTGGCCGGTTTTTCAAATCGGACCTGGTCGCCATCGCGTTCGGTTTGTTCCTGCATGATGACGGTGTCGCCGCCGTCGGGAACCACCGCTCCGGTCATGATGCGCACGCACTCCCCCGGACCGACCCGACCCGAAAAGGGACGGCCGGCAAAGCTTTCCCCGACCAGCTTCAGGGTCGTGCCGGGCGCGGTCAGGTCGCTGCCGCGCAGGACGTAGCCATCCATGGCCGAATTGGTGTGGGCGGGCACATCGATGGCGGCGCTCACGGGTTCGGCCAGCACCCGGTGCAGGGCTTGGTGCAGGTTGACGGTTTCGATGTCGCTGAGGGGCTGGACGGCGTCCAGAATGTTCGCCCGCGCCTGTTCCAGGGGAAGTGCCGGCGTATCGTGGCCGCCGGCTGCCTTGCGTTGCTTGATGCTCATGGGGACTGCTCGGAAAGTGAGGATGTCAGTTGGGCTGCCAGTGCGTCGCGCTGCTCTGGCGTATTGATATTGTCAAAGGCCGCAGCCGCGTCGCTGAAATCCACCCGGGACCAGCGGCGGGTGGCGTACCAGGCGTCGGGCTTGCGCTCACCGGCGGCCAGCGCGCGTTCCAGGTCCGGCAGCAATTCGGTCCGGAACAGGCCATGCAGGGTGTGCACCCGGCCACCGGCCTCGGCGACGGCCAGTTCGCTGTCGTCGCGCGCCATGGCCGCGGCCAGTCGAGCCACCAGATCGCGCGGCAGGGTCGGTGTATCGCAGGGCACTACCGCCAGGAACGGGGTGGCGGCGGCCTGCAGGGCCGCATGCAGGCCCGCCAGCGGACCCTGGAAACCCTCGTGTTCATCGGCGATGACCGGCAGGCCGAAACGGCTGTAGGCCTCCTGCGACCGGTTGGCATTGATCAGCAGCGTTGCCGCCTGGCCGCGCAGGGCTTCCAGCGTCCAGGCGATCATCGGCCGACCGCCGATTTCGACCAGGCCTTTGTCAATGCCGCCCATGCGGCGGGCGCGGCCACCGGCCAGGACGACGGCCGTGATCTGGTCTGGATGGGCTACTGCGGGCATGCGGTTTAGGTCCTCAGGAATGACAAAAGTGTGGGTCGTCGGCATAGCCGGGAAATTCACGTCCAGGCGCGCAATACCGGCACTCCGGGTCGGCATGCAGCAGGACCTGGCGCAGGCTTGATCGCCGGGCGTCGAACAGCAGCAGGCGCCCGATCAGGGGCTCGCCGATACCGGTGATGAGCTTGATGACCTCCAGCGCCTGGAGCAGCCCGATGATGCCCGGCACCACGCCGAGCACGCCGGCCTCGCTGCACGAGGGAGCGAGCTCCGGCGGCGGTGGTTCGGCAAACAGGCAGCGGTAGCAGGGTTGGCCGCCGGCCGGAAAAACCGAGACCTGGCCCTCGAAGCCCTGCACGGCGCCGTACACATTGGGCAGCCCCAGCCGCTGGCAGGCGTCGCTGACCAGGTAGCGGGTGGCAAAGTTGTCCGAACCGTCCACGACCAGGTCGTAGTCGGCCAGCACGGCCTCGACGTTGCCGGCATCCAGGCGCAGGGTATGGCGGCGGATTCGAACCGTCGGGTTGAGCGCCTCCAGGGTCAGTCGGGCCGACTCGGTCTTGTCCATGCCGACCCGGTCATCGCGGTGGACGACCTGGCGGTGCAGGTTCGAGCGCTCGACCCGGTCATGATCGATCAGGCCGAGCGTGCCGACACCGGCCGCCGCCAGATAAAGCGCGGCCGGAGAACCAAGACCGCCGGCGCCGACCAGCACCACGCGGGCCTTGCCTAGCAACGCCTGGCCAGCCGGGCCCAGTTCGGGCAGGATGATCTGGCGGGCGTAGCGCTGGCGGGCATCGGCATCCGCCGCCTCGGGCAGGATGTAGGGCAGCCCTTCGTTTTTCCAGCGGTTGAAACCGCCTTCGACCACGGCCACGTTGCGATAGCCGAGCTGGCGCAGATCGGCAGCGGCCAGCAGCGAACGGGTGGTGGCGGCGCACAGCAGCAGCACCGGCTGGCCGGTATCCGGGACTTCATCGCCGATGCGCATCTCGAGGTAGCCGCGGCCCAGCGCGCGCGCCGCTTCCGGCGTGCCCAGGGCAATTTCCTCGGCCTCGCGCACGTCAATCAGCACCGCTCCGGTGCGGCAGCGCGCCAGCGCCTCGGTCGGACTGACCAGGGGGATGTCGCGCTTGATGTGCTCGAGGCGAATCTCCAGGCTCATGCGCCCGCCCTAGCCGCCGGCGACCGACGGGACAACCAGCAGGGTATCGCCGGGGCGCACCACGGTGGCCAGTCCGTCTGCGCTGCGCACGTCGCGCTCGTTGATGAACAGATTGACGTGCGGGCGCAGCTGACCGCCGCGGGTCAGGATGCGACTGAGCAGCAGCGGATGCGACCCCCCGAGATCGGCCAGCGCCTCGGCTACCGTGGCGCCCGTGGCGGGAAGGGCCATTGCGTTACCGGCCAGCGGCTGCAGGGCAGCGGGCAATTCGATCGTGATGGTGGCGGGGACGGAAGCGTCTTGCATGTCGGCTTTCACTCCTTTTGGGACCGGTCGCCAGCCTGACGTTTGATGACATCCACGACGGGGACCCTGCGCGCCCGTTCGCGCTTCAGGCAAGTCAGGATCACGCGGTCGAAACGATCGCTTTCAGCGAGTGCCAGGCGGGCCGCTTCGGTCGCCAGCCCCCGGCTTGTTTCGTCGTCGACCTGGTTGATGATCGGCAGTATAACAAGGCCGTCGGTGCGCTCCGAGATGCCGCCGGGCCGGGTGAAGATGGCGGCCAGATGGGCCGGTTCGATGCGCTCTCCGGGGGCCAGGTCAAGCACCGCGCCCACCCGCTCGGGGCGGTGGACGAAGCTCTCGTCCAGCGGCTTGCCGATGACCTGGGCCGACAAGATCATCAGCACGGTTCGGGTGCGCGCCGGCAGCACCGGCTCGCCGGGTTTCGGGCATTTGAGGCCGCGCATGCGGGCTCCATCGGCCTTGACCAGGGTCAGGTCAAAACCACCCTGTTCATGCAGTTGATCCACGCCGTCCGGGCTTAAGCCGCCGTAGCGACCGGGCTTCTCGCTCGGCAGCAGGAAGGCGTGGCGGCCGTCTCCGCTCAGCTTTCCGGCCATGCTCAGCAGCTCGGCTTCGTTGCCGACATGAACCTCGACGCCGGTCCAGCGCGGCGGTCGGGCGGTGAACACGGTTCCGGTCCAGGCGATCCGGCCGGTGGCGTGGGCGGCCAGCTCATTGAGCACGCTTTTCTTGCCGCCGGCGCCGATGGCGGCCACGATGCCGCCGTTCAGGCCGAGGGCCTCGGCGAGAGCATTCATGTCAGCACTGCAGCCTGGATGGTGAGGATGGGCGGCAGCACGGCGGGAAGGAGGTGCCACTGCTCGCCACGGTCGCGACTGGCATACACCTGGCCGCTGGAGGTGCCGAAGTAGACGCCGAGCGGATCCAGGCCGTCGGTATCCAGACCGTCGCGCAACACCGTCAGGTAGCAGTTTTGCTGCGGCAGGCCGCGGGTCAGTGCCTCCCAGCTGGCGCCGCCGTCGCTGGTTCGGTATACGCGCAGGGCGCCGTCCACGGTGGTGCGGAACTGGCTGGAGTCTTCCGGAATGGTGAACAGGACGTCGGGATCGGACGGATCCAGTCCCAGGGCGTAGCCGAAATCGCTGGGCAGACCGGCGGTGATTTCGGTCCAGCTGGCGCCGCCGTCATCGGACCGCCAGGTGCCGGTATGGCTCTGGCGGTAGAGCCGGTCGGGATCGGCCGGGTGCATGCGCAGGGTGTGATCATTATGGCCGGCGGGGGCGTCGTGTTCGGCCAGGTAGGGCGCGCGGATGCCCCGGTTGCAGGCCTGCCAGCTGGCGCCGTCATCATCGGACCGGTAGGTGCCGCCGGCGGCCAGGGCTGCATAGAGCCGGTTGTTGCTGGCCGCTAACGAGTGGACCGCGCACCCCCCCTTGGCCGGATGCCAGCGCTCGGCGGTCGGGTGGGTATGAAAAGCAGGCAAACCTTCCCAGCGCAAGCCACCGTCGTGCGAGACGAACAGCCCGGGGGGTTCGATTCCGGCATACAGGGTGTCGGGCCGGGTATCCGGACCGGGCGCCAGCGACCAGATCGTCTTGAGGTGGCTTTCGTCGTCGTCATCGCCATGGCTGGGAACGGCCTGAAGCGGGTACCATTGACGGCCGCCGTCGTCGGTCCGATAGATGTGCACGCCCCAGATCGGATGATGGGCGGCGGCGAATCCGCGCCGGCCGTCGTGGCGCGGATCGAGAAATGCACGCTGGATTTCATAGCCGGGCATGTGCGGGCCCTCGATCTGGAACCGTTCGCGCCCGGCGTCGCTGCGCGCGATGAACAGGCCCTTGCGGGTGCCGATGAGCACGGCGACCGAAGTCGATGTTGACATTGAGATTCGTTCGGCGGGATGATGAATGTAACGAGTATATCGAATGCAGAATATGAGAGAGGAAATTCCGCAGCGCATCGAGCAGATTGCGCTCGAGGTGCAGTTGCGCGCCCTTGGCGAGGCGTTGGGCGATGCCTGCGTCACGCCCGAGGTCGAAATCGAGGCCGGCGAGGCTCGCATCGTGCTCGAAGTGGCCTACCCGGCGCGGCGTTTCGGCCGCGCCATGGCGCGCGCGATCCGGGCCGCGGTAGAAGAGCTGCCCGGGATCGAACGGGCCTCGGTCAAGGTCGTTACCAAGATTACCCCGCACCAGGTCCAGCCCAACGTCCAGCGGCTGCAGGTGGTCAAGAACATCATCGCGGTGTCCTCGGCCAAGGGCGGGGTCGGGAAGTCCACCGTGTCGGCCAACCTGGCCCTGGCGCTGGCCGCCGAAGGTGCCCGCGTGGGCATGCTGGATGCCGACATCTACGGCCCCAGCCAGCCGCGCATGCTCGGCGTCAAGGGCCGGCCGGACTCCGAGGATGGCACCAGCTTCGAGCCGATGATGAGCTACTCGATTCAGTCGATCTCGGTCGGCTACCTGATCGATGAGGAAGAGCCCATGATCTGGCGCGGGCCGATGGTGACCAAGGCCCTGCAGCAGTTGCTCGGCAACACGCGCTGGAAGGACCTCGACTACCTGATCATCGACATGCCCCCGGGCACCGGCGATATTCAGCTGACCTTGTCGCAGCAAGTGCCGGTGGCCGGTGCGGTCATCGTGACCACGCCCCAGGACATCGCCACGCTGGACGCGCGCAAGGGCCTGCAGATGTTCCGCAAGGTCAACGTGCCGGTGCTCGGCATCGTCGAGAACATGAGCCTGCATACCTGCTCGAACTGCGGCCACCAGGAGCATATCTTCGGCGCGGGCGGTGGCGAGCGCATCGCGTCGGATTACGGCGTGCCGTTGCTCGGTTCGCTGCCGCTGGACCTGCGGATTCGAGAACACGCCGACAATGGCCGTCCGACCGTGGTCGCCGACCCCGACGGCGAGGTGGCCGGACTGTACCGGCAGATCGCGGTCCGGATGGCGGCCAAGCTGTCGATGCAGGCGACCGACTTCACCCACAAGATGCCGAAAATCGTCATCAAACCCTGATTGATACCGTCTCGGAGCAGATTCATGGAACCGCCCAAAATGCCGCGCTATGCCCATCGTCCGATGACCGTGATGATGGAGCACAATGCCTCCAGCTGGCAGGTGATCGGTATCCTGCCCTCGGCCCGACCGGTCACAGGCGGTCCGCGCCGGGAGCTTGTCCGCGACGGCGGCGAGAGCAAGATCTATCGCTGGGAGGGGTTGGAGCTGACCCTGACGCCGGATGCCTGCGATGACTACTGGTTCAACCTGACCAGCCAGCAGCCGCGCCTGTACGTGGTCTGCCAGCCCGGTAAAGAAGGCGAGCCGCTGCCGCTTCGACTCAGCGCCGATCCGGATGATTCGGTCGCGGCCGAGGAGGCCGAAGAGTGGTTTTTCCAGGCCGCCATGCCGGCTCCGGTCGTGCTCTGGGTCCGCGACTACGTCGCCACCCACTATCGCCCCGGCCCGCGCAAGCAGAAAATCAAGGGCAAGCGCGGCGACAAGTACAAAAACCCGTTCGACGCGAGAAAGTTATGAGCGAAGACGAAGGATTCCTGCAGCGCTGGTCACGGCGCAAGCAAGGCATTACCCGCGACGACGAGGAACCGAGCGAGGCAGATCCTGATCAAGTCAGCCCGGCGGCCGAGGTTCGGCCCGAAGAACCGGACCCAACGGTGGCCGCCGAGGCGGCGGCAGAAACGGACTCCGAGCCGGAGCCAGAACCCCCGGGCGACGAGGATATGCCGCCGCTGGAAAGCATTGACAAGAGTGGCAACGTGGCCGCCTTTTTTTCGCCCCGGGTCAGTGAGGGGCTGCGGCAGGCGGCCCTGCGGCGCCTGTTCCGGCAACCCAAGTACAACGTGGTCGACATGCTCGATGACTACGCCGAGGACTACAGTAAACCGGTGGCCATGGGCAACATCCTGACCTCCGACATGCGCTACCGTGCCGAACAGGCGCGCAAGCGGCTGGAGGCCAAGCTCAAGGAAAGTCTGGCCGAGAACAACGACGGGCCGGAGGGGCCGGAAGACGCGGCCGGGCAGCCGGATGCGGTGGCTTCCACAGCCGAGCCCGAAACGACGGACACCGAAGAGGGTGTGGCCGAAAGCAGCGAATCCATGGCCCAGGTCGAGGATTCGCAGGTAGAAGATTCTCAGGTCGAGGATTCGGATCCGGATTCTCGTCCCGTCTGAACGGATACGAGGTAACGCGTGCAAGAAGAGATGCTGGAGATTGACCAACTGAGCGCCACCGGCCCGACAGGCCAGGCCCGTGCCCTGGCCCTGGAGGCGTTCGATCCGCCGCCGGAACCCATGGAATGGGTCGAGTATCACTCCGAGGGGCGGCTGCTCATCATCGGCCCGGCCGACGAAGCCTGGGGGATTGCCGAGCAGCTCAAGGATGACCTGAAGATCACGATGCTGGCCACCAGCCCGCCGTCAGAGCCACCGGATCGGGCGCCGCCGGGGCGCTACCTGGATGGTCGGCCGCGCGAGCTGTCGGGCTACCTGGGCGCGTTCACCCTCAAGGTGGAGGTCGATCGCGGACGGGTGCTGGAGGCCGGTGCGGCTTTCGGGATTGATCCGGGCACTTTCGACCTGGTGCTCGACCTCGACGGCTCGGCCGATTCGGGCGTCGACGAACCACCGGTGGGCTACTACCGGGTGCGCAGCGAAGCCGACCGGGAACGGGCCCTGGCCGAGCTGCCGGACATGCAGGGTGACTTTCAGAAGCCGCGCTTTTTTGCCTATGACCCCGACATCTGCGCGCACGGCTCGCGCGGCCTCGATGGCTGCCGCAAGTGCGTGGACGCCTGCGCCACCGGCGCCGCTTACAGCATCGGCGAAAAGATCGAGATCGACCCCTATCTTTGCCAGGGTTGCGGTAGCTGTGTCACGGTCTGCCCGTCGGGGGCGATGCGCTACGCCGCGCCGCCGTCGGAAGACCTGCTGGATTCAGTCCGCCGGCTCCTGGCCGAATTCCGCGACGAGGCCGGGGGGCAGGCTCAGACTCCCGACGTCCTCCTCTACAGCGCCGAAAGCGCGCTGTCGACGCTGACCGCGCTGGCCTCCGAGTTGCCCGAACATGTACTCCCGGTAGCGGTCGAGGATGTCGGCTCGGTGGGCGCCGATACCTGGCTGTCGCTGCTCGCCTACGGCGCCGGTCGGGTGGTCTTGCTGACCGGCCCTGCACCGGCGCCGACGCTGCTGGATGCCACGCGTCGTCAGATCAACATCTACCGGGTCATTCTGGAGGGTCTGGACGATCAGCATGCCGCGCAGCGTCTCGTCTTGCAGCCTGGCGAACTCGACCTTGCCGTACTGGCCGAGCCGTTGCCGGCCGTGGTGGATCGACCGGCCACGCACGCGGCCATCGGCACCAAGCGGGAAATCCTGCGCCAGGCGCTCGCCCACCTGCATGACCACGGTGTTGGCCAGGGCAGTGAAACCATTGCGCTGCCTGCTGGCGCGCCGTTCGGAGAAATCCGGGTCGACGGCGATGCCTGTACTTTGTGCATGGCCTGTGTTTCGGTCTGTCCGGTTTCGGCGATCCAGGGCGGCGGCGACCTGCCGCAGCTGCATTTCCGCGAAGAGCAGTGCGTCCAGTGCGGTATGTGCGAAAGCGCCTGCCCTGAAGACGCGATCAGCCTGCAGGCGCGGCTGCATTTGCCGGCCCATATGGCACCGGGCCCGCGTTTGCTCAACGAGGAGCAGATGCATCACTGCGACGGCTGTGGCAAGCCCTTCGCCACACGCAAGATGATGGAGAGCATGACCCGCCGCCTGCAGGATCACTGGATGTTTCAGGGCGATGAAGCGCTGGCGCGCATCCGCTTGTGCGAGGACTGTCGGATCCAGCGTCTGTACGAGGACGAGGGCGGCGTTGTGGCGCATCCGCCCGGCAAAGGCGTATAAGACTTTGGTCGGTTTGCCTTGACGACATTACATTCACGGGGTTACAGTTCCGGCCCGGGGTAAAGTTGTGAATCAAATGCATCAAGTCACATCCAAAGCTCAAGGCTCGTCAGAAGCCCAGAGCAGCACAACCAGCAGCGAGGGCGCACAGGCGCGTCTCGAGGCCTATGGGCTGTTGGCCGGACTGTTGCGTTCGGCACCGAGTGCCGAGATTCTGTCCTTGTTGTCCCACTCTGGCCAGTCCAGCGCGCAGGCTCGTCGCCCGACGGACCTGCAGTCGGCCTGGCAGGGTCTGGCCGAGGCGGCGTCCCGGGCCAATCCCGATGCCCTGGAGGCAGAGCACCACAACCTGTTCATTGGCCTGGGGCGCGGCGAATTGTTGCCCTACGGCAGCTACTACCTGACCGGTTTTCTCATGGACAAGCCGCTGGCGGCGCTGCGCGACGAGCTGGCGCGGCTGGGGATCCAGCGTGCCGACGGTGTCTCGGAGCCGGAAGACCATGCCGCGGCGCTGTGCGAGACGATGGCGCTGCTGGCCGACCCGGAGCACGGCATTCCACTGGCAGGCCAGAAGGAATTTTTCAGCGCCTACGTAGGCGCCTGGATGCCGAAATTTTTTGGGGATTTACAGGGCGCGAAGAACGCGGATTTCTATGTCTCGGTCGGTCGACTGGGCGAAGCGTTCATGGAGTTTGAAAGAGTCTGGCTGAGCTTGCCAGAGTGACCTATTGGAGAACGATATGAAACGAGTAGACAACAATTCACCCAAGCAAGCCATTGATCTGTCGCGACGTCGCCTGATGACCGGCGCGATCGGCGCCGGTGCCGTGGCCGGGCTCGGACTGGTCTCGATCAACGGTCAGGCCGCAGAGCCTCAGGTGGCCAAGCCTGATGCCAAGACCACTTGCTACCGCGAGACCGATCACGTTCGGCGCTACTACGAAAGAGCCCGATTCTAAAGGCAGCCCCTGGCGCCGAACCCAGTCTGGAGGAGATTGAACTATGAAACTGATTCGCAAGCACGCTGCCACCGAGGCCGTCAAGTTCTCGAAGGGCAAGGCTTTTGATCGCCGGACCTTTCTGAAGCGGTCCGGTCTTACCGCGGGCGGAACCGCGCTCGCCGCGGCCATGCCGCTGAGCATGATGCGGCGGGTCGACGCCCAGACGCCGCCGGAACGAAACGGCGGCCCGGTCGAGACCAAGCGGACCGTGTGCACCCACTGCTCGGTCGGCTGCGGCGCCGTCGCCAAGGTTCAAAACGGTGTCTGGATCGGGCAGGAACCGGATTTCGATTCGCCGTTCAACATGGGCGGCCATTGTGCCAAGGGCGCGGCGCTTCGCTCTCACGGCCATAGCGACAAGCGGGTCAAGTACCCGA
>PXBD01000062.1 GCA_003565625.1 Gammaproteobacteria bacterium
CTAGTCCCTGGTCCCTCAAACCCAATGACCGAAACCCCCAAGATCAAACTCCACCCCGAGTGGCTGGCCGTGCTGGCCGACGAGTTCGAGCAGGACTACATGCGTGAGTTGAAAGCCTTCCTGCTGAAGCGCAAGCAAGAGGGCGCGGTGATCTATCCGCCGGGGGCGGAGATCTTCAACGCGCTGGATTCCACCCCGCTGTCGCGGGTCAAGGTGGTGATTCTGGGGCAGGATCCGTATCACGGACCCGGGCAGGCCCACGGGTTAAGCTTTTCGGTACGCGAGGGCGTGCGGCCGCCGCCATCGCTGGTCAATATTTTCCGGGAACTGGAGGCCGATCTCGGTCTGCCGGTGCCCCGCCACGGCCATCTGCAGGCCTGGGCGGGGCAGGGCGTGCTGCTGCTCAATGCCGTGCTGACCGTCGAGCGCGGCCAGGCCGGGGCCCACCAGGGCAAGGGCTGGGAGGTCTTCACCGACGCGGTGGTGGCGGCGGTCAACCGACGCTGCGAACACGTGGGCTTCCTGCTGTGGGGCGCGCAGGCCCAGCGCAAGGGCGCGGCGATCGATACGACGCGTCACCTGGTGCTGAAAGCCCCCCATCCTTCGCCGCTTTCGGCCCACCGCGGTTTCCTGGGCTGCCGCCATTTCTCGCAGGCCAATGCCTGGCTGGAAAGTCATGGTATTGAACCCGTCGACTGGGCGCTACACTGCCCCGATGGATGAATCCCTGCTCGAGCGCATCCGCGTGGTCCTGATCGGCACCACCCATCCGGGCAACATCGGCTCGACCGCGCGGGCGATGAAGGTCATGGGCCTGTCGCGGCTGGTGCTGGTCAACCCGCTGAAATTTCCCTCTGGCGAGGCCACGGCGCTGGCATCCAACGCCGATGATCTGCTGGCCTCGGCCAGCGTGGTCGACAGCCTGACCGAGGCGATTGCCGGATGCGGCCTGGTCCTGGGCTGCTCCGGTCGACCGCGTGCCTTGCCGCTGCCGACCCTGGATGCGAGGGCCGCCGCCGCGCGCGCCCTGGGCGAGGCCGAGCAGCACGAGGTCGCGCTGGTGTTCGGGCGCGAAAAGACCGGTCTGCATGAGGAAGAAATGCGCGCCTGTCATTACCTGGTGCGCATTCCCACCAGCGCGATCTATGACTCGCTCAATCTGGCCCAGGCGGTGCAGGTGGTCTGCTACGAAGTCCGACAGGCCATGCTGGTCGACCAGCCGCGGGAAATCGACCCGCCGGATTGGACGCCGGAGCCGCCGGAGCGGCTCGAGCTGTTTTTCCGCCGCCTCGAGCAGGCCCTTATCGAGATCCAGTTTCTCAACCCGGCCCAGCCCAAGCGCCTGATGCAGCGCCTGCGCCGGCTGACCCTGCGGGCCAGACCGGACGAAAACGAACTCAACATCCTCAACGGCATCGTGTCGGCCATGCTGGAGACCGCCCGTGGCGAACGCAAGCCCAGGGGCTGAAAACCAGTCCCAGGAGGAGCGCTTCCGGCGCATCTGGGAGGTGGTCGAAGGCATCCCGGAAGGCTGCGTGCTCAACTACGGCGAGGTCGCGCGTCTGGCCGGACTGCCGGGTCGGGCCCGCCTGGTCGGCCGGGCGCTGGCGCGGGCACCGAAAAAGCGAAATCTCCCCTGGCATCGGGTGGTCAACGCCCAGGGGAAGATCAGTTTTGCCGCCGACAGCCCGCGCGGCCAGCGTCAGCGGAAGTTGCTGGAGGCCGAGGGCGTGGTGTTCGATGACGACACGATCGATCTTGATCGTTTCAGCCCGGAGCGGGCAATGGACCGGCTGTTGTGGGGGCCGTGAAATTTCCTGGAGCGCTCAGCAACCTTCCGATTCCAGCGCGATGGAGCTGCTGAGCAGGCGGATATCCAGCTCGGGGTCGCCGTCCTTGACCTGAAGAATGCGCAGCGGCAGCCAGTCGAAGCGCTCGGAGTGCCAGGACTCGTAGTTCCGGCTGGAGCCCTCGCGCCGGAAGCGCTGCATGCGGATCGCATCGAAGCAGCCGACGGGTACCTCGACCGGTTCGTGGCCCAGATAGAAAAAATGTTGATCTTCGACTTCGTCGCGTTCCAGTACCCGGAAATGCAGGTCCTGGCCGCGATTGGCCGGGTCGGCCAGCTCCACGGCCAGCTGCAGCCGGAGCGTGAGTGGGTCAACCAGCTGTTCTTCCAGCTCGATCTCGAGGTCACCTTCATAGGTTTGCGTGCGCGAGATTCCGGCCTCCCAGTCCGCTTCATGCTGCCAGTAGCGGGTTCGGGTCGGCGCCCGCGCGACCTGACGGTAGGTCAGCATGACTACGTGGCCGTCGCGCCAGACAAAATGGGCCGACTCCTCGGCCGAAACGCGCAGCAGGCGGGCCAGTCGGGCCGTGGCGAGCGTTTCGGTATCGAATAGCCAAATCCCGTTTTCGGTGCGTTCCAGTCGCACGTGCACCTCGCCGATCTTGCTGCCGCGTCGGATGACTTCGTAGACCGCCTCATGGGCGGGCAGCGGGGCGCGGTCGGCCGCCTCAGGCGTTTCGGCCGCGGCCGGCAAGACGACCATCGTCAGCAAGATCAAAGCCCAGCTGCAGAGGCTGGTCCAGCGCTTGATTTTCGAAAAAAATCTGTTCATCGCGCAATTCGACCGGATAACGCATCAATAGTGCCATGGTGGCGGGCAGCAGGCGGTGTTCCAGCGGCAGCAGGCGCTCAGCCAGGCGGTCGGCATCGTCTTCGGGTTCGATCGGCATCCGTACCTGGCTGATGACCGGCCCACCGTCGAGTTCGGCCGTGACGAAGTGGACGCTGGCACCATGCCGCTTGTCGCCGGCATCAAGCGCGCGCTGGTGGGTGTGCAGGCCGCGATGACGCGGCAGCAGGGACGGGTGAATATTGACCATGTGACCTGACTGCCGGCGCACGAAATCAGCGCTCAGGATACGCATGAAGCCGGCGAGCACGATCCAGTCCGGCCGCAAGGCCTCCAGCGAGCGGTCCAGGGCCAGCTCAAACGAGGCTTGGTCGGGGTAGCGGCTGCGGGCGATGCAGATCGTGTCCACGCCGTCGGCGCGCGCCTTGTCCAGTCCGGCCGCCCCGATGCGGTCGCTGATCACGCCGGTGATTTCGCCGGGCATGCGGCCGTCGCTGCGGGCCTGCTGCAGCGCCTGGTAATTGCTGCCGCGACCGGACAGCAGAACCACCAGGCGCTGCTCACTGTTTTGGTTCATGAGCTGTAGACCACCCGGCTGGCTTCGTCTCCGGGCTGCCGGCAGGGCCGTACCCGGCCAATGACCGGTGCTGCCTCTCCCAGATGTTCGCCGATCCGGGCTGCTTCCTCCGCATGACAAACCAGCACGAACCCGATCCCCATATTGAACGTGCGCCGCATTTCGGCCGTTTCGATGCCGCCGTGCTCGGCCAGCCAGGCAAAGATGGGCGGGACAGGCCAGCAGGCAGGGTCGATCTCGATACCCAGCCCGTCCGGAATCACGCGGATGATGTTTTCGGTCAGACCGCCGCCGGTGATGTGGGCCATGCCGCGGATCGGGACGACCCCGGTCAGGCGGCGCACGGCGTCGACATAGATTCGTGTGGGTGCGAGCAGGGATTCTCCCAGCGTCTGCCCCTCGAGGATCTGGTCGAGCGAGGCCGCGCTGCGTTCCAGCACGCGCCGGATCAGCGAATAACCATTGCTATGGGGCCCCGAGGAAGCCAGCCCGACCAGCACGCAGTGCTCATCGATGGTGCGGCCGTCGATCAGCGCGTCGCGCTCGACCGCGCCCACCGCAAAACCGGCCAGATCGTATTCGCCGGGGTCATACATGCCCGGCATTTCGGCCGTCTCGCCGCCGATCAGGGCGCAGCCGGACTGTCTGCAGCCCTCGGCAATGCCCGCCACCACTTCGGCTGCGGCATCGACCTCGAGTTTTCCGCAGGCGAAGTAGTCCAGGAAAAACAGCGGCTCGGCGCCGCACACGAGGATGTCGTTGACGCACATGGCCACCAGGTCGATCCCGATGGTGTCGTGCCGGCCCATCTGCCGGGCCAGCAACAGCTTGGTGCCGACGCCGTCGGTGCCCGACACCAGCACCGGGTCTTGGTAGCGGCTGCCGAGATGGAACAGGCCGCCAAAACCGCCCAGCCCGGTCATGACCTCGGGTCTGCGGGTGGCGGCCACCAGCGGTTTGATGCGGTCCACCAGGGCGTTGCCGGCATCGATATCGACCCCTGCATCCCGGTAGCTCAGGGGCTTCGGTCTGGCGTCACTCATGGAAAATCCTGCTGGTTTTGGAGCAGTGAATATTGTCACCGATCGCCGGGGCCGTGGCAGGGGCGCTGTGGTATCTTTTCGGCACTTATGTCAACGCGCCCCGTTCTGTCGGTTTTCTTGCTGCTGGCCCTGTCGATCGGGTCAGCGTTTGCCTTGGCCAGTGACCTGTATACCGGGGAAAGCGCGCTGGCCGTGGACGAACGCGCCGGGGCCACAGCGCTTGCGCGGGCCCTTGACGAAGTGCTGGTGCGGCTGACCGGCGAAGTCGGAGATTCGCTGGTCGATCGGTTCGGGCTGGCGGATTCGCAGCTTCGACTGCTGGTTCTTAGCGAGCAGCGGGTGCGGCGCCAGCGTTCCGATGCTGAGGGTTCGGGTTTGCGCGAGGAAGTGCGCCTGCAGGTAGATTTCGATCCGCAGGGCGTAGATGCCCTGCTGGCCGAACGCAACCTGCCCAGGCTGGGCCGAGAGCGACCTTCGATCCTGCTTTGGCTGGCGGTAGAAAGTGCTGAGGGCATTGGTCTGGACGCCGATCCGGCACTCGAGGCCGACATCGCCGAACAGGCGCGACGGCTGGGTCTGGATATTGTTCGTCCCCTGGGAGATCTCCAGGATCTGGCCGAGATCGAAGCGATCGACATTCGCGGCGGGTTTCTCGATTCGGCTGAGCCCAGCGCGCTTCGCTATGGGGCTGGCCTGATCGCCATGCTGGATCTGCGTCAGACCCAGGCTGGCTGGGAGGGGCGCTGGTTCTGGCGCCTGGAGGGTCGTGATGCTGGCTTGCAGAGTCCGGCGTCGTCCCGTGAGCAGGCCCTGAGCGCGGGCATGGAGCGCTTGCTGGCGACGCTGGTGGACCGGTTCGGCGTCCTTCCCGGTCTGGAAGGAGGTACCCGGCGAATCCTGGTCGAGGGGATCGACGAGGAAGTGCAATATGCTGAAGTGGTGCGATACCTGTCGTCGCTGAGTGTGGTGGCCGACCTGCGCGTGATGGCCGCCCGGGACAATCGGGTGGATTTTGAGTTGGATCTGACAGGACCAGGTTTTGAAGACGCGCTGGCAATCGGTGCGGTGCTCGATGTGATCGATCGCCGCGCAGATGGTGCCCTGATCGTGCGCCTGGCCCGGTGAATTTCAGCTGGCTGCCCAACGCCCTGACGGTGGGGCGCATTCTGGCGGTGCCGCCGCTGGTTCTGCTGCTGCTGGCAGATGCCTACGGATGGGCGCTGGCGGTGGCGGTGTTTGCGGGTTTGTCCGATTTGCTCGACGGGTGGCTGGCGCGCCGTTTCGGCTGGCAGACGCGTTTCGGCGGTCTCGCTGACCCGGCGGCGGACAAGCTGTTGATGATGTCCAGCTATTTGACCCTGGCGTGGCTGTCCTATCTGCCGTGGTGGCTGGTGGCGCTGGTGATCGGCCGCGACCTGGTGATTGTCATAGGCGGCTGGATTTATCATCTGCGCTTTGAGCGGCTGGAAGCCGAGCCGACCCAGCTGTCGCGCTTCAACACCTTCTGCCAGGTGTTCTTGATGTGGTATGTGCTGATCTACCTGGCCGGATTTCCGCTGCCGCCCGAGGGCCAGGTGGGGCTGGAGTGGATGGTGGTGGTTCTGGGCGTGGCGACCCTGGTGCAGTATGTCTGGTTGTGGAGCCTGCGCGCGGCGACCATCAGCCGGCGGCGACGCGACCGCTCGTAAGCCGAGTTCTAACGATGGCAAGCCTGCAGATTCCGCTGGCCCTCAAGCCGCCGCGCCGGCCGGGCTTCGACAATTTCGTTGCCGGACCCAACCGGTCGGTGGTCGATAGTCTTTCCGGAGGACTGGAGGCCGGACAGTGGTATTTCCTCGCCGGCCCGCCGGGCAGCGGCCGGACTCATCTGCTCTCAGCAAGCTTCTCCAGCCTGGTCAGGCAGAACCTGGACGCAAAATTCATGGCGCTGGCGGCCCCTGCGCACTGGCCGCTGCTCGATCAGACCGATGGGAATTTTGTTGTCCTGGACGATATTGATGCGCTGGCCGGGGACGCGGCCGGCGAGCGGTTGCTGTTCAATGCCCTGAATCGTTGGCGCGACCGGCGAACCGGGGTCCTCATGAGCGGTGCCGGGCGGTCCGGCTTCGAGCTGCCGGACCTTATTTCCAGGCTGGGTCAGGCCGTGCGCCTGACCATCAAGCCCCTGGGGCAAGCCGACTTGCTCTCCCTGGTTCGTTGTCTGGTGGCTGAAAATGAAGTTGTTCTGGGACGCGGTGCGGCCGACTATCTGGTGACCCGCGGTCCGCGCAGTCCGGGCGGCCTGGCCCGACTGCTTGAGCAACTTGTGGCCCGCGCCCTGAGTGAACGACGGGCGCTATCGGTGCCGCTCATTCGCGAAACGCTGAAGCAGTTGTAGCCGCATCGACCGGTATTGGTCAGTAGCTGTCCTGATGTACTCCGCGCATGGCTCGTCCCGACGGATCGGCCATGGTCGCAAAGCCCTCGTCCCAGGCCAGTGCTTCGGGCGTGGAGCAGGCAATCGACGGGCCGGCGGGAACCGTGGCGGCCGCGGATGACGACGGGAAGTGGCGCTCGAAGATGCGCCGGTACAGGTACTGCTCCTTGGTGATCGGCGGGTTGAGCGGGAAGCGCTGGCCGGCCTCGGCCAGTTCGCGGTCGCTGACGCGTTCTTCGGCATGGTTTTTGAGCGCGTCGATCCAGCCATAGCCGACACCGTCGGAGAACTGTTCCTTCTGCCGCCACAGGATCTCGTCGGGCAGCAGGCCAACGCCGGCCTGGCGCAGGATGGCCTTTTCCGGCTTGCCGGGGCCGGCCATCTTGGCCGCCGGGTCCATGCGCATGGCCACTTCCAGGAACTCCAGGTCGAGAAAAGGCACGCGTGCCTCCACCCCCCAGGCGGCCATGGATTTATTGGCGCGCAGGCAGTCATACAGGTTGAGCTTGTCGATCTTGCGCACGGTTTCCTCGTGGAAAGCGCGCGCGTCCGGAGCTTTGTGGAAGTACAGATAGCCGCCGAAAATCTCGTCGGCACCTTCGCCGGACATGACCATCTTGATGCCCATCGCCTTGATCCGGCGGGCGAGCAGGAACATCGGTGTGGAGGCGCGGATGGTGGTCACATCGAAGGTCTCGATATGACGGATGACGTCTTCGAGCGCGTCCAGTCCTTCCTGGATGGTGTAGTGAAACTCGTGATGCAGGGTGCCGATGGCTTTGGCGGCAATCCGTGCAGCGGCCAGATCCGGCGAGCCCTCCAGGCCGATGGCGAACGAATGCAGGCGCGGCCACCAGGCCGCTTCGGTGTCGTCGGACTCGATGCGCTTGTCGGCATAGCGCTGGGCGATGGCTGCGACCAGTGAGGAGTCCAGCCCGCCGGATAGCAGCACGCCATAGGGCACGTCGCACATCAGCTGACGATGCACTGCCTGCTCCAGCGCCTCGCGCAGCCGGGCCGGGCTGGCCGGGTCATCGGCGGCTTCGAAGTCGCGCCAGACCGGGTGATACCAGCGCCGGACTTCGCCTTCTTCGGAATCCAGCAGATGACCGGGCGGGAACGCCTGGACCTGGCGGCACCAGGGCTCGATCGCCTTCATCTCCGAGGCCACCCAGAGTTTACCGTCCTCATCGCGTCCGTAATACAGGGGCATCACCCCGATCGGATCGCGCGCGATGAGGTAGCGTGCGCGCGTCTCATCCCACAGCACGAAGGCATAGATGCCGTTGAGAAGGTTCAGGAACTCCGCGCCGTCGCGCTCGTACAGTGCCAGAATGACCTCGCAGTCCGAACCGGTCTGGAACTCGAAGTTCGGACAGCTCTTGCGCAATTCGCGGTGGTTGTAAATCTCGCCGTTGACGCCCAGGGCGATCTGGCCATCGGGTGAATAAAGCGGCTGGGCGCCTGAATTGATATCAACGATGGCCAGGCGCTCATGGGCCAGGATGGCCCGGTCGCTGACGTGGACACCGCTCCAGTCCGGGCCACGATGGCGCTGTAGGCGCGAAGCCTCCAGCGCCAGCGCGCGCAGATCAGACTGGCCGGGCGGGATATCGAACAGGCCGAGTATGGAGCACATCAGTCAGCGATTTCGAATCCGAACAGAAAGTCGATGCCGTCTTCGCTCAGGGCCACCGACTTGTGCAGGTAGCTGTAGATCGCGGCCAGTAACTCCATGGTCTCGGCGGCTTCGGCCGCTTGCTGCTGTCCACCGGGCACGTTGGCCAGACCCAGTTGCATCAGTTCGCTGTAGGCACTCAGGTCCACCCCGCCGGCGAAAATATGGCGATCCGATGAGCCGGCCTCCAGAGCGGAGGGCAGGCGGCTGTCGTCGCCCATAGCCAGACCCAGGCCGGCCTCGCTCAGTCCCAGCCAGGCTGCGATTCCATCCAGATTGGGCACCAGGCCGGGCGGCAGCGGCTGCGGGTCACCGCCCGGGCGCAGATCCAGGGCAGCCAGTTCCGGCGAAAACATCTGCGCCATGCCGAGCATCATCTGCGGGTTGCGCATGAACAGGGCAACGGTACCAGCCAGCTCGGCCAGTTCTCCGTCCGCCAGAGAGAGTGTGTCGATGCGCAGGCGCAGACCGTGCAGGTTGGTCACCAACGGCGGAATCGGCCGGTTCAGAGCCAGTTGCCAATCGCCGGATTGTTCAGCCACGCCGGCAAACAGAAAGCACTCGGGGGGGGTCTCGACCCAGCCGGCGACCAGGTCGCGGGCGAAGTCCCTGCCCGCGACGATGTTGAAAGCCAGCCCGACGTACAGCAGGCCGGCATTTTCGGTCTCCAGGGCAAGCGGGCTGTCGGCCAGGGCGGCCAGTCTGCGTCCGAAATCCGGACTGGTTTCGAAGCGGGCAAGGACGCTCATCGAGCGCTCGTCAGCCTGAGTGGTGCCGAAGACCTTGCGCGGGAAGGTGCCGGTAAGTGCTTCCAGTTCGGCGCGACAGGCTGCGTCACCGGCCAATTCCGCCAGCGGGCCTTGTGCGCGCGCGGCTACCAGCCACTCGTCTTCGCCGTCGAGCAATTGCCCGACCAGGCGCTGGAAATCGACAAAACCCGCGTTGTCGTTACGCAGGCCGCGGGCCGAGTTGAATGCGTTGACCTGCGCAATTTGCAGCGCTGATTGGGGCTTGTCCAGGTTGGCAACCCGACGCAGAAGGTCGGGCCGATCGGCGACCAGGCCGACGGTCACAAACTGCTCGTCATGGTGCAAGGCCATACCGAGGTCGTCCAGCGGCAGCCAGAGCAACTCCTCGCCGTCAATTTCGCGGCGCGGCAAGGTGGTCTCGGACTCTTCTTCCAGGCGGGCCAGGGTGGCGGCGAACGCGTCGGCATCACTCAATTCCCAGTGCAGCAGCGGGAACAGGCCAACGCTATGGGCAGCGGCCACCCCTTCAATGGCAATTCCGCGCTCAGCCCAGGCTTCGGGCGAGTTCAAGGTGGAGAACTCATTGAACAGCGCGCGCAGCAGCGGATCCTCGGTGGTTTCGGCCATTTCTTCATAGACCTGTTCATTCAGGTCGCTGGCCAGTGACAGTTGTTGCCACAAGCGGTCGAGCAGCACTGCGGGCAAGGGTTCCAGGCTAAGCCACAGCATGGCCGGCTCGGCGTCGATGCGGGCCAGCAGGTCGGCGACCGGGCCCGGCTCGTCGGCGGTCTGGCTGACGCTCTGGGTTGCCGGTGAGGGCGGGGTGGTTTCCTGAGCGGTCTCGTTGGTGCTGTCACCGCAGGCAACAAGGAACAGGATGGCAAGGCAGGGGATCAGTCGGTTCATGGCGCGTCTCCGGGGACTACGGATATGGTGTGTTACTACACTAACACAGCTGCAGGCCAAAATGCTGCCGGATCGAGCCCGGCAGCGTTCTCATTTTACCCCAGTGACTTGATGCCGGCGATCAGCTGCTGGGCGACTTTCTGGGCGTCACCGTAGAGCATGCGGTTGTTGTCTTCGAAGAACAGCAGGTTCTCGATCCCGGAGAATCCGGTTCCCTGGCCGCGCTTGATCACGATGCAGTTCTTGGCCTTGTCCACATCCAGAATCGGCATGCCGAAAATGGGGCTGGACGGATCTTTGCGAGCGGCCGGGTTGACGACATCGTTGGCGCCGATCACCAGCGCAACATCGGTGCTCGGGAACTGTGCATTGATGTCTTCGAGATCGTGGATCATTTCGTAGTCCACGCCCGCTTCGGCCAGCAGGACGTTCATGTGGCCGGGCATGCGTCCGGCCACCGGGTGGATGGCAAAGCTGACCTTGACCCCGCGCGACTGCAGCAACTCGGTCATTTCCCAGATCTTGTGCTGGGCCTGGGCAACGGCCAGACCGTAGCCGGGGACGATGATGACCTTCTCGGCATAGGCCATCTGAATGGCGGCATCGGTGGCGTCGATCGAGCGCATCTCGCCGGTGGTTTCACTGCCGCCTGCGTCTTCATCGGCCTTGCCGAAACCGGCAAACAGGACGTTGCCCAGCGTGCGGTTCATGGCCTTGGCCATGAGCTGGGTCAGCATGGTGCCCGCCGCGCCCACCACAATACCGGCAATCATCAGGGCCGGGATTTCGAGCACGTAGCCCTTGAAGCCCACGGCCAGCCCGGTCAGGGCGTTGTACAGCGAGATGATGACCGGCATGTCGGCCCCGCCGATCGGGATGGTGATGAGCACACCCGCGGCCAGCGCGAAGCCGAAAAACAGCACCAGCAGGAATGGATTCGGGCCGGCGAAGAAAATGATCACCCCCAGCAAAATCGTGATCCCGAAAACGATCAGGTTGACCATCTGCTGGCTCGGGAACCGCCAGGTCTTGCGCATCCAGCCCTGCAGTTTGGCAAATGCGATCAGCGAGCCGGAGAAGGCAATCGAGCCGATGATCGCGCCGAAGCTGGCCACCAGCAGGGTGGTAGGGACCATCTCGGCCTGTCCGGAGTGAAGCTTGAGCAATTCGACCCCGGCAATGGCGGCAGCAGACCCGCCGCCCATACCGTTGTACAGGGCGATCATCTGCGGCATGTCGGTCATGGCCACGATTCGGGCCCACCACCAGGCCAGCCCCGAGGCCGAGATCAGGGCGATCAGCATGAGCCCGTAGTTGCCCTCGACCTTGGGGTGGATAAACGTCACCACAACGGCCAGCAGCATGGCCACACCGGCCCAGATCATGCCCTGGCGCGCCGTGACCGGCGAGCTCATGCCCTTGAGTCCGTAGATGAACAGGATCGCGGCAGCAAAGTAGGCCGCGGGTACGATGAATTCGGCTCCTGGGATCATGGTTTTCAGCCCTTGTCCTTGGTCTTGTCGGAAGACTTGAACATTTCCAGCATGCGGTCGGTAACGACGTAGCCGCCGACGGCGTTGCCGGCGCCAAGGAACACCGCGATGAACCCGACCACGATCTCGGCCGTGGTATCAGCCATGCCGAGCACCACCATGCCGCCGACCACGACGATGCCGTGGATGAAGTTGGAACCCGACATCAGGGGAGTGTGCAGGATGGCCGGGACGCGGCGAATGACCTCGATCCCGGTAAACGCCGCCAGCATGAAGATGTACAGTGCAATCCAGCCTTCCATCATTCCTCTCCCTTGAATTTTTCATGCACCACCTGGCCGCCATGCGATAGCAGACAGCCGGCAATGACTTCATCTTCGGTATCGATGACCAGTTCACCATCCTTGATCATCAGGGCCAGCAGGTTGTTCACGTTCTTGGCGTACATCTCGGAGGCATGCAGCGGGGCCTTGCTGGGCAGGTTGGTCGGGCCGACCACCAGCACGCCGCCCACATTGACGATCTCTCCGGCCTTGGTCAATTCGCAGTTGCCGCCGGTTTCGGCAGCGATGTCGACGATGACGCTGCCCGGCTGCATGTCGGTGACCATGGCCTCGGTGATGATTTTTGGCGCCGGCCGGCCGGGAATGGCAGCCGTCGAGATGACGATGTCGGCACGCGCCAGATGGCGGGCCAGCGCTTCGGCCTGCTGGGCACGCTCTTCGTCGGTCAATTCGCGCGCATAACCGCCTTCAGTCTCGGCATCGACCCCGGTATCGATCATCTTCGCCCCGAGCGATTCGACCTGCTCGCGGGCCGCCGCGCGGATGTCGTAGGCCTCGACCTGGGCCCCGAGACGGCGGGCGGTGGCAATGGCCTGCAGGCCGGCAACACCGGCTCCGATGACCACGGCCTTGGCCGGCCTGAGCGTGCCGGCAGCGGTGGTCAGCATCGGAAACAGTCGCGGCGCGATGTCGGCGGCAATGATGACCGCCTTGTAACCGGCCACGGTCGCCTGAGAGGAGAGGATATCCATGGCCTGGGCGCGGGTGATGCGCGGCACCAGCTCCATGCTGATCAGAGAAATGCCCGCCTCGGCTGCTGTTTTCAACTCGTCAAATTCACCGTAAGGCGCCAGGCCGCCGATGACCAGGGCGCCTTCCGGCAGGGCTGCAAGTACCTCAGCCGAGGGTCGGCGTACGCTCAGCAGCACCTGGCACTGGGCGGCCAGCGCGGGGCCGTCGGAAACGATTTCGACGTCCTTCCAGACTTCGTCCGGATGCCCGGCTTCGGCGCCGGCACCTGCCTGCAGCAGGATCTTGTGCCCTGCCTGGGACAGTTTGCCGGCGGTCGGTGGATCGAGAGCAACCCGCCGCTCTCCATCGGCGGATTCCTTGATGATTCCGATGTTGATGCTCATGTCGCGGATCCTGAAAGTCAGGGGGGAAAGTGTAGCCCTTGGCTGCGATCATCGCAATGTTGGCGGCGAATTGCCTGCAGTCGCTCCGGCGAGCCGACGTCCGACCAAAGGCCCGCATGGCGTTCCCCGCTCAATCGGTCCTCGGCCAGCGCGCGCTCCAGCAGCGGACGCAGGGCGAGGCGTCCAAACGAGCAACCATCGAAAAGCTCGGGGCGGAGGACGCCGATGCCGCTGAAAGTCAGGGCTGGCGAGCCATGACGCAGTTTTCCGCCGGCATCGAGCCGGAAATCGCCTTGCTGGTGATGGTCCGGGCTGTCCACCATGACCAGATGACCCAGGCCTTCCGGGCGCAGGCCCTTGAGCTGCTCCAGCGGGTAGTCGCAGACGATATCTGCGCTGATGACGAGAAACGGGTCATCGCCGAGCAGCGGTAGTGCCTGGACGATGCCGCCGGCGGTTTCCAACGCACCCTCGGGTTCACGCGAATAGACAATGCTCAGGTTCCAGCGCTGACCGTCGCCAAGGGCCTGTTCGATCTGCTCTCCCAGCCAGGCCGTGTTGATCACGACCCGCTGGAAACCAGCCGCGGCCAAAGCTTCCAGGTGGTGCACGACCAGGGGCTTGCCGCCGACCTCGATCAGCGGCTTTGGAATCCGGTCGGTCAGGGGGCGCAGGCGCTCGCCCCGACCGGCGGCCAGGATCATGACGTTCACCGGCTTGCTTGCGAGCGGCGACGCCAGGCCGCCAGCAGCCTCGCCAGGGGCGCCAGTTCGGGGTTGCGAGCGATGGCGAACTCCAGGTAGGCAAAAAAACGGGGGGTGTCCTGCAGGTACCGGGGTTTGCCGTCCCGGTAGCGGATGCGGGCGAAGATGCCGATGACCTTGAGGTGGCGCTGCACGCCGATCAAGTCGCAGGTCCGACGCCAAAGATCGGGCGAGCTCGGCAGCGGCAATCCGGCCGCCAGGCCCTGCCGGCGGTAGCTCTCCAGCCACGCATCCACGCGCTCGTTCGGCCAGCTCAGGAAGGCGTCTCGAAACAGGCAGACCGGGTCGTAGCTGATCGGACCGAGCACGGCATCCTGAAAATCGATGATGCCTGGATTGGGTTCGCTGATCATCAGGTTGCGCGGCATGTAGTCACGGTGGCAGAACACCTGCGGCTGATCCAGCGCCCAGCGGATCAGCAGGGCACAGAGCAGATCCCAGTCATCGAGCTCGGCATCGCTGGGTGTCACCCGCCAGTGCTTCTCAAGGAACCAGTCGGTGAACAGGGCCAGTTCCTGCAGCAGGCGGCCGGCCTCGTAGGTCGGCAAAGCGTCCGGGTTGACCCGGTCCTGCATGCAGGTCAGGGCGCTCAGCGCATCGCGAAACAGGACATCGGCGTTATCCGGCGACAGGGCGAGATGGAATGGCTGATTGCCCAGATCTTCCAGCAGCACAAAGCCCTGTTCCGCGTCGTGGGCGAGCACCCGGGGCGCATGCAGGCCGGCTGCCCGCAGGCGCTTTGCGATGTCGAGAAAGGGTGCCACCGGTTCATGTTCGGGCGGGGCGTCCATGACCACGAACGAGGCATCCTCACCGCGCAGGCGGTAGTAGCTCCGAAAGCTGGCATCCGAAGAGATCGCCTCGGACTGCCAGGTTGCGGTTGGCAGCTGTTGTGCAGCCCAGCGTTGGGCCGCCTCGCGCCGGCTGGTATCGCTCACTGAAGCTCCTGCAGTGCGTCCACGCCGGCAGCCCAGCGCCAGGTGGTCAGCCAGGTCGGGAGCGCCGCGCCGTAGCTGCTTGCAAAGCGCTGCACTGCTGGCGCCAGGGACTGCAGGCGCTCGGTTTCGTCCGGCTGGATCTGGCAATGGCGCTCGATAATGGCGGCAAAATCCTGTCGGAGCCAGGAAGGCGCCTGCAGGTGAGTCAGTCCGTCGAGGGTTTTTTGCACCTGGGCGGCCAGGTCTGCGCGTTTTTGCAGCAGGTGTCGGCGCAGATCCTCGACAAGCTCGGGCTGGCTCATGTCGCCCAGTCGCTGCATCCATTCGGCCAGCACCGCCGAGCGGGCGAAGGGTTCCTGGGGCAGGCGCGCGTCGGCCAGGTCTTCGATTGCCGAGCCGATGAAGCCGGTCAGACCGGCACCCTGGCGGCGCTGCAGATCCTCGTCCTGCCACTGCCGACGCTGCTCCAGCCGGTGCGGGAGCATCCAGGGGAAGGCGCAGCAGGGGGTGCCGGGATAGAGAAACCGGATGCCAATCCCGAAGATCAGGTCCTCGCCTCGTCCCTTGGCCGGCACCGGCAGCAGCAGCTCGCGGTTGTCGACCCCGGTCAGGGTCGTGGTCATCAGCGAGATGCTGGAAGCGATCTGGGTCTCGAGTGTCGTGCGTGCGACCCGACGGCTGAAGGCCAGCCGGCGATAGGCCGTTTCGCTTTCCTGCCAGGGGGCGAGCTGCTCGGGCGGTAGGGTATAGAGCCAAAGCATGCTGCCCGTGCCCGAATCGCCGAGGGTGCCGTTGGTGGTCAGGCGCACGCGTGGTCGGGCGCTGAAGTCGTGGATCATCTGTGGTGACAGGTCGGCCAGCAGGTGCCCGTCCTGCAGTCCGTGCTTCCTGGCCAGCGCCGCCACGGGCGCGCCAAGGACAGCTTCGTGGACCGCGACGGGGTTGACCTCCAACGCTTCGTGCTGTTCGGTTACCGGCCGCGCCGGGTCGGGAAAACGAACCTGGAAATCGTGCCCGACGCGCAGGCTCAGACCATCGCCGGGCGGGGCCAGAACGAAGGGGTCGAGCGTGGCATCGTCGTCGATCATCAGGAAACGCTCGCCGGCGGTGAGCAAAAGCGCCAGGTTGAGGTTGGCGCCGTAGCTCGCTGCGGGGTCGTCGTCGCCGCCTTCGATCAGCCATTGCAGCCGGGACAGTTCGACTCCGGCACGGCTGGCCATGCGTTGGACCAGCTCGGCGCGCGCGCCGCGGTCGATGTGGATCAGTTCCACCGCCAAAGTACCGCGGGCGGTGGCGATCACATCAGTCGTGGCGCGGACTTGGTCGGGATCGCGCCCGTCGTCGAGAATCAACACCCGTTCAAGGTCGGCCTCTGCCAGATGCCGGTCCAGGCTGGCCAGCAGGCGCTTCAGGTCGCCGGCGCGCTCACAGGTTCGAATACACAGGGTACGCAGCGGCCCCGGCTCGGTGTCGGCCCTGGTTTCGTGGGCCTCGAGGCCGGCGAACACGGCCTGCTCATCGCGCAGCAAATCACGCTCGACCAGCCCGGCCAGTCCCTGGCGCACGGCCGGGCGCTGCTCCGCGGGAAGACCGAAACTCTGGATCACGGAGTCGGCGTGCTCGTCGAGGGTGCGGAAGCAGTCGCAGTGGGCCAGCATCTGGGCGTAGAACAGCGGCGCGCGCACCGTCGTGTCGGCGCCGGCGGCCAGGATCAGGGTCTCCTGACCCACCGGCCGGGCCTCGAAAGGTCGGGCAATGTAGCGGGCAGGGGGTGGCTGCCGGCGCGACTGTGCCGGCAGGCTGAAGGAAAAGGAATACGGGTCGCTGTTCATGTGTTACCGACAATGCTTCACAATTCAGGCAACCCTACTGCAAGTTCAGGATCGTGTCGATCCCGGTTTTTCCAAGTTTGCGCCGGGTAGTGGAGCGGGCTCAGTCAAATTAATACCAATTTGGTCTTGTTTCGTTGACGTGGCATCAGCATAATATCCACCAGCAAGATAAAAACCCTGTCGAAGGCGGCGAGCGAGATGTTGAGAATCAGCAAATTGACTGACTACGCCACGGTGCTGATGGCCGCTCTGGCCAGGCGAGAGCAGGACTGCGTCTCGGCCAGTCAACTGGCGGAAGACACCCGCCTGGAGTTGCCGACCACGGCCAAGGTGCTTAAAACGCTCGCCAAGTCTGGCCTGGTGCGCTCGGTCCGCGGTGTCAACGGCGGCTACCAACTGGCTCAGGCGCCGGAGGAGTTGTCGGTCGCCTCGATCGTGCGCGCCATGGAAGGCCCGATTGCACTGACCGAATGCAGTCTTGAGCAGGGGCTGTGTGCGCACGAGTCGCAGTGCACGCTGCGCGGTAACTGGCAGCGCATCGGGCAGGCCGTGGAACAGGCGCTGGAGGTGTTGACGCTCAGCGATCTCTACCAGCCGGTCCCGCCAGGTACTGCCCTGCGGCCGGCAGCCACTTTCAAGATCATGTAAACCCAGTTTCGGGAAGAAGTTTATGAATCAGACAGCACAGCAAGTCGAAAAAGTCATTCAGCAGCGCTACAAGGCCGGTTTCTACACCGACATCGAGTCCGACCGGATGCGGGCGGGGCTGGATGAAGAAGTCATCGCGATGATCTCGGCCAAGAAGGACGAGCCGGAATGGCTGCTGGAATGGCGGCTCAAGGCGTTTCATCACTGGCAGACCATGGTCGGGCCGAACTGGGCACATTTGAACCTGCCGCCGATCGACTTCCAGAAGATTCACTACTACTCTGCGCCCAAGCAGAAAGACCGCCCCAAGAGCCTGGATGAAGTCGATCCCAAGTTGCTCGAGACCTTCGACAAGCTCGGCGTGCCGCTGCACGAGCGCGCTCGTCTGGCCGGCGTTGCGGTCGATGCGGTATTCGATTCGGTTTCCGTTGGCACCACCTTCCAGAAGGAGCTCAAGGAAGCCGGGGTGATTTTCTGCAGCTTCTCCGAAGCGGTCCAGGACCATCCTGACCTGGTGCGCGAATATCTTGGCTCGGTCGTGCCCTACACCGACAACTACTTTGCGGCGCTGAATTCGGCCGTCTTTTCCGACGGCTCGTTTGTCTATATTCCCAGGGACACGCGCTGCCCGATGGAGTTGTCGACCTACTTCCGCATCAACGCGCGCGACACGGGGCAGTTCGAGCGGACCCTGATCGTGGCCGAGCCGGGCAGTCATGTCAGCTACCTGGAAGGCTGCACGGCACCGATGCGCGATGAGAACCAGTTGCATGCTGCGGTGGTGGAACTGGTCGCCCTCAAGAAAGCCCAGATCAAGTACTCGACCGTGCAGAACTGGTACCCGGGCGATGAAAACGGCAAGGGCGGCATTTACAACTTCGTGACCAAACGCGGCGACTGTCGCGAGGATGATTCGCGGATCTCCTGGACCCAGGTCGAGACCGGCTCGGCGATCACCTGGAAATATCCTTCCTGCGTCTTGCGCGGAGACCGCTCGGCGGGCGAGTTTTACTCGGTGGCACTGACCCACAACCACCAGCAGGCCGATACCGGCACCAAGATGATTCACCTGGGCAAGAACACCACCAGCAAGGTCATCTCCAAGGGGATTTCGGCCGGCAAAAGCAACAACAGCTACCGTGGCCTGGTGCGCATGGCCCGGCGCGCCGACAACGCGCGCAACTATACCCAGTGCGATTCCCTGCTGATCGGTAAGACCTGCGGGGCGCATACCTTCCCCTACATCGAGTCGTCCAATGCCTCGGCCAAGATCGAGCATGAGGCTACCACCTCGCGCATCGGCGAAGATCAGTTGTTCTATTGCCGCGCACGCGGGCTCGACGAGGAAGACGCGGTGGCGATGATCGTTGATGGCTTCTGCAAGGAAGTGTTCAAGGAGTTGCCGATGGAGTTCGCCGTCGAGGCCAAAGCGCTGCTGGAAATCTCGCTGGAAGGAGCGGTCGGCTAGAGTCGGAACATGACGGAACCGTAGCTGAACGCAGATCAACGCGGATGGAAATCGCGTTGGTATGCGGCATCTGCGGCCAGACCACGGGCAACGTGTGTCGGTGGCTCTTTGAATTTTAACTTGCGTTACTCTGCATTCATCTTTGGTTGGTTTAAAAATATGTTGAAGATCAATAATCTGCATGTTGTCATTGGCGACGAAGAAATTCTCAAAGGCCTGGATCTGGAGATTGGTCCGGGGGAACTGCACGCGATCATGGGTCCGAATGGTTCGGGCAAGTCCACCCTGGGCTACGCGCTCGCTGGCCGCGATGGTTACGAAGTGACCGACGGCTCGATGGAATTCGAGGGCGAGGACCTTGCCGAAATGGAACCCGAGGAGCGCGCCGCGGCCGGCCTGTTCCTGGCTTTCCAGTACCCGGTAGAGATCCCCGGCGTCAACAACGCCTACTTCCTGCGCTCGGCGCTTAATGCCCAACGCAAGGCGCGCGGCGAGGAAGAGGTCGATTCGATGAACTTTCTCAAGACCGTACGGGCATCGCTCAAGAGCCTGAAAATGGACGAGGCCCTGCTCAAGCGGGCGGTCAACGAAGGCTTTTCCGGCGGCGAGAAGAAGCGCAACGAAATCGTGCAGATGGCCGTGTTGCAGCCCAAGCTGGCCGTTCTTGACGAAACCGACTCCGGCCTGGATATCGACGCCCTGAAGCTGGTTGCCGAGGGCATCAACGCCCAGCGCGACGGCAAGCGCTCGTTTTTGGTCATTACCCACTATCAGCGTCTGCTGGATTACCTGACGCCGGATCGGGTTCATGTGCTTTCCGACGGCCGCATCGTCGAAAGCGGTGGTGAGGAACTGGCCGAGCGGCTCGAGGCCGAAGGCTACGCGTTCCTGGAAGAAACCAGCGAGGCCTGATCATGTCTGCATTGCTGGAACAACTGGCCCCGGAAGCCGCTCTTGCCGAAGACCGCTACGCCGACATCCGGCGGCGGGCCCACCAACGCCTCATGCAGCACGGCTTCCCGGACCTCAAGACCGAGGCCTGGAAATACACCTCGCTGCGGCTGCTGGAAAAACGCGAGCTGGGTTCGGGGCAGGGTGAGTCCGCCGGGGCTCCCGAAGCCCTGCCGTTCGCCGCCGACGTGATCCATTTCGACGGCGGTGTGCTGCGCAATCCGCCGGCCGAGCTGCCGACAGGCGTGCGCCTGGAACCGCTCGATCCTGCCGAGCTGGTCAACGTCGACTACGGCGATCGTGCCGGTGCCATGGCCTGGCTGAACCTGGCCCGCTTCGAGCAGGCCTGGCGCCTGGTGATTGAATCCACCCTTGAGCGGCCGCTGGTGCTGGCGCTGACCATGCCTGCCGGGTTTGCGACGGCTGTCCATCCGCGCCTGCGCATCGATGTGGCAACCGGCGCCGAAGCCGTATTGATCGAGCAGCAACATGACGAAGGCGCTGGCCTGGTCAACATCGTCGAGGATATTGAACTGCAGCGGGGGGCACGCCTTCGACATGTGATTCATCGGCGCAATGCTGAATCCATCTGGGTGCAGCGGACCCGGGTTTCGGTGTCGGCCGATGCCGATTATCGTTGCCATGCGCTGGAACTGGCCGGTCGCCTGGTGCGGCAGGATCTGGCCGTGCACCTTCTCGAGCAGGGCGCCAACGGCGAAATCGATGGCGTGGCGTTCATCGACTCCGGCCAGCATGTCGACTGGCACACCGCGATCGACCATGAGGTAGGTCATACCACCAGCCGGGAAGCCTTCCGGATCATGGCCGACGGCAGTGGTGTTGGCGTTTTCAATGGTCGCATACACATCCAGCGCGGTGCCGATGACAGCCATTCCGACCTCAACACTGCCAACCTGCTGCTGAGCGACAAGGCGCGCATCAACATCAAGCCCGAGCTGGAAATTTATGCCGAGGAGGTCACCGCAAGTCATGGCGCGACCATCGGCCAGCTCGAGGACTCGGCGCTGTTCTATCTGCGCACGCGTGGCTTGCCAACAGAAGATGCCATGGCGCTGCTCAAGTTCGGCTTTGCCGCGGCACCGCTGGAGACGGCCGAGCCTGAAGTCGTCCGCAACTGGCTGATTGAGGAATTACAGGCGGTGTTGTGATGGCTTCGGTACCCCCCCTGGATAGGGCTGGTCCCGAAATCCGCGACCAGCTTGACGTGATGGCGCTGCGCGAACAGTTCCCGGTGCTTGCGCGCGAGGTTCACGGCAAACCGCTGGTCTATTTCGATAATGCGGCTACGGTGCAGCGCCCGCTGGCGGTGATCGAGGCGATGGATGATTTCTACCGACGCTACAACGCCAACGTTCACCGTGGCGTGCATCAGCTGTCGGTCGAAGCCTCGGAAGCATTCGAGCAGGCTCGCGAGGACGTGCGGCGATTCCTCAACGCCGCCTCCGAGCGCGAAATCGTGTTTACCCGTGGTACCACCGAGGCTATCAACCTGGTCGCCAACAGCTACCTGGCACCGCGCCTGCAGCCGGGTGACGAAATCCTGGTTACCCACATGGAACACCATGCCAACATCGTGCCTTGGCAGATGCTGTGCGAGCGCACCGGTGCCGTACTCAAGGTGGCGCCCATCAACCAGCGCGGCGAGCTGCTGCTGGACGGTCTGGCCGAGGCGATCAGCGAGCGCACGCGCCTGATCGGCGTGGTGCATGTCTCCAACGCGCTGGGTACGGTCAATCCCGTTGCCGAGATCTGCGCGCTGGCCGCACGCCAGGGGATTCCCGTGCTGGTGGATGGCGCACAGGCCACGCCGCACGAGGTGGTCGATGTGCAGGCGTTGGGCTGCGATTTCTACTGCCTGTCGGCCCACAAGATGTACGGGCCGACCGGGATCGGCGCATTATGGACGCGCGAGGCCCTGCTGGAACAGATGCCGCCCTGGCAGGGCGGTGGCGAAATGATCAACCGGGTCAGTTTCGAGGGCACAAGCTATAACGACATTCCGCATCGCTTCGAGGCCGGAACCCCGAACATCTCCGGCGCGATCGGCTTGGCGGCAGCGATTCGCTGGCTGGAGGAGACCGGTCTCGAGCGCATGAAAGCGCACGAACAACGGTTGCTGGACTTTGCCACGCAAGCCATGTCTGCGGTAGAGGGCCTGACCATCATCGGCCAGGCTGCCGACAAGGGTCCGGTGATTTCCTTCACGCTCGACGGTGTGCATCCCAATGATCTGGGCACGATTATTGATCACCATGGCGTGGCCCTGAGGACCGGGCATCACTGCGCCATGCCGGTGATGCAGTTTTTCGGTGTACCTGCCACGGCGCGTGTTTCGTTTGCGGCCTACAACCTGCACTCGGAGATCGAGGTATTTCTGAACGGTCTGGAGCAGGCGCGCCAGATGCTGGCCTGACCGCCCATTGGATTTGCCGTCCATGGCGATCGAGCACCTGTATCAGGACATCATTCTCGATCACAATCGCTGTCCTCACAATCGCAGGCGTCTACCGGGTGCCACCCATTCGGCCCGAGGTCAGGATGCTTCGTGCGGAGATGATTTGCTTTTTGAGTTGCGGGTTGCCGATGGTCGCGTGCTGGAGGCGGCTTTTTCTGGTGATGCCTGTGCGGTAACCCAGGCATCGGCATCCCTGCTGACCCAGTGGCTGCCCGGCCGTGCGGTAGACGAGGTCGGACTTGGGTTGAAGCATTTCCGTACCTTGCTGGATGAGCCTGATCTTCCAGGCAACGAAATGCTGGGCGCGCTCGGACAGCTGCAACCGGTAGGGCGATTTCCGGCTCGTCGACGCAACGCCTTGCTGCCGTGGCGAACGGCAGTCAAGGCGTTGACAAGGGGCGCCGGGCCAGCGGGCTGAAGCTCAGACCGCGCCGCCGCCCTGGGCCGGTTCGTCCGGCGTGCCGGACTCGCCGGATGTCCCGTCCCACTCCCTGGCCTTGCGGCTGAATTCACCGAATTTCTTCGATACGCCTTCGAGCTTGTTTTCCCATTCGGGGTTGGGTTCCTGGCCTTCGGTCACCTTGAAAAACACCTGCATCAGGGCAGTCATGCCAATGGGTTCGATGATCGACTGTTTCACGCCCCAGGCGAAGACCAGCGCAAAAAGCAGGGTCAGGGGACCTGCAACCGCCGGCATGACGGCGACCAGGCCGATCAGCGGGCCGAGAATCAGCAGGAAGACCAGCAGCGTCAGTCCCCAGATGATGAAGGCCAGGAAGAACGCGTTCTTCAGAAAGGCTTTGTAGTTCTGGGCGTAGAGAATCAGGGCCGTGCGGCTCGAGGCCCAGGGGTTTTCGGCACGGGTGCGAATGTTGTAGGCCAGAATTACCTCATCAAGGTAGGTCAAGGACAGGTTGACGATCGTGTTGATGAATTTCACGATATTGCGCAATCCGGGGATCGGGATGAACGAGGTGACGGTGAAGAAAATCCGGTTGAACGCGCGCAACACCACCTTGATCAGCTGATCCACGCCGAACAGCACCGACGATTCGGCGAAACGCTCCCGAACCACCTGCTGGGCGTGGTTGATCTGGCCGCGACCCTGCGGCAGCTCCTTGCCCTCCATCAGTTCGACCAGCACCGCGATGTGGCCGGCCTTGACCATGTAGAGCAGGTACTCGCGCAGCATGTAGGCGATGATCGACATGATGCCGAACCCGACCAGGCCGCCAAAGAAGCTGAAGGCGCCGGGCTCCCCTCCAATCATGCCGATGCCGTAACCAACTCCCGCACCAATGCCGGTGAGCAGGATGTAGGAGAAGGTAATGGCAAAGTAGATCAGGAAGCGGAAGACCAGAAACGGCATGGTCTTGGCCATCAGGCCAAGAATTTCACCAATCTTGAAGTCCATGAGCGGTCAAACCTCCAGCATTCGGAATATGGGGTGTCAGACCCCTACTACGCAAAGCCTGTGCGAATCACGCCACCACCTGCTTTCAGAGCTGGCGGATATCGACGAAGTCGCCCGAGGGGCTTTGATCGCGCAGCCTGGGCAGACAGTCCAGGATTTGCTCGGCGGCCGCGTGGCCATCGGGCATGTGCTCGGTTCCGCGCGCGTCCTTGAGTTTCTGCACCGACGGAAATTCTTCGCTGTCGACTTCGCCGCACAGATAGTCCTGCATGGCCGTATCAACCAGGCCGGGTGCCAGTGCCAGAAGATGGGTGTCGGGCATTTCGTGGGCATACAGCCGGACAAGGTTGTTCAGGGCCGCCTTGGAAAGCGAATATGCTCCCCAGCCGTAGCTCATGTTGACCGCAGCACCTGAGGAAATGGCAACGACCTGGTCGACCGGGAGCTGGCGTTCGATCAGCCAGTCCAGAATCAGCTTGTTGGACCAGACGTTGACCCGCATCAGGTGCTCGAGATCATGGACGTCGGTGTCGGCCAGATCCTGGATACGGCCAAGAATGCCAGCATTGAGGATGACCAGATCCAGCCTGAGGCAGTCTGAAAGCAGGCGATCCAGACCTTCTGCCAGCCTGTTGAGGTCGCCGAGATCCTGCTGGCGATCGCGGATCACGTCATCGTATCTGGGTTTGAGCGGGCAGCCGCGCCGGCTCATGCCCCAGACGATGGCCTCGCGATCCATCAGTGCCTCGGTAAAGCCCAGGCCGAGCCCGCTGCTGTTGCCTGTAATCAGTACGTTCATGAGCTTACGGAGCCTCTCCGATCGTGCGTTCGAATAGCTGCAGGATACGACGATACTGATCCAGCCAGCTGGAAGGACGCCGAAATCCATGCCGTTCCAGCGGATAGGATGCCAGTTCCCAGTGCTCTTTTTCCAGGTCGATCAGGCGCTGAGCCAGGCGCACCACGTCCTGGTAGAACACGTTGTCGTCGAGCATGCCGTGGGTCATGAGGAGGTGGCCCTGAAGTCCTTCGGCGAATTCGATTGGCGAAGACCGGGCATAGGCCTCCGGGTCGATTTCGGGCGTGTTGAGGATGTTCGATGTGTAGGGATGGTTGTAGTGGGCCCAGTCGGTGACCGGGCGCAAGGCTGCTCCGGCGGCGAAGACTTCCGGGGCATTGAACAGCGCCATGAAGGCCATGAAGCCGCCGTAGGACCCGCCGTAGAGTCCGATCCGATCCGGATTGGCGCCGTGCTGCTCGATCACCCAGTTCGCGCCGTCGATGAGGTCTTCCAGCTCGGGAGTGCCCATCTGGCGGTAGATGGCGGTGCGCCAGTCGCGCCCGTAGCCGCGCGAGGCTCGAAAGTCCATGTCGAGCACGTGATAGCCACGTTCGGTCAGCAGGTTGTGGAACATCTGCTCGCGGAAATACTGCGGATAGCGGTGATGGACATTCTGCAGGTAGCCGGCACCGTGCACGAACAGCACCAGGGGGTAGCCTCCTTCGGGTGCGTCGGTCCGGGCTGGATAAAACTTTGACCAGATCGGCCCGGCGCCGTGGCTGGACTCGATGCCGACGATTTCCGGCGGCTGCCATGCCATGGCGCGGAAGGCTTCGCTGCGGGTATCGGTCAGCGCCTCTACCGAACCGCCTTCGGCGGCTACCAGTCCGACCTGGGCCGGCAGGTAGGCCTGGGAGAAGCGCACCAGAATATCCTCATGGCCCGGCAGGACGGTAAAAGCTTCGATTCCGCGTTGCTCGGTCAGGCGAACCAGTTCGTCGCCGTCCAGGTCCAGGCGGTACAGGTCGTATTCGGTCGGATGCGCGCGGTTCGACAGCAGCCAGACCTGTTCGCCGTCGGCACTGATGACCGGGTCCATGACCTCGAAATCGCCCGCTGTGTGCGCATGCTCGGAACCGGATTCGGCATCGACGGTGTAAAAGTGGGCAAAGCCGCTTTGCTCGGACAAAAACCAGAGCTTCTGGCTCTGGCGCAGCCATCCGAAGTCGTTGAAGGCCCAGTTGATCCAGGCTGCGTCGGTCAGACGATGGCGGGGATTGAGATCGGGCGCCTGCGGATCCATCGTGGCGATCCATCGGTCCTTGTTGTCGTTGGCCCGGAGCATGACCCCGGCGCGCTCACCGCGCGGATGCCATGCCATGCCGATCACACTGACGGCACGGTTTTCGCCCTCGGCCAGGGGCTCGGTTTCCTGGGCCGCCTTGAGTTCGGCCAGCGGGTCTTCCTGGATGCCGGGCAGGGCCGAGATGTCGATCTCGTGGCGCTCGCGCTTTACCAGATCGAGCAGCCACAGCGACTGGGCTGCCGGCGAGTTGCGCCCAACCCGGGTGCGTACCTCTTCGCTGTCTATGTAGCCATCTACCGTCACATAGTGCGGCATCTGGCCACTGCGCCCCTCGTCATGGCCGGCCGGTCTGACCGCCAGCAGCAGCCAGCGGCCGTCAGGTGAAAGGCTGGAGCGGACTGGTTCGACCTCATCGCCCAGATACCAGGGCGCGGCCGAGCGGGTCGGGTCCTGCTCGGCGGCACGGCGTTGTTCGGTCCGCCGCTGGCGTTCGCGTTCGGCGTCCTCGCGCAGGCTGGAAAACAATCGGAGCTGCATCTGTGCCAGGCTGTCTTCGGGCTCGGCGTCGGGATCAGCGGCAAAACGCAGGTCAGCCACGGGCCAGGTCAGGCCGGTCGCCAGGTTGACACGCCACCACTGGTTAGCGCGCTGGAACTGGGCATAGCGTCCCTCCGGGCTGAATCCTGGCTGGCGATCGTGTTGGGGACTGCGCGTCAGCTGCCGTTGCCCGCTGCCGTCGGTTGCCGCCACGAACAGATTGCCGTCGCGCAAGAAAAGCACTTGTCCGGATCCTTCATGGAACACCGGGTTGGCCCCGGCCAAAGCAGATTGATCGGCAGGCTCGAGCCGTTCGTCGCTGCCATCAGCGAGGTCGACCCGCCGCAGGTCGCGCAGGTCGGATTCATCCCGACGAACGCGATAGAGCACGGCTGAGCCGTCCAGTTGCCACCAGGCCTGCTCGACCGGGTTGCCGATCCAGGCCGGGTCGGCCATGATC
>PXBD01000030.1 GCA_003565625.1 Gammaproteobacteria bacterium
GCCGCCTGGTAGCTGTCGTGATGGGGGTGGTTCACGAAAGCTGCCCTCGAGAACCGCTTCAGAGCCCTATGAGAATCAGCGGGTATTCGGGTCCCGGAATTCGTGCCAGACACGCCAGAGTTCGATAACGTCACCCTTGATCGAGTAGATCAGCAGGTAAGGAGTTTTGTCGACATGCCACTCGCGGGAGTCCTCGTCCTCACCGACACGGCCAATACGGGGGTACTGAAGCAGCACTTCAGTCGCCTCAACGATGCGCTGGGCTGACTGGCGGGCGGCTTCTGGATTTTCCTCGGCGATGTGGTCGTGGGCTTGTTGGAAGTCAGCCAGGGCCAGCCGGGTCCAGCGTAGCTTCAAACCTCGACTCCGTATTTGGCGAACACGCGGCGAACGTCTTCGTCACTGGCAAATTCCCCACAGGCAGCTGCGCGCTTGCCTTCCTCCACCGCGCTCAGAAACCGCAGACGCTCGATAACGTCTTCGATGCTCGCATCCTCCGGCAATTGCTCAGCCAGGGTGTGCAGGGTTTCTCGGGTATTGGCAACCATGGGTTTTATTCTACTACGCGTTCGTCGGGCTGATTCAGGCCGGGTTTACGCGCAATGGCTGGTGCCGGCCGATGGGTTCCCCTCTATGCGCCCCCACTCTGCAGGATGTCCACCGGACCCCCCGGTAGCAGACAACGCCCGGTAATCCCCCCTTTTGTAATTGAGCGAAAAAGTACATCCCCAGACCGCCATAGGTCTTTCTGGTTTTCAACGCCCCAGTCGCTCATCGATCGCCTTGAGCATCCCGTCGAATGCTTTCTCACCGGCCCTGGCCGCCGGTCCGGACATCCACCGTCCAATCAGCGGAATCCGGATTCGAAACATGGAGGTCCAGGTCACCTCTGTGCCTTGCGCGGTCTCCTGCAGTCGGATACTGCCCAGTTGATGTTCGATCGGTGGGCGTGAGCGCAGGATTTTGTAGTCCATCCGGTGCGGCGGGTCGAAGGCGGTGATCTCTTCTTCAAACCAGACGGCGCCCAGACCAATGCGGCGCACCGCGCCCAGGCCGTTGGGGCTGTCGCTGCCGGCTTTGAGCAGGCGCGCGTCTTTGATTCCTTTGAACGCGCTGTAGCCGGCATGGTCACTTAGCAGCGCAAAGACCGCGTCGATCGGTGCGGGGATCATGCGTCTGACAAGGATGGTTGTCATGGGAGTCGGCGGGCTGCTGGCCGTGCTTTCCATCTACGGTAGCAGAACCTCTCGCAGCCTGGTAAGCCGCCCATTGCTAACAGAGCGCAAAAGCAGTGCTCAGGCCGCCATGGCCAATCACCACAGCCACGGCACCGTTCCATTCCTCGAAGGAGGTGGCTTTCTGCAGGATTGCCAGTTCGCCTTCAGTGAATGCGGCCATGAATCGGGTCTCCATTGGTAGCAGGGTTTGCGCCAGTCGTGGCGGGTGCACGGACTGCGGTAGCATTGCCAGTGCCGACCAGCCGGGCCTCAAATGCCAATGAACACGGAACTGCCGAGTCGAGAGCAGATGGATGATCTGCTGGCCTTCCTCCCTCGCCTCTATAGTGATGATCAGCCGCTCATCCAAAATTGGCACGGCGGAGCCGGAGGCGCGGGCGAGCCCGGTGTTTGGCCTTACCCGGAATACGCTGGCGTCGTGGTCGAATTTTTCCGGGCTGCTTCGGCCGCGTGCTGGAACGATTACGAGTACGACCCGTCATCTGCCGGCCCGATGCTCAAGGAGCCAGGCTTCGTCGAATCTGCCGATCTGAGCCAGATCAGAACCGTCCTGACCTACTGCGTGCGCGGTGAGCGGTTCTGCGATGGTTTCTGGGCCGGCGTGATTGAAGACGGGCATATCCGGCGGATTCTGGAGCGGCTGGCGGAGCTCAGGCCTGCGATGGCCTAATAGCGCCCACTTTGAGACCCATTCTGGCGGCTGACCCATAGACTATGGGTCGGGCGGTCGCATATGGACCCAGACTTTGTCGCGCTCACTCCTCACCCATCCAGTTCCCGCTTCTCATACACCGTGACGATCTGGCGCCCGTCCCAGACGCAGCATAGATGTCGCTCCTGGCGGGGGTTCGAGAGCAGGGGTGGGCGGAACACGGCGACGCACTCGCCGTCCTCGCGGCGCACGCTGTCGTAGGCGATCCCGTTCGAGCCGTTATTTCTGAGCGATCTCGCCAGGTGCTGAGCATCAGCGTAGTGGTGCCTGTCGTAGACGTCAGGATAAGCATCCTGTTTTCCGCGCAGCTCATGCAGCGCGCCGACCAGGTCGACCAGGTAGACGCGCATGTCCAGCTCCATGCGCCCCTGGGCGGTCGCGCGCATGAAGCGTTCGCGGTGATAACTGGTTTCGGCGATTGCGGTTTGGAGATTGCTGGCGGCATAGAACACGCCGTAGGTTCCATCGCTAAACCGGCTGCCATCGGGGTTGCGATGGGTGAAGGCGGCCATGATGATGCTGGTGTCTGGGCCGCTGATCCTGTCCTCTGGCGCAACCAGGCTGATTTCACCTACTTGATCACGCAGACGCGGGTTGCTCAGCGATTCAAGCTCGAAGATGGCCTCGAGATCGTCCGGCTCGGTCACCCGCTCAAACAGCTGAATGGGCGGAAAGCGACTCGGGATAATCCTCCAGCATGGCTTCCACTCGATACAGGTGATCGGAAGCGTCATGCCCAGCCGCCGCGTTGCGCGTCAAGGTACTCGCGGACGACATACAGGTCGGCAACCTGCCCGGACAGCATTCGACCCAGCGCCGAGCGCCCCCCGAATAGCGGAGCCTCGTTGGGCCGCTTGACCCAGGCGTCAGCAGCCGCTTCGTCCGGCAGCAGAATCTGCAGGGCCTTGTAGATGCCGAGGATGTAGGAGATGCGCTCCAGCGTGTCTTTCGGCAGGTTCGTGTTGGGATCCTTCTTCCACTTGAAGAAGGTCGAGCGCGCGGTCACGCCCAGCAGTGCCATCTGCTCGTCGACCGCAAGGCCCCATTGTTCGGCAATGCGAAAGAAAGTCCGCAGCGCCGGGCCGGAAAGACGCTTGCGATCGATCGCGGGTGCTGCTTTTGGGGATGCACTCATCGCTGGATCCATAGGTGTTTGTTAAGGCAATTATAGTCCATATGCGGACTATGAGCGGAAGTGACCACCTCGGAACCAGCATGCGATCAAGCTTTCGCCCGCCGCAGTCTTGGCGGGTCATTTTCATAATCCCATCAATATGGATATGTGGCGATGAGAACAACGCTGGAACCGCCCGATGACCTGGTGCGCGGGGTAAAGATCCGCGACCCCTGTCTGCGGGTCGATCCGGAGCCGCGACCATATATTGATCAATCGCCGAGGTGCTGCGGGGGGATTGCAAGCAGTCGGAGCATTCCAGGGGCTGTCCGCATCAGAGCAAGGCCTCGAGCCCTTTGCGTTCGACCAGATTCAAGAGCTTGAGCGAGGGGCCGCCGGGCTTCTTGTCACCGGCCTCCCATTCCTGAACCGTCGCAAGGCCGGTGTTCAGCACCGCGGCAAAGTCGAGGATTCGCGCCTGAACCGACCGGTACTCGCCAGGTTTAATGAGGCGACCTGCTCGCCTTCAGCCTTGGCCGCCTGCGCCGGTCGAACTTTCGGCTCGGGCAACAGCACCTCCAGCCGCTCCAGCAAATCCAGCTCTCGCAGTACCCGCAGCAACGTTTTCGTGTGCGTGGTGTCTCCGGCCTCCAGCCGTTCCAGTGTCCGCTTCCGGAAACAATTGATAGCCGGAATGCAATTGTTCACCTGCGCTCATGTCATAGTGACAAGACACGAACAAAAGGGATCAGGGCGGCAGTGGATATCTCCTACGACAGTCTGCGCGCATTTTTGGCTGCCCTGCCCGATCCGGTGTTCATCATCGCGAAGTCTGGCCGCTATGCCGGTCTGTTCGGCGGCGCCGACAGCCGCTATTACCATGACGGCTCTCACCTGATCGGATTGTCGCTGCACGACGTACTGCCAGCGGACAAGGCGGAAGACTTCCTGCGGCAGATCGCGGTTTGTCTGGAGGAGCAACGCCTGGTGATCTTCGAGTATGGCTTGAGCGGGCCGGATGTTGCCGGGCTGGATGAAACCCGGGGCCCAACCGGGGAGATTCGTTTCCAGGGCCATCTTTCGCCCTTCAGGGCGCTAGTCGAGGGGGAACAGGCGGTGATCTGGGTGGCCCGAAACATCACCGAACGGCACCTGCTCGAGGAACAACTCCGCCACAACAGCGAAACCGACCCCCTGACGGGCCTCTACAACCGGCGTCGTTTCCTGACCGAAGTCACCGAGCGTTTGAATGAGTTCCAGCGCTACGGCCAGCCAGCATCCCTCATCATGCTGGATATCGATCACTTCAAGCAGATCAATGATTCGTTTGGCCACCAGGAGGGGGATCGGGTGATTTGCCGGGTTTGCGAACTGTGGCGGCAACAACTGCGCGAAGTGGATGTCTTTGCCCGTTTCGGAGGCGAGGAGTTCACTGTCTTGCTGCCACACACACCGCTGGCGTCGGCAGCAGCAAGCACTGAACGTTTGCGCACAGCGGTCGAACAGCAGGGCAAAGACGATCCGAACCGTCCGGCCCCGACCATCAGTCTGGGGGTTGGATGCTTTGTCGAAGGCGATACGGTTGATTCCCTGATCGCCCGCGTTGATGCCGCCCTGTACCGGGCAAAGAGTGCCGGGCGGAACAGGGTCGAACTGCAGGAAGAGCCGCTTCCGGCCTGAAAGCTTGAGTGACTGCGGAATTGATTCCGGCTGGACGTCGCCGTGCCGGCGCCGCGGGCGCCACGGGCGAAAAAGCGCCAAGTCCCGGCTTGCAGTACTATGCACCCCTTTATTCTCTGGACGTAAAACCATGCGTCGTAGTCTTTTTTTTGTTGTGATCCTGACTCTGGCCTCTGTTTTCCCGGCTGCCGCCGGAGTCCAGGCGCAGAACCATCCAAACGAGAGGTTGATCGTGCTGGCCTCGGGTACGCCGGTCGGTCAGCTTGAAGTGCGGCGCAGCGCAAATGCGTTCGAAATCGACTACGAGTTTCGCAACAACGGCCGAGGGCCGACCCTGGCTGAGCGCATAGAGCTCGATGCTGAGGGCTTCCCGGTGGCCTGGCGCATCGAGGGCCACACTACATTCGGTAACCCGGTTGATGAATGGTTGGCGGTCGACAACGGCAGTGCGCGCTGGCAAGACACCACGGGACAGACCGAGACCCCTCTGGCGTCGCCAGCGCTCTACGTGCCTCAGAATGCCAGCCCGTACAGCCTGGCCATTGCCGCCCCGGTGCTGCTGGCCAGCGAGTCGCGCAGCGTGGCCGCGCTGCCCGGCGGTGAATTGCGTCTCACCGAGCTTGAGCAGCTGAGCGTCACCGGCAATGGGCACGATCAGGAAATCACCGCCTACGCTTTATCCGGGACCAGCCTCAATCCCACCTATTTCCTGATGGACGGCGAACGCTTTTTCGGCATGATCAGCCCACGTTTCAGCATCCTGCCGCAGGGCTTCGAAGACGAGGACGAACGGCTGCGCCAACGTGCCGCCGACTATGGTGCCGAGCGCTTTGCCGCCATGCAGGCCCGCCATGCCCGCAACTTCGAGGGTGGCCTGCGCATCCGTAACGTGCGCGTATTCGATCCAATCACTGAAATCCTGGGCGATCCAGTCTCGGTGGTGGTCAAGGGCAAACGGATTCACGCCATCGAAGCCCTGGAGCAGCCTACCGCCCACGGCGAGGCCGAGGTCGACGGCGCCGGCGGCACCCTGTTGCCGGGCATGTTCGAGATGCACGGTCACCTCGGGGAAACCGCGGCCATGCTCAACATCCTGGCCGGTGTCACCAGCGTACGCGACATGGGCAACAACAATGAAGTGCTGGACGCCCTGATCGACAACATAGGATCCGGACGGGTGGCCGGGCCGCGCGTGTATCGCAGCGCCTTCATCGAGGGACGCAGTCCGTTCAACTCCAACAACGGCAAGCTGGTGTCCACTCAGGAGGAAGCCGTGGCTGCCGTGGTCGAGTACGCCGAGCGCGGCGGATTTCACCAGATCAAGATCTACAACTCCATGCAGCCGGAGTGGGTGCCGGCCGTCATCGCCGAAGCTCGCGACCACGGCCTGCGCGTGACCGGACATATCCCGGCCTTCACCAACGCCGACACCATGGTCGAAGCCGGCTACAACGAGATCATCCACATCAACCAGCTCATGCTGGGCTGGGTGCTGGGGCCGGACGAAGACACCCGCACGTTGCTGCGCCTGACCGCCCTGCAGCGACTGCCGGATCTGGACCTGTCATCCGAGCCCGTGCAGCGCACGCTGGACGCCATGGTCGAGCGCGGCGTGAGCATCGACCCGACCCTGGCCATTCACGAACGCCTCTTGCTGTCGCGCAACGGCGAGGTCGACCCCGGTTCGGTCGACATCATCGACCACATGCCGGTGGCCGTGCAGCGCAGTGCCCGCAGCGCCATGGCCAGCATCGGCTCGCCGGAAGAAGACACCGCCTACCGCGGCGCTTTCGACCAGATCATCGCCACCTTGAGCCAGATGCGCGAGCGCGGCATCGTCATGGTGCCGGGCACCGATCTGGGCGGCGGTTTGAGCTATCACCGCGAGCTGGAGCTGTACCAGCTGATCGGCATGCAGCCGGCCGAGATCCTGGCCTGGGCCAGCCATGGCATGGCCAGCTACCTGGGCGTCGACGATGAGCTGGGCCTGATCGAGCCGGGCTACCTGGCCGATTTCTTCCTGGTGCCGGGCGATCCGACAACCGACCTGAAAGCGATCAAGACTGTGGCCATGGTGGTGGCTGACGGGCAGCTGTATTTCCCGGCCGAGGTCTACCCCGAGTTCGGGATCCGGCCGTTCGTTGACCCGCCTGTGCTGCACCTGCCCGAATAAGGTGCATGCGACTCGAGAGTTTTTTCTTATGCCTACCATTCTTTTGCTGACCCGATGGGCCTTCGCGCCGCTGTTGCTGGTGACCGCGCTTGCGTGTGTCGCCGGCGAGCCCGGTACTGGGCCCGAGCGCGCCAGTCCGTCGTTCAGCGTGACGCTCACCCCCGAGGCCTTCGCCGAGATGCAGGCCATGGGAATGGAGACACCGCTGCTGGGACGGCTGTACGTGATCATCGCCCGAGTCGAGGACGTCGAGGACGTCAAGGACGCCGATGATAACGAGGCGACAGAGCTGGTCGAGCCGCGCCGCAAGGTCAACGTCACCGGGGTTCCTTTCTGGGGGATGAATGTTCGGGACGTGGACGCCGGTGACACGCTCCGCCTTGTTCCCGGTGACGCGGGGGTGCGGGGCTATCCGCTGACGGATCTGTCCGAGTTGCCCGAAGGCGACTACCGGATTCAGGCCCTGCTCAGTTCATGGACCACGTTCCACCGGGCCGACGGCCATGTGCTGGAGATGCACCGCGAGACCGGCGAAGGACAGAACCCCTGGATCTCTCCGGGGAATGTTCATTCCGAGCCGGTGACCATGCGCCTCGGGCCCGAACGTTTTGCCGAAGGCCTGGACGAGCTGGCCCTGACCCTAGACCAGGTTATTGCGCCGATCCAGCCCCTTCGGGAGGGAGAAGCACTGGAACTCGGAAACCCGCGCGACACCGAGCACGTCCGCTACGTGAAAATTCGCAGCGAGTTGCTTTCGGCGTTCTGGGGGCGGGATATGTACATTGGCGCCAATGTCCTGCTCCCGGCCGGCTACGACGAGGCCAGCGAGGTTCACTACCCAACGCTTTTCCACTTGGGGCACTTCCCCGGTGACCGACCGCCTTTTGGCTTCACTCCCGGGGAAGAAGGGAGCGGGCGCAGCGAAGGCTTCGCCGATTTCTGGACCTCGGGAACCGCGCCGGGCATGTTCGTGGTCACGATCCGGGATGCCAATCCGTATTACGACACCTCGTATTCAGTGAATTCGGCCAACGTCGGACCCTATGGCGATGCGATCACGCAAGAGCTCATCCCCTACCTGGAAGCGGAGTTCCGGATGGTCGCCGAACCCTGGTCCCGGGTACTGGCCGGTGGCTCCACCGGCGGCTGGGAAGCCCTGGCCCTGCAGATCTTCCATCCGGCCTTTTTTGGCGGAACCTGGGCCTGGTGCCCCGATTCGGTGGACTTTCACGCCTACCAGATCGTGAACATCTACGAGGATGAAAATGCCTACGAACTGGACCGGGGCTGGATCACGGTCGAGCGACCGAGCAACCGGCGCTCCGACGGGAACATCCAGTTCACGATGCGTCAGGAGGGGCACTTCGAACTGGCGGTTGGGGACCGGAGCCGCTCCGGCGGACAATGGGCGATCTGGGAGGCAGCCCACGGTCCGGTGGGCGACGATGGTTATCCACGCCCGATCTGGAACCACGAGACCGGGGTCATTGACCACCAGACAGCGGAATACTGGCGCGAAAACTTCGATCTCCACCACCATCTCCGCGAAAACTGGTCGCGCATCGGCCCCGACCTGGCTGGGAAGATTCACATCGCGACCGGGGACATGGACTCGTATTATCTGGAGCTGGCCGTCTATCGCCTGGAAGAGTTCCTCGACGCGGTTGCCGATCCCCCGGCCGCGGCACGGGTGGAGTACGGGCGGCGGCAACCCCACTGCTGGCTCGGCGAAGCCCCCGAGCGCCCCGGCGAGGAAATCAACTACCGGGAGTTTGTCGAGGAAGTCGCCACCTACCTGGCCAACCGCGCGCCGGAAGGGGCGCCGATGGCGTGGTCGCGCTGAAGGTGCCATTGCCGACTTTCCCCTGATCATTCGCTGGCATCAACCAACATCAGCCGTTTCCCAGGTGGCTCGCTGACACAATTTCCGATTCGTTTCCGTATGAAGGTCAGTACCAACTGACTACGTCATTGTGGAGACGAATCACCATGAGCACTTCTTCCGGCCGTCCACCTTTGCAAGGTGCATTGTGCGTATTGCTGCTGGCGCTGTGGAGCGCAGCGGCCCTGGCCACCCCGATCGAGCACAGCTTCACGTTCCAGGAGGTCGACTGGGCCAGCGGTGCAGTCGCCGGTATTGGTGATCGCGGCAACGGCACGATCGAGATCGAAGGCATCGAGGGCGAGGTCATTCAGGCCTTCCTGTACTGGCACGGCATCAACCGCGACCGCGAAGAGCCCTATGACAATCCGATTGTGGAGTTCGAAGGCCAGGCCTTTGCCGGCACGATGCTGGGTGACGGCGGCACCAATTGCTGGCCGGACCGGGAAAACGGCACCAGCCGTGCCTACCGCGCCGATGTCACGCAGATGATCCATGGCGACGGCGAGTATTCCTTTACCGGCCTGGCCGACGGCACGGACGACAAACCCGATAACGCGCGTTACGACGTCAACGGCGCATCGCTGATCGTCGTGTTTCAACCCGCACCAGGACAGCCAACCCGCGACCTGGTGCTGTTTGACGGCAACGATTCCTCGCACCCCGAGGGCCATCCGGAACAGCACGAAGGATGGAATGCCTTGCTCGGCCCGATCAGCTACCAGGGCGGCGAGGTCATCGCCGAATTTCACGTCGCCGACGGACAGTGGCACCCCGAAGACGAGCGTGGCGAGGGGGTGACGTTTTCCACCGCCAGCGGCTCGATCACACTGCCTGATGAAGACCTGCTGTGGTCGGGCCGCTCGTTGCCCACCATGGGTCGGTCCCGGGCGCGCGATTTCAGCCGCTTCGAGGCGGAAGGTCGCCTGCGCCGGGGCCGTGGCCACCTCTGGGATTTGCACGAGTTCGAAATCACCGAGGCCTTCGGGGGTGTCAGCGGCGACGTCACCCTGGAACTGGAAGGCATGACTCAACCGCATGACTGCAAGGCCCTGATTGCGCTGGCCCTCGGACTGGAAGCCGGCAGCGCGCCGGCGGCTCCGGAAACCACGGCCCGGGTGGAACCGGTCCAGCCGGCACCGCCAGAGCCTGCGCCGGAACCCGAGCCCGAACCCCAGGTAGCCGCTACCGAACCACCGCCGCCAGCCCCGGAGCCGGAACCAGAGCCCGAGCCTGAACCCTTGCCGGAGTGGGAAACCGACCGACCCATTTTGGCGGTTGCCGAATTCACCAACGACGCCACCAACGTCGGCTGGTGGGGCGGCGGCATCGGCCGCGAGCTTGGCAGCATGCTGGCCTCGGAACTGGCCGCCATCGACGCCTTTGTGATTGTCGAACGCGAGCGCATTGATCGGGTGCTGGATGAACAGGATTTCGCAGCCTCCGGCCGCGTCCGGCGCGATACCGCCGCGCCGATCGGCCAGTTGGTCGGCGCGCAGTACATCGTCATGGGAACCGTCACCGACTACAGCGAGAACACCAGCCGCCGGGGCGGCGGCCTGAACATTCGCGGCCCCAGCATCGGCGGGCGCCGGGCCAACATCGGCATCGGTGGCGGTCAGAACGAGGCCTACATTGCGGTCGATGTCCAGGTCATCAACGCTACCACCGGCGAACTGGCCCACGTGCGCACCATCGAGGGCCGCACTCAGGACAGCGCCATATCGCTGCGCGGCAGCGTCGGACGCCTCAGCGGTGATCTTGCCAGCGAAGAAAACACCCCGGCCGGCGAAGCCATCCGGGCCGCGCTGATCGAGATCACCGATTTCCTGGAATGCGAAATGGTGCTGCAGACCTCGGCCTGCCGGGCGCGCTACCAGGAGCGCGAGACTCGGCGCCGTGAACGGACGCGCGATGCGATCCGGTTCTGACCGGCGCGCAGAGCGCAAGCGATGGATTGCAGAGCTTAAGGAGATGACCATGAAACACGGGATCGCATCGAGTGTTTTCGCCGTTGTGCTCGGCGTCGTGCTGAGCATGACGGGCGCGAGCGTGCTGGCCGCGCTGCCCCTGAACCCGGACAACCCGGGGCTTTCGGATGCACAGCGCCACGCTGAAATTCGCAAGAAGGCCGACTTCTGGGCCGAGGTGGATGCCTTGGTCGATCGGTCCCAGACCCAGCCAAACCACCTGGGACGCGACCTGGGCACGATTGATGCCGCCTTCGAATGGGTGCGTGATCACACCCGACCGGTTCCCTACCGGGGCGTTTTGCGCGGTGCCAACGGCGTCCTGCAGGACCGGCAGGGAAACAGCCTCGACCGCTCGCTGCTGCTGGCCGCGCTGCTGACGGCCCAGGGCCATGACACGCGCCTGGTTCGTGGCACGCTGGCCGAACCGGACCACCTGCAAGCCCTGGAGCAAACCTGGCAGGTGCCTTTTGATCCGCACGAAACACAAGTACTGAGCCTTGATCGGTCGATCGAGCAAGCCATGGCAGAACACGGGTTCGAGGAGGCCCCGGATGCTCAGGTCGCAAACTTCCTGACCGAAGCGCAACAACTGGAAGACCACTGGCAGTCGCTGCAAGTCGATCTGGGCCGGCTGCTGGCTGGACTGGTCGGGGACGAACTCGACCTCCGCCAACCGGTCATTCCAGCGCCGGATTCCGAAAACTGGCGCGATCACTGGTGGGTGGAAGTCGACAACGAGGGAGACTGGAAAAGCCTCGACCCGGCGCTGCCCGATGCTGTACCCGGTGCAACGCTGACCGACGGCGAGCAGCGCCTGTCCATCGACGAGTTGCCGGACGACATGCACCATGCGCTGGACATCAGCGTGGTGGCCACGGTCAGCGAGGGTGATGAACTGACCGAACATGTGCTCGTTGAAACCACTGTCTATCCCTACCAGCTCAATACGCCCATGGTTTCGATCACCATGGCGCCGCTGAGCGGCAGTGTGGTTGACCTGTTTCATGAAGCCCGGGGCAGCCTGAGTCCGGACGCCAGCCTGATCGACCAGTTCATGGGTATCGAGGAGTGGCTGCCGGTGATCACGGTCGATGAATACACGATCGTGGAAAAAAGCATCTTCAGCGACGGCCGAATCCGCGAAGACGCCAATGAGGCGCCGGTCGGCCGGGCGTTCCGTTCCGCCGCCGGCGCACTGGGCGGGCTGAGCATCAGCGGACTCAGCCGAAGCGAGCCGGAGAGGCGCTGGGAAGCCTTGCACGTCGACCTGGTGCGGCATCGGCCCGGCCAGCAACCCGATACCTTTCGCCAGACCCGCTTTGACCGACTGGACGACAGCTGGCGGCGGCCTGTCATGGCCGCTTATGGCCTCAGCGATGAAGACCTTCTGGTCTTCGGAGCCATTGCCCACGAGTCGCGTTTCTACCTGGACTTCTTCTCGCCGTCCCCGCACTGGTATCTCGATCAGATGTTGAGCGCCTTTCTCGGTAACGAAGAGCTTGTGGTGGCAGCCCTGACCGATCCGGGGTTTACTTTCACCGGCGACATGCTGGGCGCACTGCCGTTGATCCCCAATGAGATCTTCGAGTTTCTGACCCTGCGCAGTGCCGATGAAGCGTTTACCCGCCAAAGCGCCGCGGACCGGATCGGTTTGCTGGCGATCCACGAAGGCCGGCTTCCGCGGGACCGTCAGACCCTGCGCGGATACCAGACGATCGACGTCATCAGCCACCAGCGCGCACTGCGCGTGCCGTCATCCCCCGGGCTCTCACCCGGGCTGTTGATGAGCGTGCTGGAATGGCGCGCACTGGACGGTGCCGACAACGTCGAATCCGCCGCCCAGCAACTGCTGGATTCGGCGGACGCCAACCAGTGGGTGCTGCTCAAGTCATCCGGCGACTGGCGCTTGGTCCCTGGCAGCGCCAATGAGCCGGCACCGTGGGCCTTCGACCGAATCTGGGATCGGCAGCACTGGGTTCTGGCCGAACGAGCCGAAGATGGTTCTGCCTATCCGCTGGCGACCCAGTGGTGGGAAATCGACCCGCAGTCAGGTGACGTGCTGGCCCGCGACCTGTTCGGACACGGCGGCGCCACGCTGACCTGGTTTGCCCCCGCGCTGCAAATGCCCCTGATTGCCGCCAGCCCGGCCGCGGAGTGGATCTTCTGGACGTCTCTGGTCAGCGCTGCGATGTTTGGAAGCTGGGGCTTTCACGGCTGCATCGAGAAAAACCAGAACGATGCCTGTTGTTTCGTCCAGCTGGGTGGGGGAATGGTCGCCGGCTTCGGCCTGGGTCTACTCATGGGCAAGCTGACTGCACTGTCAGCGGTGAAAGCCTTCTGGGTCGGGGTTGGCTTCGACGCGGCCTCGGCGGTACCCGATCTTTGCCATCTAGGGGGATCATGATGACGAATCCTGCACAAAATCGCCGCCGCATGCTCACCCGCCAGCTGGGTCGGTTGGCCCTGACCGTCATGCTGCTTGGTATCGGGCTGTCCGCGGCCCAGGCGCGCGATACGGTGTGGATCACCGGCGATGTCCGCGGCACCTACCTGACCAGCGGCGAGGAGTCATTCCGGCCGGGCCTGGCGCGACTGGCCTCCCGCTGGGGCGGACTACGACGCGACCAGGGCTTGCTGGTCGATGGCGGCAACCTGTTTTTTGGCCATCACATGCTCGATGAATCGCTGGAAACGACCCTGTCGATACCCGACCTGCTCGGCTACGACGTGGTCCACCTGTCCTACATGGACCTGGCCTTTGGCATCGAGCCGCTGCGGCAATACCTGCCCGCGCAGTCGTTCGAGGTGGTCACCGGCAATCTTTTCGCCCGCGACGGCGAGGCACTTGCACCGCCATTTGTGATCCGCGAGACCGGCAATGAAACCATTGCGATCACCGGCTTGAGTGGGCTGGGCCCGCCCCTGGTCGACCAGCCCGCGGTCCAGCGCTTGCTGGAATGGGTGGAAGTGCGCGATCCGGTCGCCCAACTCGAGCTGCTGCTGCCCGCAATGCGCGCCGAGGCAGACCGGGTGCTGGTGCTCTATGCCGGCGATGTGGCCACACTCAGAAACCTGATTGCCAGCCTGGGTGGCGAGATTGACTTGCTCGCCGTCTCGGTGACGCCGTCGGGCAGCAACGAGCCGCTGCCCCAGGATGCAGCGGACGCGCGCGGTCCGTTCGGCAGCCGGGTTGTGCAGTGGGAAGTGCGCCGGAACCGAGTACGCCAGGCGCAGATCGACTCCAGCGCACGCGAAGATCGGCGCGTCGTGCAGGCACTGGAAGAAGCCGGTGTCCCCAGGGAGCCGGCCTTCAGCGAACACATGCCGCCACAGCAATGGCCGGAGGACGGGCTGCCGGAAGATGAACAGATCGCAGTGCGGCTTGGCGGGTCCAACCGGGCCATGGGCTTGAGCGTTCGCGGACTGACACGCAGCCGCCAATGGCAGTCGCAAGAAGCCCCCGACGGCTACCAGTTCCTGGTGCTCGATACCGTCGCCGAGAACCGCAAACCGCACGACCTGATCGCTCAAGACAACGGCCAGACCGCCATTCTGTTCGGTGACCTGTACGAGGCACTGGTGCTGCTTCATGACGATACGCAGGTGATCCCGCTGCACCCGGACCAGGAAGATTTCGAGGACGCATTCCCGCATTCCTTTGTTCTGTCGGCGCCGCGCACCCGGGCGCGGCGGGATTTCGTGTTTCTGATCCCGGAGGGCGAACCGGAGTCCCTGGTGCTGCACCATCACCACATCGAGTACGACCCCATCCTCATCCCGCTGACCGGGCCGGAAAACCGCCGCACTGGCCGCCGAGACCGGCGCCTGAACCTGCAGGACAACGAGTTCCTGTCGCTGGGGGTGATGTCAATCGAAGAGATGGACAGCGACGACCCGAATCTTCGTGTGCTGGCCGTAGACCTGCTAGGCCGCAGCAACCTGGTCCGTGAAAACCCGGCCAATCATTACCAACGGGGTAGCGATCCAAACGATCAAGGCCAATCGCCACGCATCATGCGCTACCTGCACGCGGACCAGCATCTGCAGCTGGTCACGGCAGAAGGTCATGCCTACCTGCCGGACTGGTCGCGCAGCACCTTGCCGAGACAACCACTGTTTCTGCCCGAACACCTCACCGGCGGACAGCTGGTGTTCGCCATACCCGAGACCGCGACAGCCTATGAGTTCGTCGCCTACTTTCCCAACATGGGCACGGCGACCGGCGGCCTGGCCGGCTACCAGAAGCCGATGCGGTTTCACGGATCCGGACAAACCCTGCGCTACGAAGACTATCCGGTGCTGATCGACTTCGAACTCGATACGCTTGCGGTGGTGGCCACCGCGGTCGAGGTCGTCGAGGAGTGGCCCGGGGTCCGGGCAGGCGCAGGCGAGCAGGTGGTTGTGGTCGATCTGGCCATCGTCAACGAAACCGACGAACCCGGCTTCTGGGACATGCAAAACCGCGTTGGTCTGACCCTGGGTTCAGGCTCTCGTCAAACCAGCCCGGCCCTGACCGATCGCCATGGCATCGCGCTGGCCAACCCGGTGCATCTGCCGCCGGGAGAACCGCGCCGGCTGCGCCAGGCTTTTGTTGTGCCAGAGCACGCCAGCAACGCTCGCATCGATGTGCGCGGGGTCAATGACAACCCCTACCGCGAACTGAGCTGGCAGTAGCCGCTGAAGATGGCCTACGAAGAACGCCGGCCGCGTCCAAACACCACCAGCACGGCCAGCAACAGAGACAGCAGCCAGATGGCCAGGCTTTCGACCTGGCCAAAGCGCGGCTGGTAGGCTCGCTCCATGGCCAGTGGTCCATTGGCCTTGCGCAAGGCGGCATCATAGAGCGGTGTGGCGGCATCACCCACCCAGTTTTCAGGCACGCCCTTGATTTCCAGCCAGCACAAAGTGCCGTCACCGATTTCGCCAGCCAGTTCACCGACCTCAGCCGGAACCACCCGGTAACGGACTTCGTTGACATTGAACTCCTGCAAACGGTCTTCCAGATCAGCACAGCTTTCATTGGTTTCGGTCAGCAGCGTGTACCGACCCACAACCTCCCCCGGAATCAACAGGCCGGCAGCAATGGACAACAGCAGATAGAAGATCAGGAAGAAAAAAACCACCCGGAGCACAACCACGAGGTGTCTGCTGATGCTTTCGGTCCGGCTGGGAGACTGGTTTGGCTTCTGCATCGCTGGTTGCTCAGCAAGCCGAGCAGTCTGCCACCGGCAGGCCGGAACGGATCCAGCCGGGGCCAGATGGATTCCCCAGCATGCCGTCAGGCACATGGTAGACGCGGGTAAACCCCCACTGTTGCAGAGCGGGCACAACCTGGCTGGTGCGGTTCCCGGTGCGGCAGATCAGGACAAGCGGCGCATCGGTATCGCCCTCGACCGCTTCCAGCAGGTCACGCAGGAAGCCTTGGCCTCCCTCGGGATGGCCCATGCTGACCAGCACCGCGCCGTCGGCCACGCCGGTCTCGCGCCACTCCTCGGGCTGGCGGATATCGACCAGCACGATGTCTCCACTTTCCTGCAGCGCCCGGGCATCGGCCGGCGACAGACTGGGTAGACCGAACTGAGCGCTTGCAGGCAGCACCCAAAGCAGCGCGAACAGGGACAGAAGATGTCGTTTCATGGTCATGATTCAGCCGAAGCAATGCTTTCCAGCATGGTAGCAAACCCTGATGGGGAAAAAATGTACTTGACAAATCCAGTCAAGTGCCGCGACACTTCGCTCCCATGAGTTTCGTATTCCTCCACAACTGCATGTGCACCATGTGTATGCCGAGCCTTCAGCTGCGGCGTCCAGTTGGTGCGTGTTTCCGTTGATGAACTGAACCGAAACGCCAGACCGAACCAGACGAACCCCGCAGCGGCCTGACCGATGCGGGGTTTTTTGATTCCAGGCACTGCATCACAAGTTCACGCCGCTGCCCCTGACAGACTTTTCCACAGAACTGCCAAGGAGAGCAACATGACCGACCAGAACCAACCACCGCTGCATTTCGAGACCCTACAGGTTCATGCCGGCCAGGAGCCGGCCCCCGGCACCAACGCCCGCGCCGTGCCGATCTACCAGACCACTTCGTACACCTTCGACGACGCCGATCACGGCGCCCGCCTGTTCGGGCTGCAGGAATTCGGCAACATCTACTCGCGCATCATGAATCCGACCGTGGACGTGTTCGAAAAGCGCCTCGCAGCTCTCGAGGGTGGGGTCGCCGCCGTGGCTACCGCCTCCGGCCAGTCGGCCCAGCTGATCGCCATCACCACCATTGCCCAGGCCGGCGACAACCTGGTGGCCAGCGCCTCGCTCTACGGCGGCACCTACAACCAGTTCAAAGTCTCGCTGCCACGCCTGGGCATTGACGTGCGCCTGGTCGAAGGCGACGATCCGGCCGCGTTCGAGGCCCAGATCGACGACCAGACCAAGGGGATTTATGTCGAGTCCATCGGCAACCCCGGCTCGCATATCCCGGATTTCGAAGGCCTGTCAGCGCTGGCCAAAAAGTACGGCCTGCCGCTGATCGTCGACAACACCTTCGGCGCGGCCGGCTACCTGGTCCGGCCCATCGACCACGGCGCCGACATCGTCGTCCAGTCGGCGACCAAGTGGATCGGCGGCCACGGCACAACGGTCGGCGGGGTAATCGTCGATGCCGGTACCTTCGACTGGGGCAACGGCCGCTTCCCGCTGTTCACCGACCCCGCGCCCGGCTACCACGGCCTGAATTTCTGGGAGGTGTTCGGCAAGGACAGCCAGTTCGGCAACATCGCCTTCGCCATCCGGGCCCGGGTCGAAGGGCTGCGCGACCTCGGGCCGGCATTGAGCCCGTTCAACGCCTTTTTGCTGCTGCAGGGGCTCGAAACCCTGTCGCTGCGGGTCCAGCGCCACCTCGACAACGCCCTGGCCCTGGCGCGCTGGCTGGACGAGCAGCCGGCCGTGGCCTGGGTCGAGTATCCCGGCCTGGAAAATCATCGCTGGCACGAGCGGGCGAAGAAGTACCTCCAGCACGGCTTCGGCCCGGTTCTGAACTTCGGCGTCCGCGGCGGCGAAGCGGCCGGTCGCACGTTCATCAATTCCGTTGAACTGGCCAGCCACCTGGCCAACGTGGGTGATGCCAAGACCCTGGTCATCCATCCGGCCAGCACTACCCATCAGCAGCTCAGTGAATCCGAGCGCAGTGCAGCTGGCGTCCGGGCCGAACAGGTCCGGGTATCGGTCGGCATTGAGCACATCGACGACATCATCGCCGACTTCACCCAGGCGCTGGACAAGGCCGGCCTGGAAGCTGCGGCATGAGTAGCACCGAGGTACATGAACGCCAGGTACTGCGGTTTGAGCGCCCGCCGCCGCTGACTGATGAACTGGAACTGCCGCACCTGCAGATCGGCTACCGCACCTGGGGCCGGCTCAATCGGGCCGGCAACAACGCGGTTCTGGTCTGTCCGGCGCTGACCGGCAACGCCGATGTGGACCAGTGGTGGCCGGGCCTGCTCGGAGCCGGCAAGGCGCTGGATCCGGAGCGCGAATTCATGGTCTGCGCCGACGTGCTGGGCGGCTGCGGACTGACCAGCGGGCCACCGCTGGACGGCAGCGACGAGGCGTTTCCGTCGGTGACGGTGCGGGCCATGGTCGAGGCCCAGCGTCTGCTGCTCGATCACCTCGGCGTCAAGACCCTGCGCCTGGTCATTGGCGGATCGCTGGGCGGGATGCAGGCGCTGGAGTGGGCGGTAAGCCACCCTGACCGGGTCGATGCGGCTGCGGTAATTGCCGCGCCGGCCCGGCAGACTGCCTGGGCCCAGGCCTTCAACCACATCCAGCGCCGGGCGCTGGAACTGGACGGCTCGCTGGACCTGGCCCGGATGGTCGCCATGATCAGCTACCGCCATTGGGACAATCTCAATCCGCGCTTCGATGCCGCCGACCCCGAAGACCCCACCGGATCCTGGCTGGACTATCACGGGCGAGCGCTGAGCGAACGCTTTGACCGAAACTCCTACCTGCGCCTGGCCGAGGCCATGGACAGCCACGATGTCGGTCCGGGCCGGGGTGATACCACCAGCGCTCTGCGCGCCACCGAAGTGCCGACCCTGCTGATTGGCATCACTACCGATCTGCTCTACCCGCCGGCCGAGATGGAATGGATTGCTTCCGAGATGCCCGATGCCGAGCTGGAAATCCTCGACGCCCCCCAGGGTCATGACGCCTTCCTGATCGAACAGGAGGCGATCAACGGTCTGCTCGCCGAATTTCGCTGCCGACGCAAGCTGCCGTATCGGTTGAGTGCCTGCAGGGGTTAACCGTATTCGGCCAATTCCTCGCTGACCCGTTCGGGTCGGGCATGATCGCGCAGCCAGGCGGCCAGGGCCTGCTCGGTCAGTTCGCCGGCGGCCAGGGCAAGGAACACCTGGTAGAGATCTGCATCGTCAGCCACCAGCACGTAGCCATTGAGTTCCAGAAACAGTTCGCACAGCACCGCTGCGGTCCGCTTGTTGCCATCAACAAACGGATGATTGCGCGCCAGGCCAAACGCATAGGCTGCCGCCAGCGAGGGGAGGTCCACCGCCCCGTCCCCGTAGGCGAATTTCTGCCGCGGACGCGCAATCGCAGATTCGAGCATGCCCTGATCACGAACCCCACTCGGGCCGCCATGTTCCGACAACTGACGCGCATGAACTTTCTCGACCAGCTCGATCGCTAACCAGACTGGTTCATTCATGGCCTATTCCCCCAGCTTTCTGAGCAGGTTGCGGCGACGTCGCATGATCTTTTCTGCCACATCCATCTGCCGGGCAAACTCGGCGTCAAACGGGCTGAGCGTGATGCCGTCTGGCGTCTCATAGACCATCAACTCATCCCCCCGGCTGACCCGAAGCTTCTCCAGCAACTCCTTGGGCAAAATCCCCCCGGTCGAGTTACCAATCGCGGTCACTTTCAATTTCCTGCTCATCGCGGCACTCCTGGAACGAGAGCGGTAATTATAACAAATGTATTACCATGGGGCAACGGGCACGTCAGGGCAATGCTTTTACTCCAGCACCTCGAAGCTCAGCCCGGCATGCTCGACCAGGCGCGGAATGAGCTTCTCGGCCATGGCCGTCGAGGGCGTCCAGAAACCGCCCGGGGGCATTCCTTCAGGCACGTCGGTGGCCAGGGTGTAGGCGGCCTCGCCCAGCATCTTGGACGTCGAGCCATAGCCGGGGTCGCGATCGCCGGTCACCCGCACTCGAATCTCGTGGCCATCGTCGTCGCGCCCGACCAGGAGCAGCTTGAACTGCCCGCGCTCGCGTTCTTCCGGGCTTGGCCCCTCGCCCGGCTTGGGCAATACGCGTTTCTGCATCAGCTTGCGGGTGAGGCCCAGGCTGGCGCCGAGGGCAAACCCACCGAGCGCCAGCGACCAGGTGATCGCCCGGCGGCGGCCCTGGAAGCCGCGCCCGGTCATCATGGCTTCTTCGTAGCTGAAATCCTCACCCCAGGGCCGGCCCTGCAGGGAATGCGAGCGATGGACGATGCGGGTATTGATCGCCGCCATCACGAACGGCGCCAGCCAGGCATTCAGGTCGTCATCGAAGGTCGGGCCCTTGACGTAGGGCTGGCGCGGACCCTTGCGGAATTCTGCCGGGCAGAGGGCGTAGGGGTTTTTTGCGATGCGCGCGATTTCGGGATCGGCGCGGCTGGACTCGATGATGTTGAGCATGCTGGCCGCCGTGCCACCGCTCATCTTGCCCTTGAGCGATTGCACCCCTAAGCGCACGCGAGTCATGGGCCTACCGAACAGGCGCTGGGCATGGTGCTGCAGGAACCACACGCCCAGATCGGAGGGGACGGAGTCAAAACCGCAGCAGTGGACCAGACGGGCGCCGGACTCGATCGCTGCCGCCTCGTGCGCATCGAGCATCTGGCGCATCCACGGCACCTCGCCGGTCAGATCGCAGTAGTCGGTGCCGCTGGCCGCACAAGCCGCAACCAGTTCCGAGCCGTACAAGGCATAGGGGCCGACGGTCGAGCACACCGCGCGGGTCTGTGCCACCAGCGCATCAAGCGAGGCTCGATCGTGCGAATCTGCGATCAGCAGCGGCAGTCCGGCGGCGGATTCACCAAGCTCGGTACGCACGCCTTCAAGCTTGTCCTGGCTGCGCCCGGCCAGAGCCCATTTGAAGTCGCCATCGGCGTCGTGGCGCGAGAGCAGGTATTCGGCCACCAGGCGGCCGGTGAATCCGGTCGCGCCCAGCAGAACCAGGTCAAATTTCGGCTGATCGCTCATCTACTTCAGTCCTTGGCAAGTGCAGAGGTTCACAAGCTTAACCGCTGCGGATTGCTTCAGGGATCATCCGCAGCCGCGAATCCGGATCATTCAGCCCGGACGTCGCTGATCTCGATAAGGGGGTATGCTTTTGGTACAGGCGCCAACAGGCGCATGCGGAGTCGGTGATGGCGAGCAGATACTTGAAGATGGCGCTGGCGATCCTGCTGGCCTGGCTACCCGCGCTGTTTTGGCTGGTATTTGCGGCCACGGGCATGGTCTTCGGAATCGGTGGACTGATGTTGATCGCCTTGGGGCTTGGCGGCATTGTCGGCTTCATCGGCTTGACCATTGTCTGCTGGACCAAAAAAGCACTCACTCCCCTCCTCACCAGTTTTCTGGCCTGCGGCGTGGTGTCGCTGTCAGTGATGTCGGGGTTTTGTGATGCTGGGCGGCAATTGGAATCTCACCGATCCGGAAACCTTGCTCAAGACAACTTACTTTGTGATCTGCCCCCTCGGCTATGGGGTCTACAGGATCTTGTCCTACTTCAGGAGACCAGCGGCGGTTCGCTCGTAAATCGGGGCGAATTCAGAGGCTCGAACTCCTTCGGCAAGACCCGGGGCACCGGGCCCGTCCTGCTAGACTGATCAGGTCAGAAAACTTGGAGCAGCAGCTCTTGCGGACTCTCACCCTCACCCGCCCGGACGATTGGCATCTGCACCTGCGCGACGGCGCCATGCTGGCCAGCGTGCTCCCCGACACCGCGCGCCAGTTTGGGCGCGCGATCATCATGCCCAACTTGAAGCCCCCGGTCGCGACCGTGGACCTGGCCCTGGCCTACCGCCAGCGGGTTCTGGCCGTGCTGCCCGAAGGTATGAAATTTCAGCCACTGATGACGCTGTATTTGACCGAGCAGACCACGCCGGACGACATTCATCGCGCGGCTGACTGCCCACATGTTCATGCGGTCAAGTATTACCCGGCCGGCGCGACGACCAACGCTGCCAGCGGGGTGCGCGATCTTGACCGCGTGTGGCCGGTGCTGGAGGCCATGCAGGATGTGCGCCTGCCGCTGCTGATGCACGGCGAGGTCACCGACTCCGAGATTGACGTGTTCGACCGCGAGGCGGTGTTCATCGAGCGTCACTTGAGCCGCCTGGTCAAGGCCTTCCCTGAACTGCCCATGGTGCTCGAACACATCACCACGAAGGATTCGGCCGATTTCGTTCGCGAAGGCCCGGCCAATCTGGCCGCCACCGTCACCGCCCACCACCTGCTGCTCAACCGCAACGCGATGTTCGAGGGGGGCCTGCGTCCGCACCACTACTGCCTGCCGCTGATCAAGCGCGAGCGGCACCGCAAGGCCCTGGTCGAAGTCGCCACCAGCGGCAACCCGAAATTCTTTCTCGGTACCGATTCCGCCCCGCATCCCAAGGGCGCCAAGGAATCTGACTGCGGTTGTGCCGGGATTTACAGCGCCCGCAACGCCGTGGCCTTTTATGCCGAAATCTTCGAAGACGCCGGCGCGCTGGAACACCTGGAAGGCTTTGCCAGTCACCACGGTCCGGATTTCTACGGTTTGCCGAGAAACACCGATCAGATCACGCTGGTGCGCGAGGCCAACAACATCCCGGAGCAGGTTGATTTTGGCGGTGACGCCGGAATCCCTCTGCGCGCAGGCGCAAGTGTGCGCTGGCGCGTGTCCAGCGATTGCCGATGAACTGCCCCTCCCGGGAACCTCAGGCCTTGACGTAGCTTCCGGGCGCAGCCTCGATCACCGGCAAATCGCCATCACCCGGCTGGCGGGCCGGGATGCGCTTGCCGGATCTGGCTTTCAGCCAGTTGTCCCAGTGGGGCCACCACGAACCCTGGTGCTGCTCGGCACCGGCGATCCAGTCTTCCGGGTCGGGCGGCAGGGCATCGTTGGTCCAGTAGCCGTACTTTTTCGCCGCGGGCGGATTGATGACACCGGCGATGTGGCCTGAGCCGGCCAGCATGAAGGTGGTATCGCCGCTGACCAGTTGGGTGGTCTTGTACACGGATTGGTACGGGGCGATATGGTCTTCGCGGCTGGACTGGATATAGACCGGCAGGTCGATGGTGCGCAAATCGATCGGCACACCGTCCATGGTGATGCCACCGCGCTCGACCAGGCGGTTTTCGAGGTACATCTTGCGCAGGTAATACAGGTGCATGGTCTCCGGAAGGCGGGTGTAGTCGGAGTTCCAGTACAGCAAATCGAAGCTGGCCGGCTTTTTGCCGAGCAGGTAGTTGTTGACCACGAAACTCCAGACCAGGTCGCTGGCACGCAGCATGTTGAAGGTCATCGCCATGCTTTCGCCGTCGAGATAGCCCTGGGACTTGATCTTCTTTTCCAGGCCCTTGAGCTGATGGTCATCGATGAACACCTGCAGCTCTCCGGCTTCGGAGAAATCGGTCTGGGCAGTAAAGAAAGTGGCCGAGTGGATGCGGTCGTCGCCGCGCGCTTTCATCAGCGCGAGCGTGGCTGCCAGCAAGGTGCCGCCGATGCAGTAGCCAATGGTGTTGACTTCACGCTGACCCGTGGCCTTTTCGATGGCATCCAGGGCCTCGAAGATGCCGTCGTGGGCGTAGTCCTCGAAGCGCTTGTAGCGCAGTTTCTCGTCCGGGTTGACCCAGGAAATGACAAACACCGTGTAGCCCCGGTCGACGGCGTACTTGATGAACGAGTTCTTCGGCTGCAGATCGAGAATGTAGAACTTGTTGATCCACGGCGGAATAATCAGCAGCGGCTTGGTATAGGCCGTCTTGGTTGTCGGCGTGTACTGGATGAGCTGCATCATTTCGTTCTGGTAGACCACCGAACCGGGCGTGGTGGCAATGTTCTTGCCAACTTCGAACGCTTCGTAGTCGGTCATGGAAATCAACAGCTGGCCGTCACCGCGCTGCACGTCCTCGAGCAACTGCCGGAACCCTCGAAGTAGGTTCAGGCCCTTTTCCTGGCGCGTGGTTTCGAGGATTTCCGGGTTGGTCAGGATGAAATTGCTCGGGGACAGCGCCTCGGCAAACTGGCGCGTGTAGAAGTGGATGCGTTGACGGTCTTCCGTGCTCACCCCCTGCATCTGGGCTACGTTATCGAGCATCCAGTCCGCAGTCAGCAGATAAGCCTGTTTGAGCAGGTCAAAGATCAGCTTCTCGTCCCAGTGCTCCGAACGGAACCGGCGGTCGGCCCGGGCGGGCACTGCAGCCGGTGCCGACTCGCGCCCGATGGCGCGAAAACCCAGGTATTTCAGCAACCCCATGTAGCGCCGGGTCAGACTCCACTGCGCGGCCACGACCCGTGACGGATTCCGAAGTGTACTCATGGTCGCCTGGAGCAGCGGGCGCTTGAGATTGAGCGGGTCAACGTTTGGCAGTTCCAGGCGACGGGCCTGCCGAATCATGAGATCTGCCGACAGCCGGGCGATGCGATTCATTTCGGTACTGAGATGGACCAGCTGTTCGCGCGTGGCCATTGCTTGGTGTTCGGTCATTTTCAATCCTTGCGTTTCTGGGTCGATCTGTATGAATCGCGCCGCTGGGGCGAGCGGGGTTACAGCCGCAAACCGCCGTCGACGGCGAAATCCCGCCCGTTGATGTAATCGTTGCCGATGATGAATTGCACTGCTGCGGCGATTTCGTCGGGCTTGGCCAATCGCTTGAGGGGAATGCCCGCAGAAATTTTATTAAGGGCACTCTCCGGCATGGCGGACACCATTTCAGTGGCGGTAAAGCCGGGCGAAATCGAGGCCGTGCGAATACCGTAGCGGGCCAACTCCTTGGCCCAGGTCACGGTCATGGCCGCATTCCCGGCCTTGGAGGCCGTGTAGTTGGTCTGGCCGAAATTGCCGCCCTTGGAAATACTCGAGATATTGATGATCACGCCGCCCTTGCCGGCCCGAATCATCTGTTCTGCCGCCGCCCGACCGCACAGAAACACGCCGGTCAGGTTGACGTCGATTACCTGCTGCCACTGCTCCAGGCTCATGCGTTCCTGGATTTCACCGTCTCTGGCCTTGACCAGGAGTCCGTCGCGGGTGATGCCGGCATTATTGATCAGCACATCGATCGGGCCAAGGCGCGCCTCGATTTCGGCAAATGCAGCCTCGACCTGCTGCTCATCGGCAACGCTGGCGACGACGGCATGGTGACCGCTGCCGGGCAGGGACTCGGCGGTTTCGAACAACAGATCGGATTGCAGATCGATCAGAGCAATGCGAGCGCCTTCTTCGGCCAATTGGCGCGCCATGGCGGCGCCCAGACCGCGCGCGGCACCGGTTATGGCGACGATGGTATCGTCAAGCTTCATGAATGGGGATTCCTTGTGTACTGGATCGGGGTGGCGAAAAGCGTCGGCAAATCACCTGCCAGGATGGTCGTTATTGTCGGCGTTGGCGTCATCATCATCAATCGTATCGGCCACCGAATCCTCGCGCAGGCGAGGGGTCAAGGCGGCACTCCAGACCTCGAAAATCTTTTTCTGGAACTGGCGAAAAGGGGCCAGAGGCGAAACGTTGCCCAGATCCTCCAGCCCCGACGACTTTAGCGTGGAAGACCACGCGCGTTCGACCGAGTCCTGCTGCGACTCCAGATGCGTCATGACTTTTTCAAGGTAGCCTCGGGTCAGATCGCGCATGGGGTTGGAGTTGACCCGGATCATCGATTCGAGAAACTCATTGCTGAGCACGGGCCGTCCGAGCAGTTCCTGGTCGGCCACGATCTGCAGCAGCACCGAGCGGGTAACATCGCGCCCGGTTTTGGCTTCGACGACTTCGATATGATGCCCCGCGCCAATCAGATCACGGACATCCTGCAGGGTGATGCTTTGGCTTGAACCGGTGTCGTAGAGCCGCCGGTTGGCGTATTTCTTGATGGTGCGTACTTCGCCGGTCATGCTGTTTCCGGTTCACTCAATATAAGGGTCATTGTAACGCCTGGTTAGCAGGCGCACAAAAGTTCGGCAAGCGCAGGCGCCTGCCGAACTTTCGGCAACAAAATCAGGACTTGGCGCCCGCCTTGGGCTTGGGCTTGCTGGCCGTCTCGCCCATGCCGAACATGCTGGAGAAGTCCATGCTTTTGGCAAACTCCTGGCCCAACTCGGTGAGTTGCTCACGCGATTCGGTACCGATTGCGGCCAGTGCTTCCATATGAGCGCTCAGATGCTCGGCGTACTCCTTGAAGGCGGCCGACTGGCGCGCGATCAGGTCGCTGGGGTTGCTCACATCGCTCAGACCAGACAGACGGTCCTTGTTGAGCTCAAGCAGCTTTTCGATGGACTCGAGGTTGGTGCGCGCGGACTTGTCGATGGCTTCCATCAGGATGTCCTGCGCTTTCTTCATTTCGGTAAATGCGGTCGGGGTATTCATGGGTCTTTCCTCACTATTCTAAGGTTTGCTGAAACAGGAACACGCACGGTCTTTTGTTGTGCGATGCACAAAATACTAGCACAGACTTTTGTGCAGTGCAACAAAACCTGCTCAGCTGAGGAAAGAACGTGATCCTGCGAGCCGAAAGACCACCATTACGCCACGGGTCAGTCCGGCAGCAAAACCACTAGTACATGTGCTGACCGCCGTTGACCGATAGCGTCGACCCGGTGATGAAACCGGCGTCCTCGGCCACCAGGAAAGCAACCGCGCGGGCAATTTCTTCCGGCTGACCGAGACGACCAACCGGAATCCTCGCCACAATTTTTTCCAGCACTTTTTCGGGCACGGCCTCGACCATGCTGGTGGCAATGTAGCCGGGCGCAATCGCGTTGACGGTAACACCCACCGCAGCACCTTCCTGCGCCAGGGCCTTGGTAAAACCGTGAATACCGGATTTGGCGGCCGCGTAGTTGACCTGACCATACTGGCCGGCCTGGCCATTGACCGAACCGATGTTCACGATCCGGCCGTACTTGCGATCGCGCATGCCCTCAATCACGGCGCGACACATGTTGAAGCATGAGGTGAGGTTGGTCTGGATAACCTCCTGCCAGCGTTCCGGTGTCATCTTGTGCATGGTCCCGTCGCGGGTAATCCCGGCATTGTTGACCAACACGCTGACCGGGCCAAGATCGGCCTCGACCCGATGAACGCCCTCCTGGCAGGCCTCAAAATCGCCAACGTCCCATTGGTAGGTTTTCGCACTAGTCTCGCGCTCGAACTCGGCAGCGGCCTCCGTGTTTCCGCCATAGCTGGCGGCCACGACGAAGCCGTTGGCAATGAGTCCTTTCGAGATGGCTGCGCCGATACCGCGCGTCCCACCGGTGACAATGGCGACTTTACTCATGGTACTACTCCCGAAGCAGTTTCTGATCCAACAACCCCATTGTGCACGTGTTATAAGCAAAAGTAACTGTGCAGCGCAACAAACGCTGGTTCAAGGGTGCGCGATGATCAATCGCATCAGACCACGCGACCGGTACCCCTCCGGATCAATCCGAAAACCTGCCTCGACCAGCGTGCGCTCGGTGTCGCGATTGGGGTGGCAGCCGCCGGTCACGCGTGTCCAGACGGGCTGCAGGCCATTGAGCAGGCCGGCGGCGAACGGCTGGCGGGCCTGGACGTGCTCAAACATCAGCAAACGTCCGCCCGGCCGCAGCACGCGACGGATTTCCGCCAGCCCGCGCAAAGGCTCGCTGACGCTGCAAAACACCAGGCTGGAGACCACACAGTCAAAACTGTCGTCGACAAACGGCAGGTATTCGGCCCGCGCTACCAGCAGGCCTGCCCCAGGCACCCTGCGCGCGGATCGCTGGACGGAACCGGCCACCGGGTCTATGCCCCAAAGCGCCTCGCTGCGGGCGGCGAGCTCACGCAAGCCCAGTCCGGTGCCGCAGCCCACCTCAAGCACCCGTCCGGCCGCCTGCGCCAGCAGAGCCCGGCGCCATCGAGCCAGCCCGGGAAACAGCCGGATCAGCGCGTCGTACAGCCATGGCACTTGTTCGACACCGCGCACGATCGTGCGACCTATTGCAATGCCCGGCTGGCCAGGTAGCGGCCGCCGACAAAACGCGAAAAAAACCGACCGAGAGCGGGGTGATCTACCTGCCCACCCTGCGGATCCGGCTCGAGATGGCGTTCGGCCACGTAGGTCGCATGATCGGCGCCGTGGACCAGTACGTGGTACCAGGGCCGATCCTTCGGCGGTCGCGAGCGCGCCACCTTCGCGTACCACTCCTCGGTTCCCTGAAAGACCGGATCGACATCCACGATGACGCCGCGGTAGCCAAAACGACGATGACAGATGACCTGTCCAATGAAGAATTTCGGTTTATGATCCATGCAGCCAAGCTTATCAGCCCTTATCGTCCCATGATTCGTTCCACGGCCCGCGGTTTGCGCATTGCCGGCGCCCTCTTGCTGCTGACTCTCAACAGCCTGCTGCATGTCGGCCCGCTGCTGCTGGTCGCCCTGGTCAAGGCCGTTGTGCGACTGAATCCGGTCCGCGACAGCTGTGATCGCTGGCTGATGGCCCTGGTCGCGAACTGGATTGACGTCAACAGCTGGATGATGGACCGCCTGACCAGCATTCGGATCCACGTTGAGGGCCTGCCGGAGCCCATGCCGGACGGGCATTTCATGATCCTGTCGAACCATCAAAGCTGGGTCGATATCCCCGTTTTGCAGAAGGTACTCAACCACCGTCTGCCGATGCTGCGCTTCTTCCTCAAAAGCCAGCTGATCTGGGTTCCGATTCTGGGCCTGGCCTGGTGGGCGTTGGATTTCCCGTTCATGAAGCGCTATTCCCGCGAGCAGGTCGCTCGCCGGCCGGAACTGGCCGGCCGTGACATCGAAGCCACCCGAACGTTTTGCCGGAAATTCAGCCGCATCCCGGTCGCGGTGGGCAACTTTGTTGAAGGCACGCGCTACACCGAGGCCAAGCATGCTGAACAAAACTCACCCCATCGCCACCTCCTTAAGCCCCGCGCGGGCGGCACCGCTTTCGTGCTCGATGCCATGGGAAAGAACATCGATCGCCTGGTTGACGTCACCATCGTCTACCCGCACGGTCGCGGGGAACTGGTCGACCTGTTTGCTGACCGCATTCCCGAGGTACGCATGCACATACGGCTGCTATCCATTCCGGAGCGCTTCCGCGGCGGCGACTATGCCGGCGATGAAGATTACCGGGCCGAGTTCCAGCAATGGCTCAACGAGCTTTGGCGCCAAAAGGATGCAACCATCGACCGCCTGCTGGAGGCAAAACCCGCCGCCGAGCCCACCGGCAAGGACAACGACAACGACAACCAGGGTCAGGCATCATGACCAAACCATTCCGAAGGATTAGGAAAGCCGCCATGCTCCCGATGAGTATCTTTCACCGCAATGCACTCAAAGTCCTGGTCTTGCTGCTGATGACGAGCGCAGCCAGTGCCCAAACCGCCTGGCATGACCGCTCCATAGCGGAACTGCACGAGCTGCTGATTGCCGGTGAGCTCAGCGCGGTCACCCTCACCCGTCACTACCTTGACCGAATCGAAGCATTCGACACTGAACTGGCCAGCGTGATTGCCACCAGCCCCGATGCCCTGGAACAGGCCGGAGCGCTCGATCGGCACCTGGCCGAAGGCGGCACGCCAGGCCCGCTGCACGGTATCCCCATCCTGCTCAAGGACAATATTGAAGCGCGCGAACTGCCGACCACGGCCGGCTCGCTGGCGTTACAGGAGAACCACACCCGGCGCGATGCGCCGCTGGTGGCCAGCCTGCGCGCCGCCGGGGCGGTGATTCTCGGCAAGACCAACCTGAGCGAATGGGCCAACTTCCGCGGCGAACGCTCGTCCAGCGGCTGGAGTGCCGTGGGCGGCCAGACGCGCAATCCGTTCGATCCGACCCGCACGCCCTGTGGCTCCAGCTCGGGTTCCGGGGTTGCGGTTGCGGCCGGTTTCGCCCCGGTCGCCATCGGCACCGAAACCAACGGCTCGGTCGTCTGCCCGGCCACGGCCAACGGCAACGCCGCGATCAAGCCCACGGTCGGCCTGGTCAGCCGCACCCACATCGTGCCCATCTCGCACACCCAGGATACCGCCGGCCCGATGGCCATGAATCTGGCCGACGCAGTGCGCGTCCTGGCGGCCATGATGGGACCGGATCCGGCAGACTCGGCCACCGCCGAGCAACCGGACTGGGACCGCGAGGAGTTACTCGACGCGCTCGACCAGGCCAGCCTCCAGGGGATGCGGGTTGGCGTGATCCGCGGCTTGTCGAACTTTCATCCACGCGTGACCGACATCTATGAGGAGGCCGTCACCCTGCTCGAGGCTTCCGGTGCCGAGGTGGTCGACGATCTCAACCTGGACTGGCCGGACGGCTTCTGGGAGGACACCTACAGCGTCCTGCTGCACGAATTTCGCCACACCCTCAACAGCTACCTGGCCAGTCTGCCCGACGAACAACTGAGCCAGCTCGACCTCGCCGCTCTGATCGAGTTCAACCAGACCTATGCCGAGGTACAGATGCCGTGGTTCGGCCAGGAGCATTTCGAGCGTGCCGAGGCGACCGATGGCATCGAATCGGAAACCTACCTCGAGGCTCTGGCCCGAATCCAGTCTGCCACGCGCGCGGGCGGCATCGACCGCCTGCTGGCCGAGTTCGAGGTGGATGTTCTGGTATCGCCAACCGGTGGCCCGGCCTGGAAGATCGACTGGATCAACGGCGACCACTTCGGCGGCGGCAGCGCCACACCAGCCGCGGTCTCGGGCTACCCGGCGATCACTGTTCCGATGGGCGCGATCCACGGCATGCCGGTGGGCTTGAGCTTTTTTGCCGGGCGCTACAGCGAGCCGGCCCTGATTCGCGCGGCGCAAGCATTCGAAAGCGCGCGCGAACCGCTGCCATCGCCCAACCTGGACTCTCGTCCCGGGCCCTGAAATGGTTCTGGACAGCGCTGAAAGCGGTGCCATCGGAGGCGTATACTAAAAAGTCAGAAATCGAGGAGAGCGTGTTGCGCTGGGCCCGTCTGACTGCCGTCGGCTTTCTGTTCTGGCTGATCCTGACCGCCGGCATGGGCTGGTGGACCGTGCTGATCGGGCTCGCGATTGCCGGCCTGGTGGCGGTGTTGAAAATCCACATGCTGGCGACGGATTCCACCGAGCCGACCTTGAGCGGACGGGAAACCCTGGGCATGATCGGCTATGCCCTCGGCATGATCGCTCTGGTCCTGCCGGCCGCCTGGCGAGTGGCAATGATCGTGATGAGGCGCGACCTGAACGTGCACCCGGGCGTGCTGTATCACCGAACGACGCTGACCCGCCCCATCGCCCGAACCGCGCTGGCCAACAGCATTACCCTGACGCCGGGAACGCACTGCGTCGACCTTGATGATGACCGGCTTGTCATCCACTACCTGAACCCGAATTTCACTGCAGCGCTGGATCAGCACGTCCTGGAACGACGCCTGGCCGCCATTCTGGAGCGACCGGCATGAGCAACCTGCTGTGGGGTGCGATTCTGTTTTTGCTGGTCAACGCGCTGGCCTGTCTCGGTCGGGCCATCCACGGCCCGACTCTGCCCGACCGCATTATTGCCGCCAACGTGATCGGCACCAAGACCGTAATCGTGCTGGTCCTGCTCGGCGTGATTCTCAACCAGGTCATCTGGCTTGATGTGGCTCTGGTTTACGGTTTGCTCAGCTTTACCTTGAGCCTGGTGGTCGGCCGCCTGATCGAAACCGGCCGCCTGGCGCGGCTGGAAAAACCGTCATGATCGAGTGGTTGATCAACGGGCTGGCCGCTGTGCTGATCCTGGCCGGCTGCGGCTTTTTCCTGGCCGGCACCATCGGTTTGCTGCGCTTGCCGGACTTTTACTGCCGCGTCCACGCGACCACCAAGTGCGACCCGGTCGGTGCGGTCCTGATCCTGACCGGGGCGGGTCTGCTCAGCGGCCCCGACCTGGGCGCAATCCGCATTCTGGCCTTGATCGCCCTGATCGTCATCACCAGCCCGACCGCCGGCCATGCGCTGGCGCGGGCCGGCTGGCATGCCGGCCACCGTCCCTGGACCCGGGAGAACCGTGATGAGCCCCAATGAACTCTTCGACCTGCTGATCCTTGCCCTACTGATTGTGTGTGCGCTCGCCATTGCCCGCACGAAAGACCTGGCTGCGGCCGTGATCCTGTTTTCGGTGTACAGTTTTGCGCTGTGCCTGCTGTGGGTGCATCGGGGGGCGCCGGACGTCGCCATGACCGAAGCGGCCGTCGGCGCCGGGGTCACCGCGGTTTTGTTCTTCTACACCCTCACCCGGACCGGACGGCGCGAGAAATGAGAAGCGGGCTTGCGCTGCTGGTTGTCGTCTTGCTGGCCGGGCTGATGATGGCCGGGGTCAGTCAGTTACCGCCACCTGGCGCGCCCGACAGCGCGGTTCACGGCCACGTTGCCGCAACCTACATTGACGGCGGCGCCGAGGCCGGCGGCGCGCCCAATCTGGTCACTGCCGTACTGCTCAATTACCGTGCCTTCGATACCTATGGCGAGGTGGTGGTGATCTTCGCGGCCCTGATTGCGGTGCTGGCGGTCGGCCTGGCCGGTCGCCCGATCCGATCGCCACGCCAGGCACCCACGGTGCCAGTCAGCCCGGTGGTCGACCAGGTTGTCCGGCTGCTTGCACCCTTCATTGCCCTGTTTGCCTTGTTCATGATTCTCGAAGGGCATGTTCTGCCCGGGGGCGGGTTCCAGGGTGGTGTGGTCCTGGGCACGCTGATCATTCTGCTGGGCCTGGTACTGAGCCCGCGACGTCTGCGCCACCTGCTTCCGCACAAGGCGGTGTTCTGGATACGGTCCGCTGCCGTGCTGACCTTTGCCTGCACGGCCCTGACCGGACTGGCCCTGACCGGCTGGCTGTTTGCGCTGCCCGAACCGCACTGGCTGGGGGAATCGGTCATCGTGGGCCTGGAACTGGCCATCGGCATCGGTTCGGCGTTTGCAGTTGCCGGGTTTTTCCTGAGCCTGGAGGCCGATCGTCATCGCTAACGGACTGGCGCATTTCGACTATATCGCCGTGGTGATCCTGTTCGCCGTGGGGCTCTACATCGTCCTGACCAAGCAGAATCTGCTGAAAAAAATCATTGGTCTGAACATCATGGAAACCGCGGTGTTCGGGCTGATCGTCACCTCGGGCATGGTGACCGGCGGCTCACCGCCGCTGCTCGGACAAGGTCTGGAGCCGCCCTACGCCAGCCCAATCGCCCATGCCTTGGTCCTGACCGGGATCGTGGTGGCCTTGAGCGTGACCGCACTGGCCCTTGTGCTGATTCTTCGGGTCCAGAGCGAATGTGGCTCGATTGAGCTCGATGACCTGCTTGAGCGCGAAGAGTGACTCAGGTCATGCACCTGCTGCCGCTGACCGCCTTGCTGCCGATCACGGCCGGCGCCCTCGCGCCAGCTCTGTTTTATCGCCGCCCGGACGCCTGCTGGTGGTGGGCGCTGGCGGCCATGCTGGCCAACCTGATCGCGGTGTCCATACTCTGGTTCGAGTTGCACACCGGGACAACGATCCGCTACCCGCTGGGCGGCTGGCCGGCCCCCTACGGCATCGAGTTGGTGTTCGACGGGGTGGCCGCGCTGATGCTGGTTCTGGCCGCGCTGTCGGTGGCCATCATGATTGCCTCTCGGCGCTATATCAACGCAACGATTCCAAAAGGACGCCGCAGCCTGGCCTACGCCCTGGTATTGATCAACCTGGGCGGCATGAACGGCTTTGTGGCCGCCGCCGACCTGTTCAACCTGTTTGTCTTCATGGAGATCTTTTCCATCACCGCCTACGCGCTGGTCGCTCTGGCGCGCGGACCTGTTGCCGCACTGGCCGCGCTCAAGTACCTGCTGGTTGGCGCGGTGTCCTCGCTGCTGGTCCTGCTGGCGGTCGCCCTGCTCTACGCCCAAACCGGCAGCCTGAACATGGCCGACATCGCCGCAAGGCTGGCCGCGGCCGACGCGCCGGGCGCGTCGGCCCTGGCTTTGGGTTGCCTGGTGGTCGGTTTCCTGGTCAAGGCTGCCATTTTCCCGCTGCACTTCTGGCTGCCGGACGCCCATGCTTCGGCACCCAGCCCGGTCAGCGCATTACTGTCCGGACTGGTCGTCAAGATGGGCGTTGTCGGCCTGGTGCGCACCCGAATCCTGTTCGTGGAGGCCGACGTGGTGCCCGTTGTCCTGCTCGACCAGCTTCTGGTCTGGCTGGGCGCGATCGCCGTGCTGGCCGGCGCGGTGCTGGCCCTGGTCCAGCGCGAGCTCAAACTGATGCTGGCCTACTCCACTGTAGCCAACATGGGCTACATCGCCGTAGGACTGGGGCTGGCTACCAGTGCGGCTGTCGGCGGCGCACTGGCCCATACGGTCTACCACGCGGTGATCAAGACCGGTTTGTTCCTGACCGCCGGGTCGATCCTGCTGTGCACCGGCTTAAGCCGAGTTGACGACCTGCGCGGACTGGGCCAGCGCATGCCGCTGACTTGCGGGGCCCTGGTGCTTGGCCTGCTGGCAGCCACCGGCATCCCGACCACTGCCGGCTTCGTGGGCAAGTGGCAGATTGCCGTCGGCGCCCTGGAAGCCGGACAGCCCTGGGTGGTCGGCGTGATTCTGGCCGGCTCGCTGTTGACGCTGAGCTGGGCAATCCGGGTGATCAACAGTCTGTTTTTCCGGCCGCCGGCCCGGGCTCGGGTCATCATTGCAGACGAAGCGCCGGCCAGCCTGCTCATCCCGTCGGTCGTGCTCGCGCTTCTGGCCATCGCCGGCGGCCTGGGCGGCGCCGTCCTGCTCGAACTGGTTGAACCCCTGACCACGCGCATCGTCGGGCAGCCGTCATGATCACCGAGCTGTTTGATCTGCGACCCATCGGGGCGCCGCTGATCTCGGCCCTGTGCGCGGTCGGCATCATGCTGCTGGGCCACCACTCCGGCTGGCGGATCGCCCTGAGCCTGGCGGCCTCGGCCCTCAAGTTCGTGGTCGTCTGGTCCATGCTGCCGGGCGCGCTGGCCGGCAAAGTGTATTTCTTCAGCGTCGGCGAAATCCTGCCCGGGCTGGAGTTCGCCTTCCGGGTCGACGCACTGGGCCTTTTTTTTGGCCTGGTTTCGTCCACGCTGTGGGTGCTGACCACGATCTATGCCATCGCCTATATGCGCGGCAGCCATTCGCTGCGGCGCTTTTTCGGTTTCTTTGCCCTGTGCGTATCGACCACCCAGGCGATCGCGTTCGCCGAAAACCTGCTCACCCTGTTCATCTTCTACGAACTGCTCACGATCTGCACCTATCCGCTGGTCGTCCACAGCGGCACGCTCGAAGCACGGCGGGCGGGGCGCCGCTACCTGATCTACACGCTGACCGGCGGGGCCGCGATTCTGGCCGGCATGATCCTGGTCTACCAGGCCACCGGCAGCCTGAGCTTGAGTACGCCCGGGCTGCTGGAGGCCAGCATCGATGAGCGCCTGCTGCTGCTGATGTTCGTGCTCCTGATCAGCGGCTTCGGCGTCAAGGCAGCCCTCATGCCGCTCCATGCCTGGCTGCCGACAGCCATGGTTGCACCGACTCCGTTCAGCGCCCTGCTGCACGCCGTGGCCGTGGTCAAGGCCGGCAGCTTCGGGCTGATGCGGGTGATCTACAACATCTTCGGGGTTGATCTGCTGGCAACACTGGGCTACCACCACGTGCTGGCCGTCATTGCTGCGGTCACCATTCTCGTTGCCTCGCTGGTCGCCCTGCGCCAGGACGTACTCAAGCGCCGCCTGGCCTGGTCGACCATCAGCCAGTTGTCCTACATCGTGCTGGCGGCATGCCTGCTCACCCCCCTGGCTGCGCTGGCCGCGGTGATCCACATCGCCAACCAGGCCTTTGCCAAGATCACTCTGTTTTTTGTTGCCGGCGCCATCGAGAAGACCACAGGCAAGAAGCGCATCTCGGAACTCGACGGCATCGGCCGGACCATGCCGTGGACCATGGCCGCGTTCACCGTCGCCTGTTTGAGCTTCATGGGCGTGCCGCTGCTGGCCGGCTTCATCACCAAGTGGTACCTGTCGGTCGGGGCGCTGGCCGCCGGCGCGCCGGTCTATGTAGGGGTAATGATGGCCAGCGCAATCCTGAATGCGGCCTATTGGCTGCCGGTTCTCTACCGAGCCTGGTTCAAGCCCGGCGAACACCCCGACGCACCACCCCGGGAAGCTGAAAACCTGCTCTTGTGGCCTACCCTGGCGTGCGCGGCCTACGTTATCGTTCTCGGGGTGGGCGCCCAAGCGCCGGCAATGCCTTTTGCGCTGGCCCAGTCGGCGGTCAGCTTCGCCTTCGGCCTGGAGGCCCTGACACCATGAATCCCGTTTCATTGCCCTCGCTGCTGCCACTGCTGGCCATCCTGACCCCTTTGCTCGGCGCCATTGCTCTGGCCGTGCTGGGACATCACCGCCGTGTGCTGGCCCCGCTCGCGCTTGCCAGCAGCGGTCTGTGCCTGGGCCTGGTGGTGGTGCTGGTGGCGACTGTGCGCCAGGGCTTTGCGCCCGAGGTGGCGCTGATGCAGCTGGCTCCGCCGATGCGCATCGAGCTGAGCGTGGATGCACTCGGTGCGCTGTTCGCGCTGACCATCTGCGGCTTGTTCCCGCTGGCGCTGGTCTACGCCCTGAAGTTTCTTGCCGACGATCCCCACCTTCGACGCTTTCTCGCTTTCGCCCTGGCCGCCCAGGGGCTCATGCTGGGGGTGGCGTTTGCCGCCAACCTGATCACCCTGTTTGCCTTCTACGAGTTGTTCTCGCTGATCAGCTACCCGCTGATCGTGCATGATCGTAGCCCGCGCGCGCTCGCCGCTGGCCTGAAATACATCGTCTACATCATGGTCGGGGGCGTTTTCATTCTCACCGGCATTATCGTGATCTACGCCCTGGCCGGTGATCTGGCCTTCGTGCCCGGCGGCCTGCTCGACCCGCAGACCGCCGCGGCACCCGCGCTGCTGGCCTGGGTCTGCCTGGTCGCCGGTTTCGGAGTCAAGGCTGCCCTGATGCCGCTGCACGGTTGGGTAGCCGACGCCCATCCGGCGGCCCCGCCCCCGTTTTCGGCGGTTCTTTCGGGTGTGATGGTGGCCGCCGGCAGCTTCGGGATTCTGCGCGTGCTGTTCGAGATCTTCGGCGCAAACTTGCTGGGCGAGCTTGGCGTCATGCCGTGGCTGGCCACGGTGGCAGGGTTGAGCGCCGTGCTCGCCGGCGCGCTCGCCATTGGCGAGGATGAGTTCAAGCGCCGTCTGGCGTATTCAACCGTCAGCCAGATGGCCTATGTGACGCTGGCGATCGCCATGCTCAGCGAGCTTGCCCTGGTCGGCGCACTGGTTCATATCAGCCACCACGCCTTCATCAAGGGCGGGCTGTTTTTCGCTGCCGGTCTGATTGTCGCCGTGACCGGGCTGAAAAAGGTCAGCCAGTTCGATGGCCTGGCCCGACGCATGCCGGCAACCGCGGTGCTGCTGACCCTGCTGGCGCTCGCGATGATTGGAGTTCCACCACTGTCGGGCTTCCTCAGCAAGTGGCTGCTTGGCGTCGGGCTGATCGAAGCCGGTGGCCTGCTGCCGCTGGGCGTACTAGTGGCGGGCACGTTGCTGGCCGCGGCTTACCTGTGGCCGGTGATTTTCAGGATCTGGCTGCCCGCCGAGCAGGTTCAGCGGGCTGACTCCCCCATGGCCGGCCAACCGAAATGGATGCTGATGGTGCTGGCGGCATCGGTGGTCATTACGATCGTGCTCGGGCTGGCGGCCAGCTTGCCCGGGCTGCCGCTGGAACTGGCCCGACTGGCCGCCGCGCAGTTGCTTGGCGCCAACGGATGAGTGCGCAGGCGGCCAGCCTGATGCTGATCATCGTGGTGTTCGGGCCGCTGCTGGCAGCTGCGCTTTTGCCGCTGCTGAAGCATCGACTTGGGCAGGATATATTCGTGGGCGCTGTTGCCGGACTGGTTCTGGCCGGGGTGATCAGCCTGTCGCCCCTGGTGATCCAGGGCGGCACGCCGACCGCTGCGGTTCCCGGGCTGCTCGGATCCTTCCACTTCCGCCTCGATTTCTTCGGCCTGCTCTTCGCCCTGATCGGCAGCTTCGTCTGGTTTGGCGCCAGCGTGTATGCCACGGACTACGTGCGCAACGATCCGGCCCGGGTCCGCTTCCTGTCGGTCCTGCTGGTTCTGCTTGGTGCCAGCCAGGGGGTTGTTCTGGCCGCGGACCTGCTGACCCTGTTCGTGTTTTTCGAACTGCTGGGCCTGGTCGCCCTGCTGGTGGTGGTGCACAACGGCAGTGGCGAGGCGCTTTCGGCCGGAGTGAAGTATTTCTGGATGACCTTCGCCGGCGGACTGGCCCTGCTCGCCGGCATTTTCCTGGTGGTTCAGCAGACCGGCAGCCTGAGCTGGACACCGATGCCAGAGGCCGTCACCGGCGCCGTGCGCTGGACCATTTTCGCCCTGCTCACGGTCGGCTTCGGAGTCAAGGCCGGCATGGTGCCACTACACGTGTGGCTGCCGGCGGCGCACCCGGTTGCACCTGCCCCGGCCAGCGCCCTGCTGTCGGGCGTCATGATCAAGGCTGGCGCCTACGGCCTGTTTCGCACGCTGAACATGCTGTTGCGCCCAGAGGTAGGCGCCGCGGCCTGGAACGAGGTGGTCGAGATGGGCCTGGTGGTGGCTGTCCTTGGCATCGTCACCCTGGTCGTCGGAGTGGTAATGGCGCTGCTGCAGCAATCGATCAAGCGCATGCTCGCCTGGTCCAGCGTCAGCCAGATGGGTTTTGTGCTGACCGGCCTGGGCGCGGGTGCTTTCCTGGGCGCCGATGGCGCCATGGCCAGCGCTGGCGCACTGCTGCATGTGGTCAATCATGCCCTGTTCAAGTCCTGCCTGTTCCTGGCCGCGGGCGCGATTGCGGTGCGCTGCGGTACGGTGGAGATGACCCGGCTGGGCGGGCTGTGGCGGCACATGCCCATTACTTTCGGCTGCGTCTTGATCGCGGCGGCGGGCATTGCCGGCGTGCCGTTGTTCAACGGTTTCGTCAGCAAAAGCATGATCCACCATGGCCTGGTCGAGGCCAGCGAACACGCCGGGGCCGAGTTCCTGGTCTACGGCGAATGGCTCTACATGGCGGCCGCGGCCGGTACTATCGCCTATTTTGGTCGCTTCCTGTTTCTGGTGTTCCTGCGTCGGACACCCGACTGCCAACAGCCGCCGGTGCGCGAAGCCAGCGCGATCATGCTGGCCGGCATGCTGTTGCCCGTGCTGCCAATCGTCTGGCTGGGTGTTCACCCACACAGTGTTCTGCAAGGACTGATCGGGCCGGGCTTGAGCGCATGGGGGATCACCGAGGCGCCGATCGGTCGTTTTCTCGAGCGCTATTTCCTCAGCACCCAAGACCTGTTTGCCTTCGCCGGCACGCTGGCTGGCGGCCTGGCATTGTTCGTACTGGGCCGCAAGACCGCCGTGCTGTCCACACCCCCACCGCCTGCAGCTGGCGTTGACTACTGGTATCGCCGGCTCGCGCTGGGATTACTTGGACTTTGCATCTGGCTGTCTGAACGGGCCGCGGCCGCCAGGGCCTCAGCCCCTGCCGCACTGCGGCGCCTGCACGCCCGGGTATTGCAGCCGCTGTGGGACTCCGGGCCGGTCTTGCGACGCAGAATCTGGCATCAGCTCCTGCTGGGTCTGCGTGGCCTGGTCGATTTTTTTCTCAAAGGCGGCTTGCTGCGGCGGCGGATCTGGCGCGACCTGCTGTTGCGTCTGCGCACCGCAGCCGAGTTCCTGATCGATTCCACCTTGCGCGATCATCTGGGCCCGCACAGCGATCCTGTCGACAGCGTCGAACTGGAAAAAGACCGCCTGTATGCAGCACTGGACCGGCAACGTGACCGCCTGCTGCTGGCTGCCGACCGACTCGCCCGCGAGCAGGGGGACTTTCGCCCCGGCGATGCCCTGATCAACGCCAGCCACATGCTGGCAGGCTGGATCGGCACCGAACTGCTGGAGCGGGCCATGGTCGGCGGCCGCCGGCGCGCGCGCGAACTGGCCGCCAGCGAAGCATTCTGCCAACAGCTGGCCGGCCGCGCGGTCGACCTGGCTCGACGTCACCTGGATGGACAACTGCTTGAGTCCGACCTGAACGAGGTCACGACCGAACTGGGCGAACTGCTGGGCGAAGAGCACGAACCTGCCGATATCGCCTGGCCAGAGCGCAGCTGGCCGGCGGAAATCACAGCCATTGCACTTACCCCGGACCGCGGCCACTGGCCGGTTAGCGAAAGCCTGGAACAGGGCGCGCTGGTCAGCGCCGCCCGCGGCCGCATCATGAAGGTCGCGCGTGATCTGAGCTCCGGGCTGCTGGCGGCATTCGTGATCCTGCTGGGCCTGGCACTGGGTGCGCGCCTGATGATGTAACCCGGCCGTCCCCTTGTCACGCCCGGCCAGAGCGCGATTGGAGCCAGGACTGTTATCGCAATCGTTGACCGCAAGTAGCCGGTGTCCTGGACCGGCTTGCGAGTTGCTGTATATGCTGTGGGCTGTCTTTCCCGGAACGTCTGCCCATGTCGAAAGTTCTTCGAGTGCACGTCGCGATGCTGGTGTTCATCCTGTTGTTGTCTGCTGGCGCCGCCCTGGCCGACGAGGCCATGCTCCCGGTCGAATGGGACGCTGATTCCGGTCGCGTGCTGCTGATTCGCGACAATCCAACGTATCGTGCAATCAGTGACAATGAGGCCAAGCTCGAATCGGTGCGTGAATCCTTCCCGCGTTCGGTGCTGGCAGCCTTGCCGATCGAGGAGGAACGCGCCGACGCGGTACTGGTCGATCTCACCGACTTCATCCTCTCGGAGGTCTACGACGTGGCCGCAAGACTGGAGGCTGCAGAACTGGGCCGGGTCGCGCTGGATCGGGAGCGCAGCTACGTGCGCGCCGATCGCAGCGGCGCTTTTCCCAGAAACACCGAGATCCGCGCGGCGCTGACATTCGCTGTCGATCAGTCCGCCCGCCAGTTGCGCCGCCAGGCGGCCGATCCACGTTCGCTTAGCTTCGAGCAGCAGCACAGTTTCGTGGCGCTTCCCGATGACGGGTACCGCCCGCGCGCCTACCATCCGCGCTCCGGCGCATTCCCGCACGTGTTCTTCAACTTTGCCCGCTCGCTGGAGGAGGGGTACGAGCAACGCTGGATCTGGCGCTGGCGCCTGGAGCCCTCCGACCCGGATGCCTACCTGGCCGGCGAGCGGGTCGATCCGGTCGAGCCGATCCTCTTTTACCTCGACCCGGCGATACCCGAGCCCTACCGCAGCGCGTTTCGCGAAGGAGGCAACTGGTGGGCAGAGGCTTTCGAGGCGGCCGGATTCTCGAACGCGTTCGAAGTGCGTGATCTGCCGGAAGGTGCCGATCCCATGAACATCCGCTACAACATGCTGATGTGGGTACACCGCAACGAGCGCGGACCCTCGGTCGGGCCCAACTACCGCGACCCGCGCAGCGGCGAGATCATCAGCGCCAAAACCCGCATGGACTCGTTCCGCTCGCTGTTGACATCCTACCCGGCCTGAAGGCCGGAGATTCCTACGGCGCTCAGGCGCGGCATTGAGCCACCCCAAAGTCGCTTCGGTGGGTTCCTGCTGCTGGCGGCATTGCTGCACCGCTCACTTCACAGGCGAACCGGGCGTGTCCCGCCCTTACAATATTGATTGCGCCGACCAGATCGGCGTTGTCCTCGAAACCGCATTCCACACACGCGAACCTGGCTTGACTCCGGCGGTTGTCTCCCGACACATGGCTGCAAGCTGGACAGGTGCGGCTTGTGTTCTGTAGCGGCACGGCGATGAGCCATCCACCGTTCCACGCCAGCTTGTAATCCAGTTGGCGACGGAACTCGAACCAGCCTTGATCGAGGATGGACTTGTTCAGGCCAGACTTGGCCCGAACGTTTCTTCCCGGTGCATCGGCCCTGCCGGCCGCTGACCTGGACATGTTCCGTGCCTGCAAGTCCTCGATACACACCATCGCGTGGTTTTGGCTGATCGCGGTCGAGGTCTTGTGCAGATAGTCGCGGCGGGTGTTGCCGATACGGGAATGGATGCGCTGGACGCGAGCTTTCGCCTTCTTCCAATTGCTGCTGAACTTGGTCTTGCGGCTCATGGCCTGTTGCGCCCTACGCAAGGCCGCCTCATGCCGCTTGAAGCTGCCCAGCGGCGCGTAGAACGAGCCGTCCGACCGGCCCTTCTTCTTGAATCGAGGGAAGTCGGCCCGCTGGGCGAAGAAGTTGCTGTAGGCCCGCTCCAGGTCTTTGAGCGCCTGCTGCAACGGATGAACCGGTGCATCGGCCAGCCACGCCGTTTCCTCGCTATTGCGCCACTGAGTGAGCAGCTTGCACAACCCGCCATAGCCCAACTTCTTTTCGCCTAGCTCGTAGCGCGCCTTCTGCAATGCCAGCGCCGCATTGAACACGAACCGGCACGAGCCAGCAAAGCGGCCCATCTGCCGCTCCTGGTGGCCGTCTGGCATCAGCTCGTATTTGTAGGCTTGGCGACGTCGCATGAGGCAATATTGCATCACTCAATTCTCAAAACCCGAGAACACCGGCGCTATCCTTCCCCGCCCTGAACGGCGGGGCTTGTCGCGCATCCGGTCATGCACCACGCCGACGGCCATTCCCGGGATCCCGAACCGTTCTCGACCGGCTTCAATGGTCTCGGCCAGACCTGCCAGACTCGATGTCGGCCGAGCATCGGGCCGAGCCTCGGCCGCGACCAGGGCGCTGCCGGCAGGCAGCAGCAGGGTCAGCGACAACAGCAAACCCGGGACTGACTTGGCGGCAAACATGGAAACTCTCCAGCAAGAAGGAAAAGCGGTCGGGTGACCGCTGCTGCCGCTACCGTACCTCAAACAGGCCCGGCATCCGGGGTGCCCTCCGCACTGGTATCGGCGGTTTGTCTCCCCAGCGAGCGGTCGCGGGCGATGTAGAGATAGACCGCCGGCACCACGAACAGGGTAAAGGCCGTGCCGATGGTCATGCCCGAGGCAATGACCAGGCCGATGGCAAAGCGCGAGCCGGCGCCGGGACCGGAGGCCAGCAGCAGCGGGATCATGGCCAGCACGGTCGCGGCGGTGGTCATGAGTATGGGCCGCAGTCGAACCGAGGCAGCTTGCTCGATCGCCTCTTGCTTGGACCGGCCCTCGTCCTGGAGCTGGTTGGCGAACTCCACGATCAGGATGCCGTGCTTGGCGATCAGGCCAATCAGGGTGAGCAGGCCGACCTGGGTGTAGATGTTGAGACTGGTAAAACCGAGCGAGACGAAAATCAACGCCCCGCAGATACTCATCGGCACCGTCACCAGCATGATGATGGCGTCGCGGAATGATTCAAACTGGGCTGCAAGGACCAGGAAGATCACGGTCAGGGCGAAGAAGAACGTGATGACCAGCTGCTGGCCCTCGGTCTTGAGCTGGCGCGACTGGCCAGCGTAGTCGATGTTATAGGTCTGCGGCAGAATCTCGGCCGCGGCTTGTTCGAGAATCTCCAGCGCCTCGCCCAGGCTCACGCCCGGACGCGGTACCCCGGAAATGGTCACGGCGTTGAGCTGCTCGAAGCGTCTGAGCTGCTGCGGCTGGACCGAAGGCTCCAGATCGATCAGGCCGGCCATGCGGACCAGTTCCCCGTCGCGGTTGCGGGTATAGAAATCCCCGACCTGCTCCGGGTTGAGGCGCTCGGCACGCTTGACCTGAGGAATGACACGGTAGGAGCGATTGTCCATGGCAAAACGGCCGACAAAGCCACCGGAAAGCATGGTGGCCAGATCGCCGGAGACCTGGGCCATGTCCACGCCCATTACGGCGGCCTGGTCGCGGTCGATGCGAATGTCCTGCTGCGGCCGGTCGATATCGAGGTCGGAATTGACGAAGATGAAACGGCCCGACTCGCGCGCGCGCTGCATGAGCTGGTCGGCAAACTCTTCGAGGTTTTCAAACGGCTCGGTGGAGCCGATGACGAACTCCACCGGCGGTCCACCGCCGCCCGGAGAGGGCAGGTCCGGCGGAACAACCGCGAACGATCGCACGCCGGGCATCCCGTCGAGGAATGGCTGCACCGTATCGTCGAGCACCTCCTGGGTGTTCCGTTCGCGCTCGGCCCACGGGGTCAGGACAATCCCGGCGATGGCCTGGTTGGTCGCGCCGACCCCGCCCCCACCGAAACCGTTGATCAGGAAAATGCCTTCGATTTCGTCGGTCTGTTCGCCCAGTACATTGACCCGCCGAGTATTGCGTTCCAGGTAATCCAGCGTCGCGTAGGGATCAGCCTCCATGATCGAAAACAGGAACCCGGAATCTTCCGGCGGCTCCAGCTCGGAATCGCTGGTAATGAACAGGAAGTAGCACGAAACCAGAACGATCAGGCCGAACGTGGCCAACACGTGGCGATGGTCCAGCCAGCCGTGCAAGTGCGCTCGATAGCGGTCCCGCAGGCGGCCGAAGCGCTCATCCAGCCAGGCGGCGAACTTCGGCCGGGCATCACGCCGGCGCGAGCGCAGGAGACGCGAACACAGCATCGGCGCCAGGGTCAGCGCAACCACGCCGGACAACACCACGGTCGCGGCCAGGGTGAAAGCAAACTCGATAAACAGCGTGCCGGTCAAGCCCCCGACAAACCCGATCGGCAAAAACACCGCCACCAGCGTGGTCGACATGGCCACGATCGGCCAGGCCAGCTGGCGCGCGCCGGCAATCGCCGCCTCGATGCGCGACTTGCCCTGCTCCATCTGGCGCTCGATGTTTTCGAGCATGATGATGGCATCGTCGACCACGATGCCGATCGCCAGCACCATGGCCAGCAGGGTCAGCAGGTTGATCGAAAAACCCATCAGCAGCATCAGGAAAAACGTGCCGATCAGCGACAGCGGCCCCGACAGCGCCGGGATGATCGCGCTGCGGGCCGATCCCAGAAACGCGTAAATGACCAGGACGACGATGACCAGCGCCAGGAAGATGGTGAAGACCACCTCGTCGATGGCGCTTTCGATGTACTCGGCCGAGTCGTAGGAAATGGTCGCTTCGAGCCCTTCGGGCAGGCGCGGGATGATCAGATCGTCCCAGACTTGGCGGACCTCGCCGATGACGTCGAGCGCGTTGGCGTCCGGCGCGATTTCCACGCCGATGAATACCGCATCAAGACCGTTGTAGGTCACCGAAGCATCAAAGCTCTCCGGGCCCAGCTCCACCTCGGCAACGTCTTCCAGCCGGACCAGCGAGGCGTTTTCGGAACGCACGACCAGGCGCTCGAAATCCTCTACCGACCGCAGATCGGTATCGGCGGTCAGGTTCACGCTGACCATCTGGCCACGCGTTCGACCGACCGCCGAGAGGACGTTGCCGGACTGCAGGGCCTGGCGAATGTCGTTGCCGGTCACGCCGAGGGCTGCCATGCGCTCCGGGTCCAGCCAGATGCGCATGGCGAACGTGCCGGCACCGAGAATCTCGGCCTGCTGCACGCCGGGAATGGTGGCCAGCTGCGGTTCGACCTCGCGCACCAGGTAGTCGGTGATCTGGCTGTCGTCGAGGATGTCGCTGTAAAACGACAGGTACATGGCGGCGACCTGCTCGCCCACCGACAGCTCGATGACCGGGTCTTCCGACTGCTCCGGCAATTCCGATCGCAGCTTGTTGACCTGGGCGGCGACTTCGGTCAGCGCATCGTTGGGATCGGCATCCAGGCGCAGATAGGCCTGGATGACGGACACGCCCGGCACGGAGGTCGAGACCAGGTAGTCAATGCCCTCGGCCTGGGCGACTTCGCGCTCCAGCGGCGTGGTGATGAAACCCTGGACCAGATCGGCATCGGCGCCGATGTAGCTGGTCGTGACCGTGATGACGGCGTTCTGGATTTCGGGAAACTGGCGCACGTTGAGGTCGAACATCGCGCGCAGGCCCAGCAGCAGGATGAACAGGCTGACGACGATGGCCAGCACCGGCTTGTTGATGAATACATCGGTAAAACGCATGTCGGTCAATCCAACCGGTCAGCCGTTTGCCGGACGCGGGTCCGGATCTTCGCTGGGCTGAACGTCTTCTTCGTCATCAATCCGGACCGGAGTATTGTTCTGCAGCTTGAGCAGGCCGGAGGACGCCACCCGGGTTCCGGCTTCCAGACCGTCGGTGATGGCGATCAGGTCACCGCGCGTGCGACCGGTGCGCACGAAGCGCTGGACCACTTTCAGATCCTCGTCCTCGCCTTCAACAACGAAAACCGAATTGCCGTAGGTCGCATAACGGATCGCGGTCTGCGGCACCACCAGCACGGCTTCGGCCTCGCCCAGGTCCAGCTCCACTCGGGCGAACATGCCGGGTCGCAATTGTTCGTCAGGGTTGTCCAGCGTCGCCTGGGCCGCCACTGTACGGGTGGACTCGCGCAGGCGCGGTTCGAGTGCCGTGACGATGCCGCCGAAGGCCTGGCCAGGGAAGGCATCGACCCGGGCCCTTATCTTCGCCCCGTCGGCGAGCAGCGGCAGCTTGCGCTGCGGCAGGGTGAAATCCAGAAAAATCGGATCCAGCGCCTGCAGGCTGACGATCGGGTCGCCCGGCGACAGGAACTGGCCCGGATTGACCCGGCGAATCCCGACGCGACCGGCGAAAGGCGCGCGCAGGGTTTTCTGATCGATCATGGCCTGGCGGGCAGCCACGGCCGCGCGCGCCTGGTCGGCTTCGGTCTCGGCCTGGTCGAGAACGGAACGCGAGATGGATCGTTGTTCGAACAGGCGTCGCTGCCGGTCCAGCTCCATCTCGGCCAGACGTAGCGCAGCGCTAAGTTGTTCAAGTTCGGCCTCGTCGACCCGGGTATCCAGGGTGGCAAGCTGCTGGTCTTGCTCCACCCGCTGGCCGCTTTCGAAATGGATCGCGCGGACGATTCCTCCGACCTCGAGGGCAAGCTCCACTCCCCGGACCGGGTTGAAGGTTCCGACGGCTTCCGCCCGGGGCGTCCAGGACGCCGTTTGCACCCGGGTGGCGGTGATGGTCACCGTCTCCGGTTCCATGGAGTCGAAGAACCCCTCGATCATTTGATCGACAAAGGCCTTGTAGCCGAAAATCCCGCCGAATAATACGCCGGCGCCGACCAGCATGAGCACCATGCGCTTGTTCATGCCAGCACCTCCCGCTCGATGCGCTCGACCAGCTGGTCCAGCGCACGGTCGTCAGCGACATCGAACAGCGGCTGCCAGCCCAGGCCATTGAGCAACACCTGGGCATGAACGTAAATGCTGCGACGCGGCGCGCTGATGTCGAGTTGCTCCAGGAGCCCGCGGGTCTGCAGCAGCGACTGCATGCCGTGGCACACGGCCCAGGGACCGAGCATCAGTTCTTGCGTGGACAACACGCCTGCCTTGACCTCGCCGGCGGCAACGGCCTGCTCGACGACTCCGGTAATCGCTGCGACCACCGGCTCGAGCTCTGCGGTCAGCTGCTCCCGGCGGCCGGGGCTTGCGGTTTCCCAGACCACTTCGGTGAACACGTACTGCATGAGCCTGGAGTAGCCGGGATGCCGTCTGGAAAAGTATTCGTCTGCGACGGTCAGAGCGAACATGCGCTCGCGGGTTCCTGCCGGCCAGGCGGCTGCCTTGCAGAACAGGTCGCAGTGCTCTCCCAGGCGCTGGGTGGCCAGGGCAACCAGCAAATCTTCCTTGGAAGCAAAGTGCTGATACAAGGTGCCGGTGGCATAGTCGCAGGCGCGCGCCAGGCGCGCCATCTGCAAGGTTAGCAAGCCTTCCTCGCGGATCAGCCGGCGAGCGGCGTCAAGGAACAACTGCTCGCGCGCCTCGAATTCCCGCTGTTTTCGTTCTCGTGTACCCATGTGTCGGCTCGAAGTCTGAAGTTCAGTATTTGAACACAGTTCAAGCTGCGAGGTGCATGCATCGCGTGAACTGACGAATTGCTCACGTCCAGCTTGTACATTTCAACCGCATTTATCCCTACGGAGTTGTTTCATGCGTAACCGTCAAGCCCTGAACACTACGCTGCTGCTGGCCGCCCTGGCGGCGCTGGCCTTTCTGGTTGCCTCACCGATCTCCGCCAAGCCCGGCTGGTCACACCCCGTCCTGGGCCAGCTCGAGTTGAGCAGTGAACAGCAAAACGAGATCCAGAACCTGAGGAGCGCCTTTCGCGATCAGTTCCGGGGTCTGGACTGGTCTTATGACGAGGGCGGCCACTCGAGCGAGACCCTGCAGCAGGCGCGCGAGTTGCGCATCGCCCTGCGCGAAGAAATCCGCGAAGTCCTGACCGAACAGCAGCGCGAACTGATGGACTCTGCCCGCAAGGGCTGCCCTTACAGCGGCAAGCGTGCCCCGGCCTCGGCAAGCCCGCAAAGCGCGACCCTGTACCTCTGACCCAGCGGCCCCGTAGCGGCCGGACTTCCATCCCTGTCCCTGCCGGCAGCCCCCCGGGCTGCCGGTGTATCGGCATTCTGATACAGTCGTCCGGCTCTTCTACCGGCCGCTCAAAGGAAGCTGTATGCACCTGAACCTCCCCGTTGACAATCTCCACTGCGCAGGATGCGTCCGGCGCTTGGAGAACTCGCTCGAAGACACTGGCGCCAGCGAGATCAGCGTCGATCTGGCCGGCAAGCGGGTCGACCTGGAGTGGCCGTCGGATCGGGCAATTCCGGATCTCGTTCGCCATCTCGACCAGGCCGGATTTCCCGTCCAGCGGCAGGAACGGGTGATTGGCATCGAAGGCATGCACTGTGCTTCCTGTGTCAGCCGGGTAGAGGCTGCCCTGGACAGCCTGCCCGGCGTAACGTCGGCCAGCGTCAATCTGGCCACCGCCGAGGCGCGCGTGGAATACGTCGACGGCGCGGTTTCCACCAGCGACTTGCGCAGCGCTGTAGAGCAAGCCGGTTACGCCGCCGAGATTTCGGAACAGGGCCACGAGGGCGGCCAGGAACAACGCCGAGCCGCAGAAACGCGCACCCTCAAGCGCCGTTTCGGGCTTGCACTGGCGCTCACCCTGCCGGTTTTCGTCCTCGAAATGGGCAGTCACTTCATTCCGCCACTGCACCACTGGTTGCACTCCACGCTGGGTACGTTCCCGCTGCACTTGCTGCTGTTCGTGCTGACCAGCCTGGTCCTGTTCGGCCCCGGGCTGATGTTTTTCCGTGTCGGGGTACCCAACCTGCTCAGGGGGCACCCTGACATGAATTCGCTGGTGGCCCTCGGTACCGGCTCGGCCTGGGCCTATTCCGTGGTGGCGACATTTGCCCCCGGGGTCATGCCCGAGGGAACGGCCAACGTTTACTACGAACCGGCCGCGGTGATTGTGACCCTGATCCTGTTGGGCCGACTGCTCGAGGCCCGGGCCAAGAGTCGCACCGGCACGGCCATTGAGCGTCTGCTCGGCCTGCAGGCCCGCACTGCGCGGGTCGAGCGCGACGGCCGAGTGATCGAGTTGGCGGTTGAGGAGCTGCATCGCGGCGACCGCATCACCATCCGCCCCGGCGAAACGGTGCCCGTGGATGGTCGCGTCATTGACGGTCAATCGCGGGTCGACGAATCCATGCTGACCGGGGAACCCGATCCCGTCCGCCGAAGTTCCGGAGACAAGGTGGTTGGCGGCACGGTCAACCAGAACGGGCGCCTCATCATCGAGGCCACCGACCTGGGATCCGACGCCGTGCTGGCCCAGATCGTGCGCATGGTCCAGAAGGCCCAGGGCGCCAAGCTGCCGATCCAGGCCCTCGTCGACCGGGTCACGGCCTGGTTTGTGCCCGTAGTGATGGCGGTGGCGGCGATAACGGCGCTGGTATGGCTGATTTTCGGCCCGCAACCGGCGCTGAGTTTTGCCTTGGTCAATGCCGTGGCGGTACTGATCATCGCCTGCCCCTGCGCGATGGGCCTGGCGACACCGACCTCGATCATGGTCGGGACCGGTCGCGGCGCCGAACAAGGCATCCTGTTTCGCGGCGGTGACGCGCTGCAGCAGCTTCGATCGGTGCGGATTGTGGCCGTGGACAAGACCGGCACCCTGACCGAGGGTCGTCCCGAAGTCACCGCCATCCATTCGCTCGGCGAGATGACCGAAAACCGCCTGCTCGCGCTGGGCGCCGCCGCCGAACAGGATTCCGAACATCCGCTGGCGCGGGCCGTTACCGCGGCTGCCGAACAGCGCGGCCTTGATCTGGAACGGGCCGAAGACTTCCGCTCCGAGTCCGGCAAAGGCATCAGCGCGCGCATTTCCGGCCAGACCGTGCTGCTCGGAACCCGCGCCTGGCTGGACGCCAGCGGGGTGAACACCGAGGCCTGCGCGGCAGCGGTCGACGAGTTTTCCAGCAAGGCCCGAACCCCCGTCATCGTCGCGGTCGACGGCAAACTGGCCGGGGTGCTCGGTATCGCCGACCCGATCAAAAAAAGCAGTTTGTCGGCGATCCAAACCCTGCATGAGCTCGGCCTGCAGGTCGCAATGATCAGCGGGGACCGGCGCAGAACCGCGCAAGCCATCGCCGACGAGCTAGGCATCGATATCGTGATTGCCGAAGTCCTGCCGGACGGGAAAGTCGAGGCGGTCCGGGAGCTTCGCGAGACGCACGGCCGAATCGCCTTTGTCGGTGACGGCATCAACGACGCCCCGGCCCTGGCCGAGGCCGATGTCGGCATCGCCATCGGCACGGGCACCGATGTAGCGATCGAGTCGGCTGACGTGGTGTTGATGGCCGGCGATCTGGACAAGGTGCCGACCGCCATCAGCCTGTCGCGGGCAACGCTGCGCAATATCCGTCAGAACCTGTTCTGGGCGTTTGCCTACAACACCGCTCTCATTCCGGTCGCCGCCGGCGTGCTGTACCCCGTTTTCGGTCTGCTGCTCTCGCCCATGCTGGCGGCCGCGGCCATGGCGTTTTCCAGCCTGTTCGTGGTCGGCAACGCCCTTCGGCTCAAGCGCGTTCGACTGGGAGCCGCAGCGGCCTGAACCCGTTCGTTATCGCAGGCTCAACCGCGCGAAACGGCGCGACCGGCCCGGCCCAGCAAGGTCGCGGTGGCAAGCCAGGCAGGCTGCTCGTTCAGGCAAGCCAGGTCCACGGGGTATTTGCGCTGCCAGTTCGGCTGCTCGGGGCCGGTACCGGGTTGATTGGCCGGCTCGCGCACCGCCAGCACATCCTCCAGCTGGACCAGGACCAGGCAGCAGGGCGTGGCCGCCAGGAACCCGTGCACCGCCGCGATACGATCTTCAACGGCGTCCGAGTCCGGCGCCAGACCCGCATCGGCCAGGGCTGCTTCCAGCAGTTGAATTTCTTCGCTGTCGCTTGATGAGGGCATCTGCGGTTCCAGCCAGGCGGCCAATGGCGGCAGATCGTGGGTGCCGGCGCAGGCGCTGGCCAGAGACGGATAGGTCTGCGGCCGCCGGAACAGGCCGTCGGGGTAGCGCTCGAAGCGCACCACCCGGGTCGACAGGATGGAGAGCCCGGCCAGACGCTCGGAAAAGCCCTCGGGGACCGTACCCAGATCTTCGCCAATGACCAGGCAGCGGTGCTGCCAACTGCAGTCGGCCAGAACATCGAGCAGGGCATCGCGCGAATAACGAACGTAAGCACCCTCCCGACCGCTGCAGCCGCGCGGCACCCAGAACTGGCGCTCGCAGCCGATGATATGGTCGATGCGCAAACCGCCAAGACCCATCATGTTGGCCGACAGCAGATCCCGCCACGGAGCGAAATTCCTGGCGTCCAGCACCTGCGGCCGCCACGGCGGCAAGCCCCAGGCCTGACCTTCGGCAGCAAAGGCATCCGGTGGCGCCCCGATTTCGGCATCCAGGGCGAGAACTTCCTGATCACACCAGGCATCGGCCCCAATCCGATCCACTCCCACCGCCAGATCCGCCATCAGACCAATTGCCATGCCGGCCGCGCGCGCTCTCTCCTGAGCCTGCTGCAGCTGGCAGCGCGCCAGCCACTGCAGGTAGACCGGATAGAGCACCTCGAGCGGATAACGCTCGGCGAACTCCCGACAGGCGGCGTGATCCCGGTCGCGCAGGGCCGCGGGCCACTCCGGCCAGCCACCGGGATGCGAACGGGCCAGGCGAGCGTCGAGGGCCTCGAACAGGGCAAAATCCTCCAGCGCCTGCCCGCCTTGCTCACGAAAGGCCACAAATTCTCTGAAACGGGGGCTATTGGCGGCAGCATGGCGATCCATGAATTCGCCAAACAGCAGCCGCAGCAGCGGCAGCTTGAGTGCAGCCACACCTGCATAGTCCACGCCGGGTGCAGCACGCAAGGCCGCGAGGCGGGCGCCGAAACGCGCGTGCCCGAGGTAGCGCTGTGCCGTTGCCGAGAGCGCCAGCTCGGGCACGGCGCTGATATCGATATACAGCGGATTGAGCATGCGCCGGCTGGACGGCGAATACGGTGAGCAACGCGCCGGCCGAGCAGTAAACAAGGCATGCAGCGGATTGAGCTGGAGCGCAGCCGCACCGGCCCGGGCAGCCCGCTCCGCGAGAATCGCCAGATCGCCGAAATCGCCAATGCCCCAATTGTGCCGCGAGCGCAGTCCGTAGAGCTGAATGCTCAGGCCCCAAGCCTTGCCGCCATCAGCCAGCACCGCAGGCAGGTGGCACTGCCCGGGGATGTCGATCGACCCGGGCTCCACCCGTTCAGCCTCGGCCGCAACCTCCGGCCCCAGCGCTTCCAGCAGCGCGCGGAGGGTAGCGTCGTCAGCCTCGCACCAGTCCCCGGCACCGTCGAAATAACCGTGCTCGATTCCACGCCGGGCGGCTTCCTCGCGCAGGGACGGTTCCGCCATTACTGCTCCGACAGCAGCACAACCGATTCGGCAGCTACCGTCACCCGGTGGCGGGAGGAAGTCAGAAAGATATCGGGGAAACCGTCCGGGCTGGCGGTATCGAGCAGCAGCCGCCAGGCGCCGACTGCCGCATCCGGGACGGGTATGACCAGATCATCCTTGCCGCCGTGCAGTATCCAGAGAACGCGCCCGGGCCGGTCAGGCGCTTCTGCCTGGCATACCAGGGTGCATGCATCGGCCGCCTGCCAGTCGGCCACCGCCATGGGCTCTCCGTCGGGGCGCAGCCAGGCCAGCGTATATTCGGGCGTCAGGGCCGGCCGATCACGCCGCCGCCCGTCACCGTTTATGAAATGATCGGCGGTCAGTGCCGGCAGTTGTCGGCGCAGCCGGACCAGCCCGGCGGTGAAAGCACGCAGATCCAGGCCGGGGTCTGTACATCCGTGCCAATCGACCCATCCGATTGAATTGTCCTGGCAATAGGCGTTGTTGTTGCCGTGCTGCGTGTTCCCAAACTCATCGCCGGCCAGAAGCATCGGCACGCCGCGCGCCAGCAACAGTGTGGCCAGGCGATTGCGCCGCGCTCGCAGGCGGCTGGCCACGACGCCGGAGTCCGTGCTCACCCCCTCGGTGCCGCAGTTGATGCTGTCGTTCCAAGCCTCGCCATCGGGCTCGTCGTGGCCATTTTCTTCGTTGCGACGTTCCCGGTAGGACACCAGGTCCTGCAAGGTGAAGCCATCGTGGCTGGTGACAAAGTTGATACTGGCCGAAGGCGACCGGCGCGCGCCCGCGAACAGATCGTCCGAGCCGGCCACGCGGGTCGCCAGCGAGCCGACCAGGCCCTTCTCGCCGGCCCAGAAACGCCGAACGGTGCGCCGAAAACGATCGTTCCATTCGCTCCAGCCGGTCGGGAACCCGCCGGGCCGATACCCGCCCGGCCCCAGATCCCAGGGCTCGGCAATCAGTTTGAGCGTCGACAACTCCGGATCGTTCATGATGGCGCCCATGAGGTAGTCACCATCCGGCTGTCCCCAGGTATCGCGCAACAAGGTTGCGCCGAGATCGAACCGGAATCCGTCGACGCCCGCGGCCTCGGCCCAGAAGCGCAGGCTGTCGATGATCAGGCGAGCAACCGCGGGATGACCGCAACGTAAGGCGTTGCCGCAGCCCGAGTAGTTGAGATACCGGGCCGGGTGCTCGGGATCCAGCAGATAGTAACTGCGGTTGTCGATCCCGCGCAGCGACAGCGTGGGCCCGGTCTCGTTGCCTTCGGCGCTATGGTTGAATACGACATCCAGCAATACTTCAATGCCGGCGTCGTGCAGACCGGCCACCAGCCGCGCCAGATCGTCCATCTGCCCCAGCCCCAGCCGCGGCCCGTCTGGCGCCATCCAGGCCAGCGGGTTGTAGCCCCAGTAGTTGGACAGCCCCCGCCGGATCAGGGGCTCTTCGGAAACCGCGTACTGCACCGGCAGCAGTTCTACGGTGGTCACGCCCAGGTCCTTGAGGTGGTCGATCATGACCGGATGAAGCAGTGCATCCGGCTGGCCGCGCAGTGATTCGGGGAGATCCGGGCAGGCCCGGGTCAGCCCCTTCAGGTGCATTTCGTAGATCACCGTATCGCGCCATTGGTGGCGTGGCCGGCTGTCAGACGCAGCCTGGGGGGCGCTTACGACGCAGCGCGGCACGTAGGGCGCGCTGTCGCGGCGGTCGAAGGAATGGGTGCCCAGGCGATGTCCGCGCTGATACCCGAACAGAGCATCATTCCATTCCAGGCCGCCGTCGAGGGCGCGTGCGTACGGGTCGATCAGAAGCTTGTTCGGATTGCAGCGCAGGCCCAGATCCGGTTCGTAGGGGCCATGAACCCGGTAACCGTAGCGCTGGCCCGGAGCCACTCCGGGCAAGGTGTCGTACCAGAGATCGCCACTGCGCTCGCGCAAGGCGTGGCGGTCGGTCTCACGGCCAGTCGCGGCATCAAACAGGCACACCTCGACGCGCTCGGCCGGCTCGGAAAAAAGGGCAAAGCGGACCCCGCCTTCGACGACTATCGCACCTGGCGTCAGCGCCGCAAGTTCGTCAGCCATGGCCGGTATCGAGCGGCAGGTCGGGGGAGGCCAGAACCACGGCGGCCAGCGGCGGCAGGGTCATCGCCAGCGATTGACCCTGACCGTTCCAGGGCTGCTCGTCGGTGGTCACTCCACCCAGGTTGCCGACGCCGCTGCCACCGTAGTCACGCGCGTCGGTGTTAAGCAATTCACGGTACGTGCCGGCCAGCGGAACGCCAACCCGGTATTGCTCCAGAACCACCGGCGAGAAGTTACAGGCGACGACGACGAACCCGGGCCCGTGCCCCCCACGCACGAAGATCACCACGTTGCGGTCGGCATCATCGCAGCTCAGCCAGGCAAACCCCTCGCCCTGACAATCGCGCGCATGCAGCGCTTCCAGGCCACAGTAGACGCGATTGCAATCGCTGACCAGCCGCTGGATGCCGGCATGCTCCGGGTTGCTCAATGCACCCCAATCCAGCTCGGCGTCGTGATTCCATTCCTGTTGCTGGGCAAATTCGCAGCCCATGAACAGCAGTTTCTTGCCGGGATAGGTGTATTGCCAGGCCAGCGCAAGCCGGACCTGGGCCAGCTGGCGCCAGCGGTCGCCTGGCATTTTGCCCAGCAGGGAGCCTTTGCCATGAACAACCTCATCGTGCGAAATCGGCAGCACGAAGTTTTCGCTGAACGCGTAGATCGGACCGAACGTCAGATCCTGATGGTGATGACGACGATAGACCGGATCGAGGCCGAAATAGTGCAGGGTATCGTTCATCCAGCCCATGTTCCACTTGTAGCCAAAACCCAGACCACCATGCTCCGGAGGCCGCGATACCAGCGGCCAGGAAGTCGACTCCTCGGCGATCATCAACACGCCCGGACACTCGGCGTGCACGGCCAGGTTGAGTCGCCGCAGAAATTCCACCGCCTCAAGATTGCGATTGTCACCGTGGATGTTGGGAACCCAGTCATCCGGTTCGCGGCTGTAGTCGAGATACAGCATGGAGGCAACCGCATCGATCCTGAGCCCGTCGAGATGGTACTCCTTGAGCCAGTACAGGGCATTGCCGATCAGAAAGTTGCGCACCTCGCGCCGCCCGAAGTTGTAAATCAGCGTACCCCAGTCACGGTGTCGGCCCTGACGCTCGTCCTGATGCTCATACAGGCAGCTGCCGTCGAAACGCGCCAGGCCATGGGCGTCGTCGGGAAAGTGCCCCGGCACCCAGTCGAGCAGGACGCCGATCCCGGCCTGGTGGCAGCAGTCGACCAGGTAGCGGAAATCGTCCGGGGAGCCGAACCGGGCAGTCGGGGCGAACAATCCGCTGGGCTGATAGCCCCACGAGCCGGAAAAAGGGTGCTCGGTAATGGGCAGCAGTTCAATATGGGTAAACCCCAATTCCTGCACGTAGGGCACGAGGTGTTCGGCCAGTTCACGGTAACTGAACCAGGATCCGTCAGGGTGGCGCCGCCAGGAACCGGCGTGAATCTCATAGATCGAGATCGGGCGTTCACGCGCCTGGCGCTGCTCACGCCCGGCCAGCCAGGCCCCATCAGACCAGCCATAGCGGCCGTCCGCCCAGATCAGCGATGCGGTCGCCGGCGGCATTTCAGCGCGGCGGGCGTAGGGATCCGCCTTGAGCAGCAACTCCCCGTCAGCGGTCAGTATTTCGTACTTGTACACGCTCCCCGGGCCGACCTCCGGCAAAAAGATCTCCCAGATCCCGCACTCGGGGCGCAGGCGCATGACGTGGCGCCGCCCATCCCAACTGTTGAAGTCACCCACGACGCTGACGCGCCGGGCAGTCGGCGCCCAGACCGCGAATCCGGTACCGGCCAAACCTGCCTGCCGGCCCGGATGGGCTCCCAGGACATTCCAGGCACGCAGGTGCTCACCCTCTGCCAACAGATAAACATCCAGCTCCCCCAGACGCGGCGGAAGGCTGTACGGGTCGGCGAGGTCCTGCTCGGTTCCGTCTTCCCACTGAACCCAAAGCCGGTAGTCAGCACCGCCAAGCGCGCCCGGCACCGGACCGGCAAACAAGCCGGACCGAGCCACTTGCTGCAGTCGCACCGGTTCCCTCAGCACGACCGAGACGACCCTGACGGCACGCGCTCCCGGCAGGAAAGCGCGCACGACCCGCTGGCTTGAGCCCGGCAGTTGGTGGCATCCAAGCACGGCAAAAGGATCGCCGTGACGACCCTCCAGCAGCGCCTCCCAACCGGCAGGCAGCAGTGGCTCGCTCAACCCACCGCTGCCCCGGCCCGGGTCTGCAGGCCCAAGGGGTGTGTGACCCGAGCTCATGGCCGCGTCATCATCGTCCTGAGCGCCCCGCCGCGGCGGCCTGCGGTCAGGGCCGGGTATCGAGCAGGATCACTCCGATTCATGCTCTTCGGAATATCGGGTGCACATATAGGCCTCGGAGGCGTAGCGGCGCATCATGCGCTGGGTGTTGAAGACCGGCGCGATCTTGCTGATCGCCTGCTTCATCATCGCGATCCATGCCGCCCGGTCTTCGTGATACATGGGCAAAACGGCCTGCTCCAGCTTCTGATACAAGTCTTCCGCACTGGCCTGGGCGGGGCCCTCACCCGGATCTTCGCCGATGGCCCAGCCGGTTACGCCTTCCAGACAGGCCTCGCACCACCAGCCATCCATGACGCTCAGGTTCAAAACACCGTTCAGAGCGGCTTTCATGCCGCTGGTTCCGGAGGCTTCCAGGGGCGGCACCGGGGTATTCAGCCAGACATCCACTCCGGGTACCAGAACCGAGGCAACGGTGGCCTCGTAGTTAGGAATGAAGGCCACCGGGATGTCCGGCGCCAGGTTCTTCATGTGGCCCAGGATGTTCTGAATGTGGCGCTTGCCCTCGTCGTCGCGATGGTGCGCCTTGCCGGCCAGAACGATCTGGAACGGGTAGCGCCGGTTGATGTCCCGCAGGCGCTCCAGATCCGTGAACAGCAATTCCGGCCGCTTGTAGGAAGTCATCCGCCGGGCATAGCCGATAATCGGCCGATCGGGGTCCAGGGTTACGCCCGAGGTTTCCGCCACGAGCTTGATCAGGTCCTTGCGGGCAGTGGCGTGCGCCTGCCAGATCTTTTCGTCCGGCAACTGGTCGGCCTGCACCAGGGCTTCGGGTTCCAGACCCCAGTAGGGGTAATGCTCGTTGTACAGGTTTGCAAACGCCGGGTGAGCCCAGGTCATTGAGTGCACGCCATTGGTCAGGGCGCGGATGCGGAAGCCCGGGAACATGGCGCGGGTGGTCCGGGCATGGCGCTGGGCGACACCGTTGACAAAGCCCGACAGGGTCAGGGCAAGCCGGGTCATGTTGAGCTGGTCCTGGCCGCCAAGCAACCGCAGTTGATCGAGCTCAATGTAGTCATGCAAGAGCTCGCCGACCAAGCCGTAGTCGAACACGTCATGGCCCGCTTCCACCGGCGTGTGGGTCGTGAAAATACACATGTCGCGAACCCGGCCCACATCGTACTTCAGGTCAAGCTCGGCCACCTGGTCGGCCGGCCGCGGGTAGCGGCGCAAGAGATCAAGCGCGAGCAGGGCGGCATGGCCCTCGTTGAGGTGATAGACCTGGATGTCCGAAAACCCGAGCGCTGAGAGCAGCCGCAGGCCGCCAATGCCGAGCACGATTTCCTGGCGCAAGCGGTATCGCGAGTCGCCGCCGTAGAGTTGATTGGTGATGTCGCGATCACGCGGATCGTTTTCGGGCAGGTCCGTGTCGAGCAACAGCACCGGCACGTCGTGGCCAATCGGGCTGCGCAGCACATGCAGCCATGGCTGAACCCAGACCTGGCGACCATTGATCGGCACAGCCACCTTGGCGCGCAGCGGACAACCAAACTCCTCCACCGGCCAGGGATCGTCTTCACTGTGCTGCCAGCCACTGTCGTCCAGGATCTGGTTCAGATAGCCCTGCCGACTGATCAGGGTTACAAATACCATCGGGAGCTCCAGGTCGGCCGCCGACCGGGCGGTGTCCCCGGCCAGCACGCCAAGACCACCGGAATAGGTATGCATCTTCGGATGCAGCGCGATTTCCATGGAGAAATAGGCAACGCGCGTACCGCTCAGGAAACGCCCAATCGTGGCGTTTTGCTGAGCCGATGCCAGATAGGAGTCGTCAAACATGGGCACAGACCCTCAATTTGAAAAGACCAGGATTCACAAAAAATATCCGGGAGATCTCATTCGCGGGACTTGACAGAGTACGGCTCGCGAATTGATCATCCATCGTGATATCTCGTCCAACGCAGTGGGGAACCAGCTTGCTTATTCCATCGGCACCGCGTCGGGCGGAGTGTAGCACTGCGCAGGCAATAAAGAACCATCAGGAGCAATGTCGATGACCTCAAGCAGACTGCGCGTGCTGATAGCCGCTACTGAAATCTATCCACTGGCCAAAACCGGCGGCTTGGCTGACGCCGCGGCCGCGCTCGGCGCAGCGCTCGTCGAGATTGGTTTCGACGTTCATTTCGTCATGCCCGCCTATGCTCAGGCGCTGGAGCAAATCTGGGCCGACGGCTCGCTGCAGCCGCTGCCGAACATCAATGGCCTGGAGGGCGGCATGCTGCTGAGCGGTAAAATGCCCGACAGCGGAGTACCGGTCCACCTTGTAGACCTGCCGACGTTGTATCGTGACGGTGGCGAGTTATATGTGGACGCCAGTGGCCAGGCGCGGGGCGACAATCCGCAGCGCTTTGCGGCATTCGCCCACGCCGCCTGCGAGCTTGCGTTGGGTGACCTCGAACTGCCGGGTTTCGATATCGTCCACTGCAATGATTGGCAAGCTGGCCTGATCCCGCTGCTGCTGCAGATCCGTGCCGGGGCCGAAGCGCCGGCAACCGTCTTCACGATCCATAACATGGCGTTCCAGGGCCAGTGCCCGGCCGAACAGTGGGGCGAGCTCGGCGTGCCGCTGCGACCGGAGCAGTGGCCACGGGTGGAATATTACGGCCAGGCCAGCTTTCTCAAGGCCGGGCTGGAGTTTGCCGACCAGTTGACGGCGGTGAGCCCGCGCTATGCCGAGGAAATTCAGACGTCGGAATTCGGCTTTGGCATGGAAGGCATCATACAGGCCCGGCGCGAGAGCCTGACCGGCATCCTCAACGGCATTGATGTCTCGATCTGGAGCCCCGAGCGAAGCCCCTGGATTGCAGCGCCCTACAGCGTCAATTCACTCACCGGAAAGGCGCGCTGCAAACAACAGGTTCAGCAGGAGCTCGGACTGGAAACCGATCCCTCGGCGCCGTTGATGACCTTTATCGGCCGCCTGACCTGGCAGAAGATGGCCGACGTGCTGCTCGAGGCGCTTCCACGCTATTTTGAGGCCGAACCGGATCGGCAGTTCGTCCTTCTGGGTAACGGTGATCGAGCCCTCGAAGCGCGCTACCTGGCTCTGGCTGCGACCTATCCGGGACGCATGGCGGCGCTGATCGACTACACCGAGGAACGCGCACATCAGCTCCACGCCGGGGCCGACATTCTCATCCATGGGTCGCGCTTCGAGCCCTGTGGACTGACCCAGATGTATTCGATGCGTTTTGGAACAATTCCGGTCGTGCGACCCGTGGGCGGCCTGGCCGATACCGTGCTGGATTATTCTCCGGAGAGCCAGGCCTCAGGGCTGGCCAGTGGTTTCCAATTCGAAGATCCGTCACCGGAAGGAATGCTGGAAGGAATCCAGCGGGCGATCGAGCTCTACCGCCAGCCAGAGTCCTGGCTGGCCCTGCAGCGCACTGCGATGACCCAGGATCACAGCTGGTCGGCCTCGGCCAGGGCCTACGCGGGCGTGTATGAACGGGCCCGGGCCGGGCGTGCCGGGGGCTGAAGCTCCCGCGACGTAGTTGGTCGAGTTCAGCCGCGCGGCCTGAACAGGTATTCCTGCAGACCATTGCCCAGCAGAACCGTGCGCTCCGGTGCCAACTGCGGCATCAGTCGCTCGAGTTCCTTGGGCTTGTAGCGCGGCGCTTCGATCTGCTCTTCGTCCACCTGGCTGGCGTGCAACCGGCTCTCGGCGTCCGGAATCCAGAAGCCCGGGGTGGCCGGCATCAGCGGTGAAGCGTACTCCATCAGCGCATGCAGGCGGGTATGCGACGCAAAACGTGGCTGTAGCATCTCGACCAGCGTGCGAATGTCTTCCCGGCGCAGATAATTGAGCAGATTCCAGCACAAAACCAAATCCAGCGGTTCGGCGTCGGGCCAGCACAGGGTGTCTTGCAAAACCAGGCGGCGCTCTTCGGCTTCCTCCAGTGCTTGCAGCTTCGGCAGATTCGTCGGCAGATCGGCTACGTCCAGTCTGCAGCGATAGGCCGTAAACAGGGCAACGGTACCGGAACGCAGCGCGCCCAATTCGAGCACGACAATACGTTTGTCCGGATCAAGATCCCGGATGGCTTGCTCGAAAAGCGGCGCGCCGAGTCCGGATTTGCGTGGTTCCGACATAGGCGACTACAGATCCCCTTTGCAGGCGCCGGAGGACGCCGCGGAGCGCGGAGCGATCAACTCCGACCGGGCAGACTTGCTCCGCCTTCGACCGCCTTGTCATTTGAGCCGGTTGACCCGCTTGAGGTCGGGGTCGATGGCGAGGAAGTTGATCGTCCCTGGCCGGAAAAGGCCGATTTCATGGCATCGGATTCCGGATCCATATCGATGGTGCCGTTGAATTTGGCGCCGTCTTCGAGCATCACCCGCGGAGCGACCAGCGTGCCTCGGATCTGCGCGGTTTTTTTCATTACAACGCGCTCGGAACCGACGATCTTGCCTTCGACCTGGCCCTCCAGGACGATGGTGTGAGCGTAGATGTCGGCCTTGACCTCGCCGGACTCGCCCACGGTCACGCTGTTTTTTTTCAGCTCGATCGTGCCTTCGACCTTACCCTGGATCAGCAGATCCTCGTCACCCTTGAGGGTGCCGTCGATTTGAATGGACGGGCCTATCACGGCACCGCGTTGCTGTTCACTCATCTTGGGACGCTCCTGTACTGGTTTGTCTGCTGGAATCGATTCCCCCGGCCTGGCGGGCGACTCTCGTTTGCTGAACATCTGCACTACCCCGTTTCACTTCCGGCCACCTGGGCCACCGAGCGGACACTCTACCGCAAACTCAGCCGCGAAGCTGCTTTTCCAGCCTGGCCCAGGTATCACGCAGGGTAACTGCCCGATTGAAGACCGGCGCGCCGGGGCGGCCGTCCGGGTCCGGGACAAAGTACCCCATGCGCTCAAACTGAAAAAACTGGCCGGGCCGAGCTTCCCCGAGACCCGGCTCCAGGCGCGCATCGGCCAGAATTTCCAGCGACTGGTCGTTGAGATGCTCGATAAAGTCGACTGCGCGGTCGCCGCCTGGATGGGGCACCCCGAACAGGCGGTCATACAGACGCACCTGGGCGCGCTCAGCGTGCTCGGCCGAAACCCAGTGGATCGTGCCCTTGACCTTGCGGTCGGCCCCGGGCTGGCCGGAGCGGGTCTCCGGATCCATCGAGCAGCGCAACTCGATGACCTCTCCATCGCCGTTTTTGATCACTTCATCGCAGCGAATGATGAAGGCGTTGCGCAGGCGGACTTCTCCGCCAGGCTTCAGGCGGAAGAATTTTTTCGGCGCCTGTTCCATGAAATCATCACGCTCAATGAAGATTTCCCGGGTCATGGGCACCCGGCGCAGACCCAGGTCAGGGTTCTGGGGATGGTTGGGTGCTTCCAGCCACTCGGTTTCCGCGTCCGGAAAATTGGTCAGCACCAGTTTCAGGGGACGCAGCACGGCCATACGACGCGGCGCGCGCACGTTCAGGTCTTCGCGCAGGTGGCGTTCCAGTTCACTAAACGGGATCACGCTTTCAGACTTGGTCACTCCGATTTCAGTGCAAAACGCACGAATGGCTTCCGGGGTGAACCCGCGCCGACGCAGTCCGGCAATGGTCGGCAAGCGCGGATCATCCCAGCCCGACACGTGACCTTCTTCGACCAGCCTTGTCAACCGGCGCTTCGACATGACCGTGAAGTCGATATTCAGCCGCGAAAATTCGATCTGGACCGGTCGCGAGGGCACCGGCAGGTGCTCGATCAGCCAATCATACAGCGGGCGATGATCCTCAAACTCCAGCGTACACAGCGAGTGGGTGATGTGCTCGATGGCATCGGACTGGCCATGGGCGAAGTCGTAACTGGGATAAATGCACCAGTCGTTGCCGGTCCGATGGTGATGCTCGCGTCGGATCCGGTACAACACCGGGTCGCGCAGGTTGATGTTTGGCGCAGCCATGTCAATACGGGCGCGCAGCACCATGGCACCGTCGGCGAACCCGCCAGCCCGCATGCGCTGGAACAGGTCGCGGTTTTCCGCCACCGGACGGTCACGGAAGGGGCTGTTGACCCCGGCATCGGTGAGCGTGCCGCGCTGGGCTCGGATCGTGTCTGCGTCCTGCTCATCGACGTAGGCCAGGCCATGGTCGATCAGGTGCAGGGCGTATTCGTACAAGGTCTCGAAGTAATCCGGGGCGTAGCACTCGTTCTTCCAGTCATAGCCAAGCCAGGCAACATCTTCCTTGATCGAGTCGATGAATCGTTGTTCCTCGCGGGCCGGGTTGGTGTCGTCGAAACGCAGGTTGGTGTAGCCACCGAACTCGGTCGGCATTGCGAAATTGAGGACGATCGACTTCGCATGGCCAATATGCAAAAACCCGTTGGGTTCCGGTGGAAAGCGCGTCACGACCTGGGTATGCAGACCATCTTCGAGGTCGCGGGCAATACGGGTTCGGATGAAGTGGGCCGGAGCGGATGGCGATTCGGGAGCGTTCATGGACAAACACGGGCTGTAAGAGTAGTCAGCGTGATTGTACGGCCTGGCTGGCTTCGGTGACACGTCGAGTTCGCCAGTAGTTATGGATCATTGGCGCAACCTGCGCTACCCTCTGCGGCTATTGTGTCGTCACCTTCATAAGAGAACCAGTGCCATGGGAACCGACTCGTTCGATCATCGCAAACTGTCCAACCGGATTCTTCTCGGGATGGGCCTGGGCCTGGCTTTCGGAATCCTGGTCAACCTGACCGTAGCGGATCAGCCCTGGGCGCAGGCCTTCCTGATCGACGGCTTGCTCGGCGTGGTTGGCGAGATCTTCGTCCGCTTCCTCAGTATGCTGGTGGTGCCTCTGGTATTTGTTTCGCTGATTACGGGCGTAAGTGCGTTGAGTGATCCGAAGAAACTTGGTCGGGTCGGGGGCAAGGCTGTTGCCCTGTACATGATGACGACCGGGATCGCCATCGTCCTGGCCCTGTCTGCAGCAGTCATCGTCAAACCCGGGGTCGGGGCAAGCCCGGACCAGACGGTAGAGCGCGAGATCTCGGCCCAGCCATCGTTTGCCCAGGTGTTGACCGATATGGTCCCGCGCAATCCGGTGCAGGCAATGGCTCAGGGCGACATGCTGCCCATCATTGTATTTGCGGTACTGATTGGACTGTCGATTGCGCTGGCGGGCAAACCCGGGGAGCGGGTCGGGCAGTTCTTTGCCGATTTCAACGTGGTCGTGATGCGTCTGGTCGGGTTTGTCATGCTGCTCGCGCCGTACGGGGTGTTTGCGCTTATCGCCACGCTCGGAGCGACGACCGGGCTCAGCACGTTTTTTGGCGTGTTGAAGTATGTCTTGCTGGTGTTGTTCATGCTGGTTCTCCATGCCACCGTGACCTACTCGCTTGTGCTGCGGCTGTTTACCGGCTTGAGCCCACGAATCTTCTTCTCCAAGATGCGAGCCGTGCTGGCTTTTGCCTTCTCCACGGCTTCCAGCGGCGCGACGATCCCGGTCACGCTGAAAACGGTGGAGCAACGCCTTGGCGCCGATAACAAGGTCGCCTCGTTCACCGTCCCACTCGGCGCCACGATCAACATGGACGGAACCGCGATCATGCAGGGTATCGCGGCCGGATTCATCGCTCAGTACTTTGCCGTTGATCTTTCACTGACCCAGTACCTGATGATCGTGGTCATGGTCATCATTGCTTCGGTGGGAGCCGCCGGTGTTCCTGGTGTCGGCCTGATCCTGCTGGCCGGGGTGCTGGCGCAGGTCGGCCTGCCGGCAGAGGGTATTGCCCTGATCCTGGGGGTTGATCGGCTGCTGGATATGACGAGAACGGCAGTCAACGTTACCGGCGATGCGGTCGTCACGATGGTCGTCGCCGATTCCGAAGGCGAACTCGATCGCGAGGTCTTCGCGCGGAACGACAACGCAGGTTGAGCAAAAAGCGGAACCCCAGACAAAGCGAAGCCCCGGCGCTCGATTGAGCGCCGGGGCTTCTGGTGTAAATGCCTGGCAGTGACCTACTCTCGCACGGACGAACCGCACTACCATCGGCGCTGGCACGTTTCACTTCCGAGTTCGGGATGGGGTCGGGTGGTTCCATGCCGCTATTGCCACCAGGCA
>PXBD01000005.1 GCA_003565625.1 Gammaproteobacteria bacterium
AGCCAGACCCTCTGAGCGCATCTGGGCGCGCGAGCCCTCGTCCATCGAATCCACGATTAGTCGATGCCGGTAAACCCGATCACCCGGACCGTCGGAAGTATCGACCGGATCAATTATGATGCGGCGGCCCCTTCCTCGGAGTGCACCGGGTTTTCGGGTACGGGGGCGGCGATCATCGCGCACGTCGCGCAGTAGCGGCATAAGACCATCTATGACTTTCCGGTCATATTTCCCCCGTAATGGCTGTTCATGCTCCAGCAGGCTTTCCAGCGCCGTGCACAGCGCGTCCGGTGTCGCGGAGTCCTTAATCGTCTTGTCAATCCTCGGATCCGAATGCTGGCCCTGGGCGACCCGACGGCAGGACCGGCCGGCAGACGAGACCGGCGACCGGTCGCTACACTCCAGGATGTAGTGCTCACGCGAGGCGACCGAGGCGAGGAAGATAGCCTGTAGCTTGCGGGCTACATCAGCATCTGAGCCGGCGCTCGGCTGAGCCGCCAGCGCGGCAAAAATCGGATGGTCAGTGATGATGCCGCGGCGCGGTCCCAGACCAAGTCGAGGCAAGTCTACGGACTCGCCCTGAGCAACCACTGCACTGACATCCTTGGCAACCCAGCCGATATCGTCTTTCTGACCTACAATGGCCTGCAGGCAGGGCTGAATCTTAGACAGCGAGTGGCAAACTTTTGGCCAGTCCGGATCCGGGTTCTCCGGGACATTGAGCAGCGTCAGCAGCCTACTCACGGGATCAGACATAAGGGTCATGCCCGGCCTGCGGGCCGAATCGCTGCAGGATCGACAGGATTTGGGAAGCAGGAGTCAAATTTTTAATGCTTTTGTGCCTCTACATTTTGGGCACAATATAACGGCAATGGACCTTAAGCGTCAACCGGAAAAACCCGGGGAAACTCCATTTTTCAGCTATTTACGTCGCTTTTCAGCCCCCGTCATACCTCTATAGGACTTGGGTTCACACGGCAGGGGTCGCTGGTTCGAACCCAGCATCGCCCACCATCAATTTCCAGCCTAAAGACCGATATAAACCACCTTCTGGCAGGAGCCAAAACCGCAGAATCAGCCCGAGATATCCCAATGATTCCGCAGGTCCGGCAGGCCTTGGAACAACAGCGCAAGATCACGCCGCTAGACAGGGAGTGGGTGTTTAGTGCACCGGAAGGCGGTCCTCTAGATGCGAAAAACTTCTGCAAACGCGTCTGGTCGCCCCTACTCAAGCACCTGGGCCTGCCCTATCGACGGCCCTACCAGACTCGACATACCGCTGCCACGCTGATGCTCGCAGCCGGTGAGCAGCCGCAGTTCGTGAGTTCAATATTGGGGCACAGCAGCACGCAGATGCTCTACAGCACCTATTCTCGACATGTGCGCAATATGACACGCCGCGATGGTTCGGCCATGGCGAAGATGCTGTCCACATCACAGGAGTCGCCATCATCCCTGCTAGGCATTTTCCTCGGGATGTTTCCAAAGCAGAGCTGAAATGGCTGCAATGGCCTAGTGTACCCCGTCATTTGCTCAGCGCCGGGACTGTTGGGCTCGCCATTCGAGTGCAGGGTGGCGCGAAAGGTCCACTTTGATCCAGCATGACTGGTCGGTGCCCGAACCAGCGCCAGGTTCTGGCGCCCGCTGATCGCCCGGATCCGCTGTTCCAGCTCCGGGCGTTCGGCCATCATGGTGGACCGTTCGAGCGCGCCGATGTAATTGAGATCGATGTCAACCGAAAGTCGCGGCAATCTGAAATGATAAAGGTTGAGTGCGGTGCCACCCTTCAAGGCTAACCGCCCAGACAGATATGGATCACTAAACAGGGCCTGAAGCAGCTGCAGCAAACGGTCAACTTTCTCCAGAAACTCGATGCGGAAGCCACTTTCGGCAGCCAGCCGGTGCAGGGATTCAGCCGACAAGCTCATGCCAGCTCATCCCAGCTTTGTTCGGCTAGGGAGACGGGAACCACCAGATTCCAGCCGGAGAGGTAGCGCGTGGATTCGCTGCTGGTGCGATCGAGGTAATGCGGACTGGCCGGTGAACGCGCGCGCAGCTTTTCGAGCGTCTGGTCGTCGACCATCAAACGAGAACGGTTGACCTCCAGGTACCAGCCGACCTTGGCAGCCGTGGTGGCATTACCCAGAGCCTCGACATAGTGACACATGGCTGGCAAGTCCAGGTACTCGATCATGTCAAGTGAGCGCCAGACCTCCTCCCAACCACCACACAGCTCGGGTCGATCCAGGGCATCCACAAACGTACGCTCCAGCCCGGAAAACTTCAGTGGAACGCCGGAACGATCCAGGGTTTCAATGCCGATCCCATCCTGACCGCTCCGCGTCAGGGCCGGCGGGGTTGAAACCGGCCGATACAGGGTGCCCCTGAACTTGAACGGACGCAATTTGCGTTCGGCGAGAAACTGGAGCTCATTGAAACTGCTGTAGGCTCGCCCGTGCAACTCAAGGGCACTGTGATAGGCAAGGGTAGCGCCGGGCGTGATGTGCCCGGCAATCAGAAACGGATCGACCGGGCAGCTGTCCGGCTCGGAACCCGGAGGGACGACCCAGTAAAGTCCACGGCGAACCGGAAGAATGTGTCCTCGCTTGCGGTGGTAGTCCAACGAAGCCTTGCGGCCAGTGCCGCGAATATTGGTCGCGGCCTCGAACTGATCGACGCGAAACAGCTTGTGTCGCTTGATAAAGGCCCCTGGCTCCATGAATTGATGAGTATCTGCTGAACGCATAAATATTTTATGCTTCCAGAGCACAACTATCAAGTTGCGTCTACCTGATCGGGCTACCTGCTGTTATTGCCGTAAGCCGGTTTGATGCCATGCCAAGCCCAGCAACAGATACCAGGCGGCAAACGCGCTGGTTCCGTGCCACTGGGTCAGGTTGTGGACCCGCGACGGGTCTTCCATCAGGGCAGCCACGACGACACTGTTGGCGGCCAGGCCCAGTACCACCACCGCAATGACCAGCATCAGCCAGGGCAGCCAGACAGACAAGCCAACCGGTCGCAACCGCAACAGCGCCGTGGCGAGCAGATGCAGGCTGAACACGGGTACCCGGCCGCCAGCGGCGAGCAACCTGAGCCACTGGACGCTCAGCCACCAGGTCAGGATCAACAGCATCCCGGTCGGGATGATGGTGGCGCGGAACACGAAAACCGCCGGCTCGCGCCGCCCGGACGCGCTGATGCTGATGCAGCCGTCGATGAATACCCGGCAGTCCGGGACCAGCTCGAAAGCCCGCGACAGCATCAGCGACATCGCCACGCCGACAAACGACAGAACAAAAATCAGGGGCGGCAACCAGCGCAGTTTCATGCCGTCATTGTCCCGAACCCGAACGGTCGACTCAAGCTCAGACGGCCTCAGCGCATCAGGCGACGGGCATCCTGACCGGCAGGCGTTCGGCGCGCCAGACCATATCGCCGTGCTCGGCCGACATTCTCCAGCTTCAGTATGCCGCGGCCCGGGCAACGATATCCGGGTACTGCCCAATCACGCGCACATAGGCCACTGCGTGTCTTGCGGGTCAGCCGCGCACGCTGACCGCAGTCCAGCGCCTCGGGCGTTACGTTGAAATCCTCAAGACGCCCGGCCCACATCGGTGGGCCGGGGTTCGTGGGGTCTTACATGCGCTCGAAAATGGCGCTGATGCCCTGACCGCCGCCGATGCACATGGTGACCAGGGCGTACTGACCCTGTATCCGCTGCAGTTCATAGAGCGCCTTGATCGTCAGGATGGCGCCGGTGGCGCCCACCGGGTGACCCAGGGCGATGGCCCCGCCGTTGGGGTTGGTCTTGTTCGGGTCCAGACCCAGCCCCTTCATGACGGTAAGCGCCTGTGCGGCAAAGGCCTCGTTGGACTCGATGACGTCCATCTGCTCCAGCTGCAGGCCGGCGCGATCCAGGGCGATCCTCGAGGACGGAATCGGGCCTTCGCCCATCACCTCGTTGGGCACACCGCTGATGCCGTAGGAGAGCATGCGGGCCATGGGCTTGTGACCGGCCTTCTCGGCAGCGGCGCGGTCGGCCAGGACTACGGCGGCAGCGGCATCGTTGATACCGGAGGCATTACCGGCGGTGACGGTGCCACCATCCTTCTTGAAGGCAGGCCGCATTCTGGCCAGGTCTTCCACGGAGACACCGAAGCGGGGATGCTCGTCGGTATCGAACACCGTTTCGCCCTTCCGGCTCTTGACGGTGACCGGCACGATCTGATCCTTGAAGTAGCCTCCCTCAATGGCGGCCTGGGCGCGCCGCTGCGACTCGACAGCAAACTCATCTTGCTGCTGGCGGCTGATGCCCCCCTTCTCGGCCAGGTTCTCGGCAGTGACGCCCATGTGGCCCACGCCGAAAGGGTCGGTCAGCACCGCGACCATCATGTCGATCATCTTGGTGTCGCCCATGCGCGCACCGAAACGGGCGCTGGGCATCAAGTACCCACCCCTGGACATCACTTCGCTGCCGGCACCGACGCCGAAGTCGGCATCGCCGAGAAGGATGGACTGGGCGGTGGAGACGATTGCCTGCAGGCCGGAACCGCACAACCGGTTGACCGTGACGGCAGTGGTCTCGTGGGGCAAACCACCCTGAACCGCGGCGACCCTCGAAACGTAGGCCGAGCGGGACTCGGTAGGGACACAGTTACCCAGGGTGGTGTAGCCCACTTTTGCCGGGTCCACCCCGGCCCGCGCGACCGCCTCCTTGATGACCAGCCCTCCGAGCTCGGACGGCTCGAACCCGGACAGGCTGCCGCTGAATCCACCGATGGCGGTGCGGGCAGCGCCCAGAACAACTACTTCTCTATCGGACATGCGTTTCCTCCTGACTTGTTGGGGCAATATGCCTGTCGCCCTCGCCCCGGGGCCTTGGAACGGCACTCCGGATCACGACGGCGTCTAGGAAGAAGACTAACGCAGAACACCGTTACCAATCATCCCTTTTGGGCCTGTCTGGCTGAGTCATCCGGTCTGTGTTGGCATCCGAGCCCTCACAACCCCAGTTCCCATGTCTTTCGCGCTTGCTCAATCGCCTGGCGGCTGTCATCCGGGTGACAGCCCCACAGCCGTTCCGGGATCAACTCGAGATCAGATTGACCCTCCAGCATGGCACGCATCGCGTTGCTCAGTGCCCGACCCAACCAGGCCAGATGCGGTGCCGCGGCCGGCGGCGTTGGCGGAAGCAGGAGCAGGCGGCCCGATGCCTGCACACTGGTCGGATGATCAAAGGCCTGGCGCAGAGCGAACAACAGCTCCGCGGCCGAAGCATGACGCTGCTCGACTTGCGAGTGGGTGGCCCGGTCGAGAACCTGCCCCAACATACCCGGGAGTCGGCGGGCCAGTTCGCCCAGCTGATGAGACAGGACCGCGGCGATCCGCTCAGCGGAACTGTCGCCGCAAAAAACCGCTCCCCCGCTCGCGGCCTGAAACAGCACGGCGCCCACCGAAAACAGGTCACGGTGTACTGCTGGTCATCGGGCAGACCGATGTCATGAATCAGACGGGCCATCCCGCTTGAGTTTCTGCGACAGCGACTCGCCCTCGATATATTCCATCACCAGCCAGGCCAGATGATGGCGCTCGCCGACATCGAAAAAGGTCGCGATATTGGGATGCTGCAAACGCATGACTGCAGCGGCTTCGCGGCGCAGGTAATCCCAGTCATCGAAGCACAGCTGCTGATCAATCAGCTTGATCGCGACGGGGCGCTCCAGCGCGCTGTCGTGCGCGCGGTAGAGCACGCCCATGCCGCCGCGACCCAACTCGGCCTCGATCCGATAATGGTCAAAAATCTCGCCCGGGCTCAAATGGGAAGGTCGTGCCTGCCGATCGGCGTGACCGGCGCGACCACGGTGGGCTGATCCGGTTCTGTCACGGATTCGCCATCAGCCAGTTGCTGCAAGACCTGGGTCAGATCAGGATCAATACTCATGTCGGCAGAGATTGTCCGGACAGCCAGGCAGCGAACCGGGTCGGCGGGTTCAAGGCCTCCTCAAAGCGCTGCCGACCCTCTGGCAAGTCTGCCTGAGCACTATTGAAATAGTCAAACATGGCAGTCAGTTGCGCGCCCAGGAACAGGCGCGTCAGGAGCCAGGGCAAGCGTTTGGCCTGAACCGGTCGGCCGAGTTGCCGGCTGATCACTTCGGCCTGCTCCATGCTGCTCAGGCAATCGGCATAGAGCGGGATGAACTCGCCGGAATCTTCCGGAGGCCTGCGCAGATACTGTGCGGCGAATCGACCGATATCATCCACCGCTACCAGCGCCTGCGGCACGTCAACTCGGTAAGGCGTGGTCAGATGCCCTTTCGCCAATCCCCGCCAGGCCTGTGGATAGAGCAGGTTCTCCATGAAACCTCCGGGTCCGAGCACGGTGTGATGCAAACCACTGTCGGACAACTCCTGCATGAGTTGATGCTTGCTGTCGAAATGCGCAACCCCGGTCTGCTGCCTCGAGTACAAGGTCGCCGAGAACAGCAGGTAGCCAAGACCGGCCCGAACAGCGGCCTCGATAAACTGACGTCCGCGCCGGAGCTCGGTCGCCTCATCCGTCATCGGGAGCATCAGAAAGGCCGCGCTGACCCCATCCAGCGCCGAGACCAGGCTGTCAATCCGATCCAGGTCTCCAACAACCACATCACAACCCTGCTCTCGCAAAGTGCCTGCAGCCGCCCCATCCCCATCACGCACCATGACGCGAACGCTGGCACCGTCTGCCAGCAGATGCCGCACCACGGCCGAACCCTGCTGGCCAGTGGCCCCGGTGACCAGAATCGGGTTCATCAATACGCTCCTTGTCAATATCCTTCGTCGCTGTCCCAGCCCGTCAAAGTAGGGCCCAACCGAACCGGACTGTCTGGGGCAACAGTTGATCCGTCGATATCAGTCTCCTTGTTCGATAGCTTAGCGCCACCCCAGATCTACTGAAACCGACTCCCAAAAATCTGGTCCGGCCGGTCGTCTACCCGGAAGGTGACGATCACAGTACACTCCGCACTCACTCTGGCAGTCGTGAATTTCAGCCCACTCAGGCTACCCGGCCCGCAAGTATCTGCATTGATCTGGTCAATGAGATACCCGCGCTCTGGCTGGATCTGGATGATCGCCTGCTCGTTCTCGACAACGCGCTGAGATGCAGACTCAATTGACACCGAGCCACCCTCGCCCTCGACTTGGGCCGTCACAAGGTAGGTATCCGCAAAGACGGCCTGCAGGGTCACAGAGCTCGCTGGCATGTAGACGGTTGTCTGGGCAGCAAAGATATCTTCAACGGTGCCAGTCTGACCCGCCCAGTTCACGAAGCGCTGATCACCCGACGGTGGATTGCTGCTGATTGCCACGAGTGCGCCGGCCTCGAACTGCGGGAACCCATCGAAGCCGACCGAACCGTCCCTGACATCAAGTTCGTAGCGCTCCTCGGACACCGCGCGATAAACCGCGCGTACGCTGACAGAAGTTGCTGGCATGATCAGAGTGATCAGCGGCCGGTTCACATTCGAAACCTGCGCGGTCTGGCCTTCCCAGCGTTCAAAAATCAATCCTTCCGAACTCCGGTCTGCCGCCGTAATGATCACTTCCTGACCGGGCAGATAGTCGCCCGATCCCTGACCTTGCTCCACCACCAAAGTCTGCTCTCCGCTCAACTCGCGGTAGGCTGCGATTATTTCGACATCGGCATCCGGCATATACACAAAGGTATCGGGCCGGTTCACATTGTCCACGTGCGTGGTCTGCCCGACCCACTGGTCAAAGACAAAACCCGCTGGCGCGGCCGGCGCAATCAGGCTGACTTCCCGACCGGCACGGACCGAGCGCTGATCAATGATGTCCTGCTCCCTAGCGGCCCAGTCCGCCGACGTCAAAGAAATGTGAAAACGAGTAAGGGGAATTGACCGGATCAGGACCAAGTCAGCGCCAAAGCGGGAGGGGGACAGGATACCCTTGATACCGAACCGCAAATAACCCTGCCGTCCAATCGGTCGCGCTATGCTGTACGTTTATGGCACAAGAAGCTAGCGGATGAGAAACCCACCGAGCTCCCTGCTGAGCCTGTTGGCCCTGCTGATTTTCCTGGTCCTGAGTTTTGCCGCCTCAACGCCCGGTATTCTGTTCGGTCCCGGCGAGTGGTACGACAGCCTGAATCGACCGTTTTTCACGCCCCCCAACTGGCTGTTCGGCCCGGCCTGGACCGTCTTGTACATCCTGATGGCCATCGCCGCAACGCTGGTCTGGCGCCAGGTCGGTCTGCGCTCGGCAGCGATGGGCTGGTGGTTCATTCAACTGGTGCTCAACACCCTGTGGACCCTGCTGTTTTTCGGCCTGCAGGCACCCGGCCTGGCGCTGGTCGAAATCACCCTGATGTGGGCCGCCATTCTGGTGTGTATGCTCAAGTTTCGGCCGATCTCGACAACCGCCTTCTGGCTCATGGCCCCCTACCTGGCCTGGGTCAGCTTCGCCTGGCTGCTGAACGGGGGGTTCTGGTGGCTGAATTGACCCTCGCCCCGGAGAAACCACAGGCTATGGAGCGCATTCGCGACCGGGTCACGCTGAGCTTCGAGCAGCATGTTGCCCGGGTAGCGCTCAGTCGGCCCGAAAAGTACAACGCCCTGGACCTGGACATGATGCATGCCCTGGTCGAGAGCGCGCGTCGGGTGCGGAAACAGCCCGACATTCGAGCGGTGATTGTTCACGGGGAAGGCCCGGCTTTTTGCGCCGGACTGGATTTTGCCAGCGCAACCCGGCAACCGGCGCGCATTCTGGCCGGGTTCCTGCCGTGGCTCCGAAAAGACAATCTGTTCCAGCGCCTGTGCCTGAGCTGGCGCGACCTGCCGATGCCGGTGATTGCGGCCACCCACGGCTACTGCTTCGGTGGCGGACTGCAGCTGGCGCTGGGCTGCGACTTCCGCTTTTCGACTCCCGACTGTGTCTTTTCGGTGATGGAGATCGAGTGGGGATTGATCCCAGACATGGGTGCTTCGGTGACCCTGCGCGATCTGGTGCCGATTGACGTGGCCATGGAGTTGGCCATGACCGGCCGCAGGTTCAGTGCCGACGAGGCCAGAGACCTCAACCTGGTCAGCCGCGTGGAGGCCGAGCCGCTGGAGGCCGCCGGGGAGTTCGCCAGCCGCCTCGCCAGGCAGTCGCCCGATGCCGTGCGCGCAACCAAGCGCCTGTTCCGCGAGACCCGGCATGTTTCGCAACGCCACGCCCTGCACCAGGAACGCAGACTGCAACTCCAGATGCTGTTGGGCAAAAACCAGCGCGAGGCGATGCGCGCCCGACAGGAAAAACGCGACCCGGACTTTCGATTATGATGCGTCTCCCTCGACAATCGGTTGCACGACGCTAGGAGTTCACCCCATGAGCAAATCCCTTCGATCCATCGGTCTGTGTCTGGCTATCGCTTTCCTGGCCGCCCTGGTGCTGACCGGCTGTCGCGAACCCGGGCCTGCTGAAGAAGCCGGTCAGGAAATCGACGAAGTGGTCGAAGACGCCGGCGAGGCACTCGATGAGCTCGGCGAGGAAACCGATCAACTCCTGGAAGACATCGAGGAAGAAGCCGAGGACAGGATCGACTGATCCTCGCGTCTTGCCATGCCTCACCAGCAGCCGGTCGTCGAGGTTGTCACTTCCGACCAGCATCGTTTTGAACTGATCCAGGTGCCCGCGCGCCCGGCGCGTGCCAGTCTGCTGTTCCTGCCCGGCATGGGGGTCAGCGCGCGCCAGTACATTGCTTTCGGTCAGGCCCTGAGCCGGCAGGGGATCGAAACCTTTATCCATGAATGGCGCGGAATCGGTTCCTCCAGCCTGCGCGCAGACCGGCGCAACGACTGGGGCTACCGGGAGCTGCTCGAGCAGGACCTGCTGGCTGCGCTGGCCCAAGTCCAGAATCGAATCGATAAGCGGCCGCTGATTCTGGGCGGTCACAGCCTGGGGTCACAACTGGCGTGCCTGCTGGGTGCCCTGCGCCCGGCCGGCTGCTCGGGCGTGCTCATCGTCGCCGGTGGCGCACCCTACTGGCGGGCGTTTTCCGGCTGGATGCGCGCAGGCCTGCCGGCCGTGTTCTTTGGCATGCCGGCAATCGCCGCGCTCTTTGGTCACTACCCGGGACGACGCCTGGGCTTTGCCGGGCGCGAGGCTCGCGGCGTCATCCGCGACTGGACGAGAAGCGGGCGCAGCGGCATCTACGCCCCGGAACATATGACAACCGATCTGGAAGCCGGCATGCAGGCTGTGGACCAGCCCGTACTGGGCCTGCGCATGGCAGATGACTGGTTCGTGCCGGCCTCGTCGCTGGACTGGCTGCTCGGCAAACTGGGCAGCCGCCAGGTTCAGCGGCATCACCTTGGGCGCGAGAGCCTGTCGGGGCCGGCCGATCATTATCGCTGGATGCGCGAACCCGACGCCAGTGCCCGGTGCATCGCAAAGTGGCTGGAGGAATACGTCCTGCGCAATGAGCGTTGAACAGCTACTCCAAGTTGCTGCTGGTCAAAAGGGAATGGCTTGCCCATCCCAGGCGAAAAAGCCGCCGCTGTCCTCGGCCTCCAGATCATCAATCACCGCCAGCAGACGATCGGCGACGAACGCAGGCGTGAACAAGCGTTCCGGCGGGACGTTGGACTGAAACGGCGCCGACAGCCCCGTATCGGTCGTGCCGGGATGCAGGGCGGCAATCACAATGTTGCGAAAACGCCGCCTGGCCTCGATTGAAGCCGTCCTGAGAATCTGGTTCAGCGCGGCCTTGCTGGCCCGATAGGCATACCACCCGCCCAGGCGGTTATCCTCGATGGATCCGACCCGGGCCGACAAGGCGGCAAACACGGCCTTGCCATCGCCTGCCATCAGCGGCAGAAAATGGCGCAGCATCAGCGCCGGGCCGAGGGTGTTGACCGCAAACACGCGCTCCAGGGCCGCCGCGTTCAGGTCTTCCAGGCGTTTTTCCGGGCGCACGGCCGTACCGTCGTGCAGCAGACCGGCCACGTTCAGCACCAGGTGCGGACGAATCCCGCTAGCGCGCAAGCGCTCGGCTGCCCGCTCGATGGATTCCGGTTCGGTGACATCCAGGGCCAGGCATTGCAGTCGCCCACCATGCTCAGCGCTCAGCGCCGGCAAGGCCCCGCTGCCCGGGTCACGGGCGGTTGCCACGACGCGTTCGACGGCGGGCAGGGTCAGCAGTGCTTCGACCAGGGCCAGGCCAATGCCACGGCCGCTACCCTGGACTACGGCAGTAAATGAGGATGGCAGAGAAGACGGCATACGGACTCCACGTGGCGTGTTGACCGACTACCGTATGATAAGAGCCGTGAAAGGCAGCCTCCATCAATATCGTCGTGTGTGTCTTGCGCCTCTTTGGCTAGCGCTGACCCTGGCCTTGTTGGCCGGTTGCGGCTCTGGCGGGCGCGAGATTCGCGGTGAATTGCCCCTGCTCAGCGTAGAAGGGCTGATCGTGAACTCAGGCGATGTCACCCTGCTGGTCGGCCTGCGCAACGTCAACGATCGCAGCCTGCATCTGCACGAGGTAGAGGCCCGCCTGAGCGTGAATGAACAGCCGTTGCTGGACGGCAGTCATCGTCCGCAGGTCGACATCAGCGCGCGCGGTCGCGAGGTCATTCAACTGCGCGCGCCGGGACTAAAAGGAGGCCTGGAAGCGCTGGCTGAACTCGGTCTCTCCTCGGCTGACCGCGAGCCGGAACATGGCGTTGTCCCGGTCAACGTGGCCTGGCAACTCGAACTGGTCCTGATCGACGAGCGCGGTCGCAGTCGCGATGCCCAGGCCAGCGGTTTCTTTCACCCGGTGCCGGGACGGCCCGGCCACTACCGATAGGAGCTCGATTGAGATGACGACGGCGTTCTGGTGCGTGCTGGTGGCAGCAGTGTTGCCCTACCTGATGATCGGGGTGGCCAAGATCGGGGCGCGCGGGTTTGACAATCGGCGCCCGCGCGACTGGTACGACCGGACCGAGGGCTTCCGGCGACGGGCCGTCTGGGCCCAGAACAACAGCTTTGAAATTTTTCCGCTGTTTGCCGCTGCGGTCATCATCGCCCACCTGGCCGGGGCAGAGCAGGCTACGGTCGACGGCCTGGCCATTGCCTTTGTCGCCAGCCGGATCGCGTACGCCATCAGTTACCTGGCCGACCTGCATCTGCTGCGCTCGCTGGTCTGGACCGCCGGGTTTTTTTGCTGCGTTGCGCTGTTCATCGTCGCCGCCTGAGCGCCGGGTTCGTACTTCCGGCACATTGACGGCACAGCGCAGACCGCCTACGCTAGCCAATTACTTCCATTTCATCGATTGAAAGGACATCGTCCGATGAGCTTACGTATCACGCTGGACTTCACCGACAAGGATCTGGAGCGCTTTCGCTACCTTGCGCGCACCGCCATGGAAACCTCGCGCGACCTGGATGAGGCAGAAATCATCAAGGGCGCCCAGGAATTGCTCGAGAAGGTCAACGAAGACGTCGGCTCGGATTACATTCGTGGGCGCCTGAATCAAATCAACGTCCTCATCGCCATGCTGCAAGACGAGGGCTGGGGTATGCAGGAGGTCGGTCGTGGGCGCGTGCTGGCAGCACTGGCCTACTTCAACAACCCCGACGATCTGATTCCCGATGATGTCCCGGGACTAGGCTATCTGGATGACGCGATCATGGTCGAGTTGCTGTGCCGCGAGCTGAAGCCGGAAATGGAGGCCTACGAAGACTTCGTCGCCTACCGCGAATCGGAAGCCAAGCGCCGCGGCATGGATCCGGCCGACCTCAACCGCAGCGATTTTCTCAACGCCCGCGAACACGCTCTGCTGGCACGCATGCGTCGTCGCCGTCGTTCCGGCGGCTCGGGCGGCCGTCGTCGGTCGCCGTTTTCTCTGTTCTAGCGGTCCGGTCGGATCATTTCGATGTGCGGAATACCGTCTTCCGGGTACGGTCCGCGCACGAAATTGAACCCCAGGCTGGCATAGAACGGCTCCAGATGCTGCTGGGCAGAAATGCGCAGCGGCGCGCCGGAGTAGATTTCACCGGACAATTTCATGGCGCGCTCCATCAGTTCACGGCCCAGACCCAAACCGCGATAGTCCAGCGCCGTCAGCACACGGCCGATCGAGGGTTCGGAAAAGCGTGTGCCCGGCGCGGTCACCCGCGCATAGGCTGCCACCCGCCCGGAGCCATCCAGCGCCCATAGGTGCCGCGCCGTCTGGTCGAGCCCATCAAGCTCCGGGTAGGGGCAGTCCTGCTCGACCACGAAGACATCAACCCGGGCGGTTAGAATGGCGTACAGCTCTGTTCCTGCAAGACCGTCAAAGGTCGCCTGGCACCACTGCAGGCTGGGCAATGTTGTCATGATCTCTCTCGCCTGGACTTCTTCTTAAAGGACAATTTTGTCGCGTGGACACTCAAGCACATGATATCCGCCTGGCCGCGGCTCTGGAGATCAGCAACCCGGCCGGACCGCTGCGAACCCTCAACCGATCCCAGGCCGAGGATCTCGCCGCTGCACTCGCGGCCGACCTGGCCCGAACGCTGCCGGGTGCCGATGAGGTCATGCTGGTGCTGGCAGGCGCGCTGTTTGAACCGGCGCAACTGCTCAGACCCGGACTGCCGGCCTGGTCGGCCCTGCTGGACCTGGCCCGCCCGAGCCTGCGCGAGCAAGGCGTGCAGCCGCAGTTGTTGGCCATCGGCACCCACCAGGGCCGCATGCCCGACCAGCGCCTGGCGCCGCCAAGCCGGCCCGCGCCGAGCCAGTTTCTGGTCATTCCGCTGATGTTGATCAGCACAGCCGAACACGGCCCCGGCCTGGAGGCCGCGCTGGAACGCGACCTGTTCGAACGCGGCAGCATTGATCCACCGGCCCGAGCCCTGCTCCACCAGGCCCTGGGGCTTGACTCGGTGCACGGCCAGCTGCTGACCGCAACCGATCTGCTGGCCCTGCAGCATGTGCAGATGGACGCAGCCGGGCTGGGCGCCTTCTGGCCAGTCGTTGAACACGCGGTGCTCGCCCCTGAGGAAGACCAGCAGTTTGAACTCGCCGCCGGCCTGACCGCCGCCTGGCAGGCCGACAAGGCAGGGCTGGTCATCGACTTTGTCACTTTTGACAGCTTCCAGCGCCCACCGGGCGAATATGTCTTGTGGCAGCGGGCATTCCGCACCCTGACCGCGCTGATGGAAACCCATGGACTGGAGTGGCAAGTAGACTGCGGCCCGGACGTTCGACTCGAAGCCGCAGGCCGCCTGGCGATTCACAGCGCCGGGAGCTGGCCAGGCCCCGACTCGGTTACCGAACACACCGATCCCGATGCCGGGCTGATTGCCTGGACCGTTGCAGCCGGAGGAGCACTGGCGCACTGGTACCCGCTGGATGGTGGTACGGCGCGCGCCCGGCGCGAACTTCTCGAGCAACGGCATGGATCCATCGAGCGACCCGGTGGCGTTCAGTTCTGTCCGCAAACGCTCCGGCTGCTACCCGGTACTGACCCGTGAACCGGTCGCGGAAAACCAGGGCCATGCGGCGCTACGATGGCAATCCGGTCGCTTACGTGGCCAATTCACCCATCCACGGACGCGGCCTGTTTGCCCGACGCCCGATTGCGGTCGATGAGTACATCGGCAGCTACCGCGGCCGCGCCACCCAGACCAACGGCATGCACGTGCTGTGGATCTGGAACGAGGAGGCCAACCGCTGGGAGGGGATCGACGGCAATAACGAGATGCGTTTCCTCAACCACGCCGACCAGCCCAACGCGGACTGGTGGGGGGCGGACCTGTACGCCATCCGCCCGATCGAGCAGGACGAGGAAATTACCTTTGACTACGGCTGGAACGACGAAGAGGAATGAGTTTCGGGGTACCCTGTTGCGCCTGATTCCACCAAAAAAGCCGTAGATGAAGATCGCCAGCTGGAACGTCAATTCACTCAAAGTCCGACTGCCGCAAGTCCTCGAATGGCTCGATCATCAGCGGCCCGATGTCCTCGGCCTGCAGGAAACCAAGCTCACGGACGAAAAGTTTCCGGTCGCGGCCTTTCGCGAGCTCGGCTACCAGGTCACTTTCAGCGGCCAGCCCACCTACAACGGCGTAGCCCTGGTTTCGACCGGGATCCAGAGTGACCCGGTCACCCGCATCCCTGATTTCGATGACGAACAAAAGCGGGTCGTTGCCGCCACCGTCAACGGTGTGCGCGTCATCAATCTGTACGTCGTCAACGGCCAGGAGGTCGGCAGCGAGAAGTTCGCCTACAAGCTGGCCTGGCTGGAAGCCCTGACGCGCTGGATCGAACGCGAGCGCGACCGGCATGACCGACTGGTGGTGATGGGTGACTTCAATATCGCACCCGACGACCGCGACGTGTATGACCCGACGGCCTGGCACGAGAAGATTCTGTGTTCAACGGCGGAACGCCAGGCCCTGAGGAAGCTGCTGGATCTGGGTCTGCACGACAGTTTCCGCCTGTTCGACCAGGCCGAATCGGTCTATTCGTGGTGGGACTACCGAGCCGCCATGTTCCGCCGGGGCCTGGGCCTGCGCATTGACCTGGTGCTGTGCTCCGACGCGCTCAAGGAAGCCTGCACCACCAGCTACATCGACAAGGAACCGCGGCGGCTGGAACGTCCTTCCGACCACGCGCCGGCAGTGGCCGAATTCGATCTGGGCTGAAGCCGGGTGCGCCGGCCGGCTTCAGCCGGCTTCGATAGTCAGTTCAGCAGCGCCTGGACGCCGCCTTCCAGGTTGTAGACCTCGGCAAAGCCCTGCTTGCGATAGTGCTCGGCCACGGCCTGGCTGGACACACCAACGTTGCACAAAAACACCAGCGGCAGCTGCGGATCGGCGTCCTTGAGTTCGGCCATCAGGGCAGCGTCCAGCGGCCGGGCGAATTCCAGCGGATGACTGTTGCGGTCGGCTTCCGAGCGCGTATCGACAACCATGATGCGCTCGCCGTCGTTCATCCGCTGCTGCAATTCCGCGGGCGTTAACTGGCGAACCGGCGGTGGCGCACCGGGCAGATCCAGCTTGAGCCCCTCGCCCTGTACGGTTTCCACCCAATCGATCCTGGAGCCCTTGGCGCGCTGGGCCGAGGCCAGGTCCATCAGAATGGTGATGCCGGCGGCTTCCGTGGCAATTTCATGGCCCTCGCGCGGCCCGATATTGAAATTGGCATCCCAGTCCGAGGCAATGGAAAAATGCAGGCACTGGCCGGGGTAACCGTCAAGAAATTCCCGGATCTTGGCCGCCGCCTTGTCGCTGATCTCGATTTCCGGCGGGGTGCGATCGGGCATTTCCAGGCCGAGCAGTTCGTGCAACTCCCCTGCATTGAACATCTCGGTGACGATATCGCAGCCGCCCACCAGTTCCCCCTTGATGTAGAGCTGGGGTATGGTCGGCCAGTTGCCATAGAGCTTGATGCCCTCGCGGATGGCTTCGTCCTCGAGCACGTTGAAGGCAGCAAAGCTCCCGCCCAACAAGCTGTCGAGCATGCCAGCGGTCTTGGCCGAGAACCCGCACTGCGGCATTTTCGGCGTTCCTTTCATGTAGAGCACGACATCGTGCGAGGCGATCTGTTGTTCAATTCGATCTTTCAGAGTGGGTTCAAGGGTCATGGAAAATCAAATCCGGATTGAAGTGGTCCTGTTTCGATATTGTCGTGCTTTCATATCCGACAATCAAGCCTCGTGCTGGAGCCTGAGGGTATTCTGCGATATTCTGACCGATGATCCAGGTGCCGCCTCCGGCCGATGTTGACCATGAAACCACCGATCCAACCTGCCAGCCGCATCGACGAGGTGCGCTACGAGATCCGCGGGGCGCTGGCGCGCCGTGCCCGCGAACTGGACCAGCAGGGTCATGATGTCCTGCATCTGAACATCGGCAACCCGGGCGCGTTTGGCCTGCGCACGCCCGAGACCATGCGCCGAGCGGTGGTTCGAAACCTCAAGTACAGCGAGGCCTATGGTCCGCAAACCGGCATTTTCCCGGCCCGCGAAGCGGTGGCCATGCAGTTCCAGTCGCGCGGTCTGACCGAGACCCGCTATCACCAGGTGATGATCGGCAACGGGGTCTCCGAACTGGTTGACCTGGTCCTGCGCTCCCTGCTCGAACCCGGTGACGAAGTACTGGTTCCGGCCCCGGACTATCCCCTGTGGACCGCGGCCGTGGTCCTCAACAGCGGCAAGGCGGTGCACTATCCCTGCCCGGCCGAACAGCAGTTCCAGCCCGACATCGAGAGCATCCGGAAGCTGATTACGCCGCGCACCCGCGCCCTGGTGGTGATCAACCCGAACAACCCGACCGGTGCGGTCTACCCTGAGCCGGTTCTGCGCGAACTGGCCGCCTTGGCCGCCGAGCACGACCTGATCCTGTTTTGCGACGAAATCTACGACTCCATCTGCTATGACGACGCCCGCTTCGTGCCGATGGCACCGCTGGCTGCCGACACCCTGTGCGTCAGCTTTGGCGGTTTGTCCAAGGTCTACCGGGCCTGCGGCTGGCGGGTGGGCTGGGCGGTATTCACCGGAACGCTGGACCGCGCCCAGGAATACATGCTGGCGGTGGAAAAACTAGCCGCCCTGCGCCTGTCGGCCAACGTGCCCGGACAGTGGGCGGTGCAGACCGCCCTGGGTGGTTATCAATCCATCGCTGACCTGGTCGCACCGGGTGGCCGGCTGCACGACTCGCGCCAGGCGGTCATCGACGCCTGCCAGCGCAGTCGTTTTCTCGACCTGGTAACGCCCATGGGCGCCATGTATGCCTTCCCGTCCGTCAAGCCCGAGGTAATGCCCGATTTCGACGACCATCGCTTCGCCGCCGAGTTGCTGGAGCACAAGCACATCCTGATCGTTCCCGGTTCAAGCTTCAACATAGCCGACCGAAACCATTTTCGAATTACCCTGCTGCCCGAAGCCGAAGACCTGGCCATGGCGTTTAGCAAGATCGAAGACCTGCTCGAGGAACTGGCCGACAAACCCCGGAACATCGACAACATTCACGACACCCAGCCTGCATGAACACTTCTACCACCGAACCCAACCCGCTGCTGGCCGCGGGGCTGCCCCGCTTTGCCGCTGTCCGGCCCGAGCACGCTCTGCCGGCAGTGGAGCAGCGCCTGGCCGAGTACCGGGCGCTGATCGGGCGCATCGAATCCGGGGCAGTCGAGAACGGCTATGGCGCGATTGTCGAGGCTGAATCCTTGGCCGACAACGCCCTGGCCTGCGTGTGGTCGACCATCTCGCACCTGCATGGCGTGGTCAATTCGCCAGAGTGGCGCAAAGCCTACCAGGACTGTCTCGAGCCGTTGACCCGGTTTCATACCGAACGCAGCCAGAACCGTTCCCTGTTCAAGGCCTACGAAACCCTTCGCAAACGCGCCGACTTCGACCAGCAAGCTCCGGCGATGCGCTCGGTGATCGAGCATGAACTGACCGACTTTCGCCTCGGCGGCGTTGACCTGCCCGACCCGCAGCGCCAGCGCTTTGCCGACCTCCGGCTGCGCCTGTCCAAGCTGGGAAACCAGTTCGGCAATCACGTATTAGACGCCACCGAGGCCTACAGCGAACATTTTACCGAGGCCGATCAGCTGGCCGGCCTGCCCGAAGGCGACATGGCTTTGCTGGCCGACATGGCCGAACGGGCCGACAAGACCGGCTGGCTGGCCAACCTCAGCTACCCGGCCTACCGCGCCATCATCACCTATGCCGACGATCGCCGGCTGCGCGAGCGCTTCCACCGCGCCTTTGTGACCCGGGCGGCCGACACCGGGCCGCACGCCGGACGCTTTGACAACTCGCCGCTGGTCGCCGAGATGCTGGCGCTGCGCCACGAGCAGGCGCGCTTGCTCGGCTTTGCCAGCCACGCAGAAATGCGCCTGGCCAAGCGCATGGCCGACAGCCCGAAGGCAGTCGAGGAGTTTCTGCTGGATCTGGCCCGCCGAGCGCGCGCCCAGGCCCGAAGCCAGCTCGACGAAGTCACCGAATTTGCCTCCCGGCTGGGGGCCGAGACCCCGCTTCAGCCCTGGGACCTGGCCTACTACAGCGAGAAGCTGCGCGAGGAAACCCTGGGCATCAACCAGGAAAAGCTCAAACCCTGGCTGGAACTGGGCCGGGTGTTCGACGGCCTGTTCCTGGTGGCCGGTGAGTTGTTCGGTCTCCGCTTTAAGGCCGATGAGTCGGTCGAGACCTGGCACCCGGACGTGCGTTTTTTTCGGGTTACCGACGCCAACGACAAGCCGCTTGCCGGGCTGTTTCTGGACCTGTATGCCCGGTCAGGAAAATCCGGTGGCGCCTGGATGGGGATTTGCCGTTCACGCCTGCGCCTGGGCGACCAGCAGCAGGATCAGGTTGCCTACCTGACCTGCAATTTCGCCCCGCCGGCGGCCGGCCAACCCAGCCTGCTGACCCATGGTGATGTCGTCACTCTTTTCCACGAATTCGGACACTGCCTGCATCACCTGCTGACCCAGATCGACCTGCCCGGCGTGGGCGGTATCAGCGGCGTGGAGTGGGATGCGGTGGAACTGCCCAGCCAGCTGATGGAAGGTTGGGCCTGGGATCGCCTTGCACTGGACCGCTACGCCCGCCACGTCGAAACCGGGGACCCTCTGCCGCGCCCCTGGCTGGAGGCACTGAACGCCGACCGCCAGTTCCACGGCGCGCTTGCCCTGCTGCGCCAGGTCCAGTTCGCCCTGACTGACCTGCGGCTGCATGCCGGATCCGAGCTCGACCCGATTACGATCATGCAGGAGGTTCATCGGGAGATCGCGGTGACGCCGGTTATCGACGACAACCGCTACCTGATGAGTTTTTCGCACCTGTTCAACGGCGGCTACGCGGCCGGCTACTACAGCTACCTGTGGGCCGAGCAGCTGGCCCGGGACGCTTTCGACTGGTTCGGCGTAGAGGGCCTGTTCAGCCGCCAGGCCGGCGAACATCTTGCCCGGGAAATCCTGTCGGTAGGCGCCAGCCGACCCATGGCCGAGTCCTGGAAAGCCTTTCGCGGCCGCGCTGCACGCCTGGAGCCGCTGCTGGAATCCTACGGCGTGGCAGCGTGAAAAACCACGGCACGCCGGCCAACGAATTCAAGCGCTGGTGGTTTGCCACCCGTAATTCGCTGGCCGGCTACCGCGCCGTGTTTCGCGACGAAGCAGCGTTCCGGGCCCAGGTAGTGGTCCTGGTGGTGCTGGTTCCGCTGGCCGCCTGGCTGGCCGACAGCTTCACCGGGTTCGCGCTGCTGGTCGGGGTGTGGGTGCTGGTTCTGGCCGGCGAGTTGGCCAACTCGGCCATCGAAGCCGTGGTCGATCGGATCAGCCTGGAGCGTCACCCGCTCTCGGCCAAGGCCAAGGATGCCGGCTCGGCCCTGACGCTGACCCTGATGCTGCTGGCGGGACTGGTCTGGGCCGCGGCGATTCTCGACCGGCTGGGGTAAGCCAGGTTCAGAGCCGGGTCTGACCGCCGCCGTGCACGCGGTACTGGAAGGTGGTCAGTTGTTCCACCCCGACCGGCCCGCGGGCGTGCAGGCGGCCGGTGGCAATGCCGATCTCGGCGCCGAAACCGAACTCACCGCCGTCGGCGAACTGGGTCGAGGCGTTCCAGACCGCGATCGCGCTGTCGAGGCGGGCCAGGAAGTAGTCCGCAACCGCCCGTTCAGCGGCGACAATGCCGTCGGTATGACCTGAACCATAGCGGGCAATGTGGGCCAGGGCCTCGTCCGGGCCGGCGACGACGCGCAGGGCCAGAACGGCATCCAGATATTCGGTCTGCCAATCACTCTCCGATGCCGGGCGCAGCCGCGAGTCCAGGGCGCAGGATTCCGGGTCGGCACGGACCTCGCAGCCCAGCCCGCCCAGGCGGTCGATCAGGTCGGGCAGCAGATCAAGGCGCTCGCGATCCAGCAGCAGGGTCTCCAGCGCCCCGCAGATTCCCGGGCGACGCATCTTGGCGTTGGCCACTACGTCCACGGCCATGGCCGGGTCGGCCGAGGCGTGAACGTAGAGGTGGTTGTTGCCGTCGAGGTGGGCCAGCACCGGGACCCGCGCGTCCTGCTGGACCCGCCCGACCAGGCTTTTGCCGCCGCGCGGCACGACCATGTCCAGCCAGCGGTGGGCGGACAGCAGCGCGCCCACGGCGGCCCGGTCCTGGGTCGGCAGGAACTGCACCGCCGCGGCCGGAATACCTTCGGTGGCCAGGCCTTCGACCAGGGCCGAATGCAGCGCGCGATTGCTGTGGACCGCCTCCGAGCCGCCGCGCAGAATGACGGCATTGCCCGACTTCAGGCACAAACCGGCTGCATCCGCGGTCACGTTGGGTCGGCTTTCGTAGATCACACCGATCACGCCGATGGGGACGGCCACGCGCTGAATGCGCAACCCGTTCGGGCGCTCCCATTCGGCCAGCAACCGCCCGACCGGGTCGGGCAAAGCAGCAATTGCCTCGAGTCCGGCAGCCACCGATTCCAGGCGCTCCGGATCCAGCTGCAGGCGGTCCAGCAGGGCGGGTGAGAGACCCTGTTCCCGGCCTGTCGCCAGGTCCTGCTCGTTGGCCGCCAGAATGGTGTCGGATTGAGAGCGAACGGCCGCTGCCGCCGACTCCAGGGCGCGGCTGCGCTGGCGGTCATCCATTGCGGCCAGTTCGCGCGCGGCCGTGCGCGCGGCCCGGCCCAGTTCTTCGATCAACAATTCATGCGGTTGATTCACGGTTTTCGCTCCGTTGGTCGGAAAACAGCACCAGGTCATCGCGGTGCACCATCGGGCCGCGGCCGGCCTGGTCGAGCACCTCGGCAATACGCGCGCTGTCCAGCCCCGCGATCCGGCCGGCATCGTCGGAATCGTAAGCGCTCAGACCCTGGCCGCAGGCACCGTGCGGGCCGGTCAGCCCGACCAGGTCACCGCGCCGGAAGCAGCCGCGCACCGCGCGCACGCCCACGGCCAGCAGACTACCGCCTGAGCGCACCGCCTGCAGGGCACCGCCATCCAGCACCAATTCACCGCACGGATGCTGCAAACCGCGCAACCAGCGCTTGCGCGCGGCCAGCGGTCGGGTCGCGGCAGGGAACCAGGTTGAAGGCCCACCGGCCTGCACAGCCCCGATCGGGTCGTCTTCGTGGCCCGAGGCCAGAATCACGCCGACCCCGGCCTCGACCGCGATCCGAACCGCAGCCAGCTTGCTGGCCATGCCACCGGTGCCCAACCCGGCTGGCCCCGTCCCGCCGGCCAGGGCCTCGATTTCGGGGGTCAGCGAATCGACCCGGCCGATCCGCCGCGCCGCGGGATCCAGGGCCGGATCGGCGGTATACAGGCCGTCGACATCGCTGAGCAGCAGCAGCTGTTGGGCACCCAGCAGCTGGGCCACGCGCGCGGCCAGGCGATCGTTGTCACCAAAGCGGATCTCCTCGGTCGCCACGGTGTCGTTTTCGTTGACCACCGGCACGATCCGGCGGGCAATCAGCATTTCCAGCGTGGCGCGGGCGTTGAGATAGCGCGGTCGCTGCTCCAGGTCGCCCAGCGTCAGCAAGACCTGGGCGGCGGTACGATCCTGTTGCGCCCAGACCTCGGACCAGGCCCCGGCCAGGTGAATCTGGCCCACCGCCGCGGCGGCCTGGGCCTCGGCCAGCGAGCGCGGACGCCTGGCCAGGCCCAGCGCCCGGCGGCCCATGGCAATGGCTCCGGACGAAACCACAACCACCTCGCCCGCGCGCTCGGCCAGACGGCGGCACAGCGTATCCATCCAGCGGCGGCGCAGCTGCCCCCGACTGTCAACCAGCAGACTGGATCCGATCTTGACGACCAGCAGGCCACTGCCTTCCAGGCTGGATGCCGGCGCCAACCCGGCGTTCGATTCCGACAAGTTACCGATCTCGTTTCAAATCCAGTGCCCAGTGTAGCCGGGGCGGCGTTTCAGAACGAGCCGAACAGCGTGCCCAGGCCAATGACCACGGCCAGCGCCAGCAAGGCCCCGACCACGGCCACCATGACCACGTCGAGGTAACTTTCGCGATGGCTGCAGCCGCACACGGCCAGCATGGTCACCACGGCGCCGTTGTGCGGCAGGCTGTCAAGCGTGCCCGAAGCGATCACGGCGACCCGGTGCATCAACTGCGGATCCAGGCCGGTGGCGGCCGAGATTTCCATGAAGGTTGGACCGAGCGCCTGCAGGGCGATGGTCATGCCGCCGGAGGCCGAGCCGGTCAGGGCTGCGAGCACGTTGGTTGCCATGGCCAGCGAAACCAGCGGCCCGCCGCCGACGCCCAGCACCCATTCCCGCACCATCTCGAAGGCCGGCAGGGCCGCGACCACCGCCCCGAACCCGACCAGGCTGGCCACGCTCAGCACCGGCAGCACCGAGGCGTTGGCACCCGCATCGACACTGTCGCGCAAGTTCGGCAGGCGCCCGAGGTTCAGCGCAACCAGCGCGATGCTGCCCACCATCAGGGCCGTGGCCACCGACCAGACCCCGCCAACGCTGTCGATCGAGCTGCCGCCCCAGCGCGGGTCGGCCAGGTAGTCGGTGTCCATGGCGGGCAGAACCAGGGCGGTCATGAGCAGGTTGACGCCGACCACCAGCAGCAGCGGCAGCACGGCCAGACCAATCGGTGGCCGGTCCAGCGAGTGCGCGCCCTGGCGCAGCTCGGCCGGGTCGAATTCGCGCGCGGTGCTGGCCACCTCGCGCAGCTGGACCGGATCGTCCGCCACGGACTGATCATCGGAAAAACCCTCGCCGGCGCGCTCGCTGCGGCGCTGGCGCAGGCTCAGCCACCACAGGCCGAAGGTCAGCATCACCAGGGCGGCAATCAGGCCCAGCCCGGGCGCGGCGAACGGAGTGGTACCGAAAAACGGCATCGGAATCGCATTCTGGATCGCCGGTGTCCCCGGCAGGGCCGACATGGTGAAGGTCGAAGTACCCAGGGCAATGGCGCCAGGCAGCAGCCGGCGCGGGATATTGCCGGCCCGAAACAGCGCCAGGCCCATCGGCGCGAGCACGAAAAACGCCACAAACAGGCTCACGCCGCCGTAGGTGACCATGGCACCGGCCAGAACCACGGCCAGAATGGCGCGCTGCGGCCCGAGCGTGTTGGTCATGAATTCGGCAATGGCATCAACCGAACCCGAATCGTCCATCAGCTTGCCGAACAGCGCGCCGAGCAAAAACAGCGGAAAGAACTGGGCGAGAAACCCGGCTGCCGAACCCATGAAGGTCTGGGTCCAGTGGGCCAGCAGCGGCTCACCGGCGAACAGGGCGGCGATGGCGGCCGCCAGTGGAGCCAACAGGAGGATGGTCCAGCCCCGGTAGGCCAGCACCATCAGGACAATCAGCCCCAGCAGGATTCCGGCCAGCCCGAGCAGCATCTCAGTCTTCCCGCGTCAGCGCGTCGAAATCGAAGCTGGAGCGCCGCCCCAGATCTTCCCCGTGGGCGTCAAGAAAAGCCTCGGCAGCCGACCGGCCGCGCTCGAACAGTTCGGTCAGAAACGGCCACTCGGCGTTGAGCTTGGAGGAGTGGCTGAGAGTGACCATGAACTCGCTGCTGATCCGGTGCATGCGCATTTCCCGCCACAGCCGTGCTTCCTCGCTGCCGGGATCCACCACGCCGCGCAGTATCGCCATCATGCGCAGTTCCTTGAGCAGCGGTGCATTGAACGAAATTTCGTTGACCCGGCTGGCGATTTCACGCGCCTGGCGCGGAATGCCCGGCCGCTCCACCGGGTTGATCTGGATCAGGATGGTGTCATTGCTGTCGCATTCGCGCACCAGCGGCGTCATGCTGGGATTGCCCGAAAAACCGCCGTCCCAGTAGGGGACGCCGTCGATCTCTACGGCCTGGTACAGCGTCGGCAGACAGGCCGAGGCGAGGAGCACGTCGGCCGAGACTTCCTCGCGCCGAAACACGCGGCCGCGCCCGGTTTCCACGTTGGTGGCATTGATGAACAGTTTCACCGGACCCGACGCCAGGCAGTCGAAATCGATCAGGTCACACAGGATGTCGCGCAGCGGGTTGCCGGCCGCCCCGCCGAGGGTGTAGGGCGAGATCAGGCGCGCGGTCAGATCCAGCCACAGGTAGGCAGGGGTGTTGTCCAGCGTCCAGTTGCCGAGCAGGCGATCCACAGGCCCGCGTTGAAAGGGACTGAAGCGGGCCGCGTCGGCCACCAGGCGCCAGAATTCACGCAGCAATCCCCGCGCTTTTTCGCGATCGCCCGTGGCCAGGCCGCAGGCCAGGATGGCCGCGTTCATCGCTCCGGCCGAGGTCCCGGAAATGCCCTCGATGGGCAGGCGCTCTTCCTGCAGCAGGCGGTCGAGCACGCCCCAGGTAAACGCGCCATGGGCACCGCCGCCCTGCAGCGCGAGGTCGATGGGGATCATGTCTTTGGAGGTCTGTGCCATACCAGCTCATTGCATTTTTGTGCAATGCACTATACCCGCTGTGGCTTGAGCGGGCAAGCATGGCGAGGCGTTCAGGGATGGTCAGTCCGTGCTCAGCCCGGACCATTGCCGCAGCAGCGGCAGCAGAATCGAGACAAGCTGGGCCGGGCGTTCGGACAGCCGTCCGGCCGGCAAGTGCGTTTCGAGATGCGCGAGGCGGTCGCGCTCGACGCTGTGCCAGCTCTCTCCGGCCGGGAAACCAGGACCGATGGCGGTCTGTTGATACCCGTCCTGATCGCCCAGGGTCCAGTTGGTCGCCTCGAAGTTGACGACCGGAATGCCGGCCTCATCAAACGCCATCTGGTCCGAGCAGCAACCCGTCCCGGCGGGGTAGTCCGCATTCAGGCCGGGGTTGGTGCGCAGCTCGATACCAAGCTGGGCAGCGATCTCCCGGGCCTGCTCGCGGGCAGCACCTGCGGCCCGATCAGCCGCATACGTTGCCGGCCCGGCATGGACGTAGAGCGAATCGCCGGTGATGATGCTGTCGATATTGATCATCAGCACGACACGGTCGCGCTCCGGTTCTTCCATGGCAGACACCGCGTGGCGCGCACCGAGCAGCCCGACTTCCTCGGAACCGAAGGCGAAAAAGCGGATGGTGTGCTCGGGCTCGGTGCCGGCCAGGCGCGCGGCCAGTTCCAGGATCACCCCGATCCCGGAGGCGTTGTCGTCCACACCCTGCAGTTGCGGCCCTCCGATCCCGGCCTCGGCCTGGGCTTCGGTCCGGGCCACGGCGGTGTCGTAGTGGGCCCCGATGATGACCAGTCGGTCGCTACGGCCCGGCAGTTCGGCGACCACGTTGACCGACAGCGCGTCGCGTTCATCGTCGGCCTGCCCGCCCAGCGGATGAAAACTGTAGCGGACCGGAAACTCCTGCAGCTTCGGGGTATAACCGAATTCGGTCAGCCGGCCTGCCAGGTAGCGCGCGGCCGCGCGCTCCTGTTCGCTGCCCGACATCCGTCCCGGGAAACGCTCGGCCAGGGTTCGCATTTCACGCTCGGCCAGTGCCCCCTTGACCTCCAGCCCGTCTGCCGACGCCCCGGCGGCGAGACCCAGCAGCAGAGCAACGCCGAGCATGGATGGCAACCATTGACTCTTCAAGCTGGGCATGACGGCATTCCTCAAGACGGCGGGTGATTCACATTCTGCCACGGTAGCGGTGCGCCTCGATCAATTGTTCTGCTCGCGCCTGCGCAGGCGCGCCAGCACCACGAAGGTGATCGCACCCCCCAGCGTCAGGGCAAACGGAAACAACAACACCCAACGCCCCAACCCGGCCTGCCAGGACTCGAGCCACTGATACACCAGCACCCCGGCCAGCGGCGCCAGCAGCCCACGGATTCCGGTCAGGGTGACATGAATCCCCATGTATAGGGTCGACTGATCGTCGCTGGCAAAATCGTTGTGGCCCAGGTTCCAGCCCAGCTTGCCCCCGGCAAACGCCGCCCCGAGCGCCAGCGAACCGACCCAGAACAACCAGGTCTGGGCAGCGACAGCGGCGAGCGTGAACAGACCCAGCGCGAGGACGAAAGTCCAAGCCTGGCGCGCCCGATAATCGAGGATGTGGACCGCGTCGAGGCGGCGCGCCCAGATCGGGGTAAACACCGCCAGGGTCAGCAGCGGCAGCGTAGTCGTGATCATCACCTGGCTGAAACGGCCGAAGCCGAACTGGTCGGTCAGCAGGATGACCAGCAGGGCGATGACCATCAGGTTGCCGCTGCCGAAGGCGAACATGGTCAGCATGTAGCGTCGGTACCAGCGGTCGCTGGCCAGGATCTGCAGACTGGCCCGGAACTGGCCACCCCGGCGGTCGGCGCGCTGGCTCAGTTCCTGGCGGCGCAGCTGGCCACCATGCCGGATCCGGACCTGGCGGTAGCGGCGCGCCGCCACGAGCCCGAGCACGCCGGCCAGCGGAAACAACACCCGCCAGGCATCCGGCCACCACGCCATCAACGCGCCGATCAAGCCGGCGGTCAAGGCGATGATCAGCGAGTAGATCACGGTGATCCGGCCGGTGATCTGGCCGCGCACGTGGCGCGGGAAATTGGCCCGCCAGATCGCCGCCCGCAAGGTGATGACGCCGGCCCAGCACAGCCGGCTGGCCAGCATGGCCGCGGTCACCAGAACCAGTCCGACCGCGCTCACCGGCACCAGTGCTATGACAATCAGAAACAGCGCGGTAAGACCTTTCAGCGCCGCTACCCAGGCCGTTCGGTCACCGCCTTCGGCCAGCCCGGAGATCCACAGCGAGGCGATGTTGGCAAAGGCTGGCGCGCCGGCCACCAGGGCTACGGCCAGATTGACCCAGACCGGATCGGCGACACCGTCGAACTGGGTCTTGACAATGACCCCGACCAGCCCGCCCTCCAGCGCGCCCAGGGCCACGGCCATGGCCGCGTTGGCGCTGACCTCGCGCGGCATCAGGGTGCGGGCAACGAAAGGCAGCGGAGCGGTTTTGGCGGTGGGCGACATGGCGCTGGATTGTACGTTGCCGGCGTGCGCGCCGTGACCCGGCCAGGCCCGGCTCGCGCTACCATTTAAGGATGACCGGTTCGGCAACCATTGATTTTGCGGCAGAACGCCAGTGGCTGGAATCTTTGCTGCGCACCACCATCCCGATGGCCGCGCACATGGAGTTGACCATCGGCCGGCTTGACGAGGACGGCATCCGGCTTGATTTTCCGCTTCCGCCCAGCGTCAACGACAAGGGCACGGCCTTTGGCGGTGCGCTCGCCAGCGCCATGATCCTGGCCGGCTGGTCGCTGCCGCGGCTGCTGCTGCGACGCGGCGGGATACCGGCAGAGCTGGTCATCGGTCGCTGCGAACTGCGCTACGTCCGTCCGGTATCCGGGCCCTACGTGGCCGAGTGCGCCTGGCCTGACCAGCCCGTCCAGCAAGATTTCCTGACCGATACCGACGCGCTCGGCAAGGGTCGGCTGGACCTGAGCGTGCGCGTGCTGGCAGACAACGAGGTGGCAGCTTCGCTGCAGGCCCGCTATGCTGCGCTTATCACTCGTTAATGGAAAAATCCGCCCGATGCGCCCATTCGCAACCACTCTGGCCCTGGTCATCCTGACCAGTGTGCTGCTCGGCGCCTGCGCCGGCGGCTCGGTGCAGAACGAACGAACCGAAACTCTGGATACCTGGGAAAGCCTGGTGCGCTGGAGCCAGTTTGATGCCCTGGTCGATTTCATTCATCCCGACTACCTCGCCACCAATCCGGTCACGGGGCTGGATGTCGAGCGTCTGCACCAGTTTCGGGTCACCGAGTACCGCATCCGCCAGGTGCTGGTCGAACCCGATGGCCAAAGCCTGGAACGGATCGCCCGCATCCGTCTGTATCATGTCCACAGCGCGCGCGAACGGGTGGTGGATCATCGCGAGGACTGGCGCTACGATGAAGACCTCGGGCGCTGGATGCTGCACGCCGGGCTGCCCGACCCGCGCCAGCGCTAGTCCTGGCGCCAGTTTTTCAACTTCCAGGGAGCCCCGTCATGCGCACCATCGCCGTCATCAACGCCAAGGGTGGCTGCGGCAAGACCACCATCGCCACATCGCTGGCCTCCGCCCTGGCCTGGGAAGCCCACGTCGTCGCCCTGGCCGACATGGACCCGCAGCGCTCGAGCAGCGACTGGCTGGGCCAGCGCCCCGCCAGCGCACCGCCGATTGCGCCGGTCACCGAGGCCCACAGCCAGCCTCCGTCGGATACCGATACCCTGATTCTCGACACCCCGGCCGGCCTGTCGGGCAGCGAACTCGAGCAGATCATTCGCCGCTCTCAGACCGTGCTCGTGCCGGTCTTGCCTTCGCCGGTGGACATGCGCGCCGCCTGGCGTTTCTTGAGCCACATACAGGAACTCAAACCCGTCCGATCGGGCCAGACGGCGGTCGGGCTGGTGGCCAACCGGGTTCGGCCCAACACCATCATTTACCGCGAGCTGACCGGTTTTCTGGACGGCTTCCGGGTCCCCGTTATTGGCCGGCTGCGCGACACCATGAACTACGTGCGCGCCTTCGACAAAGGCCTGGCCGTGGCCGACCTGCCGCCCTACCTGGCCTGGCCGGACTGGGAAGAATGGGAAACCGTTCTGGCCTGGATTCGCAGTGGCCAGTCGCAGGGCCGCGCCGGTGCGCCCGGCGGCCTGCTGGCTGCGGCCATGCAACGCCTGACCGGGGGTTGACCCGAAGCTGCCCCAAGCCGCGCCGGGCAGCAAAAATTAAGGGCAATGTCGGGCTTGGTCGGCTTGACCGAAATCAACCTTTACCAGGGCAAAGCGTTATATATTTCAGAATATAACGACTGGGAGCGTTCCAGAACATGCTGCAAACCGACCTCGACGGCCGTTTCTGGCTCAACGTCGATGGCCATGCCTTTGCCGGCAGCGGCCGAATCACGCTGCTCGAGCAGGTCCACGCAACCGGCTCGATCGCTGCAGCCGCGCGCGCCATGGGCATGAGCTACAAGGCGGCCTGGGACGCAATCGACGCCATGAACAACCTGGCCGAGCAGCCGCTGCTGCTGCGCCAGGCCGGCGGTCGACACGGTGGCGGTACCCGACTGACCGCCCATGGCGAGCGCGTGATCCAGCAGTATCGTCAGGTCGAGGCCGCCCATCGGCGCTTCCTGAACGAACTGGCCGAGACCAGCGGCGAGCTGGGCGACCCCTGGGCCCTGATGAGAAGCCTTTCCATGAACACTTCGGCACGCAATCACCTGCTCGGCAAGGTCAGCGAACTGCGCCGCGGGACGGTCAACGACGAAGCGGTGATCGACATCGGCCAGGGCCTGCAAATGCGCGGCACCCTGACCCGCGAGTCCAGCCACGCGCTGGGCCTGGATCGGCCCGGACGCCCGGTCCACCTGCTTATCAAGGCCCCTTTCGTGATGCTGGCAGAACCGGTTGGAGACGCGAACTATTCGGCCAGCAACCGCTTCCCGGGCACCGTCACAGACCATCTCCACGGCGCGGTCCAGTCCGAGGTCCGGGTCGAGATCGGACATGGCCGCACCCTGACCGCCATGGTGCCGCGCGAAATCGCCGAGCAGGCCTGGCTGGCCCCGGGCCAGGCGGTAACGGCGCTGATCAACCCGGCCCACATCGTGCTGGCGACCAGCGATTGAACGCCCCGACGCGCGCTTGAGGATCCAAACCCATGAGCTCCTGGTTTCACATGATCGCACTGGCCGCATGGCTGCTCATCCTGCCACCGGTTGGTCACGCTGAATCCTTCACCATCGCCGCTGCCGCCGACCTGCGCTTTGCGCTCGATGAGATTGTCGAACGCTATCGCGAGAAACACCCGGAGCAGCAGGTCCGGGTCATTTACGGCTCGTCGGGAAAGATGACCACCCAGATCATCAACGGCGCGCCGTATGACCTGTTCTTTTCGGCCGACATCGCGTTTCCCGAACGCCTGCAGGCCGCCGGCATGACCACCACCGACCCGGCCGTCTACGCCATCGGCCGCATCGTCCTTTGGAGCAATACCCTGGATGCCTCCAAACTGGACCTGGAAGACCTGGCCCGCGACCCGCGCATCCGGCGGATCGCCATCGCCCAGCCGGCCCACGCGCCCTACGGCTTGCGCGCCCAGGAAGCCCTGCAGTCGGTCGGTGCCTGGGAAGCAGTCCAGCCCCGGCTGGTGTTCGGGGAGAACATCGCCCACGCCGCGCAGATGGTGGAATCGGGCGCGGCCGATGTCGGCATCATCGCGCTGTCGCTGGCCCGCTTTCCGGAACTGGCCCGGCACCCGTATCACCTCGTGGACGAATCCCTGCATAATCCGCTGACCCAGGGTTTCGTGGTCACCCGGCGCGCCGCGGATCATCCCGGTGTGCTGGCTTTTGCTGATTTCATGGCCAGCGCGACCGCCCATGCCATCATGCAGCGCTTCGGCTTCGTCATGCCGCAGCCAGCTGCCCCGAACTGAGCGAGGGTCGAAATGTTTGGTCTCAGCCCGGCAGACTGGCAGGCGATTGAAGTCACCCTGCGCCTGTGCTTCTACACCACGGTGATCCTGCTGATCATCGCCACGCCGATCGCGTGGTGGCTGGCCGGCGGGCGCTCGCCGGCGCGGGTGGCGGTTCAGGCTGTTGTCGCCCTGCCGCTGGTCCTGCCGCCGACGGTGCTGGGGTTTTACCTGCTCATCGTCCTGGGCCCGCGCGGCTTCATCGGCGGCACCCTGGAAAACCTGGGCCTGCAGCACCTGGCGTTCAGCTTCGAGGGAATTCTGATCGCCTCGGTGATTTACTCGATGCCGTTTGCCGTCCAGCCGCTGACCGAAGCCTTCAACAACCTCGGCCGGCGCCCGGCCGAAGTGGCCGGCAGCCTGGGCGCCGGAATCATCGACCGGTTCTTCACCGTGATTCTCCCGCTGACCAAGGGCGGCTTCGTGGTCGCAGCCACCCTCACCTTTGCCCACACCCTGGGCGAGTTCGGCGTCATTCTAATGCTCGGCGGCAGCATTCCCGGCGAAACCAAGGTGCTCTCGGTTCTGATCTACGACCACGCCGAGGCAATGAACTACCAAGCCGCCCATCGCCTGTCGTTCATGCTGCTGGTGTTTTCCTTCATCACCCTGTTCCTGGTCTACAGCTTCACCCGCCGTTTCGAGGTCGCCAAGGTATGACGTTGGCGGTGCGCGCCCGGTGGCGTCGCGGGGCGGATTTCACCCTTGATGTGGATCTGGAGCTGGCGCCTTCCGGCGTCACCGCGCTGTTCGGACGATCCGGCTGCGGCAAGACCAGCCTGCTGCGCATCATTGCCGGGCTGGAGCGCACCAGCGATGCCGAAGTGCGCTTTCGCGGGCAACGCTGGCAGGAAGGCCGGCATTTTCTTCCGCTCCACCGCCGCCGTGTCGGCCTGGTCTTCCAGGAACACAGTCTGCTCGCGCATCTGTCGGTGCGCGGCAACCTGTTGTACGGCTACCGCCGCACCCCGGCTCGCCAACGGCGCCACCACCCGGATGCAGTGACCGTAATACTCGGTATCAACGGGCTGCTGGATCGCCGCATCGATCAGCTTTCCGGCGGCCAGCGACAGCGTGTCTCGCTGGGCCGGGCCCTGCTGAGCAGCCCGCAGTTGCTGCTGCTCGATGAACCCATGTCAGCGCTCGATACCCAGACCCGACGGGAGATTTTGCCGTTTTTCAGCGATCTGGCCGCCCACGCCGATGTCCCGATCGTGCTCGTGACCCACTCCCCGGACGAGGTGCAACGGCTCGCCGATCACGTTGTGTTCATGGACGACGGTCGGATCGAATGCGTCGAATCACTGAAAGACACCCTGGCCCGACCGGACTCGCCCCTGTTCGGCAACAGCGGCCCGGCCTCGGTACTCGAAGGCCGGCTGCTTGCAGGCAGCGGCGACGGACTGACCCGGTTCGGCAATGACAGGATCGAGTTGTTCCTGCAGACCAGTCAGCCACCACCGGCCGGGACTTCGCGACTCAGCATCCAGAGCAGCGATGTCGCCATTTCGACCCACCGACTGGCAGGAATCAGCGTCCTTAACCAGCTGGAAATGACCATCCGGCAGCTGGATCGCCTGCGGCCCGGGCGCGTGCTCGTGACCGGAAACCTCGCCGACGGACAAGCCTTGAGCGCGGAAATCACGGAACATTCCGCCGCCAGGCTGGGGCTGGAACACGGCCAGCGGTGTTATGCCCTGATCAAGTCGGTCGCGTTACTCGACTGAGATCGCAGGCAGCGGCCCGGACACCATCGAGCTCCTCTTCTGACAGGCCGTCGAGCAGTTCCTCGACCCGACCACGACCGGGCACGATCAGCGTCGGCGCCAGATCAGCCAGCGGCACCAGCACGAAGGCACGCTCGTGCATCCGCGGATGGGGCAGGGTCAATTCGGCCTCGTCGACGACCCGATCACCGAACAACAGGAGATCGAGGTCGATTGCGCGCGGCCCCCAACGCGCTTGATCGCGCCGCCGTCCCAGGCCGGACTCAATCGCCAGAAGCGTGCGCAGCAGGGCCAGCGGCTCCTGCCCGGTCTCGACCAGCGCCACGGCATTGAGAAATTCCGGCTGATCCGGCAGGCCCCAGGGTTGGGTCCAGTACGCAGGAGAGACAGCGCGCAAGGTGGTCATCGGTAGCGCCTGCAAAGCAGCCAGCGCCATGGGCAAAGTCCGGTCCGGCTGCCCCAGATTGGCGCCGAGGCCAATCCAGGCCCGGCTCACGTCGCCCCGGCGGCTTTGCGGCGGCGCGGTCGGCGACGGCGCCGCTTGACACCATCCTCCCTCGGTGCCGCCTGCACCCGTTTTGCCTGGTCTTCGGGATCAATCTCCTGCACATCGGTCCACCACTGGGCGAGTTCGGCCAGCTCGGGCTCTTCGTAGACCCGAAGCAGGAGGAAGTCATACGCGGCGCGGAACCTGCGCTCGTTGATCAGGCGCAGCGCGCGCTTTCCACGGCGCTTGCGAAAGCGCGGCTGCATGAACCAGATTTCCTTGGCGATGGTAGAAAAGCGCCGATGCAGGGCAACCTTGCGTGCCTGGGCCACGATCGCCTCCTCACCGGCTGCGGCCAGCGCATCCACCGGCGGCATACCCTCCTCCACCATGGCCTCAGCGGCGGCGTGGACCCGGTGCCAGAGAAAGGCAGCGAACAGGAATCCGGGCGTGACCGGCAAACCTTCGGCCCCCCTCTGGTCGGTGTTGAGAAGCGCATTCTCGACCAGTTTCGGCGGCTCGGCGGGGTTTTCAAACAAGCCCGGGAACAGCTGCGGCCAGAGCGCCTCGCGCACCAGCGCCTGGTAGGTCGGCCACGCATGACCGGTCATGAACAACTTCAGAATCTCGTCGAACAGACGCGCCGGCGGGATCCCTTCAAGCAACGGTGCCATGGCCACGATCGGGCCGGCCGTGTCCGGCTCCATGGTCAGGTCGAGCTTGACCATGAAGCGAACCGCCCGCAGCAGACGAACCGGGTCCTCGCGATAGCGGGTGCGTGGATCACCGATCAGGCGCAGACGGCGCTCACGCACGTCTTCATATCCGTCGACGTGGTCGCGAATGGTCTCGGTCGCCGGGTCGTACATCAACGCGTTGATGGTGAAATCACGCCGCCAGGCATCTTCGGCTTCGCTGCCGAATACGTTGTCGCGGGTCAGGCGGCCACGCTCGACAACGCGGCCCTCTTCACCGGAGTCACCGTTGCCGGACCCACGGAAGGTGGCAACCTCGATGATTTCCCGGCCGAAACGCACGTGCGCCAGGCGAAAACGACGCCCGATCAGACGAGCGTTGCGAAACAGATCGCGGATCTCGTCCGGCGTGGCGCTGGTGGCGACATCGAAATCCTTCGGCCGGACGCCCAGCAGCAGATCGCGTATGCAACCTCCCACCAGGTAGGCCGCAAAACCGGCACCTTGAAGGCGTTCGATGACCTTGAGCGCGTTGGCGCTGATCAACCGCACCGGGATACCGTGCCGGGCACGCTCGATCGTGGTACAGGCCGAATCGGAATCCGGAGCGGGATGAGGGTGGGTATTCAAAGATTTTTGCTACACTTTTCAGCCGGGCAGTTTACCATTATCGCCAATTGACCACTTGGGCCACCCGCATCGCTTCAAAATCGTCCCCCCAATCGGAATTCCGCAAATCATGACATTTGTCGTTACCGAAAACTGTATCAAATGCAAATATACCGACTGCGTTGAGGTCTGTCCGGTCGACTGTTTCCACGAAGGCCCCAACTTCCTGGTGATCGATCCGGAAGAATGCATAGACTGCACGCTGTGCGAGCCCGAATGCCCGGTCGAGGCCATTTATCCGGAAGATGACCTGCCGGACGATCAGCGCGAATTTTTCGAACTCAACGCCGAGCTTTCGCTCCAGTGGCCGGTCATTACCGAGATGAAACCCGCTCCGGATGACGCCAAACAGTGGGAGGATGTACCCGACAAACGCAAGTTGCTGGAGCGTTAGGGTCAGCCCAGCCGCTCACGCAAGACCGAGAGCACATGCTCGGCCTGCTCCATCTCGACGAGTTCACCGTCTTGCGTCAGCAGCAGGACCCGGGAGGTCTGACCGCTGGCTGGCTCTACCTCCACGCGGAAGGCGCCGCTATGATCCACTCGTTCCGGACTGCGCCAGAACGCCAGCCGACCAAAACCGGTCCGGTCAATGACGATGGGATCGTGATTGAAACGAAAATCGTAGCGCAGGCGATCCTGTTCGATCTCCTGGACCTGCATGCCGGCGCGATTGAGGCTGAAACCCAGTCTCCGCCAGACACTGTCAGGCTCGTCCCGGACTTCCAGGTACAGGCCGCTGGCGCCAAATCGAATGCGTGACTGGGACGCCTCGGCCTCGGCACTGGAAAGCACCCGCGGCGGCCTCGCTTCGCTCTGACCGGCCATCTCCGGCAGGAAGTACCCGTCGACCTGGTAGGTTCTGCGGATGGTCGGGGCGTCAAGGCGCTCGGGAGCGCGCAAGGGCTCGATTTCCTCGCTGTCAAGATAGATCGGCTGGCGATCGCGCCCGGCACAGGCGGTCAGCAACAGCGCCGGCACGATGACCAGCAACAATGTCAGGCGGGCTGATTTCAATGCTTCAGGCTCCAGGAGACCAGATAAACAGACCCTGCATTCTAACGGCCCCGCCACCCCCACGTTGCTCAAAAGGCGCAAAAGAAGCCGCAAGCTTCGGTTAAGACCGAACGATTGGGCTGCCCGGACCCCCACCAGCGACGGGCTACCTGCTACGATCCTGCTTTGGCGTTTTTCATTTTCGAGCCCCCAATGACCGACTCTTACCGTGAACTGCACTCGCCGGCGCTGCCGGCCACGCCAGACGGCCAGCTCAGCCTCGATGATCTGCGCGGCCAGCCCGTCATCGTCTACTTCTACCCGCGCGACAACACGCCGGGCTGCACTCGCCAGGGCGAGGGCTTTCGTGATCACTATGCGGCCTTCCGTGAGGCCGGCTGCGCGATCGTCGGTGTGTCCCGCGATACCCTGGCCAGCCACCAGAAGTTTGCCGCCAAGTTCGATTTCCCGTTCCCGCTGATCAGCGACAGCGACGAAATCCTGTGCCGGCAATTCGACGTCATCAAGGAAAAAAACATGTACGGCAAGAAAGTCCTGGGCATCGAGCGCAGCACGTTCCTGTTCGACGCCGCCGGCCAGCTGGTCAAGGAATGGCGCAAGGTTCGGGTACCCGGCCACGTCGAGGCCGTGCTGGAAGCTGCTCAGGCGCTGGACTGAAAAGCTGCCAGGAACTGACACCCCCTCATCGTTAGGAGTATCCCGGGCCATGACTGAACGCCGGCGCCTGTACCTGCTCGACACCAACGTGCTGATGCACGACCCCACGGCCCTGTTCCGCTTTGCCGAGCACGACGTATTTTTGCCAATGATCGTGCTGGAGGAACTGGACCGGGCCAAGAAGGGCTTGTCGGAGGTCTCGCGCAACGTTCGCCAGGCCAGCCGCTTCATCGGCCAGCTGATGGGCGAAGGTGCCGACCTGGAGCAGGGCCTGGTGTTATGCGAACCCGAAGGCCTGAACCTCCAGGTCGGCACCGGACGACTCTTTTTCCAGACCGATCAACTCGACCACGACGCTGTGCTCATCGCGGACCAGTCGGTTGCCGACAACAAGATCCTGCTGGCCGCCCTGGGGCTCACTCGCCGGTATCCGGATCAGGATGTGGTGCTGGTTTCCAAGGACATCAACCTGCGCATCAAGGCGGCCATCCACGGTATCCAGGCAGAGGATTACCACAATGACCGCGCCCTCGACGACTTGAGCCTGCTCTATACCGGAATCCGGGAAGTCCGCTCCGACTTCTGGACCCGCCATCTGCCGGAACACTCCTGGACCGAAGGCGGCCAGACCTTCTACCGCATCGACCGCGTCGACGGCGACGACTGGTATCCCAACCAGTGTCTGCGTCTGGACGGAGACAACGGCATCGAAGCCATGGTGCGCGAGGTCGACAGCGAGCAAGTGGTGCTGGAACTGGCGCGTGACTTCCGTCGCAGCGGGCACGATGTCTGGGGCATCCAGGCGCGCAATCCGGAACAGAACTTCGCCCTGAACCTGCTCATGGATTCAAGCATCGACTTCGTGACCCTGCTGGGTACCGCAGGCACCGGCAAGACTCTGCTGGCCCTCGCCGCCGGTCTGGCCCAGACCCTGGACGACAAGACCTATCGCGAGATCATCATGACCCGGGCCACGGTGTCTGTAGGCGATGAAATCGGCTATCTGCCCGGCACCGAAGAAGAGAAAATGACGCCCTGGATGGGGGCCCTGACCGACAACCTCGAAGTACTGACCGAATCCGACGGCCATGGCGGCGAATGGGGCCGAGCCGCAACCAACGACCTGCTCGCCTCGCGGATCAAGATCCGTTCGCTGAACTTCATGCGCGGGCGCACGTTTCTCAACCGCTACGTGATCATCGACGAAGCCCAGAACATCACCCCAAAGCAGATGAAGACCCTGATCACGCGGGCCGGACCCGGCACCAAGGTCATCTGCCTGGGCAATGTCGAGCAGATCGACACCCCCTACCTGACCGAAACCACCTCGGGACTGACGTTTGCCATCGATCGCTTCAAGCACTGGCCGCACGCCGGTCACGTGACCCTCAAGCGCGGCGAGCGCTCGCGTCTGGCTGATTTCGCCTCAGAGGCCTTGTAACGGTTCTCAGGCCTCCTGGCCGGCGACGGTCATTTCGGCCACCAGCAGGGATGGCACCTGCAGGCTGCGGCGCTCATCGTGGTCGGTACCGGCTGCGCGCAGATTGGCCAGCATGTCGCGCAGCTGTCCGGCAATCGTGATTTCCTCGACCGGCCAGGCGATTTCCCCGTTTTCAACCCAGAACCCGGCTGCACCGCGCGAGTAATCGCCGGTGACCAGGTTGACGCCCTGGCCCATGACTTCGGTCACGATCAAGCCGCGTCCCAACTCCTCCAGCAGCTGCTCGTGCGAACGCTGGCCGCCGGACAGGCGCATGTTGCGTACGCCACCGGCATTGGCCGTGGTCGTCAGACCCAGGCGCCGGGCCGAATAGGTACTGAGGACGTAGCGCAGCAGTTGCCCGTCGGCCACCAGCGCCGATTCGCGCGTAGCCACGCCGTCGCCGTCGAATGCCGACGACGCCGGCCCGCCGGGCTGGCGGGGCGCTTCAATCAGCGATGCCCACTCCGGCAGGACCTGCTGCCCAACCGCGTCCAGCAGAAAACTGGCTCGACGATACAACTGACCGCCGGAAACCGCCCCGATCAGGTGACCGATCAGCCCCCGCGCCACCTCAGGCACGAACAGGACCGGAAAACGACCGGTGGGGATGCGGCGCGCGCCCAGCCGGCGCACGGTCCGCCGGGCTGCTTCGCGGCCGGTCACGTCCGGTGCGGCCAGCTGATCGAAGCGCCGCCGGGCATCCCAGTCATAATCCCGCTGCATGCCCGATTCATCGCCGGCAATCAGGATGCAGCTTTGCGCATACCGGGTGCCGCGGTTGCTGCCGACAAATCCGTGGCTGTTGGCATAAACACTGACCGAGGCTTCGGCCGAAACGCTGGCCCCCTCGGAGTTGGTGATCCGGGCATCGGCGCCGCGACCGGCCGCTTCGACCGCGCACGCCCGCTCGATAAGAGTCTCCATACTCACATCCCGGGGGTACCACAGGTCGAGGTCCGGGACATCATCTGCCATCAGCTCGGCCTCGGCCAGGCCGGCGGCCGCATCGGGCTGGGTATGACGGGCGATGGCCAAGGCTCGGTCCACCGTCTGATCGATGATCTCCGGTCGCAGATCGCCGGTGCTGGCCGTTCCGGAACAGCCGCGGCAGTACACCGTCACCCGGACGCCGCGATCGCGCGCCTCCTCCAGCACCTCGACCTCGCCAAGCCGAACCCCGGCCTCGCGGTTGAGGCTGGAGCTTGCGCCCACCTCGGCCTGTTCGGCACCTCGGGACGCGGCCCGATCCAGCACCCGCCGGGCGATACCGGCCAGCAGTTCTGCCTCGCGTTCGGGTTGTTCGAGCAGCTCGCTCCGGCTCACGAGGTACCCCCGACGGTCAACCCGTCGATGCGCAGGGTCGGCTGGCCGACGCCGACCGGCACGCTCTGGCCTTCCTTGCCGCACACCCCGACACCGCTATCGAGCTTCAGATCCGAGCCCACCATGCCGACCCGGGTCAGCACATCGGGCCCGTTGCCGATCAACGTAGCGCCCTTGATGGCCGGGCCGATCTTGCCGTTGCGGACGCGGTAGGCCTCGGAGGCGGCAAACACGAACTTGCCCGAGGTGATGTCGACCTGGCCGCCGTTGAAGTTGACCGCGTAGATGCCATCCTCCACCGTGGCAATGATTTCCGACGGGTCATGCGCCCCCGGCAGCATGTAGGTGTTGGTCATGCGCGGCATCGGCAGGTGGGCAAAGGATTCGCGCCGGCCATTGCCGGTCGGCTGGACCCCGCTCAGCCGCGCGTTGAGCTTGTCCTGCATGAAACCGACCAGGCGCCCGTTTTCGATCAGCGTGGTGCAGCCGCTGGGCGTGCCCTCGTCATCCACATTCAGCGAACCGCGCCGCTGATCCAGGGTGCCATCGTCGACCACGGTGCATTCTGCCGTGGCAACCTGCTCCCCCACCCGACCGCTGAATGCCGAAATCCCCTTGCGGTTGAAGTCGCCCTCGAGGCCGTGACCGACGGCCTCGTGCAGCAACACACCGGGCCAGCCGGCGCCGAGAACCACGGTCATGAAGCCGGCCGGGGCCGGTTCTGCTCCAAGATTGACCTCGGCCTGGCGAACTGCCTCACGGGCGTAGTGCTGCCAGCATTCCGGCTCCATCAGGCCGGCCACGCCGAAGCGCCCGCCGCCACCGCTGAACCCTTGCTCGCGGCGCTCGCCTTCTTCCATCAGGACGCGGATATCGAGCCGCACCAGCGGCCGCTGGTCGCCGGCCAGGGTGCCATCGGTACAGGCCACCATGATCTGGTCGTGGCTGGCCGTGAGCGAGACCGTGACCTGGTTGACCCGCGCGTCCAGCGAACGGACGTAGGCGTCAATGGTGCGCAGCAGTTCCACACGCTCGGCCGAACCGCCGCCGGCGGTCGGATCAGCCGCCTGGTAGCGCAAGGGGTAGTCGGTGACGGGGGCGATCCGAACCTGTCCGGCGCCCGCCTCGCGACTGATGGCACGGGCGCTATCGGCGGCATCCAGCAAGGCCGGCAGGGCCAGGCTGTCGGCGTAGGCAAACCCGGTCCCGGCATTGGCGACCGCACGCACGCCAACCCCCTGGTCCACGTCCCAGCTGCCATTCTTGACGCTGCCGTCTTCCAGCACCCAGCCCTCGCGCACGCGCCGCTGGAAATACAATTCGCCGAAGTCGATCCCCCGGGCCAGCAGGCGATTCAGCGCCAGGTCGATTTCCGTAGGACCGAGCCCGGCCGGAGCCAGGAGGTGCGTGCGAACTTGATCGTACATCGAGTCTGCCATGTCTGTGCTTTCAGTCCTTAAGCGGTGTTCGGTCGCTGGCGACCGGGTTCAATGGTTCGGTACCGGCGCTGATTCGGGCTCGGTGCCCGCAGCACTGGCTTGTTCAGAATCTTCGTCGAGGATGGTCGCATCCACCAACTCAATCCGGGGTGAGTCCCACGGCCCGGTGATCCGGTAACGCACCTCGGCAACTCCGCGCAGCGGCCGGTCCAGCAACTGGCGCAACACCAGCCCGGCCGCAGCCCCTGCCGGACCACCGGCCAGCACGCCCAGCACCGGCAGGGTCGCCCCAAGCCCGGGCTCGACGACCAGAATCTGGTCATATTGGCGCGCGGCCATGTCGGTCTTCCCGCTGATGGTAATCACCGCGGCCGGTGATTGCATGATCACGCCGTCGGTGCGGGCCAACCCCGCACCCATTTCGAACCGGCCGCTGATCTGGTCAAATCGCATGCCGGGTTCGAACACATCGCGAAAATCCAGCATCAGCCGTCGCGGAATGGCGCTGAAGTTGATCAGGCCCAGCAGACGACCGGCACCGGGACGGGCTTCGGGAATGCGTCCCTCGCCGACCTCCAGTTCCAGATCGCCCACCAGGCGGGCAATGGAAAAGTCAGCCGGCGAACCGGGCCACTGGACATCGAGATCGAGCTGGGCACGGCCGGCTTCGATCCCGGCATCGTAGCCGGCCGAACGCAGCGCCGAACTCAGGTTGGAGGCACTGATCCGGCCGATAAACCGGGACGTCGGCACCGGCTCGGCCCCAAGCCAGCGACCGCGGCCCTGCAGGCGCAGTTCCGGCCCGTCGAGGTCGATCAACTCCAGTTCGAGGCCAGCCCCGCCCGGGTGGGCCTCCAGCCGCAGGCGGCCCATTTCCAGCTCGCCGCGACGCAGGTCTTCGACCACCAGCGATACCGGTGGCCAACCCCGAGGACTGACACGGCTGACCTCTTTGGCCGGCATCAAATCGGCAAGTTCTTCGGCCAGGGTCTCGGCCACGGCCCCCGGCAGATACAGGCGGTCGATATCAACCACCAGGGCGAGTCCGGCATCGGCCGGCACGGGCAGATCCACCCGGCCGGCCAACTCCGGACTGTCGACCAGAGCTTGCACGGCACCGCCGCTCCGCTCGATCTTCAGTTCCGCCGCCCCGGTGGTGAGACCGGGCAGGTCGAGTCGACCGAGCGCAACCTGCAACCTGATGTTTTCGGGCATCGACAGCGCGCCGGCAGCATCGGCCGGCGCCATCATTTCCAGCCACTCGTCAAGGGCCAGCCGCTCGACCCGACCCGATAGACTCAGGCCGGCCACCGGCGGCAGGGTCGGCGGATCGGGACCGATGGCAAGCGCGGCCGACCAGCCCTCGGCAGCGCTGGTCAACCGCCCCGACAACCGCTCCTGCCAGATAAACGCCAGCGCCTGCTCACCGGCGCCGGAGACCCATTCGGCCTGGAAGGGAAGCGGTTCAGGGTCGGGCTTGGTCAGCGGCTCCGGCCAGTCCAGGACCAACCCCTGAAGATCACTGTCCAGCTGCATCAGCAAGCCCTCTTCGCCGCGGCCCTGCAGGCGGTAGCGCCACTGACTGCGGCCATGGATCGCCTCTGCCATGCGGCCCGGCAGACCATCCTCGGGGAGCAAATCAGCCGGGTTGAGCTCACCGGATACTTCCAGCCAGGCCGGCTCGGCAAACCGCGCGGCCAGGTCAAGGCTCAGCGACTGATCGCGCACGCGGGTCTCTATCCGGGTGGGCGCCAGCTCCTGGCGATCAAACGCCAGGCGGGCGCGGATGTCGGAGAAGCGTACGCCCAGGGCCGGCAGGAACATACTGGCGTCGTTCAACTCGGCCTGCCCGGTCAGCTGCCAATCGCTCATACGGCGCAGCGGCAGCGCCAGATCAACCGCGGCGCGCATCGGCCCGCGCCACTGCATGGGCTCCAGCACCGCCTGCCAGCCGGGCACCGGAATCTCGGCCAGAGTCGCGGTCAGATCCTCGCTGGCCAGGGTATCCGATTGCAGCGAGACGGTCAGGTCCGGCGCGGTCAGATCCTCGACCAGCAGATCGGGCACGCTCAGCGCAATCTCGCCGACCCGGGCGTGCTGCAGCCGGCCCGACAACTGCTTGCCGATGAACTCAGCCTGCCCCGCCAGGCCGCGGCCGGCAGGCCAGTCCGGCCAGTAGTCTAGGTCCACGCCACGAAATTCGACGCGGGCCTGATAGGAACCGGGGTGGAGGTCCCGGGCCAGGGTGCCGGCGCGCATGTGCAGGTGAACCTCACCGCTGGCCTCCTCGATCCAGACGAGCGCCTCGTCCAGCCAGGCCATGGCCGGCGGCGGAATGGTGCGATAACTCAGGTAGGGGCGCGGATCGGTCGGGCCCACGCGCTCGGCCCTGATCAGCAAATCGAGAAAGGGACGCGGCGAGAGCAGATAGATCCAGCCGTCCGCCGAGGCCCGGGCAACCGGGGCGTCAACCCGGACGCCGCGCAACTCGACGCTGTCCGGGGCCAGCAAGAGTTCACCGGACAATTCATCCACAGCGACATCACCGCGGATCAGGTGGGGCCAGCGCAGCGCCGGACGCCCGGACGGCGCTATTTGCAGCCGATCGCCCTCCAGCCCCAGCGTCAGGTCCAGCCCGGTCACCGAGGGATATGGATCGGCCATTTCGAAGGTCAGGTCATTTACCTGGCCGGCGGCGGCATGAACGCTACCGAAACGATCAACTCCCAGCACCAGGTCATGCCCCTGTCCTCCGAGGAGGCTCGGCCACTGCTCCAGCCCGCCCGCCCACGGGTCCAGCACGGCATGCAGGCCGGCCAGGTCGAGCCAGTCGGCGGCCAGCACCCAGCGCGAACCAGACCGGGCCAGCGCCAGGCCACGCAATATCGACTCGTCCTCGTACCGCAACCGACCAAGCTGCCCCTGGACGACCCGATCGCTGCGCGTGAGCAACAGTTCTCCGTCAAGCGCGTACCCGGCGGCCGCTGGTCCGATGCCAAAGTCCAGGTCCAGGCGCAGATCATCGTTGGCCTCCGACCAGTCCAGCCAGGCCTCCAGATCCAGCACCCAACCGCCACGTTGCGGCACCTGGGCGGCGGCCGGCACCCAGTCAGCCAGCGCCAGCTGCTCGATTTTCAGCCAGCCCCGGGCACCGGTCCAGCGCCCTTGCGGATGATGCAGCAGCACGCGCAGTTCAGTTCCTGCCATTTCACCCTGCTCGGGTTCGAGGCTGCCATAGAGCAGGGTCCGGTCGCCGCGGCGCTGGATTTCCCCTTCGCCCAGCCGCAGCACCAGCTCGGGCCAACCCGGCGGTCGGATCCGGACGACAGCATCCTGGATGTAGAGATCCATCCCCGGCAGCTCGGGCTGAGTCTCGGTTGCGGTGACGGCAGCCCCGGCCGCCAGCTCGGCCCCCCAGCGTCCTTCCTCGTCGGCCTCCAGCGCCACCTCCAGGCCCAGCAGCACCAGGCGCAAGAGATTGGCCTGGCGATTGAGCAGGTTGGGCAGATGAATTTCCAGGCGCGCCGCATCCAGCTCCAGGCGCTGATCCTGATCATCGGTCAACTGCAGGCCGATCAGCGTCAGGCGCGGAGTCAGCCGCGGCCACTGGGCCTCCACCTGATCGATGCTGACCTCCTGGCCAATCCGTTCGCTGAGCCGCATCTCGATCCACGGCCGCAACTCGTCGGCCAGGGGAAGCAGGGCTCGTCCCAGCCCAACCAGTATCGCCGTGGCGATGATGACCACGGCCACTGTGGTCAGCACCAGCCCGCGCAGCTGGGGCCAGAATCCGGAACCTCGCGCTGACCGGTCGTGTTCAGTCAAAGCAGAACGACATCGAACTGCTCCTGGCCATATTGTTCTTCCGGCTGAAAACAGATCGTGGTGCGCAGTTGCTCGGTAAGTTCGGCAATGGTGCGGTGATGGTCTTCGAGAATCCGGTGGACAACCGACGGGCTGGCCATGACCCGCAGTTCACCGGTTTCAAACTGGCGCACAGCGCGCAGAATCTCGCGGAAAATCTCCGAACAGACCGTATCAACGCTCTTGATTCGGCCCAGCCCACCACAGGCAGGACAAGGCTCGCACAGCCGGTGCTCAAGGCTTTCGGTCGTACGTTTGCGGGTCATTTCCACCAGGCCCAGGTCCGAGATTTCCGAGACCGACGTGCGTGCATGATCGCGTTCAAAAGCCCGCTGCAGGGTCCGCAGAACCTGGCGCCGATGCTCGACCTCGGTCATATCGATGAAATCGATGATGATGATGCCGCCCAGGTTGCGCAGGCGCAGCTGCCGAGCGATGGCCTGGGCGGCTTCCAGATTGGTCTTGTAGATCGTGTCTTCAAGATTCCGGAAACCGACAAATGCACCCGTGTTGACGTCAACGGTGGTCATGGCCTCGGTCTGGTCGATCGTCAGGTGGCCGCCCGATTTCAATGTCACCGTGCGGCTCAGCGCCCGCTCGATTTCATCTTCAACCCCGTAGAGATCAAACAGCGGCCCGTCGGCTGCGTACCACTCGATGCGCTCCAGCCAGTCGGGAAAGAATTCCTCGGCGAACGTCCGGGCCTCGGCCAGGGTCGCGGCATCGTCGATCCGAACCTTTTCAACCCCGCCGTGCATCAAATCGCGCAGCGATCGGAACGGCAGCGACAGGTCTTCGTAGACGCATTGTCCTGGCTGCGCGGTTTGCATGGCGCCATCAATGCGCCGCCACAGCCGGCGCAGGTAGTCCAGGTCACGCGCCAGGGCGGGCTCTTCGACATCCTCGGCGTTGGTCCGGAGAATGAAACCGGCCTTGCTGTCCTCACCGACCAGTTTCCGGACCAGACCACGCAGGCGCTCGCGCTCCTCCTCGGCCTCGATCCGCACCGACACCCCGATGTTGTCGACTTCCGGCAACAGCACCAGGTAACGCGACGGAATGCTCAGCTGGGTGGTCAGGCGTGCACCCTTGCTGCCCAGCGGGTCCTTGATGACTTGGACCAGCACGCTCTGGCCCTGACGAATCAACTCGGTGATGGGGGGCGGCTCCACCGGCTCCCCGGCCTCGGTCAACTCCGGCTGACGCGGCACGATGTCGTTGACATGCAGGAAAGCCGTGCGATCCAGGCCGATATGCACGAATGCCGCCTGCATTCCGGGCAGCACGCGCTCGACCCGACCCATATAGATGTTGCCAACATAGCCGCCGTCTCCCGAGCGCTCCAGGTAGAGTTCCTGGAGCAGACCGTTCTCGACGACGGCAACGCGACTTTCAGTCGGCGTGACGTTGATCAGGATTTCGTCGCTCACTGGTTTTTCCGGCAGCCGGCGAATCGCCGCCAGCGAAGATGAACATGGGGCCGAAGCATAGCACCCGGATGCGATCCGGGCGCATGCGCCAAGGCGATCAATCCTGGATCAGGCCGGCTTCGCGCAACAGCTCGGCGGTCTCGAACAGCGGCAAACCAACCACCCCGGTATAGCTGCCTGCAATTCGCTCGACCCACAGCCCGGCCCGGTTCTGAATACCATAGCCACCGGCCTTGTCCAGGCCCTCGCCGGAGGCCACGTAGGCATCGATCCAGGCCTCGGGCAACAGGCCAAATTCGACCCCGGTGACACTCAAGCGTTCGGTCCTGCGTCCGTCCGGCCAGGCCAACACGACGGCCGAGAGCACTTCATGCTTGCGCCCCGACAAGGCTCTCAACATCCTCCGGGCATGGTCTGCATCCACCGGCTTGCCCAACACCCGGCCGTCGGCCACAACGGCGGTGTCGGCAGCCAGGACAAAAGCATCGGGGTGCAAGGCATGGACGGCAGCGGCCTTTGCGCGCGCCACGCGGCGCACGTAATCGGGCGGCGCTTCGCCCTCCTGAGTGCTTTCATCGACCGCGGCCACTACCACGGTGAACGGCATCCCGATCCGATCCAGCAATTCACGGCGGCGCGGCGAGGCCGAGGCCAGAACCAGGTAGCGCTCAAGCACGATGGTACGGGTGCCCGCTCAGAATCGTACTGGCCCGATACAGCTGCTCGGCGACCAACACCCGCACCAGCATATGCGGAAATACGGCCGGGCCCAGCGACCAGCGCTCGCGGCAGGTCGCCAACACCTCGGGCGCCAGACCGTCAGCACCGCCGATGAACAGCCAGACCGGGTCACCCCCGATTTGCCATTCGGCCAGCCGCTCGGCCAGGTACTCGGTCGACCAGCCCTGGCGTGAGCCATTCAGGCCAACCCGCCAGGCGCGCCCGGGCGCCCGAGCGAGCAGGCGTTGGCCTTCAACGGCGCTTTCGCGGCCGGCCCCCGACCGCCCGGCCGGGGAGACTTCGACCAGTTCAAGCCTCAGGTGCGGGGGAAAACGACTGGCGTACTGCGACCATCCGGCCTCAATCCAGCCGGGCATCCGCTGTCCCACGGCCGCCACAACCAGCTTCACGATCGGTGCGGCCGAATCAGGCCTGTGCGGATGAGGATCGGACCGGCGGCGCAGCCGACCACAACTTCTCCAGGTTGTAGAAGGCCCGGGTCTGCGGGAGCATCAGGTGCACAACGACATCGGCAAGGTCGACCAGCACCCATTCGGCTTCGCGGTCGCCCTCGACGCCCAGCGGTGTGCAGCCCGAAGCCTTGGCGCGCTGGACCAGCCGATCTGCCATGGCCTTGACCTGGCGGCTGGAGGTGCCGCTGGCCACGATCATGTAGTCGGCGAAGGTCGAACGATCGGTCAGGTCGAGGACTTCTATGCCCTCACCCTTGCTGTCTTCCAAGGCAGCGACAGCCAGCTCGCAAAGCTGGCGGGAATCTGGTACGGATGGCGATGATTTCAAGAAAGTAATGCGGGCATAAAGGTAGGGGTTGACATAGTCTACTCGTTTCGGGGCGAGGTTTCATCCGAGCTCGGGGCAGCATCCGCCGGCGCCGTACCATACAGGCCGTGCTTGCGGATGTAGGACAGCACCGTCGCAGGCAGCAGGAAGCGCGGATCCCAACCCCGCTCCAACTGGTGGCGAATATCGGTCGACGAGATCGCCAGCTGGGTCACTTCCACATGGCAAACGAGGCCGGCCGGCGAGTCCATCAAATCGCGCGCCCGCTTGACGTGCCGCCCGGCCAGGGCATCGGCCAGTTCCTCAGCGTAGCTCGGTTCGCTGCGCGGGCGCGTCATGACCACCAGGTGGGCCAGGTCCAGCAGTTCCCGCCAGCGTTCCCAGCGGTGGAGCTGGTTGGCCGCATCCTGCCCGACGCACAGCAGCAGCGGCACTGATGTCACCTCCGTGCGCACGCTGGCCAGGGTATCGGCCATGTAGGAAGGGCCGTCGCGCAGAACCTCGCGCTCGTCCACATGCAGGTCGGAATACGAAGCGACGGCAAGCTCCAGCATGGCCAGGCGATGAAACGGCTCGGCCCAGGTGCCGGTTCGGTGCGGCGGCTGGCCGGCCGGCACGAGGCGAAAATTGCTGACCTTGAGGCGCTCGGAGATTTCCGCTGCGGCCCGCAGATGGCCATAGTGCACCGGATCGAAAGTACCGCCGAAAATGGCCACGGCCCGGTTCCGGATCATTCGCCGCCTACGCGCCATGGCCGCTTTCACCCGTGCTGGCGACCCCGACGCACAGGCGTTCCAGGCTCACCCAGAACTCGTGCCGGTCGTTCGACTTGGCCATGCGGTCCAGATCCGACAAACTACCCACGGCGCGACGCACCGAGGCTGACGGCAAGCGCGCGGCTGCCGTCAGGAGAGGACCCTGGCGGGAACGCCAGACCTTGAGTTCGCGCAAGGCCCGATCGTCTCCCAGCCGTGGACGCCAGGCCTGAAAGGCGGCCAGAACCTGGAGTTCGCGGGCCAGCGCGGCAATGATCATGGGCATGGCCGTATCGGTTTCGCGCAGGCCGCGGATGCAGCGCAGCGCGGCACCGGCCTGACCTGCAAGCACCAGCTCTACGAGACGAAAACTGTCGAATCGGGCACTGTCGGCAACCGCTGCGCGCAGCTCATCGACACCCAAATGGCTGCCGTTGCCGAACAGCAGGGCGAGGCGCTCGATTTCCTGGGCAGCGGCCAACAGATTGCCCTCCAGGCGCTCGGCCAGGAAACGGCATGCACCCGGCTCGGCCCGCAGGCCGCGCGCGCCCATCCGCCGGCTGATCCAGTCGGGCAACTGGCCCGGCTTGACCGCCCAGCATGGGACGTACACTCCGGCCGATTCGATGGCCCGGGCCCAGGCGCTTTTTTCCTGCTGAAGATCCCAGGCGTTGCACTTGAGCAACAAGACATCATCGCTGTCGGCTGCCGCCCATTCGCGCAGGGCAGCGCCGCCCTCGCGCCCGGGCTTGCCCGAGCGCAGCCGAACTTCGACCAGCCGGCGGCTGGCGAACAACGAAAGATTTTCGGTGGCCGCTCCAAGCTGGCTCCAGTCGAAGCGGCCATCCGCATCCAGCACGATGCGCTCGGCGATGCCCTCGGCGCGAGCGGCGGCCCGGATTGCATCGCAGGCCTCTTCGACCAGCAGATGCTCCGGGCCTGCGACCAGGTAGGCTCGGTCCAGGCCTCGTCGCAGACGTTCAGGAAGGCGATCCGGGTAGGTCTTCATGGCGCCGGCACCGCTTCCAGCCGCCTGAGCAGCTGCGCGGCCATGGCTCGGCGCAGATCGGCACGCAGGAATTCCTCTTCGCGGGTGGCGGCCAGAATGGCCTGCTCATCAAAGCTGTACTCACGGGTCAGGCGCAGGGTTTCGCGAGCAATCAGTTCTTCACCTGCGCCATCTTCCAGCGAAAAGTCCAGCTCGAAGATCAGAACGAATTCGCGCACCCGGGCCTGCCCGGAAATGGTCAGCGGCTCGCTGCGCAGACGCTCGCGGTGAATCCGCAGCGCGGCGGCGGCCGGATCCGGCCCGGATAACAGCTCGACGCCGTCGGCCTCGAGGCGCATGGCCAGTTCGCGCACGAAAATGCTGTTGGCGTCCGGCACCGCCAGCCACGTTCTGGCCATGGCTTCCGGCAGGCGCGCCTCGCCGCGCAACTGGAACCCGCACCCGGCCAGCAAGACCAGGGGCAACAGCATGAGGACCGAAGACCGCATCAGCGCGCGACGATGTTGACCAGCTTGTCCGGCACCACGATCACCTTGACGATGGTCTTGTCGGCCAGGAAGCGGGCCACGTTGGACTCGGCCCGGGCCTGCTGTTCGAGCGCATCGCGCGCGCTGCCCGGCGCCACCTCGATCCGCCCGCGCACCTTGCCGTTGACCTGCACGACCACGGTCACCGCCTGGCGCGCCAGCGCCGCGTCGTCCAGTGCAGGCCAGCCGGCGTCGAACACCGACCCGGTCCCGCCCAGTTGTTGCCACAATGCTTCGGCCACGTGCGGGGTCACCGGCGCGATCAGGCGAACCAGGCTGGTCCAGCATTCCTGCACCAGGGCCCGCGCGTTGGCGTCGGCCGGCTCGAATCGGGCCAGGCGATTGCAGCACTCCATGACCGCGGCAATGGCCGTGTTGAACGTCAGACGGCGCCCATAATCGTCGCTGACCTTGGCAATGGTTTCGTGCAGCACGCGGCGTAGATCCAGACCGTCGGCATTCAGGGCCGTCACGTCGAGGGCGGCCTGCGGCAGACCGTTCTCGACGTGCCGTCGCACTCCGCTCCAGAGCCTGCGCAGAAAGCGCCAGCTACCCTCGACTCCGGCCTCCGACCACTCCAGCGACTGCTCGGGCGGGGCGGCAAACATCGAAAACAGTCGGACCGTATCGGCACCGTACTGGTCGATGAGCGCCTGGGGATCAACGCCGTTGTTCTTCGACTTGGCCATCTTCTCGACCCCGCCCGGCCTGACCATGCCACCGTCGGCGAGCAGCGTGGCCGAGGCCACCCCGCCCCTGGCATCGCGCTGAACCTCGACATCGGCCGGATTGAACCAGCTGCGACGACCGGCTGGGTCTTCACGATAATAGGTTTCGGCCAGCACCATGCCCTGGGTGAGCAGGCGAGCGAAGGGCTCGTCGATATCGACCAGACCCTCGTCGCGCATCAACTTGGTCCAGAAACGCGCATACAACAGGTGCAGAATGGCGTGCTCGATGCCGCCGATGTACTGGTTTACCGGCATCCACTGGCTGGTCCGGGCATCCACCATCGCCTGGTCGTTGTCCGGACAGGTATAGCGCAGGAAGTACCACGAGGAGTCGACGAAGGTATCCATGGTGTCGGTCTCGCGCCGCGCCGGCTTGCCGCATTGCGGGCACGGCACGTTCAGGAAGGCCTCGCAGCGATTGAGCGGATTACCGGTACCATCGGGGACCAGATCCTCGGGCAACCGCACCGGCAGGTCCTGCTCGGGCACCGGCACCGCGCCGCAGTCTTCGCAGTGGATGATGGGGATGGGGCAGCCCCAGTAGCGCTGACGCGAAATGCCCCAGTCGCGCAGGCGGAACTGGATCCGGGCCTGGCCGGCTTTCTTTTTCTCAAGGTCGGCAACGATGGCGGCAAATCCGTCGGCGCAGGACAAGCCGGTGTACGGGCCCGAGTTGACCAACTCGCCGTCCTTGGCCGCGTATGCGTCATGCCAGTTCCGGTGATCGTAGTCCTGACCCTCGGGCAGGCTGATGACCTGGCGGATCGGCAATTCGTATTTCAGGGCGAATTCGAAGTCGCGCTCGTCATGGGCCGGCACGGCCATGATCGCGCCTTCGCCGTAGCCCATCAGTACGTAGTTGGCGATCCAGACCGGGATGTCTTCGCCGGTCAGCGGATGGATCGCTTTCAAGCCGGTGTCCATGCCGAGTTTTTCCTGGGTAGCGATATCGGCCTCAGAGACCCCGCCCTTCTGGCATTCGCGAATGAACGCGGCCAGTTCGGGATTCGATTCGGCCGCGCGCCGGGCCAGCGGATGCTCGGCGGCCACGGCCATGAAGGTCGCGCCCATCAGGGTGTCGGGGCGGGTGGTAAACACCTTGATGACCTGGTCCTGGCAGGCAAACGCGATTTCGGCGCCTTCGCTGCGTCCGATCCAGTTAGCCTGCATCGCCTTGACCCGGTCCGGCCAGCCGTTGAGCTGATCGAGACTGTCGAGCAACTCCTGGGCATAGTCGGTGATCCGCAGGTAGTACATGGGAATTTCGCGCTTTTCCACCAGCGCGCCGGTGCGCCAGCCGCGGCCGTCGACCACCTGCTCGTTGGCCAGCACCGTTTGGTCGACCGGGTCCCAGTTCACCGTGCCGGTCTTCTGGTAGGCGATGCCGCGCTTCAGCAGCTGGAGGAAGAACCACTGGTTCCAGCGATAGTAGTCAGCATCGCAGGTAGCAAGTTCGCGTTCCCAGTCGATGGCAAAACCCAGGCTCTTGAGCTGTCCGCGCATGTGGCGAATATTGGCCCGGGTCCATTCGGCCGGCGGGACGCCGTTGGCCATGGCGGCATTTTCGGCCGGCAGGCCGAAGGCATCCCAGCCCATGGGCTGCAGGACTTTCCGACCCTGCATGATCTGGTAGCGCGACATCACGTCGCAAATGGTGTAGTTGCGCATGTGGCCCATATGCAGCTTGCCCGACGGGTACGGGAACATGCTCAGGCAGTAGTAGGTCTCGCCCGCGCCGCGCTCGGCCCGATGGAGGCGTTCCTTTTCCCAGAACGCCTGTACGGCCGGCTCGACCTCGGCCGGTTGGTAGGTCTCGGTGGTCATCTGCGTCCTCTGACTGGGAATCGCCCAAAGGGTACAAGTGTAAACGGCTCGACCGGCGCCTGCTCTGCTAGGATGGCAGTCGTTGCCGCTACAAAGGAGCTTTGCGAATGTCGCCGTTTCGCCTTGTTGGACTGTTCTGCCTGGTTCTGGTGCTGAGCGCCTGCGGATCGCGCCAGGTAGAGGATTCGCTGGTCGGCTCTACGGCGCAACGCCTGGTCAGCTACGCCATCGATGATCTGGCAATGGCCCTGCCGGAAGAAGATTTTGCTCCGCTTGCCGGCCAGCGCGTGGTGATTCGGTCTCACTTTATCGCCCACGGCGACGTGCGCGACTACGCCGATCAGCGACTGGCCATGGAACTGACGAGCCGGTTTGGCATCGAGGTTGTGGAAGAGCCTTTGGTCGCCGGTCCCGCCGATCACGTGCTGACCGTGTTCTACACCTCGCTGGGGACTGATCAGGACCACCAGGGGTTTTTCCTGCCGCTGGGCTTCGTACCCGGGGTCGACGAGTCGGTGCGAATCAACCTGATCACGCTGGAACAATTCCACGGGATCGCCGAAATGTACTATTACATCGACCAGAGCCAGCGCAGCGACATCCTGCAGGTTCGCAAGCGCACCGACTCGCTCGGTCTGCCGATCATCACCATCCCCCTTAACACGCTGCCGTAAGCGAATATGATCCAAGGTAGCCGAGAGTCGATGACGTGAACCCCGACATCCAACAGCAAATCGCACAGCGCGACTGGTTTTATCGGTTCGAGCTTCCCGATGGCAGTGCGACTGATTCCTATCTACCCGTGTCTGCCCAACAAGTGCACGACACGCGGCTGGCGATGGTCGAGCAGTTTCTGAAACCCCTGCTGGCCGACCATCCAGGCCTTGCCGCGCTGGATCTGGCTTCGCATCAAGGCTGGTTCAGCCTCAAGGCAGCGGCCATGGGCTGTGCCTGCGTGACCGGCCTGGAACCGCGGGAGCAGCACGTCGAGGACGCCCGGCTGATGGCGCGCGCAACCGGCAGCGAAAATGTTCGCTTTGTCCAGTCGGATATCCAGAACATCGCAGCAACCGATATCGAGCCAGCTGATATCGTGCTCATGCTGGGCCTGATCTATCATCTCGAAAACCCGGTCGCTGCCATCCGTACCGCACACGCCTACTGCCGCCGTGTCTGCCTGATCGAGACGCAGGTCGGTCCGCATCTTTCAGGCATGCTGGACTGGGGCAGCTACGAGTTTGTCCGCCCCATCCAGGGCTGTTTCACGGTCATCGATGAAACCGACGAGACCCATGGCGGAGAAGCGAGCACCGACGGCATTTGCCTGGCTCCAAGTGCCGAAACGCTCGTCTGGATCATGCAGAAAGTGGGCTTCCGGGATGTCGCCCTCGTTCCGCCCCCGGAGCAGGGCTACGAGCAACACCGCCACGGCAAACGCGTTCTTGCGGTCGGCTGGGTCTGAAGGCTCAGTCTGCTGAGAACAATCGGGGGCATCACTGGCTGAAGCGGATTAAAAAAAGCCGGCCAGATCCTCCAGCGGCGGCATGCGCGTCTCCAGCCGCTCGCGGATATCGGCCGCCAGGCGTTTACCTTCCTCGACGCCCCACTGGTCAAACGCATTGATCTGCCAGAACACCGACAATGCGTAGACCGCATGCTCAAAGCTGGCCAGCAGGAAACCAAGCCCTTCCGGGCTGACCTGCTCGGTGAGCAGAAGCGCTACCGGCCGCTGACCCGGGAGGCGTCGATGCGGCGCACCTTCATCGCGCCCGCGCGCGAATGCGGCCGCCTGGGCGAGCAGGTGGGCCAGCTGTCGGCGATGCCAGTCAGGCTCTCCGGCCGGGTCGGCCAGGCTGCCGACCAGCAGCAACGGGTGGGTATCCCGCCCCTGGTGCAGCGCCTGAAAAATGGAATGCTGAAGATCCGTCCCCCGCCCCCCGTAGATCAGGGCCGAGGTCGACTCCTCCAGTATCTTGTCGTCCAGGGTCACGCCCTTGCCCAGGCTTTCCATCACCAGCTGCTGCAGAAAATCGCCCAGCAGGGCCAGCCGCGGCTCATACGCCACCACCCCGAGCGTCGGCAACTTCAGGTCGCGCCGCAGACAGTGCATCAGCAGCGCCAGGACCACCGCCATCGTCGATGGATCCGGCGCGCGATGGAACTGCTGATCGGCCTCATCGGCGCCTTGCAGCAGCCGACCGAAACGCTCCGGTCCGATAACGGCAGCGGCGCTGACACCAACCGAAGACCAAAGCGAGTACCGCCCCCCGGTCCACAGCGGAAACGGCAGCACATGGTCCGGTGACAGGCCAAAGGCGACGGCGCGGTCCACGTTGGCCGTGCTGGCCCAGCAGCGTCCCTCGAACCCCGCGCCCATCCAGTCCCGGGCAGCGCGCGCCTGGGTCATGGTTTCTTCGGTGGAAAAGGACTTCGAGGCAATCACCAGCCCGGTTCGGGCAGGATCCAGAGAGGCGAGCAGCCTGCGAAAACGCCGGCCATCCAGGGTCGACAACCAGTGCACTCGCACCCGGCCATCGTTTTCATCCAGCGCATCGGCCACCAGCCGGGGGCCCAGATCAGAGCCACCGATTCCGACGTGCAGCAGGTCATCGATCCCCGCATCTCCGCTGTGCAGTTGCCCTGCCAGATGCAGGACCCGACGCCGCTCGTCAAGCAATTCTTGCGGTGCATCCTCTGCCCGCAATTGCATATGCAGCGCCGGCTGCGCCTCGGTCGGGTTGACCAGCGCGCCGTTGAACAAGCGCTCCACGCCCGCGCGCAGCCCGCTTCGCCGGGGCAGCTCGAACAAGCGCTCCCGCATGCCACGATCAAGCGGCATGCGGGAATAGTCCAGCAGCCAGCCGTGCTGGAGGATGGAAAACGTACGTCCCCGATCCGCATCCTGATCAAAAAGATCCATCACGGCGGATAATTTGTTGTTTTCTTGCGACACGATACAGACTCCCTCAGAACAGGTGCACTGCATTCCATTCTAGCGTACCTCTCCACCAGCGCCGCTGGAACACCATGGGCTGCGGGAGAGCAACAGACAAAAAAAACCCCTTCCGTGAGGAAGGGGCAACTTGATATCGGAGTGATGTACCTCGCTTCGCGCCCTGCGACCTTGCCCAACCGTTGCGGTTTTACCAAGGCTGTATGAATACTACCACAGCCTGCGCCTCAATCCAAGCGGAACTTGCGGGCACGGTGCGCAGGCTTCGCAAAGTCGGACTGCCGGTGATCAAGGAAGTTTCCAGCGCGGGCCTGTTCACAGCGGTTTCACCGCTGCGCCAGCAAACTAAACTTGTATTCGGAGCGGTCCCTCCAAGGCCCTGACTCCCTCCCTCCGTTCCGGATGCGCACTCGAAGACCCCGACCACGGCTCCCGGTCGGGGTCTTTTTTTGTCCATACCGAGCCAGCGGTATTGTACGCTGAGCAGACGTTTTGACAACGGACTGGACAGTGCATCATGGATTCCTTGACGATCAACACCGTGCGCACGCTGACCTGGAGCGGCCTGATTCCTTTTGCCGCACTGGCGGTAATCAACGCGACCGGCGCCCCGAACTGGCTGGAAACCCTGCTGCTAGCCTACCCCGCGCTGATCCTCGCTTTTCTCGCAGGCACCCTCTGGACCCGCCATCTGCTGGGTGAGCGCACTCGTCCACGCCTGCTGATTGCCAGCAATGCGCTGGTTTTGCTGGTCTGGCCCGCGATCCTCATGCCCCTGGGCTGGGCCACTCTGTGGATTGCCGTCATGTTTGGTGCCCACCTGGCGCTGGACGAGCCGTGGCGCGGCTACGGCATGCCGGGATGGTACCGGCGCCTGCGGCTGGCCGTCAGCAGCAGCGCCATTGCCGTGCTCATCATCGGCGGCCTGATCGGAGTCAGCCTGCATGGCTGAACCGGTGCTCAGTATTCAGGACCTGCAGCGTCGCTTCGGAACGACAGGCCCGGTCCAGGTCCTTGATCAACTGACGCTAAGTCTCGAGGCGGGCGAACGGGTCGCGGTGATGGGGTCTTCGGGCTCCGGCAAAACCACCTTGCTGCACCTGGCCGCCGGCATGGACACCCCGGATGCCGGCGAGGTCTGCATTGCAGGGCGCAATTTGTCGGCCCTGCCGGAGCCGGAGCGCACCCGCTTCCGGGCCCGCTTCATCGGCCTGGTGTTTCAGGATTTCAATCTCATTGACAGCCTGACGGTGCGCGAAAACATCGAGTTGCCGCTGTGGCTGAACCATGCCCTGGAACACGTTGACCGAATCACCGAACTGGCCGTGGAACTGGGCATCGAGCCCCTGCTGGAGCGACTGCCCGAAAAACTGTCCGGCGGCGAAAAACAGCGCGTGGCCATCGCTCGGGCCCTGGTGCACCGTCCGGCATTGCTGCTGGCCGACGAACCCACCGGCAGCCTGGACCAGACCACCGCCGAGGGCGTACTGGCGCTGTTTGATCGCATCACCCGGCAGCACAACGTCACCTTGCTGATGGTCACCCACAACGACGAGGCCGCCGCGCTGTGCGACCGTGTTCTGCACCTGCGTCACGGCCGATTGAGCGATCACTGATGCGCTTGCTGCTGGAGTCCTCGCGGCGATTTTTCTATCGTCATCCGGGCCAGCTGCTGCTGGCTCTGGTGGGCATCGCGGCCGGGGTGGCCGTGGTGACCGGGGTGGCGCTGATGCGCGACGTATTGATCGATGCGCTCGACAGCGCCACCGAGAGCCTGAGCGGAACCGACACCGTGCGCGTGGTCGACCCCGGCGGCGCGCTGGACGAGGAAGTCTTTCGGCAACTGGCCACCACCCGGGGCGCACCCGACCTGGTGCCCGTGCTCAGCTCGCGGCTTCGCCTTGGCAATCGCATGCTGGAGCTGGTGGCAATTGACCCGCTCTCCCTTGGCCCCAGCAGCATCATTCGCCCCGCCGGAACCGCAACCGGCGCCCTGGTTGGCCAGGCCAACGCGGCCATGGTTACAGAACGAACCCTGCAGCGCCTCGATCTGGCCCCGGGCGAGACCCTTGAGGTGCGTCATTTCGGTCAGACGCTGCAGCTTGAAATCGTTGCCGTTGTCCAGGGCGGGCCAGCACTCGATGATCGCATCATCATGGATCTGGCCGCAGCCCAGCACCTGATCGGCCGCCGCGGGGAATTGAGTTTCATTGAGGCCCCGAGCAGCGCCAGCGAATGGCTGCGGCAGCAGTTGCCGGAGAACCTGATCCTGATTGACGCCGACCAGCGGCGCGAATCAGCCGCCAGCCTGACGGCCGGCATGCGCGCCAACCTGACCGCGATGAGCCTGCTCAGCCTGGCTGTCGGCCTGTTCGTGATCTACAGCGTGCTGGCGTTCCTGCTGGTCCAGCGCCGCCGCACCATCGGCATGCTGCGCGCCGTCGGCGTTACCCAGGGCCAAATCCAGGCCCTGCTGGCCATGGAGACACTGGTACTGGCCAGCCTGGGCGCGCTGGCCGGCCTGGTGCTGGGCACCCTGCTCGCCACCGCGCTGCTCGATCTGGTTCGCCAGCCGGTCGCCGAGCTGTACCGCATGGTGGCCTCGGCCGGCGTCCGTCCCGGGGTCGGGCTGTATGCCAGCGTCTGGCTGCTGGCCGTGGTCATGGCCCTGGCCAGCGTGCTCGGGGTGTTGCGCGAGGCCCAGCGGATTCCGCCCGGGCAACTGGCCCGAACCGTCCATGAATCGCAGTACAACTCGGCCGGATTCTGGCAGTGGCTGCCTTGGATACTGCTGATCCTTGGTGGCGCAGTCATCGGCATGACGCGCAGCTTGCCGCCGGTGTTGGCAGGTCTGTTCGTCATGCTGTCCGGATGCGCGCTGCTGGCGCCGGCCGGCGGCATGCACCTGCTGCGACAGGCCGCGCGCCTGGCCGGCAGCGGCCTGGTCGCCAGAGCCATCAAGATGCTGATGAGTTCCCGCCAACGCCTGGCGCCGGCGGTATCGGCTCTGAGCCTGGCGCTGGCATTGAGCGCCGGTGTCGGCATGATGGTGCTGGGGTTCCGCGCCACGGTGGATGACTGGGTCAGCCGCCTGATCAATGCCGACACCTATCTCACCGTCAGCCAGGGCACGCTGGACTCGGCCGACGTGGAAACCATCGCTGCGTGGCCGGAAGTGACCATGTTGACCAGCTCGCGTCAGTTCCGCCTCGATGACGGCAGCATGGTAGTCGGCTACGACCTCAATCCGGTCGCCTGGTCCGGTTTCGAGTGGCTGGACGGGGATGGTGAAGCTGCTCGTGCCGCCGTGGAATCCGGCGCTGCGGTTCTGGTCACCGAACCGATGGCAAGGCGCCGCAATCTCGACCCAGGCGACAGACTGGAGCTGGTCACCCTCACCGGTCCAGTCGACTTCGAGGTCGCCGCCGTCTACCGCGACTACAGCACCGATCGAGGAATGGTCGCCATGATTGGCTGGCGTTACCGCGAACTCTGGGAAGACGACCGGCGCGACAGTATCGGCCTGTATCTGGCTCCCGACGCCGATATCACCGCGCTCGAGGAGCGCATCGCCAGCCAATTCGAGACCGGCAACCTGACCTCGCGCGAATCCGTGCGCGAACAAACCCTGGGCGTGTTCGACCGCACCTTCCGGATCTCCTGGGCACTGGCCATTCTGGTCGGCCTGATCGCCGCCATCGCCCTGATCAGCGCGCTGCTGGCGCTGGGGCTGGAGCGGGGTCGCGAATACGCCACCCTGCGCGCCGTTGGCCTGCCGCGCCGTGGTCTGGCGGGAGTGGTCCTGACCCAGACCACCAGCCTGGCGGCCATCGCCGTGGCCATGGCAATCCCGTTCAGCCTGCTGATCCATGCAGTGCTGTCGCTGGCGGTTCAGCCGCGCGCGTTCGGCTGGAGCATCGCCCTGACCTGGCCGTGGCAGCCGCTGGCGGTTCTGGTGCCGCTGGCCTTGGCAATTGGAGTGCTGGCCGGCACCTACCCGGCCTGGAAAATCGCCGGTCGCGATCCCGCGCCGCTGCTGAGGGCCGGCTGATGCGTCTGGATGCCGCCGTGATTCTGACGCTGGTCGCAATGGCCATTGCCTGGCTGGCCTGGCAAACCCGGGAACCGGCAGCACCTGCCGTCGAAAGACTGAACGTCCAGGGACTGATGAGTACCGGCGGCGAACCATTCCGGCGCGTCACCGAGCCTGTTCCGATGTCGTTTCCGGACGACCATGCCCTGCATCCGGGCTACCAGTACGAATGGTGGTACTTCACCGGCAATCTCGATACGGCCGCCGGCAAGCGGCTGGGCTACCAGTTCACGTTGTTTCGCTTTGCCAGTCCGCCGGGCGAGGAACTGGATTCCGCCTGGGCGACCAACGCAACTTGGATGGCCAATCTGGCCCTGAGTGACGGCCGCCATCGGCGTTTTTACCCGGCCGAGCGATTCGCGCGCTCGGCGCTGGACCTGGCTGGAGCCGACCAGGACCGCTGGTGGCTGCGCGATTGGGAAGTGGCCCGACGCGGCGGCAGCTGGCACCTGAACGCAGAGCACGACGATTTTGCTCTGGCACTGGAACTGACAGCCACCCGGCCGCTGGTGCTGCAGGGCGATGCTGGCTACAGCCGCAAGGGGCCGGATCCGGGCAATGCCTCGCGCTACTATTCCATCCCCCGGCTGGCCACCTCCGGCACCGTCCGAATCGGGGACGAGACGCTGCCCGTCGAAGGCCTGTCCTGGCTGGACCGGGAATGGGGCTCCAACGCACTGGGCGAGGATCAGGTCGGCTGGGACTGGTTTGCCCTGCACCTCGACGACGGCCGCGACGTCATGCTGGCCCGTATCCGCTACGTCGACGGAACCACCTCGGAATGGTCCTACGGACAGCTGGTCTTCCCCGACGGCAGCCATCGCTACCTGGCCGCAGAAGAATACGAAGCCACCGTCTCGCGCTGGTGGACCGATGCCAACGGTTCACGCTGGCCGCTGGACTGGGATATCGAAATCCCGTCGGCCGATCTGGACATCCAAACCCGGGCGGTATTCGACCATCAGCACTGGCAGGGCTCGGTCGATTACTGGGAGGGCATGATCGACGTAATCGACATCGCCGACGGCCGAAAGATCGGCCGTGGTTACCTGGAACTGTCCGGATACGGAGAGGGATAGACCGTTTCCATCCCCCGCTTCAGGGGCTGCGGTAGACGCGTCCCTCGCGCATCACGAATGGCACGTCCATAAGAACCGCCACGTCCGCGATCGGATCGCCGTCAACCGCGATGACATCGGCCAGGAAGCCGGTGCGCAAGCGGCCCAGGTCCTCGGTCCGGCCAAGCAGCTCGGCCGCGTTCACGGTGGCCGAGCGCAGCGCATCGGCCGGCGACATGCCGGCCTCGACCATGTACTGAAACTCCAGCGCATTGTCGCCGTGCGGACATACCCCGCAGTCGGTGCCGAAGGCGATCCGGACGCCGGCGGCCTGCGCTCGGCCAAAGGTGTCCTGGATCAGCGGCCCGATCTCGGCCGCCTTGGCCGCCACAATCGGCGGGAAATAGCCTTCCACGGCAGCCATGTCGGCGACGAAGCGACCGGCCGAGATCGTGGGCACGTACCAGGTGCCGTGCTCGATCATCAAGGCGATGATGTCGTCGTCCATGTAAGTCCCGTGCTCGATCGAGTGCACGCCGGCGCGGATCGCCCGGCGCATGCCCTCGGCGCCATGCGCATGCGCGGCCACGTGCATTTCGTAATCGGCGGCAATGCGCACGATTTCGCCAATCTCGGCCTCGGTGAACTGCGGGTTCTGGCCGCTGCGCGCAACACTGAGTACGCCACCGGTCGCGGTAATCTTGATCAGGTCGGCGCCGTCCTTGTAGCGCTGGCGCACCGCCTGACGGCCATCCCGTTCGCCGTTGACGACCCCCTCGCGCGGACCCGGGTCGCCCATCAGGTCGCGCCGAAACGCGTTGGTCGGGTCGGCATGGCCGCCGGTGGTAGCCAGGGACTTGGCCGCGGTAAGAATGCGCGGGCCCGGTAAAATGCCCTGGTCGATGGCATTCCGCAACGCGATACTGGCGTTGAACGAATCCCCGAGATCACGGATCGTGGTGAAACCGGCTTCGAGCGTGACCTGGGCAAAGTGAGCCCCACGCAGAGCGACATCAGCCTCGTTGTTGGTAAAGCGGCGGATATAGCTGTCCGGCGAAGACTGGCTGGTCACGTGGGTATGCATGTCCATCAGGCCCGGCAGGCAGGTCAATTCGGTCAGGTCCAGCGCTTCAGCGTTGGTCGGCGCGTCTGCCAGGCCGGCGTGAACCGCCTGGATCCGACCATCAGCGACTACCAGCGTATGGGCGCCCAGCGTCGTGCCCGCGTCGACGTCGACCAGGGCACCGCAGCGCAACCAGACTTCGCCAGCCAGGGCGGGCGATGCCGCCATCAGGCCGATCAGCACAACCGCAATCGTTTTCATTTCCGAATCATCCTCGCGCGAACCAATCGGCAATGGTACCCGATCAGGACAACCAGCCTGCGATCAGGATCAGGCTCAACGCCACCAGCCAGATCATCAACATGCGCCAGACGATGTGATGTCCGGTGGTCACCCCTTCTTCAAACGACGCGCGAGAATCCACGATCACCGCACCGACTTCGTCGAGAACCTCCGGCTGCAAGGTCCATGGAGACCGCCCTTGCCGGTGCGCATGCCAGGCATGACGAACGCGATCGTAGTCACCGCCCAGGCCCGCGCTGATGAGCATCAACAGCAACACCGGCCAGTCCAGCACATCGCGCAGGCGCAGCAGCCAGCCCGACTGGGCCGGAGCCAGGCCGGGCAGGTTCAGACTGATTCGGGTCAGGCGGTACAACAGGACTCCGGGTATGCCCAGCAGCACGAACCAGAACAAGGCCCCGAACCAGCGCGCCTGGGCGGCGTGGAACAGCGCGGCAGCGGCTTCCGGCGCCCCGGCATCGCGCTGAATTCGCATGATTCGACGCACTTTCAGATAGCGCGGATCGTTGCCGCCGGCCATCAGGATCTGGACATCGTGGTCCAGATCGCGGGGCCCCAGACTGTAGACGAACACGGCCAGCGCGGCAAAAAACCAGCCCGGCCACCCTAACCAGGAATACGCCAGCCAGTCCAGGGCGAGGGCAAGGGCCAGGGCCACGACCACCACGGCGATCGCCGGCGCCGGGGCAGCGCCACCCAGTCGCGAACGACGCAGCGCGCCCAGCAGTCGGCCGAACCAGCCGAACCGGCGCAGCCGGGAGACCGGGCGCACGAGATGGCTGAGCAGCAGGCCCAGCAGCACGATGAGAATGGTCATGCGACCAGCAGAAGCCGCCGGCGCCGACGACCCGGAAACTGGTGCGAGTCAGGCAAGCCCGAACGACGAGCCGCAGCCACAGGTCGTGGCAGCGTTCGGGTTGCGGATGACGAACCGCGCGCCCTGAAGACTTTCGCTGTAATCGATCTCAGCACCCTCCAGGTACTGGAAGCTGAGCGGGTCCACCACCAGGGTCACGTCATCGCGGGTGACCGCGACATCGCCGTCGTCGGTCGCCTCGTCAAACGTGAAACCATACTGAAAACCGGAACAGCCGCCACCGGTGATATACACGCGCAACTTGAGCGCCGGGTTGGCTTCCTCGAGAATGAGTTCCCGCACCTTGGCGGCGGCGGCCTGAGTAAAAACAAGAGGTTGTGCTTCGGAGGCCATAGTTGTTGCGATTGCCGTTGGAAATTTCTACAACCACGAATATACCACTGCAAGGTGCGGAAAAAAAAGCGGCCTTGCTCTGGCCGCTGCAGCGGTGTTGCCCCAAACCGGATGATCGTGCACTTGTTATATCACCAACTCATGATGTTGTATTTTCATGAATTTTTCGTAATGCGCATGGCTGTTATACCGTGCCGGCACAAGGTACGTCAAGTTGTAATCCGCCCCCCCTTGCCCGACAATGCCTGCTGTTGCGATTCTGGAGAGTTCCGATGTTGTGGCTGGAAGCTTCCCACATCATTTTCGTGGTGACCTGGTTTGCCGGTCTGTTCTACCTGCCGCGCCTGTTTGTCTACGCTGCCGAGAATCCACAGGGCGAGACTTTTGAGCTACTGCGCATCATGCAGCGCCGTCTGCTGATGATCACCCACATCGGTGGCGGGCTGGCGGTGCTTCTCGGACTGGGCCTGCTGATTGCCGAACCATGGCACCTCAGCACGGGTGGGTGGATGCACGCAAAGCTGGTTCTGGTGGCGGGCCTGATCGGATATCACCTGTGGTGCTGGCGGCTGGTCGGTGTGTTCGCCCGCGGCGCCAATCGCAACACCTCGCGCTGGTACCGCTGGTTCAACGAAATTCCGGCGTTGTTCCTGGTACTGATCGTCGTGCTGGTGGTGGTCAAACCGTTCTGAGCCCGGAGTCATACAAGCTTGCGTTGCAGAAGATCGCGCGCCATGTACAGGGCGGCAATGCTGCGACCCTCGCTACAGTCTTCGCGCTGAATCAAGGTTACCAGGTCATCCAGCGGCCAGGTCACGACTTCCAACTCCTCCGGTTCGTCTCCGGGTAGCCGGGACGGATACAGATCGCGGGCAAGCACAACCTGTGTGGTGTGGGTCATGTAGCCTGGTGCCATGCTCAGGGCGCCAAGGCCGTGCAGATCGCGGGCCGCGAAGCCACACTCTTCCTGCAGTTCCCGATTGGCCCCTTCCAGCGCGGTCTCGCCCGGATCCAGCCGACCCTTGGGCAGGCAGATCTCGTAGCGATGAAACCCGCAGGCGTATTCACGGATCAGCAGCACATGTTCCGGGTCGGGCATGGCGACCACGATGACCCCACCCAGACCGCGGCTGATCAGTCGCTCGTAGGTGCGCCGCTCGCCGTTGGAAAACTCCAGATCCACCTGCTCGACCTTGAACAGGTCGGCCGGTCGGCGCTCGCGTCGGTCATGAATCCGCGGCAGCGGACGATTGGATTGCATCGTCATCAAAACAGGATAGCACCTGGCGATGCAAAACCGGGTTGGCCGCCAGAATGGACGTGCTGTCGAGCCCGATCGGCTGTCCGTAAAGATCGGTTACCCGGGCCCCGGCCTGACGGCAAATGACGGTCAAAGCGGCAATATCAAGGATGTTGACATCACTCTCGATGACCACATCCTGACTGCCCTCGGCCAGCCGGTGATAGGAATAGAAATCGCCGTAGCCGCGACTGCGCGCCGCCCTGGCCACCAGCCGCCCGACCACCGACCAGCCGTCTGCACCGGCCAGGGTTCGCAGGTTGCCGAAGGAAATATCGGCCTGCTCGATGCGCTCAACCGGGCGCACCGCCAGTTCCCGGGCATCCATGCGGGCAGCGCCACCAGCCACGGCCCATGCGGTCTCGCCGAACGCCGGCGCAGACGACACGCCAAGAACCAGCTCACCCTCCACCATGAGAGCAATCTGCACCGACCAGAACGGCAGCCCGCGGATGAAGCTCCGGGTCCCGTCAATCGGGTCGACCAGCCACAGGCACTGACTGTCGCCGGCGTGGCCGTATTCCTCACCGAACACGGCATGATCCGGAAAGGCCCGGCCCAGCGTCTCGCGGATGGCGGCCTCGCACTCGCGGTCAGCCACGGTCACGGGGCTGGCATCGGACTTGTGCTCCACGGCCAGATCGGCAGCCCGGAAATACCGCATGGCAATCCGGTCGGCAGCAGCCGCAGCCTCCCGCGCCACCTGCAGCGCATGCTCAAGGTCGAAAGATTCACTCATCGTCGCACGACTGCTCTTGCCCTCATTCCTCGACTCCACAGTGTAGTGCAATCCGTTCAGAATCCGGTGGCACCACCGATGCGTAGCCGCACCTGGCCATCGGGCTGCAATTCCCCCAGCTCGGCCAGGGCAGTGGTCAGCTCGGAACGGTCCGCGGCGGCGCGCAGCCACAGGTCCGCGTCGTAGCGACCGGCCGCCAGCCCGACGCGACCGCGCACCAAGATCGCAGCCGGCTGCAGCGATCGGACCAGGAGATGCAATGATTCAGCCTCTTCCTGGGCGACCAGCTCGATCTCGCCCAGCGACTCCTGGACAGCGCCAACCAGACCCGCCTGGCGCCACAACACGCGTCCGCTGGCCCGCGGCGCCTGCCCGGGTCCGAACCGGACGGAATGCAGATCCAGATCCAGCTCGCCCACCGGCCGGGCCAGGATCAGCCAGTGACCAAGATCCAGCCGTTCCAGTTCCAGCCGGCCGCGCAACTCCGGCAGCAGCAACTGCTGGCCCGGCCGCCACAGCCCCTGCAACTCGGTGCTGCCGCCCCGGGCCTGCCAGTGCCAAACGCGTCCGCCACGCCAGCGCCATTCCAGCGCCAGCGGCTGCCAGCCCGGCTGCTGCCAGCGCGCGCTGCCCGACCAGATGCTGCCCCGCGCCTGCCCGAGCCCATCCGGCAAATCCAGCCGGGACAACACCAGCGTTGCCGGCAAGGTGACCAGGAACAACAGGCCGAGAATCAGCGCGGCCACTCCAAACCATTTAACCATCGCCGAGCAGGGTCAAACGCACGTTAACCAGACCGCCGCCTCGCCCGCGCTCCAGATCGAGCTGGCTGACCGCGACCGGATAGGAGGCAGCCAGCTGTTCCAGCCATCGCATGGTGGCGAGAAAATCGGCCTCGTCCAGCCACACCCGGACGCGGTCATCGCCGACCGGCTCGATCCGGGTCAGTGCTCCGGCGAGGCCGGCCGCGCGAGCCGTCTCATCGGCCAGCCCAAGCAGCGAGCGACCGGAAGGGTCGCGCTCCCGATCAGCGCGTTGACGCAACTCGGTAGCCAGCGGGGTAACCGCCTCCAGCCAGTCCAGGGTTGCCTGCTGCACGGCCACGCGGTCGCGCTGCTGTTCGCGCGCCTGGAGCATGGGTTCCCAGGCCATCACGAACAGCAGCGCGCCCAGCACCACGCCACCGGCCAGCACGACCAGGGACCGCTGGCGGCCGTTCAGCGCCTCCCAGTAGGCCCTCATCTTGCGGCCTCCTGGATCCGGATACGGCCGCTGGCACCATCACCATCGAGGCTGGCCGACTGCACGCTGGCGGCAAGATCCAGGGCGCGCAGCCGGCCCTCGAGTTCATCCAGACCGGCCACGTCGGCTGCGCGCACGCGCAGTTCCAGGGTCTCGTCGCGGTAGCTCATGCCCTGCAGCGACACCCCCGCTTGCCCGGCCAGCACCGGTGCCGTGCGGTACATGAGTTCCAGCAGACCGGCCGACTGGCCGAAGCGCAGACGGCCCAGTTCCCGCGCGGCCAGCTCGCGGTGCCGACCGGCCGGGGTGACCCCGGGAAAGACATCACTGAAGCGCTCGTCGATGGCCGCCTGCAGGCTTTCACTGCGCGCCTCGAGCAGGCGGTTTTCCAGCCCGATCCCAACCAGCCCCAGCAACACCGCCAGACCCGCCAACGCCGCGACCAGGCGCCAGTGGCGATGCGCCGTCCGCGCCGAACCTGGTGCCCAGGGCCCGGTCAGCAGGTTGATCGGGGCCCGGTGCACGTAGTCGGCCAGAGTCTGCATCAGGTCGCCGGCGGCGGCTGTATCGACGTTACTGGCCAGCCCTGGAGGCACCCGCCCCCCGTACCAGCGCCAGTCTGCCGCCGGGCTCACCAGCCCGGCCAGCAACTCTTGGGCCAGGTCGCCCTCGAAGACACCAAAATCCCATTCACCCCAGCGCACCAGCACCTGGCCATGCGCTTCGGCCACGCTGACCTGACCGGCAGACCATGGCAGCGCCAACGCGTCCGGGCAAACCAACTCGACCGACTGGCCGGCCAGCGGCGCAAGCAGGGCCTGCAGTTGAGCATCACCAATGACCACGCACCGGACCCGACCCTGGGTCGTTCGTCCGGCGCTGACCACATGTTCATCGTCGGCGGCTGCAGCCAGCTGTTCTTCGGCCGCCCAGCGCAAGGCCTGCTCCATGCGGCTGGCCGAAAGCTCCGGCAGATCAACGGTCAGGCCGGTGCAGCGGGCGGCATCGAAAAACAGATACACCGGCAGCCCTTGCGGCCAGTCCGGCTGCTCTGGATCACAGCTGCCGCTTTCAGCAAACCCACTCGCCTTGCCGACTACGGCCCAGCGCCAGCGCGATCCAGCGGCATGAACAAGCAGTTTGGGCTGACCGCGACGGGCCATGGCACAATCCTTACATCAACAAGCAGCGGCGAAATCAGGGCACGCCCTGACTGACATAGCGAAAATCATAACCCGCACCATCGATCGAGATCAGCCGAAAGACATCGCGCTCAACGCCACCCAGCACCACCCGGGCCTGGGACAGGTACCAGTTGCTGGCCACGCGCAACTCCAGTTGCAGTTCAGCACCTGCCCGACCGGCGAGCTGCGGATGGGCAAGCACCTGGGCCAGGTCTGTGAAAGGCCCGTCGGCCAGCACCCGGCGGGCCTGCTCGATATCCAGCCCTGCCACCAGCGCTGCCAGCACAGCGTCGCTGGTGGTGTTGATATTGACCTGGAGCACGGGTTCGGGCAGTGCGGTGACGTGTGGTCGCAGGGCCTGGTAGACCTCGCCGTCGACGCTGCGCAGCCAGCGCAGTTCACTGACGTGGGCCAGCGCTACGCCCGCCATCCGGTAAGGCGGTTGCTGGGCGCGGTACCAGAAATCACCCACGCTGCCCGACCGCAGCGCCGTACCACCTTCAATCCAGTCGGCCAGTTCGGCGGCTACCGCCGGCGGCTGCCCAAGCACTTCGAGCAGCCGCCGCAAGACCTCCTCGGCACGCCGCGCCCGCCCCGCCTCCGGGCTGGCCAGTGCATTCAGATTGAAGCGACCCTGCTGATCCAGCAGCCGACCCTGGACAAAACCGCCCGGCACCTCGAACGGCTCGGTCCACGCGCCATCGATGGCGCTGGCATCCATCCCCTCGGCCCGGGCCCGGGCCAGTGCGGAAGCAGCCAGAGCATCCATCCCGAGCACATACTGATTCGAGCGCTCGACCGCGATCAGGGCTTCGGTCCGGGCCATGCTGCGCTGGGCTCGCTCCAGCAGACCAAGCGCCAGCAGCGTGGCCAGAGCCACCGCCACCAGGGCGATCAACAGCGCGGCTCCGCGCTGGCAGGGAAACGTCGGCAGCCTCACAGCACTACGATCCGTTCGATCCAGCCGAAACGCCGCGACTGCAGGCGGTAACGCACCGCCACCGGCAACGCTCCGGGCTCGGCTTCCGACGGCCACTGTTCCCGCCAGGTACCGTCAGCGGTGCGGTACTCGAGGCGCCAGTCGGCCACTCCGTCCAGGACCCGCTCTTGCTGCATTGCGTCCGCGCCGGCACGATCGGTCACCGGCCAGGACTGGCGCATCAGCGTCTGCGCGCTGACCTGCCAGCCGAATCGCTGCAGCTGGCTGCGGCGCTGGCCCTGGGGATTACCCCAGCCGGCCCGCGTGGCCTCGAAGCGGTCGCGCCCGCCGACCAGCGCGGGCTCGTGCGCGCCATCGGCCAACCGCACCGGCCGGGTCACGAGCTGGCGCAGATCCGCCTCAAGACGGGCAATACCAAGCTGCAGTTCGGCCAGTTGCTCGCCGCGCTCGCGCTGCACGAAAGCGGCCTCGGACAAGGCAGACAGGGTCAGGTAGACGCTGCCGGCCAGGATGGCGAACACGGTGACCGAAATCAGCACCTCGACCAGGGTGAAGCCGCGAGCAGGAATGGTGCCTCTCAAGCGCCTCATCGCGGCAAAAATCCGGTGTGGGTGAGGATGGGCGAATCCTGGGCCGAGCTTGCATAAACGGCAACATCCACGCGGATCAACTCCTCGCCGGGCGCCAGCTGAATCAAGGCCTGCCAGGTCCACTCGCGGTCGGCCATTGGCTGGCGTCCCTGGCGACGTCCGCTCGTCGGCACTCCCTCCAGGCGCATGTCGGCAAGCACGTTGTCGGCCACCCACAGCGCCAGCGTGCGCTCTTCCAGCGCTGCCTGGGCGTCGAGCGCCTGCGCTCCGGCGCGGGCGAGTGCAGCCAGCGCAACCGCCACCACCACCAGCGCCACCAGCACTTCCAGCAGCGTGAACCCGGCCGTCGGCCGGCGCGCGAAACCAGTGGAGCAGAACCTGCGCAACATCGCGACTCAGCGTGCCGGCAGATCGATGCGACCACCCGCGCTGACCGCCAGCCGGGCGGCGCGGTCAGCCACCCGGAGTTCAAGTTCAAACGGCGTAAGCTCTCCGAGCGGCTGACAGACAATCTGGGGCACATCATCGGTATCCGTCAGGGGCTGACGGCGTCCCTCGATGAACAGCACGGCCTCGGCTCCGGCCGTCCAGGCCCGCGGCCGACTGACCCCCTCACCCGGCAACGGCGCCCAGCCAGCCGACCCAGCCTGCCAGAAATCGAAGCCGGAATCGAGAACGCGGATACCGCGAGAGCGCGCCTGGAACAGGGCCTGCTCGCACTGCAGTTCGAGCAATCCGGCCAGCCGCGCCAACTGCTCGCGGGGTTCGTCTGCCGAGCCCCAGCGCCCGAGACTCAGAACCGCTATCCCGGCCAGCACGGTCCCGATGGTGACAACAACCAGCAACTCGATCAGGGTAAAGCCGCCAGGCCGTCGTCCCATCAGTCGCCCCAGTTGCCAATTTCGGCGTTGATACCGTCACCGCCGGGCGCACCATTGGCGCCGAAGGTCCAGACATCAATCTCGCCGCGTACGCCGGGATACAGGTATTGGTACGGGCGTCCCCACGGGTCGCGCGGTATCCGATCGAGATATCCGCCAGGGCGCCAGTTCGGCGCCTCGGGCTGACCCGAGGGCTGGCGCACCAGCGCCTCCAGACCCTGCTCGGTCGAGGGATACACGTAGTTGTCGAGCCGGTACATGTTCAGGGCCGTAACCAGGGCCTGAATGTCTTGCTGGGCCTTGGTCACGCGGGCCCGGTCGGGCTCGTCCATGACCCGGGGAACAACGATCGCGGCGAGAATACCGATGATGACCACGACCACCAGGATCTCGATCAGGGAAAACCCCCGGGCCATGGCCGGATGGCGGGGTGCGGCTGAACATCGCATTGACGTACACTCCGGACAGGATTGATCACAGTGTAGCTTCCCATCATACGCGCATGACCATTTCCCCCTGATGCGCAACACCCGCATTCACATTGATGAACCCCTGCGCCCGGATGCCGAGCTCACCCTGCCGGCAGCCGCCGCCCATCACCTGGTCCGGGTGCTGCGGCTGCGGCCTGGCGACCGGTTTATGCTGTTCAACGGCGACGGTCTGGAATATCCGGGCGAATTGACCGAGGCTTCGGCCCGAGGGACATGCCGGGTGCGCCTGGGACAGCCGCTGGCCCGGTCTGTGGAATCCCCCCTCAACATCACCCTGGTCCAGGCCATAAGCCGCGGCGAGCGCATGGACTGGACCATCCAGAAAACGACCGAACTGGGCGTGAGCCGGATCCAGCCCGTATTCACCGAGCGCTGTGAAGTTCGGCTGACCGGCCAGCGGGCCGGCAAACGTCTGCGCCACTGGCAGCAGGTCGCGATTGCCGCGGCCGAGCAAAGCGGCCGGGTCCGGGTGCCAAGGATCGAAGCGCCGATCGCTCTGGACAAGATCGGTTCAGTTGCGGGCACCGGGCTGTTTCTGGACCCCGCCGGCGACGTCCGGCCCGGCGATCTTGGCTCGCTCGAGCCTGCAGACCTGGTGGTCGTCATCGGCCCCGAGGGCGGGCTCAGCGTCGCGGAGACTCGGCAGCTGAGGCAGGCCGGCTACTATGGCCTGCGACTCGGGCCACGCGTATTGCGCACCGAAACCGCCGGCCCGGCGGCGCTGGTTGTGCTGCAGACGGTCTTCGGTGACTGGTGAGCAGGATCCGTCGCCGATGGCTGGTCGCCCTGCAGCGCTGGATGCGCGAGCATGACCAACGCACCTCTTTTACCCTGCTCTACATCACCCTGGCGCTGGTGTTGTCGATGGCCATCTCGATCTTCTGGCTGGTCGTTGTGGTCGCCGCACATGGCGTTCTGGAGTACTGGACACTGGGAAAGACCGGCGCCCACGACCATCGCCTCGGACGCACGCTTTGGCATATCCGCCTCGACATCATGCTGGTCCTGGCTGCCTTGTGGCTGGGCTTGTACATCGATCTGCTGTTTGGCGTGGCCGGGCTGGGCGCGGCAGCGCGGACCGGCGCCCAGGTCTCGGCCCGCGTCGTGGCATGGCAGCGCACCATTCGCGGCGTTCTGCTGAGTGTCGACGAGGCTGCCCTGGCCGCCAAAGCAGCGCTGAGCCGCTCCTCGCCAAGCGGTCAAGCAGCCGAACGCAGGCGGGCAACGCCCGCTCCACCGCCCTGGCAGCAGCCCTGGAGCTGGGGCGATCGCCTGACCATAGGCGCCGCCGGGCTGCTTGCCGGACTGATTCTTCTGACCCCGGTACTGACCGACCACGGTCCGGCCGAGGCCCTTTCCATCCTGGCCCGGGATCTGCACCCCTGGCCCGGCCCTGATGAATGAATACACCAGTGAGTACCCCGTGAGCACACGAGCATCATCCCCTGATTCTTCCGCTGCCGGCTGGCTGAGCCTGGAACTGGAAGTTCCGTCCGACCGGGCCGAGCCGGCCGAAGACGGTCTTTTCGAGCTGGGCGCAAGCTCGATCACCCTGCTGGATGCAGCCGATCATCCGCTGCATGAGCCCGGTCCGGGCCAGATGCCGATCTGGCCACGCGTGGTTCTGCGCGCGCTGTTCGCCCCGGACTCCAGCCGCGACCAGCTCGTCGCGGCCTTGAGCAAAGCAGAGATCATCGAGTCGGCCGCCCAGGTGCAGTTCAGCGAGCTTGCCGAATGCGACTGGGAGCGCGCCTGGATGGATCGCTTCCAACCCATGCATTTCGGTCACGGGCTGTGGATCTGCCCCAGCCACATCGCGCCCGACCCTGGCTGGCCGCAGGTGATCCGGCTGGATCCGGGCCTGGCCTTCGGCAGCGGCACCCATCCGACCACCGCCCTGTGCCTGGAGTGGATTGCCGCGCAGGCCGCCGGCCTGGAGCGAGTCGTGGATTTCGGCTGCGGTTCCGGCGTGCTCGCCATCGCCGCCGCCAGGATGGGTGCGGGCGAGATACTGGCCATCGACCACGACCCGCAGGCCCTGATCGCAACCATCGACAATGCCCGCCGCAACGACGTCGCAGACCGGATTCAAACCGCCACACCGGAGCAGTTTGACCAGCTGCGGAGCGGAGCCGGAACCTGCCAACTGGTGGTCGCCAACATCCTCGCCCAGCCATTGGTCGAACTGGCTCCGACCCTCTCACGACTGGTCGCCCCGGGCCGACACCTGGTGCTTTCCGGCATTCTGTCCGAGCAGGCCGATCGCGTAGCCAAAGCCTATCGCGCCCTCGACCCTGCGCCGGATCGCGCCATCCGCGACGGCTGGGTACGCCTGGTGCTGCAGCGCCGACCCGCCTGAGACGCGCCCATCGCGCTCGGCCGCGCAGTACACTGCTCGCTATGGAACTGTTCAAGGTATTTCAAATCGAGGCGGCGCACTTTCTGCCTCACGTACCCGAAGACCACAAGTGCCGGCGGATTCATGGTCATTCCTTCCAGATCGAGATCCATGTCAACGGACCGGTCGAGGAAAGCGCCGGGTGGGTGATGGACTTCGCCGATATCAAGCAGGCCTTCGAGCCCTTGTATCGGCAACTCGATCATCACTTTCTCAACGAGGTTCCGGGGCTGGAAAACCCGACCAGCGAGAACCTGGCGTGCTGGATCTGGGAGCGACTCCAGCCCTCGCTGCCATTGTTGTCGAAGGTGGTGATCCGCGAGACCTGTACATCGGGCTGCGTCTACACCGGCCCGGAAGCCTGAAGTCCCGACCCAGAACCGACCTGCAAATGAATTTGCCCCCCGCGCCCGGAGTCCCTACAATTGGACGGCTTTCTCTATACCAACCCAATTCAAAGACTGCGCCAGGGAGAACCTAAGTAATGAATCAAATGATGATCCCCCCGATTCTCGGGGTTGTAGGGCTGATCACGGCCTTTTTCATTTACCGCATTGTGATGCGATACCCGGTCATGGAGGGCAAACCGGTCCAGATCGCCAAGCTGATCCAGGAAGGCGCCATGGCTTTCATGCGACGCGAATTGATCCTGATCGCCATATCTGTGGCTGTGATCTTCGTGGCCCTGGCCATCTCGGATCTCGGCATCGAAACCGCCGTCTCGTTCCTGGTCGGCGCCATCTGTTCGGCCGCGGCCGGTTTTTTCGGCATGATGGCAACAACCCGAGCCAACGTGCGCACCACCACCGCCGCCCATGAGCAGGGCCAGGACACGGCGCTGAGCGTTGCCTTCTTCGGCGGCTCGGTCATGGGCCTGGTACTGGCCTCGCTGGGCCTGCTCGGCCTGGGCTCGCTCTACCTGGTCTTCGGCACCGACCCGCAAACCGCGCACAACATCCACGGCTTTGCCATGGGTGCCGGTGTGGTCGCCCTGTTCTACCGCGTTGGCGGCGGCATCTTCACCAAGTCGGCCGACGTCGGCGCCGACCTGGTCGGCAAGGTCGAGGCCGGCATCCCGGAAGACGACCCGCGCAACCCGGGCGTGATTGCCGACAACGTCGGCGACAACGTCGGCGACGTGGCCGGCATGGGTTCGGATCTGTTCGAATCCTACTGCGGCTCGATGATCGCCACCGTGGCCCTGGCCACCGTGCTGGTGCTGCAGGCCGGCGGGGCCGGCTCGATGGTGGACCTGGGCGGCCACCTGGTGCCCGGGGAAAGCCTGATGAGCCTGCCGCTGCTGCTGGCCTCGCTGGGCCTGGTCTGCTCGATCATCGCCATCGGCATTGTCCGCCTGGTCTCCAACAAGTCGCCGCAGGTCGCGCTGCGCATCGGCACCTTCTCGGCCTCGATCGGTTTTGTCGTCCTGGCCTTTTTCCTGATGCAGGCGATCGGCGTGGGCGCCAACGTCTGGTTCGCCACCCTGGTCGGTTCGGTCGGCGGCGTCATCATCGGCCTGTCCACCGAGTACTACACGGCCGGCAAGCCGATCCGTGACATCGCCCGGGCTGGAGAGACCGGAGCGGCAACCGTGATCATCTCCGGGCTGGCGACCGGCATGCAGTCGGTGGCCATTCCGATCCTGACCATCTGCGCCATGATCTTCGTCGCCAACGCCAGCGCCGACCTGTACGGCGTGGGTATTGCCGCGGTTTCCATGCTGGCAACGGTGGGCTTCACCATGGCCATCGACGCCTACGGCCCGGTCGCCGACAACGCCGGCGGGATTGCCGAAATGTCGGGCCTGGGCGAAGACACCCGCAAGATCACCGATGGCCTGGACTCGCTGGGCAACACCACGGCCGCAATCGGCAAGGGCTTCGCCATCGGCGCCGCTGCTCTGGCCGCGCTGACTCTGATCACGGCCTACATTGCCGAGGTCAGTCACCGCATCCCGGACTTCCAGCTGCTGATCTCCGACCCCAACGTGCTGATCGGGATGTTCATTGGCGGCCTGTTCCCGTTCCTGGTCGCCTCGATCACCATGACCGCAGTGGGTGATGCAGCCTTCGAGATGATCCAGGAAATTCGACGTCAGTTCCGCGAAATCCCGGGCCTGCTGGAAGGCAAGGCCGAGCCCGACGCAGCCCGCTGTGTCGATATCGCCACCAAGTCGGCCACCAAGCGCATGCTGCTGCCGGCCGCGCTGGCCGTGCTCGGCCCGGTCGTCGTCGGTTTCGGCATGGGCGCCGAAGCGCTTGGCGGCATGCTCGGTGGCGGCCTGCTCGGCTGTGTGCTGCTGGCCCTGACCATGGCCAACGCCGGCGGTGCCTGGGACAACGCCAAAAAGCACGTTGAGGAAGGGCATTTCGGCGGCAAGGGCTCGGAAACGCACAAGGCCAACGTGGTTGGCGACACCGTGGGTGACCCGCTGAAAGATACCTCCGGCCCGTCGATGAACATCCTGATCAACGTGATGGCCATCGTCAGCCTGGTGATCGCACCGCTGCTCAGCCAGTAGGCGCGGCTCTTTACAAGCGCCAAAAAACGCGGCCACCGGCCGCGTTTTTTTATTCTTCCCGGGCGATAGGATCGACCTGGGCGACCGAATCGATCATCAACGCAATGGCCCCGTCACCGGTCACGTTGCAGGCGGTTCCAAAACTGTCCTGGGCCATGTACAGGGCAATCATCAGGGCGATGGCGGTTTCGCCAAAACCCAGCATGGATCCCAGCAACCCCACCGCCGCCATCACCGCACCGCCCGGCACCCCCGGCGCGGCCAGCATGACCACGCCCAGGGTCAGGATGAACGGGATCATGGCGCCCAGCGTCGGCATGGCCAGGGCATCGTGCAACACCATGACAGCCACAGCGCAGGCCACGATGGTAATCGTCGAGCCCGCCAGATGAGTGGTTGCGCACAACGGTACGGTGAAGCTGGCCACATCCGGCCTCACCCCGTTGGACCGCGCGGCCTGCAACGTCACCGGAATGGTCGCCGCACTCGACATGGTGCCCAGGGCAGTGAAGTAGGCCGGCAGCATGCCGCCGATCAGCTTCAGCGGCGAGACCCCTGCGCGCATCCCGGCCAGGGTAAACAGGACCAGGATCCAGGCCCAGTGCAGCGCGATCGACATCGCCAGCACCACCCCGAACATGCGCAGCGTGGCAAAGACCGTGCCGGCAGCGGCCAGTTCGGCGAAAACACCGGCAATGTAGACCGGCAGCAGCGGAATGATCACGCCAACCAGCAAAGCCTTGATCACGTCGCGACCTTCATCGAACAGCGTTTTGAGCCCGTCGGCCCGACTCGCGGTAATACCCAGACCGAAGATGAAGGCCGCCACCAGGGCACTCATGATGCCAAACAGCGGCGGAATATCCAGCGTAATGAACGGCTCCGGCGCCGTTCCGGAAGCCTCGGCCGCGGTCAGGGTGGCCCCGGACAACATCGGAATCAACGCTGCCGTCACCAGGAACGCCAGCACCCCGGCAATGATGGTCGAAAGGTAGGCCATGCCCAGGGTGCCGCCGAGCAGGCGGCCGGAATCACGCGGCAGCCCGGCAATACCGCTGGTAATGAAAAACAGGATCAGCAGCGGGATGGTAAAAAACAGCAGTTGCCCGAACAGCACCTTGAAGGTCAACAGAACCTGGGTAATCCAGACCGGGGCGAACAGCCCGATGAGGATGCCCAGCCCAATGCCTGCGATCAGTTTCAGAATCAGTTTCATCAAATCTCCCTGGCGAAATACCCCATCAAATCCAGTCAGGCAGCCGCAGCCAGACCTGGCGAAGATCAGCCTGCCGGGCACGATGTTCCGGCACCAGTTCGGCCACGTTCTCCCAGAAGGCCCGGGAATGATCCGGATGAACGGTATGCACCAGCTCATGGATCAGGACGTATTCACAGGCCTCCGGGGCACAGAACAGCAGGCGCGCGTTGAGCGACAAGGTGCCTCGGCTCGAGCAACTGCCCCAGCGGCTGCGCTGGTTACGCACCTGCACAGCGCGGTAGGTAAAACCGTGACGGGCGGCAAGACGGGCGGTCCACTGCGGCAGAACCTCCCGCCCGCGCGCCATCAGCCAGGCCCGCAAACTGGCCGCTATGCGCTGGTCATACTGCGCTGCGGGACCGTCCGGCAAATCAAGGATCAATTTTCCCGGCACCTGCTGCAGGCGCAAGCGGCAGCGCGAACCGGATCGGTACTCGACCTGCCATTCCTCGTCGAGGGCCGGCAGCGCGACACGCTGCGGGCGCAGGCCGGCCAGAGCCGGCGAGCGCTCGCGCCGAACCGCTTGCTGGCCTTCCCGGGCTGCCTGAATCCAGTCCTCGCGCTTGCGCAGCAGCGCCGGCAGGCAGGCCCGATCAAAACCCATGGGCACGGTCACGATCAGGCCCTGCACGGGGTCGACCCGCAGGCGCACATGGCGCGCCCTGGGGTGTTCGCGCACGTGGCAATTCAGGCCTGGTAACTGCGGTTGGGTAACGGACACAAGCACGATTGGGCAAGGCATTCGGATACCATTATGCCCGGCCCTAACGCCATCAATGCCCGTTTCTTCATGATCCAGCTGTCCGACATCACCCTGCGCCCTGGCACCGAAGCGGTCCTCGAGCACGCCTCGGCGACCATTTTCCCCGGCCACAAGGTGGGACTGATCGGCGCCAACGGCAGCGGCAAGACCACCCTGTTCCGGCTGCTGCTCGGCAGCATCGAGCCTGACGCCGGCGACTGGTCCCTGCCCGCTGACTGGACCCTGGCGCACATGGCCCAGGAGATCGATGAACTGGATCGGCCGGCCATCGATTTCGTGATCGATGGCGATGAACGCCTGCGGGCGGCCGAGCGCGGCGTGGCTGCAGCCGAATCCGGCAGCGATGGCCACACCATTGCCGAGGCGCATGCCGCGCTGGCCGATGCCGGCGGCTATGACGCCCATGCCCGCGCTGGCGCCCTGCTCAACGGACTCGGTTTTGCCGCGCCCACCCACCGGCATCCGGTTGCCGCGTTTTCCGGCGGCTGGCGCATCCGCCTGAATCTGGCCCGGGCGCTGATGGCGCCCTCCGACCTGCTGCTGCTCGACGAGCCGACCAACCACCTCGATATGGAGACCGTGGTCTGGCTCGAAGACTGGCTGCGCCAGTACGACGGCACCCTGCTGCTGATCTCGCACGACCGCGACTTCCTCGACCAGGTCGTTGATTCGGTCCTGCATATCGAGCAGCGACGGCTGAACAGCTACAGCGGCGGCTACAGCAGCTTCGAGCGGCAGCGAGCCGAACGCCTGAGCGGACAGCAGGCGGCCTATGCCAAACAACAGCGCGAAATCGCCCACATCCGCAAGTTCGTTGACCGCTTCCGGGCCAAGGCGACCAAGGCCCGCGCCGCCCAGAGCCGGATCAAGGCGCTCGAACGCATGGAAGTCCTGGCCCCGGCCCACGCCGATTCGCCGTTCGATTTTTCTTTTGCCACGCCACCGCCGGCGACTCACCCGATGGTGCATCTCGACCACGTCAGCCTCGGCTATGGCTCGGCGCGAGTGCTCGATCGGGTCAGCCTGAGCCTCGCGCCCGGCGATCGTATCGGCCTGCTCGGACTCAACGGTGCCGGCAAATCAACCCTGGTCCGGGCCCTGGCCGGCGAACTCGCACCGCAGGCGGGCACGCTCACCGTCAACCCCAAACTGCAGGTGGGCTACTTTGCCCAACACCAGCTCGAGCAACTCGACCCCAGCGCCAGCCCGGTCACCCACCTGGCGCGCCTGGCGCCAACCCGGCCCGAACAGGCGCTCCGCGATTTTCTGGGCGGCTTCGACTTTCGCGGCGACATGGCAACCAGCCCCATCAGTCACTTCTCCGGGGGCGAAAAAGCCCGTCTGGTGCTCGCCCTGCTGGTCTGGCAGGAACCCAACCTGCTCCTGCTCGACGAACCCAGCAACCACCTCGACCTGGACATGCGCCACGCCCTGACCGTGGCCCTGCAGGGCTTCGAAGGTGCGGTCATCACGGTCTCGCATGACCGTCATCTGCTGGCCAACACGGTCGAATCCTACTGGCTGATCCACGACGGTGAAGTCAGCCCGTTTGCCGGTGACCTGGAAGACTACCGACGCTGGCTGCGCGAGCGCCCGGCCGAGGCGACGGCAGAACCGGCCGCAAACGGACCCAGCCGGTCCGGCGGCGGGAAGGCCCGGCGCCGGCGCGAGCGGGCCGCCATCAAGCCGCTCCAGAATCGGGTCGAGCGGCTGACCCGGGCAATCGATGAGACCAGTCGCCAGCTCGCCGGGATTGAACACTCGCTGGCCGATCCCGAGCTGTACGCCGAGCCCGGCGGTCCGGAGCTCGATCGCCTGCTGACCGAAGCGCGTGACCACAAGAAGCGTCTCAGCGAGCTGGAAGAAGACTGGCTGGAAGCCGAATCAGCGCTGGAGCAGGCCCAGCGGCAGCCGCAGGCCTGACCGATGCGGGTGAATCAAGCGCAAATGTTGTCGCTACCCCTGCGATGGGCTATGGTCACGGCTGAAACCTCCCGTCCCTGCCCAGGAGAGACCGCAGCATGACCCGACTGCTGGCCGTTGGCGATCTGCACCTGGGCCGAACCCCGTCGGCTCTGCATCCCGACTTGCAGGCCCGCCGCGCCGAGCTCGGCCCCGAGGCGGCCTGGACCCGCTGCGTCACTGCCGCCATCGACCAGGCGGTGGACGGCGTGGTGATGGCCGGTGATGTCGTCGAACGCAGCCGCGACCTGCTGGTTGCCTATGGCGATTTGCGCCAGGGCATCGACCGGCTGGCCGCTGCCGGCATCCCGGTCGTGGCCGTGGCCGGAAACCACGACACGCTGGTGTTGCCGCGCCTGGCCGCCGAAATCGACAACCTGCAGCTGCTCGGCGCCGGCGGCAGCTGGCAGGAGCGTCGCATCGGCCAACTGCGCATCCTCGGCTGGTCTTTTCCGCGTCGTCATGTCCGACGCGATCCGCTTAAGGACTTTCCCGCGCTCGACGACGCTGCCGGGGTCGTCGGACTGCTGCACTGCGACCGCGACCAGCGCGACAGCGCGTATGCGCCGGTCAGCAGCCGTGACCTGGAACGTACCGGCATTGCCGGCTGGTTGCTGGGTCATATTCACCAGCCCGATCCGCTGCAAGGCCCGCGACCCATCGGCTACCTGGGTTCGGTCAGCGCCCTGCGGGCGTCGGAAACCGGGCCGCGCGGTCCGTGGCGCATCGACTGGAATGGCCACCAGCTCGAGGCAACACATCTGGCGCTGGCGCCCCTGCGATTCAGCGCCCTGGAAATCGATCTGAGCGACCTCGACGGGCCGGACGACCTGGCCGCAGCCGCGCTTGACGCCGGCCGCCGGCACGTCCGGACGCTGCTGGCGGCGACCGATGGGCCGGATGTGATCGGCTTGCGCCTGACTCTGACCGGTCGCTGTTGCTTTGAACACCGCTTGGCCGAAGCTGCCGAGCAGCTGCTCGCCGAGTCGCGGCCCTGGCAGGAGGGCCCGGTGCAGTTGTTTATCCAGCACCTGCTCATCGCCACCGATCCGGCCCATGACCTCGAACGCCTGGCCCGCCAGTCCGACCCCTGCGGCCTGCTGGCCCAGCGACTGCTGATCCTGCAGGACACCAGCCATGCCGACCATGCCCGACTGATCGAACAGGCCCGCCCGCACCTGGCTGATGCTGCCGGCCGCAGGGAATTTCAGGCTCTGGACACGGAGCTCGACGAGTCGGAAATCCGCCACTGGCTGATCCAGGCCGGGCGCATCGCCCTCCATCAGCTGCTCGCCCAGAAACAGACCAGGCGATGAGGCTGCTGGAGCTCGAAATTCGTCACCTGGCCGGCATCGAGGCGCCGTTCTCGGTGCAGTTTGAGCCGGCAACACTCAACCTGATCACCGGACCGAACGCCTCCGGAAAATCCAGCCTGGTGCGAGCGGTACGCGCCGTACTCTTCCCCGAGCCGCTGGCGGAATACTGCGAGATCAATACCCGGTGGGAGGACGATGAAGGCATCCTGACCGGTCAGCGCATTGCCACCGAGGTGCGCTGGAGTCGCGCCGGGCACAACGCGGCGCCACCCAACCTGGCCGGGATCGAGTCGGCCAGCGCCTTCCTGGTCAGCACCGAGGACCTGACCGCTCCCGGCCGCACCGAGGGTCATATGGCCGGCGAGCTCAAAACCCTGCTGGCCGGCGGGTACGACCTCGATGCGGTCCGGGGCCACGGCCCGCTGATCGCCCCGGCGCGTCCGCAAAAGCTGGCCCGGAGGGCCGAAGACCTGCACCAGGCAATCCGCGCCAAGGAGCAGGAATACACCCATCTGCACGATGAATTCCAGCAGCTGCAGCAGTTCAATGAGCAGCTTGAGGAAGCCACCCGGGCCGCCGCCCGGGTCGGGCGAATCGACGACGCGCTGGCCCTGGCCGAAGCCATCGCCCGACGCAGCGCGCTGGAAAACACCCTGATCGAGGAATTCCCCGGCGGCATGGATCGGCTGCGCGGCGATGAAATGCAGCGACTGGAACAGGCTCGCCAACAACTGAAACGAAAACAACACTCGATTGTCCAGGAGCACTCGGCGCTGAAGGCCGAACGGGAACAGCTGGCGCGCAGCGGCATTGATGATCCCGACCGACTGGAAGGCCTGCAGGCCGAACTGGGCGAGTTGCGCGACCGCCTGGCCGCCCTGGAACAGCAAACGGAGAACGAAACCGAACAGCTCGCGCAAGCCCAACAAAGCTGCGCTGAGGCCGCGACCCGGCTCGGCGGCAACCTTCCGGACGAGGCCGAACAGCTCGATCAGCAGGCCCTCGAGCAGATCGAAAAACAGGTCGACAAGATCCTGGCCCTGCGCGAACGAACCCGCGCGCTCAGCGGTCAGCTCGCCCTGGCCCAGGCCTCGCGCAACCTCAGCGGACGCCCACAGGAAGACCTGCGCGCGGCACGCTCGGCACTCCAGGACTGGCTTGCGCTGGCTCGACTGAGCCCGCTGGAAGGCCCGATCTGGGGCACCTTGTCGGCCGCCGCCCTGATCGGAGGGCTTCGGCTGCTGGCCGGCGCCAGCCTGTCGGAACAACCCGAGTTGTTGCTGCTGGTCGGCCTCGCGGTCGGCCTGCCGGCGGCCATGCTGGTCCGTTTCGTGCTGCGCATCCAAGAACGCAACCGGGCGCGCTCAGGCTATGCTCAAACCCAGATCGAACCCCCGCTGGGCTGGAGTGAGCCAGAGGTACGGGCTCGGCTCAAGCGCCTGGAAATCGAGCTCGAGGCCGCGACCCAGCACGAGGTCAGCCAGCTGCGGGCGGGCGAGCTGCACCAGCAGCTGAACCAGCAGCGCGGCGCCCTCGACCGCGCCCGGGCCCAGCTCACCGACCAGGCCGCCGCGCTGGGCCTGTCGGCCGAGCAGCGCCTGGAAACCTCGTTTTTGTTGTGGTCGCGCAACCTGCAGGACTGGCAGCAGCGCGCCCGCCGGGTTCGCGATCACCAGGCCCGGCTTGACCGCCTCCAGGCTCGTCACCGGGCCGTAGAGCAGGAGGCCACCGGGCTGCTGCAAAGCCATGGCCTGGACGGGGAGGAAGTGAATGCGCGCACTCTGGCCAGCCTGATCCATCAGCTGGCACCAAAAATTCGCCGGCATGCCGAACTGTACAACTCCATCCAGGCCCGCGAGCGAAGAGTCGGTGAGCTGCACGCCGACATCAGCCAGGCGAACCAGCAGTTGACCGACCTGTTCGACGCGGCCGGGGTTCGCCAGGATGACGACGACACGCTGCGCGGCAAAAGCGACTTGTTCGCGCGCTGGCGAGAACTGGAGAGCGAACGCATCGACCTGGATCGCGAAGTCGCCCGCCTCGAACAGCGCCTGGCCGGCGAGCAAGCATTACGCGACTTGGCCGCTCGCCAGGCATTGCAGGAGCTGGCCGCGTTGCGCGAACAGACCGACCGCCAGGCCAGCGAACGTGATCCGCTCAATCGGCGCATTGCCGAAATCCAGACCCGGCATGCCGATACCCTGCAGCGACGCGAACTGGAGCGCCTAGGCGGCGAACTGGAGGCGACCCGGGATTTGTTGCAGGCCGAGCGCGCGCGCCATCTGCTCGCTGCCGGAGGACAATTCCTGATTGATGAGGTAGCCGCCATCCATCGCGCCGAGCAGGAACCGGCAATGCTGACTGCGGCCGACCGTTGGCTGGGCCGGTTTACCGGGCATCGCTACCGCCTGGAATTCGACGGCGAAAGATTCGAGGCAGTCGATACCCGCAGCGATCGCCGCCAGGCGGTATCCAGCCTGTCCACCGGCACGCGCGCGCAGCTGATGCTGGCCTTGCGGCTGGCCTGGATCGAACAGCTGGAACGTCGGTTTGAGCGCCTGCCGTTATTCATGGACGAAGTGTTGACCACCAGTGATCCGGACCGCTACCGGGCCGTGGTGCAGGCCGTCGCCCAGCTGGTGGCAAGCGACCGCCAGGTGGTCTACCTGACCGCACAAAGCGATGATGCGCAGGCCTGGCGCGAGTGGCTGGGACCGGATCTGCAGCCGCACGAGATCAACATGGGCGAAATCCGTGATGGCCAGGTTCGCCAACTGGCCTTCCACATGCCCGAGGCGCCGGAATCAGCGCCCGAGCTGATTGACCCCGACGGGATGGCAGCCGATGAATGGGCGCAGGCGGTCGGAGTTCCACCGATCAATCGCTGGCAGGGCGTAAACGGCATGAACGTGTTTCACCTGCTGCGCGATGATCTGGGCCTGGCACACCGCCTGATGGAGAACGAACTGGGTCGGGTCGGGCCGCTGGAGCGCTTCCTGGCCTTGCGCGCTGAACACCCGGACGCGCCCTGCGGCTGGCTCAATGACGCCGATGCCGAACGCCTCAGCCGGCGTATCGATGCCGGCCGGCGAATCCTGACCGACTGGCAACAGCGCCATAAACGCCCGGTCGACCGCGCCACGCTGGAGCGCTGCGGGATCCTGAGCAAGCGGTTCCTGCCGCGGGTCGCAAAACTGGCCAGGCACGTCGAGCATGATCCGGTCGCGTTACTGGAGGCGCTGGACGCAGGACAGGTGGCGCGCTTTCGCAGCGACACGCTGGAAGAACTGAGCCAGTGGCTGGCCGCGCAGGACTACCTGCCCGGAGAGCATACGGAACCGCTCACAGCGGCGGAACTCGGCCTGGCCTGCGGGCTCGAGACCACCGAGACCCGTCAGCTTCAAGGCTGGATCGAGAACGCCATTGCCGACCCCCTGATCGACAATCCGGAAACTTGCGACGAGGCGAAAGACGCGAATCAGAGATTGCGCCCGTAGAACAGCTCCTGGATTTCCTTGCGCAAGCGGCGCTCGATCCGCACCCGCTCGCGTTTTTCAATGTCATCGGCATTGATCCCGAACAGGTAATTATCGAGATCGAAGTTTTTCAGCCGCATCTTGGTGTGAAAAAGGTTTTCCTGGTAGACGTTGACATCAATCATGTCGTAGGCGTTCTTGGTATCGCGACTGAAGAAGTTCTGGATCGAGTTGATCTTGTGGTCGATGTAATGCTTGCGGCCGCGCACATCGCGGGTGAATCCGCGCACCCGGTAGTCGACCGTGACGATATCGGATTCGAAACTGTGGAGCAGGTAGTTGAGCGCCTTGAGCGGCGAAATCACGCCGCAGGTAGCCACATCGATGTCGGCGCGAAAGGTACAGATCCCGTCGTGCGGATGGCTTTCCGGATAGGTGTGAACCGTAATGTGGCTTTTGTCGAGATGGGCAACCACGGCCTCCGGCAGCGGCCCAGGCGCTGCACTGGCGGTGTCTTCGTCGGACTCCACCGGTTCTTCGGCGATCAGCATGGTCACGCTGGCACCTTGCGGCTCGTAGTCCTGACGAGCGACATTGAGTATATTGGCGCCGATGATGTTGGATACGTCGGTCAGGATCTGGGTCAGCCGCTCCGCGTTGTAGGCCTCGTCGATATAGGCAATGTATTCCTTGCGCTGCTCCTCGTTGGTCGCATAACAAATATCGTAGATATTGAAGCTCAGCGCTTTGGTGAGATTATTGAACCCGTGCAGTTTGATTCTGCGCATCGACATGGCGCATTGCTCCTGATCGTCTATGTATCAAACCCTAACCCGTCATTATCCTTCATCTGTGGTCTCCGGTTGACTCTGGCGAGGCAAACAGGCACTATTTCAGGACTGTTAAGGGGCGCAATCCAAACTGTATGATTTCCGAACCCCACTTCTATCCTGTCGACCGCGAAGCCATCGTCCAGCTGCTGTCAATCTGCGAGCGACGTCACTTCGAGCCCAAGCAGGTCGTAATGCACCCCGGTGACGAGGGTGCCACCTTGTTTTATGTCATCGATGGCTCGCTGTCGATCTCGACCGAGGGCGAGGAGGGCCGCGAACTGATCCTGACCTACGTCAATCCCGGTGATTTTCTGGGCGAACTCGGTTTGTTCATGAAACCTCGAGAGCGCGAAGTCATGGTCCGGACGCGCTCGATCTGTCAGCTCGCCGAGGTTCACTATGACCGGCTGCGCCACGCGCTGGACAACGAACTCAGGGAACACGCGCTGGCGATCATGACGGCGATCGGTTCCAAGCTGGCCTACCGACTTCTCCAGACCCGGCGCAAAGTGCTGCAGCTGGCGTTTCTTGATACCCAGGGCCGCGTTGCCAAGGCGATCATGGACCTTTGTGATGAACCGGACGCTGTCTCCCATCCCGACGGTACGGTGATCCGCATCACCCGCCAGGAACTCAGCCGCATTGTCGGCTGCTCGCGCGAAATGGCCGGTCGGGTCATGAAGGCGCTGGAAGAAGACGGCATGCTCAAGGCCTCGGGCAAGACCATTGTCGTGCTCGGCAAGTACAAGGGCGTCGCGGTCTAGTGGCCCACTAGCCGCGCCCGAGCCAGCGGCGCCAGCCGCCGCTCCGCGCCCGCCGGGCCTGATCGGCAGGAGCGCGTACCAGAACCAGCGAGACGTTGTCCCGCGCACCGGCGGTCAAGGCATGTTCCATAAGCTGGCCCGCCAGCGCCTCGAGAGGTTTGTCCTGGCTCAGAATCGAGGCCATTCGCTCATCGTCGAGTTCACCGCTCAGCCCATCAGAGCACAGCAGCAACATCTGTCCTGGCTGCCAATGACCACAGAGCCGATCAATCCGGGGGCCCTGCTCCGAATGCAGGCCCAGACAGTCAGTGAGCACGTGGCGTTTCGGGTGTCGATTGGCCTCAGATTGACTGATGGCACCCACGGCCACCATCATGCCGGCAAGGTTGTGATCGCGCGTCAGCAAGGTCAGACGGGCCGCCCCGCTGTCAAACAAATAGGCGCGACTGTCGCCGACCCACAAGATCTCGTACTCATGACCTCGCTCGCGCAGCGCCACGATGGTCGTGCCCATGTCCGCCTTGTCCGGGTCGGCCGCCTGAGAGTCCAGGATGGCGCGGTGGGCATGACGAATTGCATCTTCCAGGTTGGCGCCAGCCGCAACGGAGCTCCGAACGGTCTCGCGCGCCAGATGACTGGCTTCGGCGCCACCGGCATGCCCGCCCATGCCGTCCGCCACCAGCCACAAGCCGGACACCTCATCAACCAGGATCGCGTCCTGGTTGCTCGCGCGGACGCGACCGGTGTCGGACCGGCCAGTGGAACGGGAGTTGATGATCGGATCGGGAGCCATCACTCTGAATAAGCGTAAAATGAGGATAAAACCGGCCATCTGCACTGCTGGCGAACAGAAAGCACGCCACGCAAGGCATTGCGCCAGACCCTGACTCTTTTCAACTTCAAGCCGTAATGTAGCATGCCTGTCGATCATTCCAACGAGCCGCCGCGCTGGCGCGTTCTGAAATTTGGCGGCAGCTCGGTCGCCCATCCGGAACACTGGCCACACATCGCCGCAAGCGTGCGCGCAGCCCGGCAAGACGGTGTCGGCGTGGTCGTCGTGGTTTCAGCCTTGCGCGGCATCACCGATCTGCTGCTGGCCCAGACCACGCCCGAGACCGCCCAGACGGTCACCGATGTACTGACCACGGTGGCCGAACGCCATCAAACCCTGGCCCGGGCGCTGGGCGCACCAACGGCCGATCTGGACGCATTGCTGCAAGCCTTGAAGACCCGGCTTGAGCATCCGCAGTTGCACAGCGATCCGGCTGCCCAGGCCGAGCTGCTGGCCCAGGGCGAGTGGTTGAGCAGCCATCTGACGGTGAGCTTGCTGGAGCATCTTGGCGTTCCCAGTCGCTGGCTGGACGCGCGCGAACTGTTGATCTGTCCGGGCGATGCGCGGCGCCCGGGTCCTGGCCAGTACCTGTCCGCTCACTGCCCTGCGCAGCCGAATCCCGGGCTGGCCTCAAGGCTCGCAGCCGAGGCAGACTGCTTCGTGATGCCGGGATTTCTGGCCGCCAATGCGCGCGGCGAAATGGTTCTGCTGGGCCGCGGCGGATCAGACACCTCGGCTACCTGCGCGGCCGCCGTTCTGGAAGCCGAGCGGGTGGAAATTCACTCCGACGTGCCCGGGCTGTTCAGCGCCGACCCGCGCCGCATTCCGGCCGCGCGTCTGCTCAAGATGGTCAGCTATCGAGAAGCCCAGGAACTGGCCGCCATGGGCGCCAAGGCGCTGCACCCGCGTTCCCTGATTCCGGTCACCCACTACCGGATTCCGCTGTGGCTGCGCCAGGTCGACCGGCCTGATCTCGACGGCACCCGGATCACCCCCGAGGCGCGCGACCATGGTGCCCAGGTCAAAGCCATCGTCCAACGCAAGGGCATGACCCTGATCGCCCTGGAAGGCATCGGCATGTGGCAGCAGGTCGGCTTCCTGGCCGACATCTTTGCCGAGTTCAAGACCCTGGGCCTGTCGGTTGACCAGGTCTCCACGTCGGAATCGAACGTGACCGTGACCCTGGACCCGGGCGCCAACATCACCGACCAGGCCACCTTGCGCGAACTCAAGCGTCGCCTGGAACGACACTGCCGAGTGGACATCCTGACCGACTGCGCCACCATCAGCCTGGTCGGGCTGGGCATTCGCACCATCCTGCACCGACTGGGGCCCGCGCTGGAGGTATTCGAGCAGCGCCGAATCTTCCAGGTCAGCCAGGCGGCCAACGATCTGAACCTGACCTTCGTGGTCGAGTCGCGCCACGCCGACCGCCTGGTCCAGCAGTTGCATCAACAGGTCATCCCCGGCGGTGTCGGCGGCGATTCGGTGTTCGGTCCAACCTGGGAGCAGTTGTTCCGCGATACCGGTCCGGTCCGGGTCCAAAAGGCCTGGTGGCGCCGCCAGGCCGCAGCGCTCGAGGCCCGGCTGGAAGACCGCGACTGTGCCTATGTGTACAACCTGGCCGAGGTTCGGGCCGCCGCCGGGCGCTTGCTGGGCCTGGATTCCGTCGACCGCGTGTTGTACTCGATGAAGGCCAATCCGCACCCGGCAATCCTGGCCGCGCTGGCCGAATGCGGCCTTGGAATCGAGTGTGTGTCGGTCAACGAGGCGCGCCATGCGCTCGCCAGCGCACCGAGTCTGGCGATCGAAAACATGCTGCTCACGACCAACTTCGCCGGCCGCACAGAGCTCCGCGAAGCACTCGCCATGGGCCTGAAAATCACCGTCGACAATGTCTACATCCTCGAGCACTGGGGCCACGAGCTGGCCGGACGCGAGATCTTCCTGCGCCTGGACCCCGGATCCGGTCTGGGCCATCACAAGATGGTTCGCACCGCCGGCAGCCACGCCAAGTTCGGCATTCCGCTGACCGAGCTGGAGCGCGCCCGGCGCCTGGCCGAGGCTCACGCCATCCGCATTACCGGCCTGCACGCCCACACCGGCTCCGGCATTCTGCATCCGGACAACTGGCATCGGACCCTGGAGACGCTGGGCGAGGCCGCGCGCGAACTCAAGGATGTGCGCGTGATCAACCTTGGCGGAGGCCTGGGCGTGCCCGAACGGGCCGACGAACTGCCGCTGGACCTGGCCGCGCTGGACGCCGGTCTGCAAAAACTCAAAAACGATTTACCCCGACCGGTCCAGGTCTGGCTGGAACCCGGCCGCTACCTGGTCAGCCAGGCCGGCGTTCTTCTGGCCCGGGTCAACCAGACCAAAGGCAAGGGCGAAGTCCGCTACGTCGGCCTGGCCACCGGCATGAATTCGCTGATCCGCCCGGCCCTGTACGGGGCCTGGCACGAAATTGTCAACCTGAGCCGGCTTGATGCACCCGGCGATCACGTCTACAACGTGGTCGGTCCGATCTGCGAGACCGGCGACATCCTCGGGCTCGATCGACTGCTGCCCGAATGTCGCGAGGGCGACGTCATCCTGATCGCCAACACCGGCGCCTACGGGGCGGCCATGGCCTCGCGCTACAACCTGCGCGAACCGGCCGAAGAGCTGGTGTTCGAGGAGGACTCGGAGACCTGACCATAGCGGTCGGCCAGGACCACGAACTGGTCCTGGATGCGGGCCCGCTCGGTGCGCAGCAATTCGACCAGCTCGCGCTCGTCCCAGAACAGAGTGCGAACCAGGATCCGGTCACGATAGCGCAGCACGTTGCGGCGATAGCGCAGGGCAACAAATCCGGTTGGCGGCAGTGCCGCCAGGTAGGCCATTGTCGCTGCCAGACCCAGCGCCGATTCCTGCCACAGCCACCAGCCGATCAAGGCATACCAGCCACCAAAACCGATCACCCCGAGGCCAAAGTAGGAAAATAGCCGGATGGCCTCATCGCGAATCAGCAGCGAGCCCAGGCGAGCAAACAGGTACGGCAGCAGATTGTGAACCAGGCCGAACAGGGCGATCGGCGCCATCAGGATCGCGTAGGCGGTCATCTTCAGACGCAGCAAGCGACCGGTGACCGGCTGGCCTGTCGACTCGGCCAGCGCCTGGCGAACCTCGGTCTGGCGCAGGTGATCAATGTAGCGCTCCACGCCCAGACCCAGTTCCAGCACTCGCTCCGGGTCGGCCTGCCAGGCCCGGTCGATGACCTCACTGATGAACTGGCGGTTGTAGACGCGGCGCTGAAAAGCGGCCGCAGTCGCAGCCGAGGAGCGGCTGTAGATTCCAATCAGTCGACCCAGCCAGCGCTTGATGAAGCGCTTGCGCCGGGGTGGTTGCGGCGGCGGCATGGCGGCCAGCTCACCCAGGGATCCCTGCAGCGAGTCTCCCAGCTCGTCGACCAGCCTGGCCAGGCGCTCATCCTCCAGGTGCAGGGTCTGGCGGCGCAGCGCCTGCTGGACATCGTCGGTCAGGCGCAGCACCGCCTGTTCCGGATCCTGGCGATGCAGCTCGGCATAGTCACTCACCCGAATCGGTTTGCCGAAACGCAGCAAAACCGCCGAGCCGAGGAACTCGCGATGTTCCAGGTTGACCCCGGCCGGGACGATGACCAGGCCCAGCTCGTAGCCCTGGCGCGCCTCGGCCCCGAGCGCGATCCGGGCAATACCGGTGCGTAGTTGCCCGACCTGGAGACGCGGTGAGTTGCGTCCTTCCGGGAACACGCCCACGCAACCGCCTTTTTCCAGCAAATCGTAGACGTGGCCGAAGACCTCCCGGTTGCGATCGGCGTGATCGCCGACTTCGCTGCGACGGTAAATGGGTATTGCGCCCAGCGTTCGAAACAGCGCAGCCAGCAGCGGAAAGCGAAACAGACCGGACCGGGCCAGGTAATGGATCGGCCGGCGAATCTGGGTGGAGAGAATGACCCCGTCGAGAATCGAGCTGGGATGGTTGGCCGCAACGATCACCGGCCCGGCGTCCGGCATGCGCTCGCTCCTCGCCGAGCGGATATCGACGAAATACAGCCGGCTGGCCAGCCGCAGAAACCAGACCAGAAGCGCGTACAGTCTCATGACTTCGGCATCATGCCCGAAACCCGGCAAGCGGTGGGAGCTTTGGCGACCTTACTGCTGGTGATTCTGGGCTATGCTCTCCTGTCGTGACCATTTCCCGGCACCCCGTACGCATGAGCAACGCTTACCAAGCCGCCGACATCGAAGTTCTGCAGGGTCTGGAGCCAGTTCAGCGCCGACCCGGCATGTACACCGATACCACCCGGCCGAACCATCTGGTCGCCGAGGTCGTGGATAACGCCGTTGATGAGGCCCTGGCAGGCTACGCCAAATCCATCGAGGTTCACCTGCATTCAGACGGCTCGGTCGAGGTCATCGACGACGGCCGCGGCATGCCGGTCGATCCCCACCCGGAGCACCAGCTGCCCGGCGCCGAGCTGATCCTCACCCGCCTGCACGCCGGCGGCAAGTTTTCCGGCAACAACTACAAGTTTTCCGGCGGTCTGCACGGGGTCGGCGTATCGGTGGTCAATGCCCTGTCCAGCAAGTTGCTGTGCCGGATCAAGCGCGACGGCAAGCTGCACGAAATCGGCTTTGAAAACGGCCAGACACGCCAGGCGCTGACCGTGATTGACCAGGTCGGTCGGCGCAACACCGGCACCAACGTGCATTTCTGGCCCAACGAAACCTATTTCGATTCGGTCAATGTGTCGCGCCCGCGCCTGAAACACCTGCTCAAGGCCAAGGCCATCCTGTGCCCCGGACTGCGCGTGACGCTCCACGATGCCGCCAACGACGAAACCGAGACCTGGCAGTTCGAAGACGGCCTGACCGACTACCTTCAGGAAAGCCTGGTCGGGCGCGAGTGCGTACCCGAGGCGCCGTTCACCGGTGATTTTTCCGGCGCCGACCAGGAAGCGGCCTGGGCGCTGAGCTGGATTACCGAAGGCGACCTGCTGCAGGAATCCTACGTCAACCTGATCCCGACCCCGGCCGGCGGCACCCACACCAACGGCCTGCGCACCGGGTTGATCGAGGGCTTGAGAGAGTTCTGCGATATCCGCAACCTGCTGCCGCGCGGCCTCAAACTATCGCCCGAGGATGTCTGGGAACGCCTGAGTTTTGTCCTTTCGATCAAGCTTGCCGACCCGCAGTTTTCCGGTCAGACCAAGGAGCGCCTGAGTTCGCGGGCTGCGGCCAGTTTCGTCGCCGGCGTGGTCAAGGACGCCTTCGCCCTGTGGCTGAACAAGCACGTGGCCGAAGGCGAGGCGATCGCCAAGCTGGCCATCGACAACGCGCTCAAGCGCCAGAAATCGCGCAAGGCCGTAGCCCGACGCAAGGTGACCGCCGGGCCCGCCCTGCCCGGCAAGCTGGCCGACTGCGCCTCCACCGACCTGGAAGAAACCGAGCTGTTCCTGGTCGAGGGTGACTCGGCCGGCGGCAGCGCCAAGCAGGCCCGGAATCGCGAATATCAGGCCATCATGCCGCTTCGGGGGAAGATCCTGAATACCTGGGAGACCGAACCAGACCAGGTCCTCCGCTCCCAGGAAGTGCACGATCTGGCCATCGCCATCGGCGTCGATCCGGGTTCGGATGATCTTGCCAAGCTCCGCTACGGCAAAGTCATCATCCTGGCCGATGCCGACTCCGACGGCCTGCACATCGCCACGCTGCTCGCCGCGCTGTTCATTCGCCACTTCCGGCCGCTGGTCGAAACCGGCCGCATCTTCGTCGCGATGCCGCCGCTGTACCGGATCGACGTCGGCAAACAGACCTTCTATGCCCTGGACGCCGAAGAACGCAAGGGGCTGCTGGCCCGAATCGAGGCGGAAAAAATCAAGGGCAAGCTCACCGAGACCCGGTTCAAGGGCCTGGGCGAAATGAACCCGCTGCAACTGCGCGAGTCCACCATCGACCCCGACACCCGTCGCCTGGTACAGCTGACCATCGACGATGCCCCGGCCACCGATGCGATCATGGATATGCTGCTGGGCAAGAAACGAGCGTCGGATCGCAAAGCCTGGCTGGAAGAAAAAGGCAATCTGGCCGAGATCGAGGTGTGATCGCAGGGGTTCACGTTGTACTGCCAACAATTCTGGTTTATTGACAACATGAAAAATACTTTGCACTCTGGATTGCGGCGGCAGATGCTCCTGGGGCTTGGCCTGACCGTGCCCGCGTTCTTGCTGAAAGGTTGTGGCGGGGAGACAGCTTCTGCCGGGGCGCCGGGAGAATTGCCGTTCGCCCCTTTGAAGCTGACAGAAGCACAGTGGCGCGAGATTCTCACCGCCGAGGAATATCGGGTGCTGCGCCGCGACGGCACGGAACGGGCATTTTCCAGCCCCCTGGACAGCGAATACGGCGATGGCACCTATATCTGCGCCGGGTGCCACCTGGCGCTGTTTTCCAGTGCGCACAAGTTCGACTCGGGTACGGGCTGGCCCAGTTTCTGGCAACCGATTGACCCGGAACATGTCGACACCAAGCGCGACTTCAAGCTGATCATTCCGCGCACCGAGTACCACTGCGCGCGTTGCGGCGGGCACCAGGGACACGTGTTCGAAGACGGCCCGCCGCCTACGGGAGAGCGCTGGTGCAACAATGGCGTGGCCTTGCGCTTCGTGCCGGCTGGTGAGGAAGCACCGGCTTTGCGGACGGGGGCTTGAAGCATGCAGGAAAACCGCGGATGAACGCCGATGAACACCGATAGAAAAAGACGGTTTATCCGGGCGGCAGGCCAGATGCTCGCCCTGGCGGCGATGATGTTGGCATCGGCGGTTGTTGCCGATGAGGCCGAGGAACTGGCGCGGGCGACCTTCGCCGGCGGCTGCTTCTGGTGCATGGAGCCGCCTTACGACAAGCTGGACGGGGTCGTGGAGACCATTTCAGGCTTCAGTGGTGGCCATGTGTCCAATCCCAGCTACGATGAGGTCGTCCGTGGCGGCACCGGGCACCTGGAGGTCGTGCAGGTGGTCTACGACCCAGCCGTGGTTTCTTACGAGCAACTGCTGTACGTGTTCTGGCGCAACATCGACCCGTTCCAGGCCGACGGCCAGTTTTGTGACCGTGGCTCTATTTATCGTTCGGCCATCTTCGTCCACGATGAAGACCAGCGACAGGCTGCGTTGGCATCACTCGATGAAGTCACACTGCTGGGCCTCGCCGATGAGCCGATTGATACCCGCATCCTGACGTTCGAGGCGTTTTATCCGGCCGAGGAATACCATCAGGGCTATTACCTGAAAAACCCGGTCCGCTACCGCTACTATCGCTGGCGTTGCGGCCGCGACCAGCGACTCGAAGCGCTCTGGGGATCCGAGGCCGGCGGTCATCCGTGACCTTTGACCCATGCCCGCCTGGCGTCCGGTCGGGCATCATGCTGGGCAAATCAACACCCCGGGTCTGACCATAATCATGATCAGGCCCCGCAAATCACCCAACCAGAGAAGGTAAAAAACCATGCCGCGTGCCTTGACCCGCCGATGCCTGGCAATCCTTGTGCTGCTGCTCTCATGCGGCCTGGTGGTCGCCGCCGACAACGACCGTATTCAGCATGTCACTACGGTCGAGGGCATCAGCGAATACCGCCTCGACAACGGCCTGCGCGTGTTGCTCATGCCTGACGAGTCGCGCCCGACCGCGACCATCAACATCACCTACTTCGTCGGCTCCAAGCACGAAAGCTACGGCGAGACCGGCATGGCCCACCTGCTCGAGCACATGCTGTTTTACGGCACCCCCGACCACCAGGACATCAAGGCCGAGATTTCCGAGCGCGGTGGTTTTGCCAACGGCACCACCTGGTACGAGCGCACCAACTATTTCCAGACCTTGCCGGCCGGAGAGGAAAACCTGGAGTGGGCCATTCGCATGGAGGCCGACCGCATGGTCAACTCCATCATCGACGAAGACGACCTGGCCTCGGAAATGACCGTGGTGCGCAACGAGTTCGAAATGGGCGAAACCAACCCGATCAGCGTGCTGATGCAGCGGGTCATGGCGACAGCCTACCTGTGGCATGGCTACGGTCGCTCGACCATCGGCGCGCGCTCCGATATCGAAAACGTGCCGATCGAGCGCCTGCACGCGTTCTACCGGCGCTATTACCAGCCCGACAACGCCGTGCTGATCCTGTCGGGCAACGTCGACCCCGAACGATCGCTGGCGTTAGTCGAGAGCTACTTCGGTGCCATTCCCGCCCCGGAGAGGACTGGCGAAATGATGCTGTGGCCGACGTATACGCGCGACCCGACCCAGGACGGCGAGCGCAGCATCAGCGTGCGTCGTTCCGGCACCGTGCGGGCACTGATGACCGCCTTCCATGTTCCGGCCGCGGCCCACCCGGACTTCGCCGCAGTCGAGGTCCTGGCCTACCTGCTCGGCGATATGCCGTCCGGCCGGCTCTACGACAGCCTGGTCGATACCGAACTGGCCACCCAGGTAGCGGCATTCAGCCTGCGCCTGCCCGAGCCTTCGCTGCTGATGATGTTTGCCCAGACACGGGACGGCCAGGACCTGGACGAAGTCGAAGCGGCCCTGCTGGCCCCCCTCGCCGAGCTGGCCGAACGTCCACCCAGCGAAGAAGAGGTGCGGCGGGCGGTCAACGCCCTGACGCGCAACATGGAAATGACCCTGAACGACAGCGGCCGGGTCGGCATCCAGTTGAGCGAATGGGCAGCGGCAGGCGACTGGCGCCTGCTGTTCCTGCACCGTGATCGTCTCGAGCAGGTCACGGTCGAAGACGTCATCCGCGTTGCCGACCACTACTTGCGCAGCAACAACCGCACGACCGGCCGGTTCATTCCCGAAAGCCGTCCGCTACGGGCCGAGATCCCGGAGACACCCGAACTCGACAACCTGCTGGCCGGTTACACCGGCCGCGAAGATCGGGTGGCCGGCGAGGCCTTCGACCCCAGCCCGGACAACATCGAACAGCGCCTGATCCGTTTTGAACTGGCCAACGGCACGCGCGTGGCACTGCTGCCCAAGCAAACCCGGGGCGAGCGCGTGTTTGGCCAGATCACCATGCGCACTGGCTCGCTGGAATCCCTGCGCGGGCTGGGCACGGTACCTTCCACCACGGGCAGCATGCTGACCCGCGGCAGCGAGAACTACTCGCGGCAGGAGATTCGCGACCGCATCGACGAGCTGCGCTCGTCGCTGAGCATCGGCGGGGCACGGACGGTGAGTGCGCGCATGGAAACCCAGCGCGCGCAGCTCCAGCCGCTGCTGGAGCTGACCGAGGAAGTGCTTCGCCGACCCACATTCCCCGAGCGCGAGCTGGCCGAGCTCAAACGCCAGCAGCTCAACAGCCTGGACCAGCAGCGCGACGACCCCGCCAGCGTTGCCAACCAGCTCCTGGGACGACACTTCAACGTGGTCGGCCCGGATCACCCCGACTACGTCGCCGAATGGGACGAGCGGGCGCAGCGAATCGAAACGGTCGAGCGTGAGCAATTGGCTGCTTTCCACGCCAGCCACTACGGATTTGGGCCGGCGGCCACGATCAGCTTCGTCGGTGATTTCGATCCCGAAGAGTTGCGGGCCGCACTCGAGGAGCATTTCGGCGACTGGAATCCCGAAGTGCCGTTCGAACGCATTGCCCGCAGCCTGGAGCCGGTCGAGAAGGCCGCGCTGACCGGCCAGCTGGACGACAAGGCCAACGCCGTGCTGATCGGCCGCTTCCCCTTTCCCATGAGCGACAGCCACCCCGACTATCCGGCACTGAACCTGGCCGGACACCTGATCGGCGGCGGATTCCTGAGTTCGCGCCTGTCCAGCCGCATCCGCGATGACGAGGGCCTGAGCTATGGTGTAGGCGGCGGCTTCAGCGCCGGTTCGATCGACGAAATCGCCAATTTCCAGGCCTTCGCCATGTTCGCCCCGGAAAACCGGGACCGTCTGGTCGAGGTTCTGTTCGAGGAGCTGAACAAGGTCATCGACGAAGGCTTCGAGGCCGAAGAAATCGAAGCCGGCCGGCGCGGGCTGCTCCAGCAGCGCGAACTGCAGCGCAGCAACGACGCCAGCCTGGTCGGAACCCTCAATTCCAACCTGTACCTGGAGCGTGACATGTTCCACCAGCAGCAATTCGAACAGGCCCTGCTGGCCCTGGATGCCGACGCCGTCAACGCCGCCGTTCGCCGGCACTTCGACCCCGAACGCATCAGCTATGCGGTGGCCGGCGATTTCGCCGAAGAAGAGACCGACTGAAGCAACTTGATCGGTAACGACACCGTCCCGGGCAAATGCCCGGAGCGGTTTGTCATGATCAAGCGATGATCGATCGCCGCTCCGGCCATCGCTGGCGGCGGGCGGAGGCCGCCGAGAATCGGATCAGGCCTTGAACCAGGCCGGGTCTGGCTGCCCGCAGACGATGAAATGCGGGTTAAGCAGCGACTCGCGCGCATTGTAGGTCAGCGGCTCGCCGGTTTCTGCATTCAGCACCTGGCCGCCGGCCTCCTCGACCACGGCCTGGGCAGCACAGGTATCCCATTCGCTGGTCGGCCCCAGGCGCGGATAAACATCGGCCGAGCCATCGGCCACCAGGCACAGCTTCAGCGACGAACCCATGGCGACCATCTCGGCGTCTCCCAGGCGCTGAACAAAGGCATCCACCTCCGGGCTGCCGTGCGAGCGGCTGCCCACCACTTTCCACGGACGACCGGCCGGTGGGTCGGCGACCTGGATGCGATCCATCACGCCACCGCCGACCTGGCGCCAGGCGCCTTCATGCCGGGCAGCGAAATACCACTGCTGCAGGGCCGGTGCGTAGACCACGCCCAGAATGGGCTGGTGATCGCGCACCAGCGCCACGTTGACGGTGAATTCGTCGTTGCGTTTCAGGAACTCCTTGGTTCCGTCCAGGGGGTCGACCACCCAGCACTGCTCCCAGTGCTTGCGCTCGTGCCACGGGGCTTGTTTCGATTCTTCCGACAATATGGGAATGCCCGGCGTCATTTCCTGCAGGCGGGCCACCAGCAGCCGGTTGGCTGCCAGGTCAGCAGCCGTCAGTGGACTCTGGTCTTCCTTGTGCTCGGTCTCGAAGCGCTTGGGGTCCGCGTAAATCTCCAGGATGGCGCCGCCGGCCTCGGCAACGGCATCGCGAACGTTCTGCAGCGTCTTTTTCAAATCCATGATGGGCACCCGGGTTGAAGCGGTCAGTCAAAGCAGCGCTGCGCGGTTTCTTCCACCCAGCGCGGAGAAAGCATTGCAGAATCAGCATAGCAAAAGGCTCAGGTCCCGGGGCGGTCTCCCCACAAGAACTTGTGGATTTGCAGCTGCAAGCGCACAGGCGCGGCCGAGGCCAGGATCCAATCGGCCAGCAGTTGAGGATCCAGCTCACCCCAGACCGGGGAGAGCAGCACCTGCCAGCGCGACAGATCGCGCTCCCGGATCTGCTCCAGCGCCCAGTCAAAGTCGGCACGGTCAGCAATCACCATCTTGATCTGGTCACGGTCACCCAGATGGGCGACGATGCTCCACAGATTACGCTCGACCTCGCCCGAACCCGGTGCCTTGAAATCCACGACCTTGATGACCCTGGGGTCGACCGCACTGACGTCGAGTGCCCCGCTGGTTTCCAGAGAAACCGTATACCCGTGCTCGCACAGCCAGGACAGCAACGCCAGGCAACGCTTCTGGGCCAGCGGTTCACCACCGGTCACACAAACCCGCTGATGGCCGAACTTGGCCACCGCAGCACCGATTTCTTCCAGCGACTGCCATTGCCCACCGTGAAAGGAATACGGGGTATCGCACCATCGGCAACGCAACGGGCAGCCGGTCAGGCGGACAAACACCGTCGGCCAGCCCACCAGGTCAGACTCGCCCTGGATGGAGCCAAAGATTTCGGTGATTTTCAGACGGGTTTCGGTCGACATGCAACGATTTCCGGGTGGAGCGTGGTCCGGAACCCGGTCAGCGGAATCCGGAATGCCGGTCAGAAATGCCCGGCCAGGCGCATGTCACGCAAGCGACTGTCGGCGAGTCGGGCCAGGGTGGTGTCCGGATGATCGCTGCGAACCTGTTCCAGCGCGGCCCGCGCTTCGGGCCACTGGCGCAGCTCGAAGTGGCTGAACCCGATCTTGAGCAACGCATCGCCATCTTTGTTACTGCCCGGATAGCGATCGCGCAGCTGGTTGAAAAACCGCAGCGCGGTTTCAAAATCGCGCGTCACATAATAGGTCTCGGCCAGCCAGTACAGGGCATTGGGTGCATAACCGGACTGCGGAAACTGGTCCAGGAATCCTGAAAAGCCTTCCGCCGCGTCGGCATACCGCTGCTCGCGCAAGGCCCGGAAGGCGCGGTCGTAGGCGGTCTGTTCAGATTCGGTCGGAGTACCGAGATCGCGCGGCGAGATGACCGTGCCCCCCGCTAGCGGGGTGATTTCGGTTTGGGCATCGATCGGTGCGCGCACATCGGGCACATCAACAACGGCGGGAGCCTCCGGCACGCGGTCGCGATCCAGTTGGTCCTCACTCGACCCCTCCATTGCAGGGGGGACAGGCTCGGCAATCGGCGAAATCGCGGTCACGCCGTCCTGGCCGAGCTGCTGCAGGCGCTGATCCAGATCCAGGTACTGGTCACGCTGGCGGCGCCTGAGGTTTTCCAGCTCCCGCTGCTGCGACTCCACCACGCCACGCAGCTCGCGCATTTCCTCGAGCAGTTCCTGCATCTGGTAGACGAGGTTGGTGCTGTCCTGGGCTACCGACGGGGCAGCGATGACGGCGGCCAGCGCCGCCGCCATCACCATCCGTACCCACTTGGTCGAACGGTTGTTCATCAGCGAGCGGTGTAGACGATCTCCGTGCGCCGGTTGCGCTGCCAGCAATCTTCATTGCTTTCGCGACACACCGGGCGCTCTTCGCCGTAGCTGACCACCTCAACCTGGCGCGATGCCACACCTGCTGCACGCAGCAGTTCCTCGACGGAATTGCCGCGACGCTCGCCCAGACCGAGGTTGTACTCGCGCGAACCGCGCTCATCGGTATGGCCTTCCAGAATGACCCGGGCGGTCGGATTGGCCTGGATGTAGGCGGCATGGGCATCGACGATGGGGCGGAACTCGGCGCGCACGTTCGAGCGGTCAAACTCGAAGTAAATGGTGCGCTGGCTCAGCAGGCTGTCGGGGTTGTCGAGGTTGCGCGCATCGGTGAAATCACGCGGATCGACCCGGTCGACCTCAACCGGCGGCGGTGGCGGTGGTGGTGGCTCCGGCGCCGGCGGCTCTTCACGGACATCCCGCGCACAGGCAGCCAGAAAGGCAACCAGCATCACGAGGGCGAGGAAACGAATTGCAGTCTTCATGAAACCTCCCGAATCGAAAAGAAGAAACTATTGGGGCTTAAAAATCAGTTTTCCGGCATTACCGTATGATCGGAGACCAGGCCGGCTCGCGCGCATCGCCCTCGCTGTCGACCAGCCGCTGGCGAATCCTGCCGTCGGCAGACACGGCGGCCAGTACGCCGCGACCGTTCTCGCGCGCCGCGTACAGCACCATGCTGCCGTTTGGCGCGAAGCTCGGAGATTCGTCCAGCCGACCGTTGGATAATACACGCAAACGCTCGGTTTCGCGATCATGGATTGCGATGCGGAAATCGTTATCGCCGTCGCTATGGACCACGGCCAGGAAGCGCTCGTCCAGACCGATCGAGGCGCGCGAATTGTAGCGCCCCTCCCAGGTCACCCGCTCCATGTCGCTGCCGTCGGCGTTCATGACGTGGATCTGCGGTCGACCAGCCCGGTCGGAGGTGAAGTAGATCCGCTCACCGTCCGGCGACCAGGCCGGCTCGGTGCTGATCGACCAGTGATGGGTCAACTGCTCATGGCGCCCGCTGTCGACGTCGATCACCCAGACGTCCGGGCTGCCGCCGCGCGACAGGGCGACCGCCAGGCGACGACCATCCGGTGACCAGGCCGGCGCGCCGTTGATCCCGCGGCTGGAGCTGACCACCTCGGTCTGGCCGGTAAACAGGTCCTGCACGATGATGTTCGAGCGTCCGGTCGCGAACGAGACATAGGCCAGGCGGCGGCCGTCCGGCGCCCAGGCCGGCGACAGGATGGGCTGGGTATTGCGCACCACGGTCTGCGGGTTGAAGCCATCGGCGTCGGCCACGACCAGCTCGAACAACTCGTCTTCACCGCCGATGTCGGTGACCACCACGTAAGCAATGCGGGTGGCGAAAGCGCCCGGCACCCCGATCAGGGCCTCGTAGACCGCGTCCGAGACCCGGTGGGCGCCGAAACGGAGATCACCGGCGGCCACCGGCAAGGCCTGGGAGAGCAGAATGCGGCCGCTATGCACATCCAGCAGGTGGTACTCGATTTCCTGGCCGATACCGTCGGGCGCATCGGTTACCCGGCCAATCACCAGGTGATCGACGCGCAGCAGCCGCCAGGTGCCGAAGCGCACTTCCGGCGGGCGGGTCGGACGCTCGATCATCTGGGCAGCGTCCATGGCCTCGAACAGCCCCGACCGGGCCAGGTTGGCGCTGATGATATCGCTGACCGGGTTGGCCGGCTCGGGCATGTCTGAATCCCAGGCAAACGGCACCACGGCGATGGGCATGGCGCCCTCGACACCATCGACGATCTCGATCCGCAACTGGCCCTGGGCCAGCAGCGGCAAGGCCAGCAGCAACAGGCCCAGGACCGGCCGGGCGAGATCAGCCTTCAAACCGGAAAAGAAACTCGATTTCTCTGTTGAATACACTCTCATAACCTCGATAGGGTAGCTCACCGACGCGATTGACGGCAGCAATGATGGATCGCCGGGTGGCGGCATCGGCGTTGCAGGGTTGGACCACTTCAGCGGCAATGATTTCCCCGCCGGGAATCTGGAAAACGCGCACCGTACAGGCCACCCCCGGCCGGGTGGTCGGCGGGCGTCGCCAGTTCTGCGTCACCAGGGTGCGGATGGTAATGATGTATTCCTCGCGCAGCGTCGCCCGACGTGCATCGGCCTGGGCGCGCTCGTCGGCCAGGCGCAGGCGCTCGGCCTCTTCGCGGGCGCGGCGCTCGGCCTGTTCGGCTTCGCGACGCTGGGCAATGTCGGCCAGGCGGCGCTCCTCTTCCTGGCGCCGGCGTTCGGCTTCCTCGCGCTGGCTGCGCAGTTCGGCCAGTTCCTGCAGGCGTTCCTCCTCACGGCGCCGGCGCTCTTGTTCGACCTGGCGCTGCTGTTCCTCGCGTTGCTGCTCGGCCCGGCGCTGCTCTTGCAGTTCGCGCTGGCGGCGCTCGATCTGCTCCTGGCGGTGAGCCTCTTCCTCGGCCCGGCGCTGTTCGGCCCGACGCGCCTCCTCTGCGGCCTGGCGCTGGCGCTCGGCTTCCTGCCGGGCCTGCTCCTCGACGCGACGCTGGCGCTCGACCTCTTCGCGGCGGCGTTCTTCCTCGCGCTGTTGACGGGCCTCGCTTTCGGCCTCCTCGGCACGGCGCTGCTCGATCACCGGGCCCATATCGACCAGGGTAACCTGCACCGGCGGGAGTTGCTGCTCGAACGGCTGCCAGTTCCAGCTGCCCAGGACCAGCACGCCGACCATGAGCAGATGCACAGCCAAGGCCAGGCCCAGCGCCTGGGCCTGTTCCTTGAGCACCTGCTTGCGAGCGTCAGAGATCATCGCCGGAAAGCAATCACACCGCAGATGAACGCGGATGAACGCAGATTGATAACGAACAGACTGCCTGCCGATGGGCGCACAGCGGCAGCAATTTCGAACGTGATGCCAATTCCATCAGAAACACCTGCCTTCATCTGCGTCCATCTGCGTTCATCCGCGGTTCCAGTTTGATTTCGAAGAACCCTGGCAGATTCCGGGCCTGGGCCGGTCAGTCCGGCTCGGGATCACCCACCAGCCCGACAGAAGCCACGCCGGCGCTTTGCAGGTAGACCATGGCGCTGTAGATGAACTGGTAGGGCACGTCGCGATCGCCGCTGACCGTGACCTGGAGATCCGGATTGCGCTCGACGATGGCGCCGACCATGGCGGCCAGCGTGGCGCCGTCGACCAGCTGCGGCGTATCGCCGGTATCGAGGTAGAAATCGCCGCCGCGGGTGACCGTGACCAGCAACGGATCGCCCTGGTCGGTCATCGGATCGGCCGCGCCGGTGGGCAGGTCCACCTCCACACCCAGGTTCATCAGCGGCGCGGTGACCATGAAGATGATCAGCAACACCAGCATGACGTCGATATAGGGCACGACGTTCATTTCCGACATGCGCTTGCGGCGGCGCCGGACGTGGGTCTCGGACATGGTGCTCAGCCCTGCTCCCGGAGCCGCCGCGCCTGGCGGTCCAGGATGGCGGCAAACTCTTCCTTGAAATTGTCGAAATGCATTTCCAGGCGATCGACCTGGGCGGAAAACTTGTTGAAGGCCACAACCGCCGGAATGGCGGCGAACAGACCCATCGCGGTAGCAATCAACGCCTCGGAAATGCCGGGCGCGACCATGGCGATGGTGGCAGTGTGGGCCCCCGCCAGGCCGCGAAAGGAATTCATGATGCCCCAGACCGTGCCGAACAGGCCGACATACGGGCTGACCGAACCGACCGTGGCCAGGAAACTGAGCTGATTTTCCAGGCGCTCCAGCTCGCGGGTCAGGGCCACCCGCATGGCCCGCTGGGCGCCGTTGGTCAGGGTCTCCGGGTTGACGTGGCGGTCCTCGCGCAGGCGCATGAACTCGCGAAAACCAGCCTCGAAGATGGCTTCCAGGCCCTCGCGCCCGGCGCGGCTGCCGGCGACCTTGTCATACAACTGGCTCAGGTCGGCGCCGGACCAGAATTTCTCCTCGAATTCGCGCGCCCGTTTGTCGGCCCGAGCCAGCATCTGGCGCTTGCGAAAAATCACCATCCACGAAGCGATCGAGGCCAGCACCAGCACCAGCATCACCCCCTGCACCAGCAGGGTGGCCTCCATGATCAGTTCCCAGACCTGCAGTTGTTCGGTTGCTTGCATAGGATTTTTCAGTATCCCCGGAATTGATGAATGGCCGCATGCAGGGCCGGCGGCATGCGGGTCGGCCGAAAAGTGCCGGCCGCCAGGCAGGCGATGGCGACCTCGCCCGAGGCCAGCAGCACCCCGTCGGCGCGGCGCGCGCGCTGGGAAACCCGCATCGAAGCGGCCCGAAGCTGTTCGACGACGACATCCACGTCAAGTTCATCCTCCAGCCGGGCCGGCGCGCGAAAATCCAGCGCCAGCGAGGTGACCACGAACAGGCAGCCGGCGTTTTCACGCAATTCGATCTGCGGAAAACCCAGCGCCAGCAGCCAGTCGGAGCGGGCCCGCTCCATGAAATTCAGATAGCGCGCATGGTAAACGACACCGCCGGCATCGGTATGCTCCCAGTACACCCGGTAGCGCCAGCTGGCCGGCGTTGCGCTCACGCCTGGTCACCCGGCCCGGGTTCAAACAGGTCGCCGGAGACCTGCGCCGGCGGCTTGAGGCCGAGATGGCGCCAGGCCCGGGCCGTGGCCATGCGACCACGCGCGGTGCGCACCAGGTAGCCTTCCTGGATCAGGTAGGGCTCGATCACGTCTTCGAGCGTACCGCGCTCTTCCGACAGTGACGCGGCCAGGCTTTCCACACCGACCGGTCCCCCGCCAAAGTGCTCGATCAGTACGGTGAGCAGACGCCGATCCATCGTATCGAAGCCGCGCTGGTCCACCTGCATCATCTCCAGCGCGCTCACCGCCACGCTGCCATCAATGTGGCCATCGGCCCGCACCTGGGCGTAGTCGCGCACCCGGCGGAGCAAGCGGTTGGCGATGCGCGGCGTGCCGCGGGCGCGGCGAGCGATTTCGGCCGCACCGTCAGCATCGGCGGCAATACCCAGAATGCCGGACGACCGCTTGACGATCCGGGCCAGGTCCTCGACCCGGTAAAACTCCAGGCGCTCGACGATACCGAAGCGGTCGCGCAGCGGCGAGGTCAGCAGACCGGCGCGGGTGGTAGCGCCGACCAGGGTAAAGCGCGGCAGGTCCAGCTGAATGGAGCGCGCGGCCGGACCCTCGCCGATGATGATGTCGATGCGGTAGTCCTCCATGGCCGGATACAGCACCTCTTCGACCACCGGGCTGAGGCGGTGGATCTCGTCGATGAACAGCACATCGCCGGGTTCCAGGTTGGTCAGCAGCGCGGCCAGGTCGCCGGCCCGCTCCAGCACCGGACCCGAGGTCTGGCGCAGGTTGGTGCCCATCTCGACGGCGATGACATTGGCCAGGGTGGTCTTGCCGAGCCCGGGCGGGCCGAAAATGAGCACGTGATCCAGCGCCTCGTGACGGTGCCGGGCAGACTCCAGGTAGATCCCCAAGCGCTCCTTCATGACCGGCTGACCGATGTACTCGGCCAGCCGCGCCGGGCGCAGGCTCTCCTCGATGCGGGCCTCTTCGCCGCTAGCCGCCGGGCTGATCAGGCGCTCATCGTCCACCGGCAGACCCCTGCATCTTGCGCTGGAGGGCACTTCGGATCAGGGCCTCGGCGCTCTGATCCGGGCCTTCGACCGCGCGCACCATTTTCAGCGCCTCGGCGGCCGAGTAGCCCAGGGCGGTGAGCGCGGCCCGCGCTTCACCGGCCGCATCGGGCGCCAGCCCGGGCCCGACCAGGCCGGGATCAAGATCGCTGAGTCGGCCGCGCATTTCCAGCAGCAGGCGCTCGGCGGTCTTTTTGCCGATGCCGGGCAGCCGGGTCAGGGCCTGGGCATCACCGGCCTCGACCATCAGGGCGAAATCACGGCTGCTGACCCCCGACAGGATGGCCAGGGCGAGGCGCGGCCCGACCCCGGAGACCTTGAGCAGCGAACGGAACAGGTCACGGTCGCCGGCCTCCATGAAGCCGTAGAGCGTATGGGCGTCCTCGCGCACGATCAACTGGGTCAGCAAAACCAGTTCTTTCCCCGGCTGCGGCAGCCGGTCAAACACCGACAGCGGCGCCTCGACCTCGTAGCCGACCCCGCCGACCTCGACCAGCAGAAACGGCGGATTGCGCTCCAGCAGGGTTCCGCGCAGCCGGGCAATCATCGCAGCACGACACCGGCGGGCAGACGCGCATGGGTCTGGGCGGTGTGCAGATGGCACAGCGCCACGGCCAGCGCGTCAGCCGCATCCTCGGCTGGCGTCTCGGTCAGCTTGAGCAGAATGCGGGTCATGTGTTGGACCTGCTCCTTGCCCGCCCCGCCGCGGCCGACAATGGCCTGCTTTATCGCCCTGGGCGCGTATTCATGCACCTCCAAGCCACCGGCCACCAACGCACACACGGCCGCACCGCGGGCCTGACCGAGCTTGATGGCTGCCTGTGCATTGCGGCTCATGAAGACCGTCTCCACGGCGCCAAAATCGGGCCGGAACTGCTCAATCAGCGCCTGGACGCGGGTGAAAATGGCCCCCAGACGTTCCGGCATAGGCCCATCGCCCAGGCGCAGCGACTCGGCATGCACCAGGCGCTCACCGTCGATAATGCCCACCCCGGTGATGCGCGAGCCAGGATCCAGGCCGATGATTCTCATCTGTAAAGCCGGGCCAGGATCTGCCCCGGAAACCGGAAACCGGAGACCGGAAACCCTCGGCTACTCATAGGCCTCAGCCGGAATTTCCGCGTTCGACCACACGTCCTGGGTATCGTCCAGGTCTTCGAGCAGGTCGAGGAACTTCAGCACTTTCCGGCCCGTCTCGAGGTCGAGTTCGACCGTGGTCGCGGCGCGCTGGGTCACTTCGGCCTCGCCGAATTCCAGGCCGGCATCGCGCAGGGCGTCGCGCACCGCCTCGAAATCCTCCGGCGTGGTCAGCACTTCCAGGCTGCCGTCGTCATCGCTGACGATGTCCTCGGCACCGGCCTCCAGCGCTGCCTCCATGACCTCGTCCTCGCTGCTGCCGGGGGCAAAACTGATCACGCCCTTTTTCTCGAACAGGTAGGCGACCGAACCGTCGGTGCCCAGGTTGCCGCCGTGCTTGGTGAAGGCGTGACGAACCTCGGCGACGGTGCGGTTGCGGTTGTCGGTCAGGCAATCGACCATCACCGCCACACCACCGGGGGCATAGCCCTCGTAGCGCAATTCCTCGTACGCGGCACCCTCCAGGTCACCGGTCGCCTTCTTGATCGCTCGGTCGATGTTGTCCTTGGGCACGTTGGCCGCATTGGCCTTGTCGATCCCTAAACGCAGGCGCGGATTGGCTTCCGGATCACCACCGCCCTCGCGCGCGGCGACGCTGATCTCCCGGATCAGGCGGGTAAAAATCTTGCCGCGCTTGGCGTCCTGGGCTTTCTTGCGGTGCTGGATGTTGGCCCACTTGCTGTGACCGGCCATTGGCGATGTTCCTGCGTTCCGTAACAGCATTGCATTCTAGCGCATGGGCCCCATCCGCCGTGGCCGACGCGAGCGCGTTTGGCGGAGGTAATCCGTATTCAGCACCCGGTCAGCGCAAACGGGTACACTCGGCAATATTCAGCCACCACGAGGAGCCCTCCCATGCGTCTTTTTGTTCTGATCCTCGCCCTTCTGGTGACCGGAAAGGCCACTGCCACCGGCGAAATCAATGTTCTGACCGATCTGCTCTCCCCCTTCCCACCGGGCTGCGTGGCACTGGATCTGCCAACCCAGCCGACGCCGGGGGAAAACGAGCTCTGGGACGAAGTGGTACAGGCTCCGGCCGTGGGAAGCAACACTGCCAATAGTAATGTGCGCATCCAGATCTGGCGAGTGGGCTGTGCCGATAGCGGATTTTCCGTCGTCATGGTCCGGCTGCAGAACCTGAGCGAGCAACTGGTCCTGATCCCGCAGGTGTTCGCCGAAGCCGGCCAATCGGAACTGCCCTTTCACGAAGCCCAGCTGATCTCCCAGCCGGCCGTAGGCAACATCGGCGCAGCGGGAAATGTCATGCCGTTCAGTGGACAGACCTTCATGCTGGCCGTCGACCCAGTCTCTGTCGACGCAGAAACCTTTTTCTCGCCCCAGGACTACAACGAGGAGTTCACTCTGGAATTTTTCTGGGGTGGATTTGCATCCGAAGTTACGCTGGGGGAGTTGTTCCCCATCGCCTCCTACACTCCGGCGCTGGACCCTCTGCAATTTGATCCGCCCCTGCTGCACGGCCGCATGAACGGCGCCTACATCTTCGGCGACAAGCCCTCGGCGGGCCTTTTTCTGAACGTCGGCGAGCAACTGTCCGAAATCGACGGTGAACTGGTCGACACCAACTTCGTGTTTGCCGCCTTCTTTACCTACCTGGACGGCGAGCCATACTGGATGGTCGGCAGTACAGGCCCGCAGGATCCCGGTCTGGGCACCATCACCATCGACATGGTGAGCTTGCGCGGCGGCGACTTCTTTACCAACCCGCCCAGCTACACCGATGCCGACCTCGACGCCGAGGTCGTCGGCAGACTGACCATCGAGGCGCTGGACTGCAACAACCTGCTGCTAGACTACGATTTCGGCAACATCGGCGTCGGTTCCGGCAGCCTGGAGGCACAACGTCTGATCCGAGTCGCCGGCTACGACTGCAATCCCTGGAACTGAACCGGGTCGTTAAGCGCCGCGGCCAAAGCGGCCGTGGCGCAGAAAGCGGTCGACCACGCCGACCACGTCGGCCGACAACACCAGGCCGGTGTGCGAGACCGGCAACTCGATCGAATCGGCCGCTCCCGGCAGCCGGGTTTCGGCAACCGCGATGGTGCCATCGTGGGGAGATTCGATGCGCTGGAACACCCGGCCCAACCCCACCGGTCGGGTTCCGGCGACCACCCCGATCTCGCGCCCGGCCGGGGCGTGAGCAAAACCGTATTCCAGGGCCGTTTTGGCCCGGCCGATGACCGGCTGGATCAGTTTCATGCGCACGATCCGGCTGGCGGTCTTCGAGCCCTGCACGGGTGAACCAAGCAGCACCACCCGCCCCGGCGGCAGGCCCGACCACTCATCAAACATTCGCAGGATCACCAGGCCACCCAGGCTGTGGCCAACAAAATGCAGGGTTTCGACATCCAGGCTGCGGGCAAAGTCGAACAAGGCCCGGGCGTTTCCGGCCAGTGACCGGGCCACCGTGGGGTAGGAAAAACTGCAGGTCTGCCGGCCTCGCGTCTCCAGCCGTCTCGCCATCAGGGCCAGGCTGACCGGGCCATACCACAGCCCGTGCACCAGTACGACCGTGGCGGCGGATGCCGGCTGACTGCGTGCGTCCGCGGCTGCAGCCGAACCCGCTTCGGTCATTGCTCCGGCTTGAGCTGGATGTGCAGTTCGTCCAGCTGAACAGAATCGACCACCGATGGCGCGCCGGTCAGCGGGCAGCCGGCCGTTGTTGTTTTCGGAAACGCAATGACCTCACGAATCGAGTCCTCACCGCACATCAGCGCGGCAATCCGGTCGATGCCGAAGGCGATGCCGCCGTGCGGTGGGCAGCCATAGCGCAGCGCTTCGAGCAAGAACCCGAAGCGCTGCCGGGCCTCGGCTTCGTCGATGCCGAGCAGATCGAACACGGCCTGCTGCAGAGCCGGATCGTGGATACGGATCGACCCACCACCGATTTCCGAGCCATTAAGCACCATATCGTAGGCGCGCGACACCGACGCCGAGGGGTCGGCCTGGAGACTGTCCGGGTCGGCCACCGCCGGTGCAGTAAACGGGTGATGGAGGGCGTAGTAGCGCTGGTCATCGGGGTCGAATTCGAACATCGGGAAATCGACCACCCACAGTGGCCGCCAGCCCGGCTCGACCAGGCCGAGGTCGCGTCCCAGCTTCACGCGCAGCGCACCCATGAACGCATTGACCACCGGTTCCTTGTCGGCACCGAAGAAGAGCAGGTCTCCGGCCACAGCATCCGTGGCCGCGAGGATGGCGACAATCGCGTCTGCATCGAGGAACTTGGCAATCGGCGACTGGACACCCTCGACACCGGCGGCAGGATCATTGACCTTCATCCAGGCCAGACCCCTGGCAGCGTAGCGACCGGCATAGGCGGCATAGTCATCGATCTGCTTGCGCGACAGGCCGGCTGCTCCCGGAGCTTTCAGCGCCACCACCCGGCTGGCCGGGTCATTGGCCGGACCCGAGAAGACCTTGAATTCCACCGAACGCACGGCATCACAGACGGTCACCAGCTCCAGCGGAATGCGCAGGTCCGGCTTGTCGGAGCCGAACCGGCGCATGGCCTCGGCCCAGCTCAGGCGCGGAAACGGGCCCGGCAGCTCGACGTTCAGCACTGCGCGAAAGACGGCCCGGACCATGCCCTCGGCGATTGCCTGGACATCGCTTTCCTCGACGAAGGCCATTTCCAGGTCGAGCTGGGTGAACTCGGGCTGGCGGTCCGCGCGCAGATCCTCGTCGCGAAAACAGCGCGCGATCTGGTAGTAGCGATCCATGCCGCCCATCATCAGCAGTTGTTTGAACAACTGCGGCGACTGCGGCAGGGCAAAGAAACGCTGCGCCTGGGCCCGGCTGGGCACGAGGTAGTCACGCGCACCCTCCGGCGTGGCCCGGGTCAGAATCGGGGTTTCGATGTCCAGAAAATCATGGCCATCGAGAAAGTTACGGATGGCCTTGGTCAGGCGCGTGCGCAGGCGCAGGTTGTGCTGCATGCGCGTCCGCCGCAGATCGAGATAACGGTACTTCAGCCGCACCTCTTCACCGTCCTCGTCGCTCATCAACAGCGGCAGCGGTGCGCTGGCATTGAGAACCTCGACGGTCTCGGCCAGCAGCTCGACCTTACCGGTGACCATGTCCTCGTTCCACTGGCTTTCCGGACGCAGGCGCACCTGGCCGGTCACCCGGATGCAGAATTCATTGCGCAGTTTTTCGGCCTCGGCAAAGGCGGTCTTGTTGTCCGGCTCAATCACTACCTGGAGCACGCCGGCATGATCGCGCAGGCCGACAAAGATCAGCCCGCCCAGATCACGCGCGCGCTCCACCCAGCCGCACAGGACCACGCTCTGGCCGTTGAGATTTTCGTTGATGTTGCCGCACAGATGGGTTCGCACGGGATCAGGCCGCCTTGTCTGCAGAGGGCTTGGCAGGCTTGCCGGCAGACTTGCTCTCGGCCGGCTTCGCGTCGGACTTGGGCTTGTCCGCCGCGCCGTCCTTCTTGCCGCCCTCGGCATCGCCGGCAAGATTGCGCTTGCCGTCTTTTTTGAAGTCGGTTTCGTACCAGCCGCCGCCCTTGAGGCGGAAGCCGGCGGCCGAGACCAGCTTGGTCAGGGCGGCCTTGCCGCAGGCCGGACAGTCGACCAGCGGGGCATCGGACATTTTCTGCAGTTTTTCCAGCTCGTGGCCACAGGCCTGGCAGCGGTATTCGTAAATCGGCATGACGGCGATCTCCATCTCAATGACGAAAAAGCGAGTTCGGTTTCCCGATCGGTCCGCAACATAGGGACCGCCGGCCGGAAATTCGAGCCCTTGTGCGCGCTATTTTGCCAGAAACCCGCCCCTCGCCCTCGGCTATCATCCCGGGATGACCCGTTCGCAGTCGTTGTCGCACCCGGATGAGGCACTCGCCGACTGGCTCGAGCAGCTCGACTTTGCCAGCGGAATCTCGCTCGGTCGCAGCAACCAGGGCGAGGTACGCCGCTTTCGCTTCCGCGACACCGACCTGGCCATCAAGACACCCAGCGGGCGCGGCGCCCTGCGCTGGCTGCGCGTGCAGTCGCTGAAACGCGAATACCGGACCTACCGGCGACTGGAAGGCCTGCCCGGCTTCGCGCGCTGTCACGGCCTGTTCGACGAGCGCTACCTGGTCCTGGACTACATCGAAGGCGAAGACTTCCGGCACGCCCGCCTGGCCGACCGCGAGCGGTTTTTTGACCGCCTGCTGGAAACCCTGCGATCCATGCACGCACGCGGCATCGCCCACGGCGATCTCAAGCGCAAGGACAACCTGCGCATCGACCGGGACGGCCACCCGGTCATCCTCGACCTGGGCACCGCGGTGCGCCGCAAACCCGATGGCGGCCGGCTGAACCGGAAGCTGTTCGACTTCATCCGCCAGACCGACCTCAACGCCTGGGTCAAGCTCAAGTACGGCAGCTACAACCGGGTCGCAAACTCCGACCGCGCCCTCCTCAAGCGCTCGCGCCTGGAGCGCTGGCTGGGCCGGATGCGATAAGGTCCACGGCCTTGATTGCCCCGAAGCGCTCGATGATTTTCCACTGCTCTCGCATGGTCTTGCCGACCAGAACAACGAGCAGATCACCCGGACCTGCCGCCTCGAGTGAACGACGAATCCCGTCATTTCCAATCTCGACGACCGAGATTTGTCCAGGTGCTACACCCTGAGCCAGCAATTCGGCTCGGAGCAGCTCGGGAATTTCAGCTGGTCCGCGCTGATAGAGCGCGGCATAGTTGGTACACAGGTAAAAGTCAAAGCGCCCGGCAACGATGGCGGCGACTTCCCGCGCAAAAGCATCGGAGCGGCGTGCACTGACGGCGAAATTGAGGTGTTTGCGGCCAGCCACAGGGAGCCTGTCCACTACCTTCATCAGGGCACTCACCCCATGCGGATTATGCGCATAGTCGAACAGTACGTGAAACGCGCCAACCTGGTAATAATTCAAACGCGCTGTCAGGGACCGGGCATCCGGCTTGAAACCTTTGAGCCCAGCCGCAATCGCTGCATCTTCCATCCCGAACGCTGAACAGAGTGCGACCGCATGAGCGGCATTGCTGACGTTATAGTCCGCCATGCCAGACAGCGTGATCGGGATTTCATCCACCGCGACAACCGGCCGTGCGCCATTGCGAGTGTGCAACGTAATCCAGCTGCGACCAGCTTGTGCTTCAACGGTGCAGAACACATCAACCGCAGGAAACTCGGCGGCCAGTGATCGGGCTGTTCGAGACGTCGAAACCAACAGCAATTCCTGCTGGCTGAACGAACTGATCATTGCCCGGCTGCGTTCATCATCGGCATTGAGCACGACACCTTTTTGTGCCCGCAGCGCGATCCACTGCTTGATCTCGGCCAACTCCTCAAGGTTTCGCAAACCCAGTTCATCGTTCAGGTGATCAGCTGCCACGTTCAAGCAGGCCGAAAAATCACAGCGGTCAAACCCGAGCCCGATGCTCCGCGCTCCGCCTCGCGTGGATTCCAGGATCGCGACCTCTACCCCGGGATGACCCAGCACGGTGAGGTGTCCCGGAAGGTAACCATCCTCCCGGTCACAGATCAAATCACCGTTCACCTTCGATCCCAGCGACGTGGCAAGACCGACCCGGAAACCCGCTCCCAACAGCATCGACTCGAGCATATGGCAGGTGGTAGTCTTGCCGTTGGTACCGGTCACAGCAAATATCGGTATTCGCCCATCGGCACCGTCCGGATACAGCCAGCACAGCAAGCTGCGCGCCGCCTCCTCCAACGCGTTTTCATCGTACGTGAATCGATCAAGGCGCGGATTCAGGTCAAAATCCAGTATTCGCCAGCCCGCCGTCGCCTCGACCAGCGCGACGCTCAGGCATCCGGAATTCAGGGTCGCTGCCAGCTGCGCACTCAGTTCGGCGCATGACGATGGCAGCGCCAACAAGCTCCGGGATGTTGCCACGGTCTCATTCTCCAGCAGCCCGAAGATCTGACCATCAATCCAGAGCAGATCGATACGGCGCCCTTCCGGAGACCGACCCAGCAGGGTTTCCGGACAAGCTTGCGACAATCTTTCGGCCAGTGTCTGTATACGATCGGGATCCGTTTCTGCTTGCATCTCGATCAGGCCAGGTCCCGTAGCGCAGGCTAGCCAGACTGGACCGCCGATCTGCCTCGCAACACGCCGTGCACGTGCCGCACTTGAGATTGCTTGCGCGCCTGTGTCGTGAACCGGCAATCCACTCCGGCTCAACCAGGACAGACGCTGGGCACGGTTATGCACCAGTCCGTGCCAATCCTTCAGACCTTCAACGCAGAACACTCCGTCCAGGGTCTGTTGATGGCACCCATGGCCAAACCGCAGGAGGCCATTCGGACGCAAACGGAAAGCGCCTTCGATCGGGTCAAAGGGCTCACGGTCCATTCGATACCAGGGCACCCCCCGACTACGGGCAGCAGAGATAAGGGCCCTCGCATCGGCTGGGGTGGTGACTTTTGCTGCGGCGGCTTTGAGTTGAGCGAATTCGGCCTGCAAGCGGGAAATCGTGTCGGTTGCAGGAAGATCGCGAAGCAACCAGGCCCTGACCAGGCGACGAGCCAGGCGAATCGCGCCTGCGACCGTATCCACGTGATCGTACTCAACGACAAAGCGAATCGACGCGTCTTCCCGCGGGGCGAGGGGCCAGGCCAGGCGAACCATATGGCCCGCGCGGCGCTGCAGATCCAGCGCCAGTTGCGCCAGGAAAGAAGAAGGCTCGCGGGCTTTTGGCATCGGGCAGTTGCGAACGGGTTCTCCTGCTCCCAAAACCCGGAAATAAAGCTCGGCGAACTCATCAGCGCGATCAGCAGCCGCAGGATCGAAGGTTGCTTCCTGCGCACCCTCGAAGTTGAGCCAGGCTTCCATCACAGGCCAGTCGGCATGCAGATTGGGAACCGGAAAGGAAAAGGAACGATACAGTCGCACGCGCCCGGCCTCGCTACGATGACCGACGATCGCGTAACCGTCGCAGCCCTTCGGCAATGGAGATTTCCGGTTCGTAGCCCAGATCACGGCGGGCGGCGCTGATGTCGTACCAGTGGGCGGTGGCCAGGTGCTCGACCACGAAGCGCGACAGCGGCGGGTCGCTGCGGCGCCCGGTCAGGCGCCAGGCGCCCTCGACGGCGCCGGCCAGGGTGTTGGCCAGGCCCAGCGGCACCTGGCGGATCGCGGGTTGTTCGCCAACCGCCTCCAGTAGCCGGGCGATGATCTCGCCGTTGGCCAGGGGCTCGCCGTTGCTGATGAAGTAGGCCTTGCCGGCCGCCGTTGCGGGCCCGGTCAGGTTGTCCAGCGCAAGGATGTGGGCCCGCGCGGCATTGTCGATGTGGACGGTATCGATCTTCTTGTCGGATGCCGGCAGGCGCAGCCGCCCGGAACGATTTTTCTCGATCAGGCGCGGCAGCAGCTGGTTGTCGCCCGGCCCCCAGATCAGGTGTGGACGCAGGGCGCAGGTTTTCAGGTCCGGGCCGTTGGCCGCCAGCACCGCGCGCTCGGCCCGGGCCTTGGTTTCCGGGTACGGCGCGTGGAAGTGTGTTGCATAGGGCAGCGATTCATCGCCGTTTTCGATATCGCCACCGCCGTGGACCACGCTGGGCGAGGAGGTGTAGACGAGCAAGCCGATCCCGTGGGTCGCACAGGCAGCCAGGACGTTGTCGGTCCCGACCACGTTGGGCCGCTCGAAATCCGGCGCGTGCAGCCCCGGCCCGGCCTTGGCGGCCACGTGGATGACCGCATCACAGCCTGCGGCCGCGCCCAGCACGGCATCGGCATCGCCGATATCGCCACGGCGGCAGTCCACGCCGAGCGCCTCCAGCTCAGGGTAGGCCGAGCGGTTCAGGGCGACCACCGCATCGCCGCGTTCGATCAGCTGACGGACGATCGCCTGGCCGAGAAAGCCGCCGCCGCCGGTGACGAGAATTGTCATCAATCGATCTCTCTTTTTTAATGCCGAAGTAAGGAAACCGCGGATGAACGCAGATTAACGCAGATGAACACGGGTATCATGTCGAGCGTCGGGAGTTCCAACGCCGACGTCTCCCAATCGTCAGCTTCAAGCCACTACGGATTCATCATGTCCCAATATGTCTATACCATGCACCGCGTCTCGAAAACGGTGCCGCCGAACCGGACCCTGATCAAGGACGTCTCGCTGTCGTTCTTCCCCGGCGCCAAGATCGGCGTGCTGGGCCTGAACGGGGCCGGCAAGTCGACCGTACTGCGCATCATGGCCGGGGTCGACAAGGAGTTCGACGGCGAGGCGCGGCCGCAGCCGGGCATCCACATCGGCTACCTGCCACAGGAGCCGGAACTGCCCGAGGACGTGACCGTGCGCGAGGCAGTGATGCTGGGCCTGGGCGAGATCAAGGCCCAACTGGAACGCTTCGACGCGATCTCCGAGCGCTTCGCCGAACCGATGAGCGACGAGGAAATGACCGAGCTGCTGGCCGAGCAGGCCGAGTTGCAGGACAAGATCGACGCATCCGGCGGCTGGGAGCTGGATCGCACCCTGGAGGTCGCCGCCGACGCCCTGCGTCTGCCGGCCTGGGACGACAAGATCAGCACCCTGTCCGGCGGCGAGCGCCGGCGCGTGGCCTTGTGCCGGCTGCTGTTGTCCAAGCCCGACATGCTGCTGCTCGACGAGCCGACCAACCACCTCGACGCCGAGTCGGTGGCCTGGCTGGAACGCTTTCTCGACCAGTTTCCCGGCACGGTCATGGCCGTGACCCACGACCGTTACTTCCTCGACAACGTCGCCGGCTGGATCCTGGAGATGGACCGCGGCCGCGGCATCCCCTTCGAGGGCAACTATTCGTCCTGGCTGGAGCAGAAAGAGGCCCGGCTGGCGGTGGAGGAAAAACAGGAAGCCTCGCGCCAGAAGACGATCAAGTCGGAGCTGGAATGGGTGCGAACCAACCCGAAAGGCCGCCAGGCCAAGAGCAAGGCCCGCCTGCGCCAGTTCGAGGAGCTCAACTCCAAGGAATTCCAGCGCCGCAACGAGACCCAGCAGATCTACATCGCGCCCGGTCCGCGCCTGGGCGACCAGGTGATCGAACTCGATGGCGTCTACAAGGGCTATGGCGACCAATTGCTGATCGAGAACCTGAGCTTCAAGATTCCGCCCGGGGCCATCGTCGGCATCATCGGCGGCAACGGCGCCGGCAAAACCACCCTGTTCAACATGATTGCCGGCACCGAAGCACCCGACCGCGGTGAGGTGCGCGTTGGCGAGACGGTACAGCTGGCCTACGTGGACCAGCGCCGCGACAGCCTCAACGACGACGCCCAGGTCTGGGAGGAAATCTCTGACGGAGCCGACGAGATCGTGATCGGCAACTACCGCATTCCGGCCCGCGCGTACGCCAGCCGCTTCAACTTCAAGGGCTCGGAGCAGCAAAAGCGCGTCGGCCAGCTCTCCGGCGGCGAGCGCAACCGGGTCCACCTGGCCAAGGTGCTCAAAAGCGGCGGCAACGTACTGATGCTCGACGAACCAACCAACGATCTCGACGTGGAAACCTTGCGCGCGCTGGAAGAAGGCCTGCTGGCGTTTCCCGGCTGCGCTTTGGTGATTTCACACGACCGCTGGTTCCTCGACCGTATCGCCACCCACGTGCTGGCCTTTGAAGGCGATTCGCACGTGGAATGGTTCGAGGGCAACTTCTCCGACTACGAAAAAGACGAGAAGCGCCGCCGCGGCGATCAGGCCGGGCCGCATCGGCTCAAGTACAAAAAGCTCAAGGACTAAAAGGGCGCGGGTTCCAGCCCAGCTGCGCGCGCGCCGGGGCGTCGTCGACCACCAGGTCTTCGGCCTGGCGGGCGAGCATGGCCGGGGTGACGTCGCGCAGCTTGCCAAGAAGGTGGGCCGCGCCCAGGACCGGGCGCAGGCTCCAGGCCGGCAGCGGCAACAACCTCGCCGGGATTCCCTCGGCATCGGCAATGCGGCGCAGCATGGCCGGATAGCTCAGGCGTTCCCCGCCGCCGAGCAGCCATGCTCCCTGGCTGACCGGCCCCAATGAAAGCACTCGGGCCGCCAGATCGGCCAGGTCCTGGGCGTGGACCGGCGCGCGCAGCCCGCGGCCGGTCACCGGCACGAGCGGCAAACGCCGCATCAGGTTGGCGAGGCGGCGCACGTTGGCATCCTCGCCGCCGCCGTAAATCATCGTGGTCTTGAGCAGGGTGGCCAGGACATCGCGATCGCGGCACAGGTCAAAAAGCCGTGCCTCCTCGTGGCGAATCCGCCTCATCAAGGAGCGTTCGAGCGGGTCCGGGGAGTCGGTCTTGAACTCGGTGCTGGCCGAAGACACGGCGACCACCCGGCCGATGCCATCGCCTGACTGGAGCTGACGCACGGCCAGGCCCACCGGCCCGAAACTGACCAGCACGCTCGGCCGGGCCGGGGCCGGTCCGTCGTCCAGGTCGTGCTGCAGCCAGGTCACACCTTCGCGGTGGGCATCCGGCGGGCGCCGGGAGACGGCCAGAACGTGAATCCCGGGCCGGTATGAGATCGCGTCCAGGAACCAACGTCCGGCCGCGGTGCTGGCGCCTAGGACCAGCAGCACGGACTCGGGAGTCAGCGGCCGCGCCACAGCGTCAGCGGTGTTATGGCCACCGCGTGAGCATAGATCCCCAGCCACCAAAGGGTCCGGTTCCACCACGGCCAGGGGAGTTCAGGGTGACGATTGAGGTAGCGCCACAGGCCGAGGTGTTTTTTCCACAGTACCCGCACCGGTCGCGAGCGCGAGGACACGCCACCGGCGTGGGAAACAGCCACGTCCGAGCGCAGACGAATGGTCCAGCCGGCCTGGTGCAGACGCGCCATCAGGTCCAGGTCTTCGAAATGCAGCGGGTAGTGCTTGTCGAAACCGCCCACATCAAGCAACGCCTGGCGGCGCAGCAGCATGCAGGCACCTGAGACTGCTTCAACCTCTTCGGCCGTCTGCGGGGCCGGCAAGTGCGTCAGGTCAATGCCGTTCCGGCCGCGGAAGCGCAGCACTTCATCCAGCACGCGCCGGCGCGTGGGCAGGCGCCGGCGGCTGCCGCGCTGCTCATTGCCGCTCATGTCGAAAATCCGGCCCGAGACCAGCCCGGCGTCGGGATGGGCATCGAGTTCTTCGACCAGGCGCAACAAGGCGTCGGGCACCAGCAGGCAGTCGGGGTTGATGATCAACAAATACTCGGTTTCGACCGCGCGCGCGGCCAGGTTGACGCCGCGGCCAAAACCGAGGTTGCGCGGCGAGCGGCGGATGCGCACGCCCGGCAAGTCGGGCAGTTCTTCCAGGCTGCCGTCGTCGGAGTTGTTGTCGAGCACCTCGACGGCGGGCGGCGCCTTGTCATCCCCGCGCAGGGCCAGCACACAGCGCTCCAGCCAGCGCCCGGAGTTGTAGTTGACGACGACCGCCGTGACCCTGGCCAGCGGCGATTCAGGGCGGGCCGGAGAGGACATTTTCACCGGCGTGTGAACCAGCGCCGCCACCACGGCACATCGAGCCGACAGCGCAGCTCGGCGATTTCGGCATCGCGCTCGGCCAGCA
>PXBD01000072.1 GCA_003565625.1 Gammaproteobacteria bacterium
GATCATGGCCGACCCGGCCTGGATCGGCAACCCGGTCGAGCAGGCCTGGTGGCAACTGGACGGCTCAGCCGTGCTCTATCGCGTTCGTCGGGATGAATCCGACCTGCGCGACCTGCGGCGGATCGACCTCGCTGATGGCAGCGACGAACGGCTCGAGCCTGCCGATCAATCTGCTTTGGCCGGGGCCAACCCGGTGTTCCATGCTCGCTCGCAACAGGGATTCCGGATTTTTGCATCAACCGGCTTTCAGTTTTGATCTGGTCGCACCTGCAGCACCCCGCCGCTGTGGCTTCCCTCCACGCCGCCCGATGTTTGCAGACTCAGCGTCAGTTCCGCTCCGTGACCGCTGGCCTGCCACAACGCACGACGCGGCCCGGTGGCCTGCTCGGGCAACTGCTCCCTGGTGACCTCCCAGCCCGCCTCGGGCAGACCGGCAGCAAAGAACTCGACCGCCTCCGGCCAGGCCAGGCTGAACTGGAAGTTGATGTAGTGCGTCCCGACAATCTGGAGTTGGTTGCCGACGACCACCTCCGCCGAGAAGGGAATCGATGCGGCCAGATTTCCGGGTAGATCAATACCCTGCTGGGCGGCGGTGAGTTCCGGCACCTCGGCGCTGGCTACCAGAACAAGAAAACACGCAGACACCAACAGCAAACACGACTTTTCAAAAGGCATTCCACTTCTCATCTACATTTTTCCTAATTGAAGTTACAGTCCACATCCGCAAGCACCGCGATTACGCACATGCTGATCCCGAGCCGCAACTCGATCGTATCGGGATCGCGACCATCCCTGCAGCTATCGACAGCTTTTCCCTCCGGCAAAAATATAAAAAGCAGCGCCAGCACAACTCCCACGCCCATGAGCTTATTGCCTCGAAAAACCGTACACATCACTGCCTCCTGAAACTCTTCTCAAGCCAAAAGCATCTGCACTTTCCAAGCACTGCCAGCTTCACTTAAAAATCGACCGTCGCATCAAGCGTCTTCGCTCCTGACGGCTCAATCGACAAAGCGCGGCGACGTTCACCACGATGATCCTGCAACAGCACGTGATAGTCGCCCGGCATCAGGCTGACCGAATGGCCGTCGACCCTGCCTTCGGCGATGCGTTGTCCGTTCCGATCCAGCACCAGAAACGTTGCCGCCAGCGCCTGCCGCAAGCCGTCAATCAGCTCCTCACCGTCCTGACTGTCAAAGTACTCACCGCGGCCCATGCTGGCGAAGCGTGCGAAGTCGCCCTGCAGGCCAATCTCATCAATATGAAAGCCGACGATGTTCAAACGGACGTCGACGCCGGCAGAGATCAGTCGTTCTACCGATGCTTCCAGGTCGCCATCGCAGGTTTCTTCACCATCAGTCAACAGCACGACCAGTCGATGTTGGTCCTCGAATTCTTTCAGGTCTTCAAGTACGGCATCAATGGATGCAGCCAGAGGTGTACGGGCCAGGTTGATGGCCTGGATGCGGTCGATGGCCGCCCGCACCTGATCGTGGTTGCCGAGACGGGGCGCGACCAGTAGTTCGGTTTCGCAGGAATGCGGCTCGGTGTGGCCGTAGGCGCGGAAGGCCACGGGGACCGATTCGGGAATGCGCTCATCGAGAATGTCCCGGGCAACCTGTCGGGCCACCTCGATCCGGCGTCCGCCTTCCATGCGGCGCAGCATCGATCCGGACGCATCGAAGATCAGGTGCACGACGCCACCACCGACGGCGGGCTCGTCTCCGCTGACAATCTGCAGACTGCCAGGCCGGGGCGGATCGCGGTAGGCGGTCTCGGCGGCCAGCCGGAAACGTCCAGGCTGGCGAATCTGGCGCATGCCGGACTCGAATGCCCGGATCAGGCCGCTTCGGTCGGCGGTGTAGTGATACTGCCCGCCGCCGATTCTTGCCCAGTTTTGCATCAGCTGCTGGAAATGGCGATGCGCGTAACTGCCCCAATCCTCGCCGTGGTTGATTTCAAGCGCGAAAATCCGCGGGCGTTGCGATTCCAGCACATCCCAGGCGGCCAGATCACGACTGACCAGCTCGGCATCGGTGATCAGGAAGATCACCCCTTCGCCCGGCTCCTGGGCCATGGCACGCGTGGCCAGGGCCAGCGCCGGCTCCGAGTCCGAGCCGGCAAAGCGATCATCGTACTCGGCCAGGGTACGTCGGATCTGCTCGGGATGATCAGCCCAGCCCCGCAGCATCAACGGCCCGCCCAGGGCGATCAGGTTGGCCCGCTCATGGCCTGGCGCCAGATCCTGGGCAAAGCGCATAAGCGCCTGGTAGATCACCGGCTGGTGCTCGGCGATGCTGCCGCTGCCATCCCAGATGAAGACGATATTGCGTGGCAAATGAATGACGTCCAGACGATAGCTGCCCGGTTCCAGGCCGATGTGCTCCAAGGCGATACGACCAGTCTCGGGTCGATGCAGGCGGGTATCCACCATATCGCCATTCGGATCGATCAGGCGCAGATCGATGCGGCCCGGCTGGTCTTCTTCCAGCGCCACAAACAGGCTGTTTTCACCGTCGGCCAGATCGATGCGGTAGCTGCGCACATCGCCAGGTGCCGCCAGTTCTCCGATCAGGGTCGCCTCCAGCGCCCTGGGCTGCTCGGGCGCACTGTGCTGATCGTCGACCGGCCAGAGTGCTTCGGTCAGCTCGACCGCCTGCTCGTAGGGGCCGCTCATGCGATCGTGACCCCACCAGCCGAGGATGGATTCCCGGCTGGCCAGATCCACACTCTCCCAGGCCGAGACCGCCGCGGGCAGGTTCCAGGCCGACGGCTGATCAGGTGTATCGGCATCCGGCAGGTGGATATCCAGGCGCAGATAGCGGGCCCAGACCGGCGCGTCGAAATCCAGCCGCGCACGACCCTCCGCGTCGCGCTCGAGCTGCCACTCACCAAGATCTTCCCAAGGCCCGGCGGGGCTGTTGAGCGCAATGCTGACCCGGACCGTTTCCACCGCCTGACCACCCACATCCATCCGTTCCAGCCAGCCCAAGCCCGACAAGCGAGCAGCACGGTTCTGATTCATGCCGTAAACCAGGGTTTGCAGGTGACCGCGAATTGGCAGGGGCCGGGCGTCAGCGAACATGTCCGGCAGACGGTCAAATTGGGTATAGGCGCGAAGCTGCTCATCCAGCGGTGGACGGGTCCAGGCGATATGCCCGCCCTTCTCCGGCGCCAGCACATCCGCAGGCGCCCCGGGCTCCAGCGGCTTGCCCAGGACGCGCAGCAGGCCGGAGCCGGAGGGTTGCTCGCCGCCCCAGCTGCTCAACGGGGTAATCCTCAGATACTGTGCCTCGACCGGCTCATCCAGCTCGAACAACTGCTCACCGTCCTGCGGGTCAAGCTCGAAGAACTGTGGCGGCCCGAATTCCGTCGCCGAGGGCCCGAACTCGATCTGAACACCGGCCCAGCGCGCGCCCAGCGGATGACCGGACAGGTTGTTAAAGCCAAGCGCATGGACGCGCCCACCCCCCAGCGCCAGGCGCAGCGGCGGCAGGGGCTCGCCCATAGCCCGATTCCAGCGCAGATAGCTGCCCAGCGTTGCCAGGTCGTCAATCAGCTGGTCCAGACCCACATAAAGATCGGTTGCCCGCTCGCGCAGGCGCAGCGGCGCCGGCTCGCGAGTGTCCGGGTCGATAAATACCGCGCCCAAAGCGTTCCAGCCCAGATTGACCAGGCCGGCCAGGTGCCCAGGCAGGCCATCGTCCTGGAAACCGTCGACCGGCTCGGCATCAGCAGCCACGGCCCAGTCCAGCCTCGCCTGTGTCTCGCCAGCCTGAACAAACAGACTGACCGGCAAGATTTCATCCAGCCCAGCCGGTAGCCTTGCCATCAAGTCCAGAGCAATCATCTGATCATCATCGATCTCCAGCGAATCAGGCAAGCCGAAAAAGCCGACATCGGCGTGGCTCAGATGCGCCCGCAGAGGCAGACTGCCGCGAAAACCCCGGGGCTCGATTTCCAGCCGAACCGGTACCCTCTGGAACCACTCACTGCCGGCAGCCAGTCGGGCAACCGGGCTGCCCAAAGACATCTGGACCAGCTGCCCCCCGTCCGCGGGCGAAACCGGATCATCAATCACGATCGCCTGCCGGGCCCGCCTTGTTTGCAAGGTTTCAACGGTTACTGACTGACCCGCGGCAACCGTCAGCTCACAGGCTCGATTCGACGAACCCGAAATGCAGGGCAGGGAATCCCCGTCGGGGGAGAAAAAGCGGGCCTCCAGCACGCCTGGCCAGTGCTGAACAGCGACCACGCGCTCATCCATACTGACCGGAAGCTGGAAGTAACCACGCGTGTGGGCAACCCCGCCGACCACTTGATACACCTCGCCGGATTCAGGCAAGGGACCCGGGTGACGGCGGAACGGCACGGGATGCGGCGGTGCTGTGTGCTGCCAGGGTTGGTCCAGGCTCAGCTCGACGGCATAGGCGCCACTCGACTTACCCGGCCCATCAAGGACCAGGTAGTAGTCTCCGGCCGGCAGAACAGCCGACAGCCGGGTCGGCTCATCCAGGGCGGCGGTTTGCATGATTTCGTTATCGCCCCAGTTAAGGTGCAGGCGCAGATCACCATCTGCCGGTGGTTCGACCGCCAGGTTGATCCGGTTCCAGCCCGGCAGATGGAAATGGAACCAGTCACGGTCGGCCGGGCTGTGGAAATTGCCGCGAATCACCTGACCTGGCACAATCTGGTTGGCCAGCCTGGGTTCATCATTGGGCTCCAGTTCCACGCCGGGCGGCGGTGGATCGGCGGCTTCCAGGACGATCTCGTAATCGCTGTCCCGGCCGCTGAGTTCAATCCGGTAGCGACCCGGAGCCAGCTGCAGATAGTCGTGGCCAAGGCTGATCACCCCGTCATCGCTTTCCGCCCGGGCGATCGAGTCACGCTGAACATGCCAGCGGGCGATTCCGAGGGCGGCCAGCGCATCCCCGGTAGCACGCAAACTCCAGAAAGCCGGCTGAGCCGGAACCAGCACATCAAAATACGCACTGCGTTGACCGCGCAGCTGCCCCGACAGAGGCTGTCCAGCAACCAGTGGCGCCGGCCAGTGACGGTGATCATTCGGCTCTCTGGCCCGTCCGGGCAGCGGCGGGCTGGTGGTCTGAAGCTTCAATTCCAGGGTCTGTGACTCCCACCGGTCCTGATTCTGAAGCCTGAGTTCGTAGGCACCGGCGGTCAGTTGGATAGCGTCAAACAGGGGCTCGAGACCGCTCTCACGACAAACCGGGTCGCGGGCTCCACGATGGGCGGGTTCGCAGACGCTGTATTCCTGCGCAATCCTTCCACGCGTGCAGAATGGCCGCTCGACATTCCGCTCAATCAGGCAGACCTGGACCGCTCCGTCGCCGGCCACGCCGATATCCAAAGCACCTTCAGCCATGGCTGCATCGACCTCAAAGGCCAGACTGCGCCGCTGTCCCGGCTCCAGATTCAGCGCAACTGTCTCCTCTGGCTGCAGCCAGAGCAACTCCTCGGCAGCTTCGTCAGCCGCAGCAGGCAGGGTCAGCGGACCATCGTCTATCAGACGCAACCCGATCCGACCCAGCGGCTGACCATCGGCGCGCTCGAAGCCGATTTCACTGGCGGGCCCAAGCGCCAGCCGGGTCCAGCGCTGCGCGCCAGCCAGCAATTCAAGGTGATCTGGCGTTGCGGATTCGGTCAGGCTTTGAAGCTCAACGGCAAGCGGCGCGCCCAGTTCGCCAAGGACCTCGGCCTGCCAGCGTCGGTCGTCGCCGTCCTGAGGCAGCAGCGGCAGGCTCAGGACGGAATCGGCAACCTGCAGAATGGTCCACTGATCCGGCTGCGGCGGCCGCTCGTAAGTCTCTTCTTCTGCCAGGGTTCGGTTCACGCGCACCGGCCCTGTGCTGCGCAGGATCAACTCGTAGCCGCCACCGTGCCCATCGGCCTCCAGGGTAATCAATTGCTCGCCGGCCGGCAGGATCAGCTGGCGACCGAGCGCCTCGACTGCACCCGGCGGGATGGCCAGATCGAGCAGTGCTGTCTCTCTCCCCCCGACCGGCTCAGCGCCAAATTCGAATACGGCACTCTCCGGCTCGCCTGGCCAGCTCAGGCGCAGCCGAATACCCGAGTCCGGACGGTCGGCACGGAGTTCCACCGTCCAGAACCGCACCGACTCTTCGTCATCGAAAACCCACCAGAAATGATCGACATCGCGGCTCGTGAGATCGCCAACGACCCGGGCCTCGCCGCGGAACGACTGGGCCTGCGTTGGGGTGTCGTTGGGTTCGGCTTCGAACAAAGTACGAGGAAATGCCCATGCGCTGCCCAGGGGCAGGATCAGCATCAGACTCAGCAGACCAGCAAAAACCTTCATTTTCCGAACACTGTGGATATTGCTTCGAGCCTTATTACGCAGCCGCCAGCAACAACCGGTCATTTCGCACTACAGTGCGTGGCTATACTGCGGCCGAGCCAAACACTTTAAAGAGTAGTTCGCAATCATGACCCAGCGATGGATAGTGGCCACCTTGCTTCTGGTCGGTCTTGCCGGCCTGAGCAGCACTGATGCACCCGGCGAAACTGTCGACCTGCGCCAGATCATGGCCGACCCGGCCTGGATCGGCAACCCGGTCGAGCAGGCCTGGTGGCAACTGGACGGCTCAGCCGTGCTCTATCGCGTTCGTCGGGATGAATCCGACCTGCGCGACC
>PXBD01000045.1 GCA_003565625.1 Gammaproteobacteria bacterium
GCGACAAGATCAGGCTGGTCTCTTCGGCCGGCACCGGGCATTTTTACACCACCAACAAAAACAAGAAAAACACGCCGCACAAACTGGAATTCAAGAAGTACGATCCGGTAGTGCGCAAGCATGTTGCCTACAAGGAAGCCAAGATCAAGTAAGCATCGGGTTCTCTTTGGAATTTCCGAGACGCAAGACGCCGGGTTCGCCCCGGCGTTTTGCGTCTCAGCGTCGTTGCCGCGCCAGATTTTCGCGCCACGTTGGCAACGTACCGCCCCTGACCTTGGCCCAATAGCGATCCAGCTCGCGCCGCACCGTCGGCAGCAGGAAGTAGATGCCGAGCAGGTTGGGGAAGGCCATCGCCAGGATCATGGCGTCGGAAAAACCGATCACCGCGCCCAGCTGCATGCTCGCCCCGAGCACGACGAACAACAGAAACAGGATCTTGTAGGTATAGGCGGCCGCGGAGGTTTCGCCGAACAGAAAAGTCCAGCATTTAAGCCCGTAGTACGACCAGGCCAGCATGGTGGAATAGGCAAACAGGATCACCGCCAGGGCGAGGACGTAGGGGAACCAGCCGATTACGGTGCCGAATGCCTCTGAGGTCAGTTCGACGCCACTCATGCCGCCCCCGTCCACGTAGACCCCGGAAATGATGATCACCAGCGCGGTAATGGTGCACACGATGATGGTGTCGACAAAGGGCTCATACAGGGCGACCACGCCTTCGCTGACCGGCTCGCGGGTCTGGACGGCCGAATGGGCGATCGCGGCCGAGCCGATACCGGCCTCGGACGAAAAGGCCGCGCGCTGGAAGCCAATGGCGAGCACGCCCAGCGCCCCGCCGGCCACCGAACTCACGCCCAGGGCCGAGGAAAACATCAGGGCAAAGGCAGCCGGGACCTGATCGATGTGAACCGCGATGATCACCAGCCCGGCCAGAATGTAGATTGCGCCCATGATCGGCACGACCTTGGAGGTCACGCGGGCGATTGAGCGGATGCCGCCGATGATGACCAGGCCGACCAGAGCCGCCAGAATCAGTCCGAACAGCCAGCCGCGCCCGGCAAACCAGGAATCCGCTCCGCCGGTCACGCTCAAGACCTGCTGAAAACTCTGGTTGGACTGGAACATATTGGCCCCACCGAAGGAGCCGCCGACGCAGAACAGCGCGAAGACCACGGCGCAAATCTTGCCCAGCCTGGCCAGGGCCGGGCCACGGTCGGCCAGGCCACGCGACAGGTACCACATCGGCCCGCCCGAAATGCTGCCGTCGGCGTTCACCGAGCGGTACTTCACGCCGAGCGTGCATTCGACGAATTTCGACGACATGCCCAGAAACCCGGCCAGCATCATCCATACAACGGCACCGGGACCGCCGACCGACACCGCAATCGCCACCCCGGCAATGTTGCCCAGGCCGACCGTACCCGACAGGGCGGTGGCCAGGGCCTGGAAGTGGGTGACTTCGCCGGCTGCCCGCGGGTCGTTGTAGTCACCTCGAATCAGGCGAAAACCGTGGGCCAGCCCGCGCACGTTGATGAATCGAAAATAGCCGGTGAAGAAGACCGCGGCAATCACCAGCCACAGCACCACGAAAGGCATATGGGCCTCGCTGCCGGGAATCGGCAGGGGAAACAGGATCAACCGTTCGACAAAGCCGGCCAGCGGGGCGACCCACTGCTCGATGCGTTCATCGAGGGTCGCGGCGGTGGCCGGCAGGGGGACCAGTGCGGACAGGCCAGGAAGAACAAGAAGGGCGTTGAGATTGCGGCTCACGGGCTTCTCCGGTGGCGACGACCCTGCACAGGCCGCCGGCGGGTGATGAAAAAACGGATCAGGGAACTACCAGCACCGGGCAGGGAGAAATCTGGATCAGGGTGCTGGCGGTGCCGCCGAGAAAGCGCGACTTGATCGGCGTATCGCCAATTGCGCCAATCACGATCACGGTCACTTCATGCTCGCGCGCGAGATGGGCCAGGGTCTTGGCCGGGTGACCGTGCCGAGCAACAATTTCGCAGTCAATCCCCTCCTTGCGGAGGCGTTGCTGTTCCGGCAGCAGGATCTTCTCGGACGCACAGACCAGTTCCTCTTCGCGGCGCTTGTGGCGCAGAGCGTTCTCCTCGGCCGTGGAAAAGCTGAATGGCGACCAGGGAATTACGTAGCTCAGGACCACGTCGCCCCCGCTGAGCCGTGCCTGGCGCATGGCTTCGGCAACGGCGCGCCGGCCGCAGTCGCTGCCGTCCAGGCCAACCAGATATTTCTCGTCCATGCGTTTCGCCTTGTATCCCGACCGTGGCAAGTACTGCGAAGCTATACAAACTTGCCCGGATTTGCAAATCAGCCGCGCTGAGCGGGGTCTCCTTGCGGTGTAAAACTTAGATAAATCAGTGGATTTGCGCGCCGAATGTGCTGGCTTTTCCAGGCGCTTGTTTGCTAGACTCAACTTGGCGAAAACTTTTTTCCATCACAACGCTCCAAGCTGGTAACCGTAGGGAACAAGTACTGAAGTCATGCGCCTGTCGCTCTCCAAGCTCGCTTTCGGATTTGCCGCTTTGCTGGCAACGGCGGCGCATGGCCAGCAGTTGGGCCAGCAGTTGGGCCAGCAGCTGGGACAGCCGGCAGAGGTTGATCTGGAGCGGGCGGCTGTCGGGCCGCTGTCGGTTCCGCGCACGAGCATGCTGTTCGAGCGCGATAGCCTGGGGTTGCCCAGTCTGCGCCCGCGCCTGACCATGACCATGCCGCTGGCCGAGACCCCCGGAGTGGATGAACGCGACCGCATGTTTTCGTGGTCGCTGGAAGCCTGGCAAATGAATACGGCCAGCCTGGCCCATATCCAGTGCAACCGCCTTACTTCAACCATCGACTCGTTCCTGGCCGAGGATTGCCATTTCGTTGACGAGCCGGTACCGGATGGCTCGGTCAATCTCGTGCGGCTTGGTGGGCAGTGGACCGCTGCACCAGGGCTGGAACTGGGTGTCGGCGCATTTTCCGGCCAGGTTTCCGGTGGCGGGGTCGGCATCATGGAACCGGCTGGCGGCAGTTGGTTTTCCCGCGGCGAGCGCATAGCCGACGTGCGCGCCGTCGACGGCGTGGATGCCGGCGTCAGTTTTGGTATTGCTCACGACCGGGTCGGTGATTTTCTGGTCGGATTGCAGGTGGCCCGCTACCGGCAGCGCATGAGCCTGCTGGACCTCGGTCTGGGCAGCAACGACCCGCAGGGTCTGTCCGGTGGTGACTTCCAGCGTTATGCCAACAGCGCCCAACTGGCGCTGGGCTGGCGACGGGGCAGCCTCAGCGGTGATCTCGTCGGCCAGGCCCGTGACATGCCCTTGTGGATGGGCCCTGGTCAGTATCGGCAGGCCATGCTGCATTCCTTTGACCTGGAGTTGTCCTGGCGCGCCGTCCGCAATGCCTCGATCAGCATCGGGGTGAGTAATCTGCTCGATGCCGCTCCCCGGAGCGCCGATGAGACAACGCTGGACCCTGGACTGGAAGATCCGCTGGAAAACATCTACGGTCGGATCCCCTACGTGCGCTACAAGCACGATCTGTAATGCTTCGGCCTGACCTGATCTAACCCATGAAACCAAACCTTTTCATTCCCACTTTCGGGCTTGCCCTGATGTTGTTGCCGGGCCTGACCCTGGCGACCGGTTTTTCCACGCTGGAGGAAAGGATGACCGGCCGCGAATTTCGCGACGCCGGCCTGCACAAGCTGACCGAAGACGAACTGGCCAGCCTGAATCGCTGGATCCAGGCGCGTTCCCTGGCCGAGGGCGAGGTGCCTGACTGGGCTGCAGCCGCGCCCGCGAGCCAGGAATCGGCCCAACAGACCCAACAGCGTGATGGTGCACCTCCGGCCGGAGATCGTCGCGGGCTGTCGGGCGGGGAGCGAAACGAGATTCAGAGCCGTCTGGTTGGCAGCTTCAGTGGCTGGCGTGGCACCGACACGTTTGAGCTGGAAAACGGCATGGTCTGGCAGCAGGCCGAACCGGGCACTTTCGCAGTCCCCGAACTGGATAACCCTGAAGTCGTCATCCGGCCCGGGTTGTTCGGCTCCTGGCAAATGCAAGTTGCCAGCTACAACACCCGGGTTCGCGTTCGACGGGTCCGATAGAAAGCGGCGGAGTCGTCGATCTACTCCGGCGGCGGGCGGTTGCGCGGCAAGCGCAGCCACAGCAGCCAGCCGCGCCCCACCAGGTACAGCGCAAGACCGATCGGCAAGCTGACAAGCGCGCCTACCGGTGGCGGAAAGAACCAGCCCTGGGGCGGCGCCCCCCACCACCAGATTGCGCCGATCACGAGCAGGGCGAGCGCGATGTAGGTGGCGTTGGCGGCACGATCGGCCTGCTTGCGCCAGCGTTTGCGCGCCAGCCGGTCGCGCTCCGTGTCGCTCATTTCGCCAACCGCGGTGTGACAGTGGGGACAGGCCCTGGCCAGCGAGGACATGCGCTGGCCACAGGCGGGACAGTGAACGATAGCCATCTCGATAGTCTAGCCTACGGGGTAAGCTTTGCTTCTTGATCCGGGAAAAATCGCACCGTCACCACCAATCCGCCCTCGCTGCGGTTGCGAAAATCGATCTGCCATCCGTGCAGGTCGCACAAGCGCTTGACGATCGACAGGCCCAGGCCCGAGCCCTTGGTTCCGGCGGTTTGCCGGCCGCGGAAATGGCGATCGAATACCTGTGACAGTTCAGCCTCGGCAATGCCGGGTCCGGTATCCAGGATACGTACCTCACCGTGGTCGATTTCGACCCGAACCTCGCCCTGTGCGGTGTAACGCACGGCGTTGCCGACCAGGTTGCCCAGGACCACGGCAATAACCGCTTCCGGAGCAATCACGCTCAGCTTCTGGCGTGGATCCAGTTCCAGTTGCAGCGGTCGGTCACCGACCAGCGGACGATAGTTTGTCACCACTTGATCGGCGATGCGGCCTACATCCTGACCGCCAGGATCCGACCCGCGATCGCGAACCGCCCGCACCAGATGGAGGAGCGCGGTGGTGATGTCGGTGGACTGGCGTGCGGCCCTGGCAATCCGCAGCAGGCGCTCCCGATTGCGGTCGGACAAGTCAGGCTGCGCCAGCATCAACTCGGTGGCACCGGAAATGACGGCCAGCGGGGTTCTGAGTTCGTGCGATACATCGGCGTTGAAGGCCTGGTCTCGCTCCACCAGTTCGTGCAGCCGGGTGGCATACGCGTCCAGAGCGGTGGCCAGTTGACCGACTTCGTCATCGGGAAAGTGCCGACTCAGCGCGGCCGGGGGTGTGTTTTCGTCCAGTGATTCAAGCCGCCGCGCCAGTTCGGTGACCGGCGCCAGCACTCTTCCCGAAGACCAGATTCCCAGCCCCAGCGAGAGCAGGGAGAAAAACAGCACCACCGTCACCAGGGCCCAGATGAGTCGCCGCAGGAGTTCCCTGTTCTCCGACACGTCGTAGGTCAGGAAGACCCAGAAATCTTCGTCCTTGCGCACCGCTGCCTTGTAGTAGGCGCCATCGGTTCGAACATCATGAACCCCGCTGGGCAGGTCGCGAAACGCCGGCGGGACGATATCGGCCCGCTCGGGCCGCGTGACATACCCCTGGATGCGGGTATAGAAGGGCTCGACCAGCGTCGGGTCGCGCCGCAGGTCGCTGATGTACTGATCCACCTCGTCGGCCAGCGTGTTGGCAATCAGCGCGTCTTCCAGCCAGTTCTGCAAAAACAGGGCCGCACCGGCAAACAGCACGCTGAGCAGCGTGCCGAACAACAGGAAGGAGAGGACCAGTCGGCTTCTAAGCCGACGACGAAACTTCATCGGGTGGGGCAAGACAGTATCCGATACCGTGCCGGGTATTGATCAGCGGCGAGCCGAACGGCTTGTCGATCGCTGCGCGCAGGGTGTGGATGTGCACCCGCAGACTGTCGCTGTCGGGCAACTCCTCGCCCCAGACATGCTGCTCCAGGTCGCGCCGGGTCACCACCGCGGGTGAGGCACTCATCAGTTTTTCCAGTAATCTCAGACCAATCGGGTTCAGGTCGACCTTTTTGCCGGCGCGCCGGACGGTGTAGGTCTCGAGGTTGTACTCCAGGTCGGCCACCTTGAGCTCGCGCGGCTTGACGCGCTGACCGCGCCGGGCCAGAACTTCCAGACGTGCCTCGACCTCGCGCAGTTCGAACGGTTTGACCAGATAGTCATCCGCTCCCGAGTCGAAACCGGCGAGCTTGTCGTCGAGCTGGTCGCGTGCGGTCAACATCAGTACCGGAGAGCCCTTCCGTGCCTCCTCGCGGAGCTTGCGGCACACCTCCAGCCCATCCATTCCGGGCAGGGCGAGATCGAGCACGATGGCGTCGAAGTCGTTGACTATGGCCAGGTGCAGGCCGGTGACGCCATCGTAGGCGTAGTCGACTTCATGACCGCGATCGCTGAGAAAGTCGCCAAGGTTGGCGGCGATATCGCGGTTGTCTTCAATGATCAGAATGCGCATGGCGACGAGTAAACTCCTGATAAGGAAACGACCCGTGCCCGCCGGCGGTCAGCGGAACGAGCATGGTATGCCCTGGCCGGTTAACCGACAGTTAACGGCGCTGCAAGGCCGGGTTATTACAGCGTGCGCCCATCGTCAACCAGGTTCATATCCTTCAGCCGCCCGCTGAGACGATCCGAGTCGGCCCCCTCGCTGAGCTTGACAGTCAGGCGCAGATCGTTGGCCGAATCGGCATGGCGCAAGGCATCCTCGTAAGTGATCAGGCCCTGCTGGTACATGCTGAACAGACTCTGGTCAAAAGTCACCATGCCGTGGTGACGCGAATCCCGCATGATTTTCTTGAGTTCTTCAAGCTTGCCCTTGCGGATTTTCTCCTGCACCAGCGGTGAATTGATCAGCACCTCGACCGCGACGTGACGGCGGTCACCTTCGATCGACGGGATCAGCTGCTGGGCAACGATCGCCTTGAGGTTGAACGAAAGATCCAGCTGTATTTGCTGGTGCCGATCCTCGGGGAAAAAGTGCAGGATCCGGTCCAGGGCCTGGTTGGCGTTGTTGGCGTGCAGCGTGGTCAGGCACAGGTGGCCGGTTTCGGCAAAAGTGATGGCGTGCTCCATCGATTCGCGCGTGCGAATTTCGCCGATCATGATCACGTCCGGCGCCTGGCGCAGCGTATTGCGCAAGGCTATTTCGAACGACATGGTATCGAGACCGACTTCGCGCTGCGTCACCAGGCACTTGCGATGCTTGTGAACGTACTCGATCGGATCCTCGACCGAGATGATGTGCCCGGTGGAATTGCAGTTCCGGTGGCCAATCATGGCCGCCGCGGTGGTCGATTTGCCGGTCCCGGTCGCGCCGCACAGAAACACGATGCCGCGCTTGGCCATGGCGAGATCGGCCAGAGATTCGGGCAAATCCAGCTCGGCGAACGAGGGAATTCTGGTCTCGATGCGGCGACAAACGATGCCGATGCTGTTGCGCTGGTAAAACGCGCTGACCCGAAAGCGGGCCGCGCCTTCGAGCGAAATGGCGAACTGGCACTCGCGCGTGGTCTTGAATTCCTCGCGCTGATCCTCGCGCATGATCCCGTGGACTATGCTGCTGACCTCTGTGTGGGTCAGGGCGTCGTGCCCGATCGGCTGAATCCGGCCGTTCACCTTGAGGCACGGCGGGGCCCCGACGGTTACGAACAGATCCGAGCCCTTGGCCTCGTGCAGTTCCCGTAGCCAGTTGCGAATATCGTGCATCAGTCTTGCTCCCGAGGGTGTGGCTTGGATCGATCAGGCCAGGGCCTGCTTGTTCTGGGCCTTGCGTACCGCCTCCTGCTTGGCCACCACGCCCCGCCGCACCAGGTCAACCAGGCACTGATCAAGGGTGGTCATGCCGACATTCTGGCCGGTCTGGATGGCGGAGTACATCTGTGCGACCTTGTCCTCGCGGATCAGGTTGCGGATGGCCGGCGTGGCGACCATGATCTCGTGTGCGCCCACGCGCCCGCCGCCAATGCGTTTGAGCAGGGTCTGCGAGACCACCGCGCGCAGGGATTCCGACAGCATCGAGCGCACGATGGGCTTTTCGTCGCCGGGAAAGACGTCGATGATCCGGTCGATGGTTTTCGGCGCCGAGGAAGTATGGAGCGTGCCGAAGACCACGTGACCGGTTTCGGCCGCCGTCAGCGCCAGGCGGACGGTCTCGATGTCGCGCAACTCACCGACCAGGATAATGTCCGGGTCCTCGCGCAGGGCCGAGCGCAAGGCCTGGTTGAAGCCGTGGGTATCGCGCTTGACTTCGCGCTGGTTGATCAGGCAGCGTTGCGGGGTGTGGACGAATTCAATCGGATCCTCGATGGTCAGAATGTGGCCCGGCACCGTCTTGTTGAGATGATCAATCATCGCCGCCAGCGTGGTCGACTTGCCCGACCCGGTCGGGCCGGTCACCAGGATCAGGCCGCGCGGGATTTCGATGATGTCGCGAAACACGCTCGGTGCGTGAATGTCTTCGAGCGTCCAGATTTCGTTGGGAATCACCCGGAAGGCCGCGCCCATGCCGCGATGCTGATTGAAAGCGTTTACGCGGAAGCGGGCCAGCCCGGGCACCGAATAGGAGAAATCGACTTCCAGATTGGCTTCGTAGTCGCGCCGCTGGTTGTCGTTCATGGTCGAGTAAATCAGATCGGCCATGTTCTTGTTGTCGATCGGCGGAGTGTTGATCCGGTGGATATCGCCGTCGACGCGGATCATGGGCGGCAGCCCGGCCGAGATGTGCAGATCCGATGCCTTGCTTTTTACGGTGAAGGCAAGCAGTTCGGTAATGTCCATGGCAATCGTCCCCGTGAGAATCGAGCCCGTGAAAATTGAGTTGCAGTGTCGGTCGTCTACAAAGGTGACAATACCAACGCCGGCCAGACCCGCCGGTTACCCGGCGCACAGTCCAAGCATACCAGCCCATTCGAGCAGACGACAACGAAACATCATGTCCCGTTTTGAGAAGGTTCTCACACGAATCAACGCTGCGGCGTCCCGGCCGGGCCGGTCGGACGCCGACATCAAGCTGCTGGCTGTCAGTAAAAAACAGTCGCTGGAGAAAATCAGGGCCTTGGTCGAGGCCGGACAGACCCGGTTCGGCGAGAGCTACGTCGACGAGGCCCTGGGCAAAATCGATGCGCTGTCGTCGGCCCGCCTCGAGTGGCACTTCATTGGTCCGGTCCAGTCAAACAAGACGCGCGCCCTGGCCGAACGCTTTGACTGGGTTCAAAGCGTGGACCGGGCCAAGATCGTGCGCCGGCTCAACGAGCAAAGGCCAGCCGAAATGGCGCCCCTCAATGTCCTCATCCAGGTAAATCCGGATGGCGAGAGTCAGAAGGCCGGATGCGATCCCGACCGCATCGAGGAACTGGCGGCAATGATCGATGCGGCGCCGCGCCTGACGCTGCGCGGCCTGATGGCCATTCCCGCGCCGCGGCGCGATCCGGCCGCCCAGGACGCGGTCTTTGCCGGCTTGCGCGATCTGTTCGAGGCGCTGGCCGGCAAGCGCTCCGGCGTCGATACGTTTTCGGCCGGCATGTCGGCCGATCTCGAGGCCGCCATCGCCAACGGCAGCACCATGGTCCGGGTTGGCACGGATCTGTTCGGGCCACGCCCGAATGGATCGGCGCACGTACAATAGCCGGCATGACAACGGTTTCGATTGCGTTTATCGGCGGCGGCAACATGGCCCAGGCCCTGATCGGCGGCCTGGTCCGTTCTGGCCGCAGCGCCGAATCGATTGGCGTCGCTGATCCCGGCGCTGCAGTGCGTGAACGGGTTGCCGCCGACCACGGTGTCCGGGTCATGGCCGACAATTGCGCCGTGGTGAGGGGTGCCGAGGTGGTGGTGCTCGCGGTCAAACCCCAGGTCATGAGCCAGGTGCTGGAGCCGCTGGCGGCGGTGCTGGAACCGGGCGCTCTGGTGATCAGCGTGGCCGCCGGCGTCACCCTGCAGCAACTCCAGGCCGGACTTGGTGAACCGGTCCGGCTGATCCGCGCCATGCCCAACACCCCGGCCCTGTTTGCCGTCGGCATGACCGGCATGGTGGCCGGCTCCGGGGTCGATGATTGTGACCGGTTGCGGGCCGAGGGCATCCTGGGCTGCGTGGGCGAGACGGTGTGGCTGGATCGAGAGGAGCTGATGGACGTGGTCACCGCGATCTCCGGCTCGGGCCCGGCCTATTTTTTTGCCTTGGCCGAGCAGTTGGCCCTGGCCGGCGAACGGGCCGGTCTGGCGCCCGCCATTGCCGCCCAGCTGGCCCGCCAGACGGCCCATGGCGCCGGCGTCATGCTGGCCCGTTCGGATCATTCGGCCGGCGAGTTGCGCGCCCGGGTGACTTCGCCCGGAGGAACCACTCAGGCAGCGCTGGAGACCCTGCACAACGGCGGCTTCGAGCGCCTGGTCGATGCGGCCGTGGTGGCCGCCGCGCGGCGCGGACGTCAACTGGGAGAACACTGACATGGGCTCGCCAACCAACGCCTTTTCGTTTCTGATCGAAACCCTGATTCACCTCTACCTGGTGGTGATCCTGCTGCGGGTATTGCTCGAGGCGGCGCGGGCGGATTTCTACAACCCCATCGTGCAGGTCCTGGTCCGCCTGACCGACCCGGTGATGCGGCCGCTGAGCCGGCTGCTGCCCAGCCTCGGCCGGGTCAACCTTGCGGGCGTGGTTGCGCTGTACGTGATTCAGTTCATCGGCCTGGTCATCCTGGTGGTCCTGAGCGGGCGCACGCCCGACCCACTGGTGCTGATGTTGCTGACCGTCATGCGGCTGGTACGCATGCTGCTGGTGCTTTACATGATTCTGATCCTGGTCGGGGTGATCCTGTCCTGGGTCGGCCAGGGCGCACGCCACCCCATCGTGCCGCTGGTCTACCAGCTGACCGATCCGGTCCTGGCGCCCATCCGGCGGGTGCTGCCTGCTCTCGGAGGGCTCGATCTCTCACCCCTGGTGGCCCTGATCGGAATCCAGTTTTTGATCATCCTGCTGGGCGTGTGAAGTGCAGTCCGCAACTGGCGTTGTCCTGGAGAACCATCGATGAAGAAAAATCACTGCTGCGCATTGGCTGGCGTGGTCTTGCTGCTGCTGATCGGGCTGCCGCTCGTTGCCGGCGCCCAGCAGGCCGAGGATTTCGGCGCCTACCAGGTCCATTACAGCGCGATCAACACCAGTCAGCTGACCCCCGAGGTGGCGCGCGCCATCGGCGTTCAGCGCTCTTCATCGCGCGCCCTGCTCAACCTGGCCGTGATGCGCAAGCACGACGACCGCCTGGATGAGCCCCTGCGCGCCCGCATTCGGGTGGAGGCAACCAATATTGCCGGCCAGCGCCGCGACGTGGAGCTGACCGAGGTTCGTGAACAGGAAGCGATTTATTACCTGGGAAGCTTTCGCTTTCACAACGAGGAGCGCTTGACCTTCCAGGTGGAAGTAGAACCCCTGGACGGGCCCGGCGGTGTGCGTCGATTCCGTTTTCAGCAGCAGTTTTTCGTTCACTGATACGCCGCCGCCGGCAGGTTGCCGGACGCTTCAGCGGCCGTGGCCGGCCAGGTGCTTGCGCCGAATGAACTCCGCGTGCGGCACGCCCAGCAGGTCGGCCAGGCGGCGCATCAACTGCTCTTCGAATCGGTCCAGCCGGCCGTCGGCCAGCGCCACCTTCCACAGCCAGCCGACCAGCGCGTCGCGTTGATCACGAGTAAGGCCGGTGCGCAGGCTACGGGTGAAGTCATGCAGGGAAACCGCCTGCTCGCGCAACTCATGGGCCTCGCAGAGCAGTTCTTCGACTTCCGCGGCCGATAGATCGAAATCCCGGTGAACGGCCTGGTGCACCACCTCCAGTTCTGCCTCACTCATCTGATCGTCCGCGGCGGCGATTTCCAGCAGCACGACGGCCGCAGCGCGCGCCATGGTGTTTGCGTCGGCGCCGGGTTCGTGCCGGTTGACGATCGATTTCAGTTGTTCAAACCAGTGGGTCATGACGCTGCAGTCCGGATCCGGAAATCACGTACGATAGCGCCATGAGGCCGGAACGAAAAGCCCGCATCGAAGCCGTAGCCGCGCGTCGCCAGCCGGATCTGACCGTGTTCATGGAGCGTGTGCACAAGCCGCATAACGTCGCGGCGGTGATCCGCACCTGTGACGCGGTCGGCGTCATGCGCGCGCATGCCGTGCCCGGCGATGACGGATTGCCCCGCCTCAACCACACCTCGCAAGGGGCCCAGCGCTGGGTCGAACTCGTCCGCCACGCCGACAGCGTGTCGGGTCTGGAGGCGCTGCGGGCGGAGGGTTTTTGCTTGTATGCGGCTCATTTTTCTTCTGCTGCGTTGGATTTCCGGGAGCCGGATTACACCCGGCCTTCTGCCATCGTACTGGGCACCGAGAAATTCGGTGTCAGCGCTGCGGCGCTGGAGCAGGTCGACCAGGAAATTGTGATTCCCATGCTCGGCATGAGCCAATCGCTGAACGTGTCCGTGGCCACGGCCCTGATTCTGTACGAGGCCCAGCGCCAGCGTGCGGCGGCCGGGATGTATGAGCCGAAATCACTGGCCCGGTCGCCGTGGCGGGAACTGGCCGCCGGCTGGATTCAGCGCGATCTCGAGCGCCGCAGGCAACCCGATGCCGACGATGCCTGACGTTCCCTGGCAGGCCACGTGCTTTGTCAAGGAAACAGCAGGGTTTCGCGCCACTCCTTGTCGACCACCTCGAAGCAGACCCGCTCGTGCAGACGATACTGACGGCCGTACCAGAACTCGACCCGGCGCGGACGCAACCTGAAGCCCGACCAGTGCGGCGGTCGCGGCACCTCCTGATCGGTGTAGCGTTGCTCGACTTCGGCCAGGCGCTGCTCGAAAGTGGCGCGTGAATCCAGCGGCTGTGACTGCAGCGAGGCCCAGGCGCCGATCTGGCTGCCGCGCGGACGACTGGCAAAATAGGCATCCGCTTCCTCGTGACTGACCGGCTCGGCCCAGCCGTCGATCTTGACCTGCTCGTAGAGCTCGCGCCAGAAGAACACCATCGATGCGTTGCCGTTGCCGGCCAGTTGGCGGCCCTTGCGCGACTCCAGGTTGGTATAGAACACGAAGCCGTCGCCGTCCACGCCCTTGAGCAACAGGGTGCGCGCGCTTGGCCGGCCCTGTTCGTCGACGGTAGCCAGAGTCATGGCGGTGGGTTCGGGCACCTGAGCGGCCTCGGCGCGCTCGAAACCGTCCTGGAAACGGGCCAGCATGGCCGCGGTCATGGGAATTGTCATGGTAATAAGTCTCTGTATCCGCTGCTGTAGTCAGGGTATTGAAAGGTAAAGCCGCTGCTCACCAGGCGGCTGTTGGCAACTCGTTTTCCCTGGCCGCCGAGATCGGGATCGGGATCAAGATCAGGATCGCGGGCGGGTCTGGGCAGTTGCAGTTCGTCGGCCAGCCAGTCGAGTACTTCGCAGCGCGGGGTCGGATGCGAGTCGCTGGCGCAGTAGACCGGCGCCGGCGCTGACAGGGTGAGCAGGTGATCCAGAACGGCAGCGCAGTCTTCGGAATGGATGCGGTTGGTCCATTGCGGCGGCTGTTCCCGACAGCGGGCGCGGCCGGATCGCACGGATTGGATCAGGTATTCCCTCCCGGGGCCGTAGATGCCGGAAAAGCGGACCGCCAGGCCACCATGCTGCCGGGTCATGTTTTCTGCTTCCAGCAGGATGCGGCCGGAAAAAGCCGTCGGACTGGTGGTCGAGGCTTCGTCAACCCATTCGCCGGCATCCTGTCCATACACCGCGGTACTGGAGACGAAAATGAGGCGCTCGCTGCGGCAGCGGCTGAGCAGGTTCGACAGGCCTTCGACATAGGCCGCCCGGTAGGCTTGCTCGCTGCGCTGCCCCGGCGTGGCCTGGTAAATGACGGCGTCCCACTGCGGGCTGATCGCATCCAGGCTGGCCTTGTCGAGCAGGTCGGCCCGGATCGCCTTGATTCCCGCTGGCAGCTGTTCCGGCCGGCGGCGCAGACCGTGCACCTGCCAGCGCTGCGGATCAAGCCTGCGATACAGGCGAGCGCCCAGATCTCCGCAGCCTGCAATCAGCAGTCTTTTCATCATCCCTGGCTCATGGCGGGTTGGGGTGGCGGACCGGAGCCGCCGGCCGGGCGCGGCGGCAGCATGCGCAGCCAGATCAGCCAGACCACCAGGGCGTCGAGAATGATCAGGGCCTGCCACAGGTAGAGATGGAACCAGTTAAACCAGGTCATGTTCCACTGGCCCAGGTAGAACAAGCTGATGATCCGTACCAGGTTGAGCGACTGGATGGCAATAAAGCCGATCGCGAAGCCAATCAGCTTGTGCTTGAGCGGGGCCGGGAAAGCAAAGATGGCGGCAAACAGGATGATCAGCGCTTCGACCCCGTTGCATCCGGGCTCAATGCTGACCGCGAAGCCGGACGCGAGATCACGAATGACTTTGCCCGAGGCCTGCACGCCATCGTCAAACAACATGATCAGGAACACGCTGATATCGGCCAGCACGGCCGTGAACGGCAAGATGACGTGATCCTGGACCGGCTGCAGCACCTCGACGGTGAACAGGCCGAGCAGCAGAACAATGAAGAGGATGGAAAAGCGCAGCATTCGGCCAGCCCGGGGTCGCCTGGAATCACCAGCCGCTATGGTAGCAAAGCCCGGTTATGATCCGAGTGCGTGATAGCATGCCCTCTTGCCAATCTACGAGCGTCCAGCGCTTGCGCGCCAACGCCATGAACCTGACAACGACGCCTGCTGCCGCAACCGGGTGGGTGCTGCCGGGAAGCGCCTGATCCGTGGATAATGTCATTCTCATCGGGCCGATGGGTTCGGGCAAGACTACGGTTGGTCGGGTCCTTGCCCCGCGCCTGGGGCTGGACTTCGTGGATCTCGACCAGGAAATCGAGCGTCGCTGCGGGGTCGACGTCAGCCTGATCTTCGAAATCGAGGGTGAGGCCGGGTTTCGCGCCCGCGAGCACTCCATGCTGATCGAACTGGGGGCTCGTGAGAGCATGCTGCTGGCCACCGGTGGCGGCAGTGTTCTGCGCGCCGACAACCGGGAAGCACTGCGTCGCACCGGGCTGGTCGTGTGGTTGCAGACCACGGTCGATCAGCAGCTAAAGCGGCTGGCACGCGATCAGCGCCGGCCGCTGCTGCGGGCGCCTGATCGTCGCCAGAGACTGGAGCAGCTGGCGCTGGAGCGCGACCCGCTGTATCGCGATTGCGCTCACCTGGTGGTTTGCTCGGCCGATACCAGTCCCGCGCGCATGGCGCTGCGGGCCGAACAGGAAATTGTCAAGGCGTTGCGCGAGGTTACGCGGAAATGAAAGTCATTGAGGTTGCCCACGGTGGCGGTACCTACCCGGTCTACATCGGCCAGGGTCTGCTGACGACGGCCAGCGTCTGGGCACGGCATGTGCGCGGGCGCGTTCTGGTCGTCAGCGATCAGACCGTGGCCGGGCATTACCTGTCTCGTCTGCAGCCCGCGCTGGCGGCAATCGAGCACAAGGAACGGGTGATTCTTCCCGCCGGCGAGGAGCAAAAAACGCTGTCGAACTGGCAGCGCCTGATCGAAGAGCTGGTGGCCCTGGGTGCGCAGCGCGACGCCACCGTGGTGGCCCTGGGTGGCGGGGTGATCGGCGATCTGGCCGGTTTTGCCGCCGCCGCCTACATGCGCGGCATCCGCGTCGTCCAGGTCCCGACCACGCTGCTGGCCCAGGTGGATGCCGCTGTTGGTGGCAAGACCGGGGTCAACCTGCCGGCCGGCAAGAACCTGGTGGGTGCCTTCCATGCGCCGCACGGCGTGATTGTCGATGTCGACACCCTGAGCACCCTGGAGGACCGCGATTTTCGTGCCGGCCTGGCCGAGGTGGTCAAATATGGCGCGATTCGCGACGCCGGTTTTTTCGCCTGGCTGGAACAGGAGGCCGACGCCTTGCTCGCGCGTCTGCCGGATGCGCTCATGGAGGCGGTGGCCCGGTCGGTTGCAAACAAGGCTGAGGTGGTTGTCGCCGACGAGCGCGAGGCCGGCGAGCGCGCCCTGCTCAACTTCGGCCACACTTTCGGTCATGCGCTGGAAACCGCAACCGGTTACCAGCGCTATCGCCATGGTGAAGCGGTGGCCATCGGGATGTGCCTGGCGGCTCGACTCAGCGAAATGCTTGGCATTGCGCCGGTGGGAACCCGTGACCGGCTGCAGGCAGTGCTGAGGCGCCTGGGGCTGGCGACGGATCTGCCGCCGGAGCTGGATCCGGAAGCCCTGCTGGACCTGATGCGTCTGGACAAAAAGAACGCAGCCGACCAGATTCGCCTGGTGTTGCTGCATGAACTGGGGCAAGCGGTGGTGCAGCCGTGCCCAGGCAACGATATCAAGGAGGTATTGAGAGCATGACGGACCGCCACAACAGCCTGTTTTTGCGCGCGCTGCGCCGCGAGCCCACCGAACGCACGCCGATCTGGCTGATGCGCCAGGCCGGCCGCTACCTGCCCGAGTACCGGGCCACGCGCGCCCGGGCGGGCAGCTTCCTCGACCTGGCCGGCAACCCGGAGCTGGCCTGCGAGGTCACCCTGCAGCCGATAGACCGTTTTGGCTTCGATGCCTCGATCCTGTTTTCCGACATCCTCATCCTGCCCCATGCCATGGGTCTGGGTCTGGGTTTTGTCGCCGGTGAAGGGCCGTACTTCGAGCGTCCGATCCAGGGCCCGGCCGACATCGCCGCGCTGCCGATGCCGGACCCGATCGACGATACCGGCTACGTCATGGAGGCCGTGCGCCTGATCCGTGCCGGGCTGCCGGCCGATACCCCCTTGATCGGTTTTGCCGGCAGCCCCTGGACGGTGGCCACTTACATGATCGAAGGCCGCAGCAGCAAGGATTTTGCCCGTGCCAAGCAGCTGTTGCTGGCGGAACCGGATGCAGCGCACCAGCTGATGAATCACCTGGCCGATGCCACTGCGGCCTATCTTTCAGCCCAGGTCGAGGCGGGGGCCGATGCGCTGATGGTGTTTGATTCCTGGGGCGGCGTGTTGGCACCGCGCTTGTACCGGGAGTTCTCGCTGGCCTCGCAGCAGCGTATTGTCGACCAGCTGCGAGCAGACCACCCCTCGGTTCCGATCATCCTGTTCGGAAAGGGTTGTGGCCAGCATCTCGAGCTTCTGGCCGATACCGGCTGCGAGGGGCTGGGCGTGGACTGGACCATGGATTTGAGCGAAGCCCGGGCTCGGGTCGGGCATCGGGTCGCCCTGCAGGGCAACCTCGATCCGGCCGTGATGCTGACTTCGCCGGAGATCGTGGCGGCCGAGGCGCGGCGGGTGCTCGACAGCTTTGGCGACGGTCCCGGCCACATCTTCAACCTCGGCCACGGGATCACCCCGCAGGTCGATCCTGAAAACGTGACCGTGCTGGTCGAGACCGTGCGCTCGGCCAGCACGGTCGCCTGATCGACTACTCGATATCGAGGAAGCTGCGCAGCTGTTCTGACCGGGTCGGGTGGCGCAGCTTGCGCAACGCCTTGGCCTCGATCTGGCGGATTCGCTCGCGGGTGACATCGAATTGCTTGCCGACCTCTTCGAGCGTGTGGTCGGTATTCATGTCGATGCCGAAGCGCATCCGCAGCACCTTGGCCTCGCGCGGAGTCAGCCCGCCGAGCACCTTTTGCACGGTGTCGGTCAGGCCGGTGGTGGTAGCGGTATCCACTGGCGAGAGGATATTCAGATCCTCGATGAAGTCGCCCAGGTGTGAATCCTCATCATCCCCGATCGGCGTTTCCATCGAAATCGGCTCTTTGGCGATCTTGAGCACCTTGCGGACCTTGTCCTCGGGCATTTCCATTTTGACCGCCAGTTCGTCCGGGGTCGGTTCGCGACCCATTTCCTGGAGCATCTGACGGCTGACCCGGTTCAGCTTGTTGATCGTCTCGATCATGTGCACCGGAATGCGGATGGTGCGGGCCTGGTCGGCAATCGAGCGGGTGATGGCCTGGCGGATCCACCAGGTGGCGTAGGTCGAAAACTTGTAGCCGCGCCGGTACTCAAACTTGTCCACGGCCTTCATCAGGCCGATGTTGCCTTCCTGGATCAGGTCCAGGAACTGCAGGCCGCGGTTGGTGTACTTCTTGGCAATCGAGATCACCAGGCGCAGGTTGGCCTCGACCATTTCCTTTTTGGCCCGCCGGGCCATGGCCTCGCCGATCGACATCGAGCGATTGAGTTCGCGCAGGTCGGCGATCGCAACGCGTTGCGACTTCTCGAACTTGGCCAGGCGCAGCTGCAGGTCGCTCACCGTGTCCTGATGTTCGCGCAGCGCCTTGGCCCACTGGGTCTGGCGTCGCAGCAGGCCGGCCAGCCACTCCGGATCGGATTCATTTTCCTGGAAGCTCTGGATGAAGTCGCGCCGCGGCATGCCGGCCTTGTCCACGCACAACTCCATGATGCGTCGCTCGGTGCCGCGCACGATGGCCACGTGGAAGCGCATCCGGTCGATCAGGTGATCGAACATCCGCGGCGGCAGCTTCAGGCGCATGAACTGCTCGGTAATCTGCTCCTTGAGCTCGTTGGTCTTTTTGCCGTTGGGCCCGTACCGGTCGTAGAGCTTGAGGAAATGGGCCTGCAGTCGCGCCAGTTCGTCAAAGTACTGCGCAACCTGGGCCGGATCCGGTCCGGTATTGACCGTCGGTGCCGGCTTGTCATCCTCTTCGTCATCGACTTCGTCGTCGGCGTATTCGGCTTCTTCGGCGACGGCCGCTTCCATGGTGTCTTCGGAAATGAGGTCCATTTCGGCCAGCAGGGTCGGGTCGATGAAGCCGCTGACGAGTTCATTCAGCCGCAGGTTGCCGGCTTTCCACGCCTCGACTTCCTCGAGCAGGGTAGTGACCGTGCCGGGGAAGCGCGCCAGGGAAAGATTGACCTGGTTGAGGCCGTCTTCGATCCGCTTGGCGATGGAGATTTCGCCTTCGCGGGTGAGCAGGTCAACCGACCCCATCTCGCGCATGTACATCCGAACCGGGTCGGTGGTGCGCCCGAGCTCGGACTCGACCGCAGCCAGCGCGGCCTCGGCCTCCTGCTGGGCGGTCTCGTCGTCGGTGTCGGCGCTCGCGGCATCATTGAGGATCAGCGAGTCGGCGTCCTCGGGCGCTTCCTCGAAGACCTTGATCCCCATGTCGTTGATCATGTTGATGATGTCTTCGATCTGATCGGGCTCGACGATATCGTCGGGCAGGTGGTCATTGACCTGGGCATAGGTCAGCCACTGGCCTTGTTCCCGGCCTTTGTCGATCAGTTGCTTGAGCTGCGAGGGTCGCGGTGTGTTATCCATATCGGGCTATTCGGTCAATCGTCATGAGTTGGGGAGCGCAGGCTCAGAAGTTCACGCAGCTCGGCGGTTTGGCGCTCATCCAGCCCGCCGTCGACCAACTGGGCCTGCTGCAGTTCGCGAACGCGGGCCTGTATCTGTTGAAGACGGATTCGGGCCAGGGTCTGCGCCAGCGCCTCCGGCATCTGTTCGGTGTCACTGCACACAGAACGTCCGGCCAGCTGCGCCAGCCACGGCGCCTCGGTTCGGTCTCGCCACAGCTCCAAGAGCATAGCCGTGGAAAGGTGGGGCTTGCGAGAGCAAATGTCAATAAGTTCGCGCAAGAAATTCAATCCCTTGATGTCTGCCGGGATGTCGAGCAGCCGGTTGGAGTCCAATTCGGCCAGCTGCGGATTTTGCACCAGCAAGGCGACAGCATACTGAACCGGCGTCAGCGAGCGGTCGGCGAGGGGCTGGTGCGCGCGCCGGTGCTGCCTCGCCGGCGCCGGCGGCCGGCCGGACCTGGCCTGGTGCCCGCTGAGGCGCTCCAGTTCGCTGCCCAGCAGGTCGGCAAACGGGCCGGCCGGCAGTTGTTCGAGGTACGGCTGAGCCAGGGCGACAAGGCGCGCTCGGCCATCCAGCGTACCCATGTCTACCTGGCTGGCAAGGTGGTCAAAAAACACCTCCGAGAGCGGCCGGGCTGAAGACAGCATCTGTCCGAACTGGTCCGCGCCGTGCGTGCGCACCAGGCTGTCGGGGTCTTCTCCCTCCGGAATGAAGAAAAAGCGGATTTCCCGGTTGTCCTGCAGCAGGGGCAGGGCGGTTTCGAGGCCGCGCCAGGCGGCCTGGCGGCCAGCGCGGTCGCCGTCAAAACAAAACACCACCACGGGGGTTGCCTTGAACAGCAGCTCGAGGTGCTCGCGGGTTACCGCCGTGCCCAGGGTGGCGACCGTGTCGGTGTAGCCGAACTGGTGCAACGCCGCCGCATCCATATAGCCCTCGACGACCAGGATGCGCCCCGGCAGGCCGCCGCGGCGGACCTGGTATAAGCGGTACAGCTCGCGACCCTTGTGGAAGACCGGGGTTTCGGGCGAGTTCATGTATTTCGGTCCGTGCTCGCCCAGGGCCCGGCCGCCGAAGGCGATCACGCGCCCGCGCCGGTCATGGATCGGGAACATCACCCGGTCGCGGAACTTGTCGGTTACCCGCTGCTGGTTGCGCGTGATCAGTCCGGCCCGTTCCAGCTCCTCGGTCTCGAAGCCGTCCCCGGACAGTGCGTTGAACAGACCCTGCCACTGGTCGGGGGCGTAGCCGATGCCGAATTCATCCACTGTTGCCTTGTCAAAACCGCGTCCCTTGAGATAGGTCCGGGCCGTTTCGCTTTCCCCCAGACGGTGACGGAACCAGTGCTGGGCGGCCGCCAGGGCATCATAGAGCCGGTCGTTGCGCTCGCGCCGATCCAGCCCAGCCTCGCGCGGGACCTCCAGCCCGGCCGTGTGCGCCAGTTCTTCAATGGCGGCCGGAAACTCCAGTCCATCATGGGCCATGAGAAAGCCGATCGCGCTGCCGTGCGCTCCGCAGCCGAAACAGTGGTAGAACTGCTTGGCCGAGCTGACCGTAAACGAGGGGGTTTTTTCATCATGGAACGGGCACAGCCCCTTGTGCTCACCCCGCCCGGTGGGCTTCAGGGCAACGCGGCCGGACACCACGTCAACGATATCGACCCGTTCGAGAAGGGATTCGATGAAGTCTTCGGGGATGCGACCGGACAACGGTCGGCTACCGTTGCGACCGGTCAGCCGGCCAGCCGGGCGCGAACCAGGCCGGATACGGCGCCCATGTCGGCACGGCCCTGCAGCTTCGGTTTGAGCAGCCCCATCACCGCTCCCATGGCCTGCATGCCGCTGGCGTCGGTCTCGGCAATGGCCTGATCGATCAGGCTCGCGATTTCGGCCTCCGACAACGGTTCGGGCAGGTAGGGCTGAAGAATTTCGATCTCGGCTTCTTCGACTTCGGCCAGGTCGGCGCGCTGACCGGCCCGATACTGCTCGGCGGAATCGCGCCGCTGCTTGATCATTTTCTCGATCACGGCCAGGACCAGGGCATCGTCGGCTTCAACGCGGTCGTCAACCTCGCGCTGCTTGATCGCGGCGCTGGCCATGCGCAATGTGCCGAGGCGAGCCTTGTCGCCGGCTCGCATCGCCTGTTTGATGTCGTCGAGCAAGCGGGTTTTCAGCGCCATGGTGGGAACGCGATGATCGAGTCAGGGGTGGATCGGGGCGCCGGCATGCAGCCAGCGCAAACCAGGTGCCCGCAGGCTAGTACAATCGGCGCCGATTGACGCGTTCGCGCGAGAGCTTGCGCAGGTGGCGCTTGACGGCCGCCGCCTTCTTGCGCTTGCGCTCCTGAGTGGGCTTTTCGAAAAATTCGCGGCGGCGCGCTTCCGACACCACTCCGGCTTTCTCGCAGGACCGCTTGAAACGCCGCAGGGCGTATTCAAACGGCTCGTTCTCTTTAACCTTGACGCTGGGCATGAACTCCAAATCCGATTTTCAAAGTGGAAAGTTCCCCATTATAAACCGCAACTCCGGCTCCATGCAAAGCGTTCTGGGGATTGAAACCTCTTGTGATGAAACCGGTGTCGCCGTCTACCGGGCCGGTGCGGGCATTGTGGCCGAGCGCGTCTATACCCAGGCGGATCATGCCGCCTATGGCGGCGTTGTGCCGGAACTGGCTTCGCGCGATCACGTCCGCAAGCTGCCCGGCATGATTCACCAGGTCCTGGCCGATGCCGAGCTGGCGCCGGCAGACCTCGATGCGGTCGCCTACACCGCCGGCCCCGGCCTGGCCGGGGCCTTGCTGGTGGGCGCGGCCACGGCCGTGGCGCTGGCTGCTGCCATCGGCCGGCCGGCCATTGCCGTGCATCACATGGAAGGGCACTTGCTCTCGCCCCTGCTGGATGTCGATGCCGGGCTGGACTTTCCGTTCGTTGCGCTGCTGGTATCCGGCGGTCACACCATGCTGGTCGAGGTGCGCGCCATCGGTGCCTACCGGCTGCTCGGCGAAACGCTGGATGATGCCGCAGGCGAGGCGTTCGACAAGACCGCAAGGCTGCTCGGTCTCGGTTTTCCCGGCGGCCCGGAAGTGGCGCGGCTGGCTGCCACCGGTGACGATCAGCGCTATGCCTTCCCCCGGCCCATGGTCAACCGACCGGGGCTGGACTTCAGTTTTTCGGGCCTGAAAACACATACTCGCCTGCTGATCGGCCGGGTGGACCCGGCCGACCACGCCGACGTTGCCGCCGGCTTCGAGCGTGCGGTGGTCGAAACCCTGGTGATCAAATGCCGGCGGGCGCTGCAACAGACTCGCCTGCAGCGCCTGGTCATCGCCGGCGGGGTGAGCGCAAACCGGCGGCTGCGTGCAGCGCTCGACTCGGCCTTGCCCGGGCAGGTGTATTATCCGCCGCTCGCGCTGTGCACCGACAACGGAGCGATGATCGCGCATGCCGGCTGGCACCGCCGCCGTGAGGGTCGATGCGACGGCCAGATCAGCGTCCGTGCGCGCTGGCCGCTGACCGAGTTGTCGGTGCCGACAGACCTGCCGACCTGAACCCCGAAACCTGAACCCTGAACCCGGAACCCTTGAATCCCGCCATGGACATCGTTTTTATCTCCGATCTGGACATCGACACCGTCATCGGCATTTTCGACTGGGAGCGCGAAATTCGCCAGACGGTCCGCCTGAATATCGAAATGAACACCGACGTGCGACGCGCCGCGGCCACCGACCGCATCGAGGATGCGCTTGACTACAAGTCGGTGGCCAAGCGCCTGATCGGATTCGTCCAGCAGTCGGAATTCGGTCTGGTCGAGACGCTGGCCGAGCGCTGTGCCGAAATCATTCTCGACGAGTTTCCCGTGCAGTGGCTGCGACTGAAGCTCGACAAGCCCGGCGCGGTGCGCGGCTCGCGCTCGGTCGGAATCCTGATCGAGCGCGGCCACAGGCCGGCGGCGTGATGGCCCCGGCTGACGCTGTCGGGGTGGTCGAGGTGTACCTGGGCCTGGGCAGCAACCGCGATCCGGAACGCCACATTGCTGCCGGCTTCGAGGCCTTGGGCGAAGCTTTCGGGGCCGTGGACTGCTCGCCGGTCTATCGTTCCCCGGCGGTCGGTTTCGCGGGCGCAGATTTCCTCAACGCGGTCGCCCGGATTCGCACCGACTGGACGGTGGGTACCCTCAAGGCCTGGCTGACCCGGCTGGAAAATGCCCATGGCCGGGACCGCAGCCAGCCCAAGTTCTCGGATCGATCGCTGGATATCGATATCCTTTTGCATGGCGACAAGGTGGGCGAGTACGATGGATTGATGCTGCCGCGTGCTGAAATTCTCGACTATGCCCACGTCCTCAGGCCGCTGGCCGACCTCGCGCCCGGTTTGCGTCATCCGGTCAACGGCCTGCGCATGGACGAACTCTGGCGCGATTTTGACGGTGACCGCTCACTCCAGGCCATGACAGACGACCAATGAAAGACCCGACCAGCCATCCCCAAATTGACCAGGCGCTGCTGCTGGTTGTTGATGTGCAGGGCAAGCTGGCCCGCCTGATGCACGAGTCCGATGCCATGATTCGCCAGCAGCAGATCCTGGTGTCCGCTTGCCGGTTGCTGGAAGTGCCCATTGTCTGGGCCGAGCAATTGCCCGCCAAGCTGGGCCCAACGGTGCCGGAACTGGCGGCCCGGCTGGACGGGCTCGCGCCGCTGGCCAAGGCCAGTTTCGGTTGCTGTGCAGATCCCGAACTGAGCGCGGCCATCGCCCGCAGCCACCGTCGTCAGGTGCTGTTGTGCGGGATCGAGGCCCATGTCTGCGTCTGGCAGACCGCGGCGGTGCTGCTGCGCCAGGAGTATGCCGTGCACGTGATCTGCGATGCCATTTCGGCCCGCTCGGCAAGCAACCGCGACATCGCCTTTCAGCGCATGGCCGCGGCTGGTGCCTGCCTGAGCAATGTGGAAATGGCCCTGTTTGAGCTGATGCAGACTGCCCGCCATCCGCGCTTTCGCGAAGTTACCGCGCTGCTCAAGTAAGGTCTGCGTTCCTCGCTACAGGAACAGATCGGGCAGCAGCTTCGCTCCGGGCCGGACGGCATAGTGGTCGAAATCGGTGATGCCGGCCCGGGTCAGGGCGTCCTCATCGATGAAGAACTCACCGGTCGTTTCCCGCGCTGGCTGGCTGAGAATCCAGTGGGCGGCATCGGCCATGATTTCGGGCTTGCGACAGTGGTCGGGGTTAACCTGGTCACCGAGCATGGCCAGGGCGGCGGTGGCAATGACGGTGCGCGGCCAGAGTGCATTGACGGCGATGCCCTCGCCCCTGAATTCCTCGGCCATGCCGAGCACGCACTGGCTCATGCCGTATTTGGCCATGGTGTAGGCGACGTGTGGTTCGAACCACTTCTTGTCCATGTTCAGCGGTGGCGAGAGGTTGAGGATGTGCGGATTGTCGGCCTGGCGCAGGTAGGGCAGGGCAGCCTGCGAGCACACGAAGGTCCCGCGAACGTTGACCCCGAACATCAGGTCAAAGCGCTTCATCGGCACATCCGGGGTCGGGGCGAGGTAAATTGCCGAGGCGTTGTTGACCAGGATGTCGATCCCCCCGAAATGATCGGCCGCCCTGGCCATCGCGTCGGCCACGGCGTTCTCGTCGCGGATGTCGAGCTGGATCGCCAGGGCGCGACCGCCGGCGGCCTCGATTTCCTCGGCCGCGGTGTGGATGGTGCCGGGCAGTTTCGGGTGCGGCCGGCTGGTCTTGGCGGCAATGACGATGTTGGCGCCGTCGGCGGCGGCGCGCAGGGCAATCGCCTTGCCGATGCCGCGCGAGGCGCCGGTGATGAACAGGGTCTTGCCGGCGAGCGGCTGGGTCATGGAAAGTTCCTCCGGGCAGTGAGCGAAGTCTCGTATGCTAGCGGCTCCGGGCGCCCGGATGGAATCTGGATCGTGCGAAACGCAGTCAGCCAACCATGGAACAAGGGTTTGTCACCGCGGTATTGGAGTTGATCGAGACCCGGCCGGCCTGGCTGGTCGGCGCCGCGTTCGGGTTTGCCTTGCTGGAGTCGCTGGCCCTGGTCGGGCTGATCGTGCCCGGCGTGGTGCTGATGTTTCTGGTTGGCGCCGCGGTTGGCCTCGATCCGATGCTGTTTGCCTGGTGCTGGCTGGCCGGCGCGCTGGGTGCTCTGATCGGCGATCTGATCGGCTTCTGGCTGGGGCGTCGCTTGCGCGATGATGTACCGCGTCTGTGGCCACTGAGTCGGCGGCCCGATATGCTGGCCGGGGGGCGGCTGCTGTTTGCCCGGCACGGCGGCAAGAGCATTTTCATTGGCCGGTTCATCGGTCCCATCCGCCCGGTGGCACCACTGATTGCCGGCATGATGGGCCTGCGCGGCTCCATGTTTTTCGCCTTTGCCATTCCGGCCGCCCTGTTGTGGGCACCGCTGTACCTGTTGCCGGGGATGTTGTTCGGGGCCTCGCTGGATCTGGCCGCGGAGTTTGCCGGTCGCCTCGTCGCGCTGTTGCTGGTGGTGGTCCTGGGCACCTGGTTTGTGCTCTGGGTAACGCGCCTGGCCTACGATTTCACCGCTCGGCGTAGCGGTTGGTGGCTGAAAAGCCTGGTGCGCTGGGCCAACCGCCATCCGGTCATGGGCCGCCTGGTGGGCGACCTGCTGGAGCCGGGTCGTCACCAGGTCTTGCCGCTGGTGCTGCTGGGCCTGGTACTGGCCGGCTCCCTGCTGGTACTGCTGACCTTGCTTGCGGTCGCGCCCCTGGCCCAGCCAGCCTGGGACGCCGACCGGCAGGTCGCAAGCCTCGCCGCCAGCCTGCGCAGTTACTTCGCCGACCCGGTGTTTGTCGTCCTCTCGCTGGCCGGTGAGGTGGCAGTCAGCACCCTGCTGGCCGGGCTGGTGTTGCTGATGCTGCTGATCCTGGGCCGGCGCAACTCGGCCTGGCACTGGACTGCGGCCGTTGCCGGGGGCTGGTTGCTGGCCGAGTTGATCGCGCGTTTGATGGCCATCTGGTTACCCCCTGCCGAGCTCGGGTCAGGGCTGGCCGAGGTCCCGTTTCGGGCATTCGTCCTGACCATGGTGGTGCTGGGCTTCTTTCCGGTCATGACGGCCAAGGATCTTCATGCCCGCCATCGCAAATGGCCCTACCTGCTGACCTCCCTGCTGCTGGCATCGATCGGTTTCGCCCACTTCTACCTCGGCCGGGCATCGCTGCTGGGCCTGTTTGCCGCCGCAGCGCTGGGCCTGGGTTGGCTGGCGCTGGTCGGCATCGGCTACCGGCGGCGCGCCCGGCCGCGACCCGGTCCGGTGCTGTTGATGCTTTTTTTCTACACCGCTTTCGTGCTGTTGGCGCTCATCCAGGTTCGGGCCGGGTTCGATGCGCTGCTGGACGCTTCTCGCCTGAGCCTGCCGCAGCGCGAGCTGACCAGGGCCGACTGGCTGGAGGAGGATTGGCGCATGTTGCCCCAGCGCCGCTCGCGCTTCGGGGCCGAGCAACCGCAGCGCTTTGATTTTCAGCTGGCCGCTGATGCGGGCACGCTGTCGGCCCGGCTGGCGGCGGCCGGTTGGGTCGTGACCGAAGCCCGCTCACCGCTGGATCTGCTCAGGCGTCGGGCGGTCGACGATGGTCAGCCCGTGCATCTGGCCCGTGACTTTGCCGGTCAGCCGGAATTCATTGTCTATTTTCGCGAAACCAGCCCCGGGGCGCGACTGGTGCTGCGGCTTTGGTCTTCCGGGGCGCGCCTTGAGGACGGCTCTGCGCTTTGGCTGGGGCAGGTTCGCAGCGTGCGTCTGGAAGGCGGTCTGAGCGGCTGGCCGCGCTGGCGCGATCAGCCCGGCACGGCGCCTGATGCCCTCGACGCGCTGCGGGCTGATCTGCCCGCGGCCGCTGTGGTCGAGGTTTCGTCCGGCCTTGTTCTGATCAGTCTTGAGCAGGCGGATCCGCGCTGACCATCGCCTGTTCGACCAGCGGCAGCAGGGCATCGAGGCGAGCCGCCGGATCGCGGATTTCCAGCAGATGCTGGGCCTGGGCCAGGCTGAGCGGCAGCACCGAGGCCAGGGCAAAGCCAATGCTGGAGGCGTTGTCGGTGTCCACGTCCAGTTGGCGGGCCAGTTCTTCATGGCGCAGTAACTCTCGGATCAGGGTCTGCAGGGCGGCGTGTTCCGGTGCAACCGGTCGGGCCGGCTCCGGACCGAGCCAGTCGACCTCGCCGACCAGCAGTCCGTCACTGCGGGCGCTGGTGGCGGCGATGGCAAAGCGGCGCTGGCCGCGGGTTTGCAGGCCCAGCAGGCCGTCTTCGAGGGTGGTGAAGTCGGTGATCACGGCTTCGGTGCCGATCCGGGCATGCCAGGCGCCGGATTCGTCGTCGCCCGGAAAGCGGGTCACCACGCCAAAGCCCTGGCCGCGGCGCATGCAGTCTCGCACCATGTCAATGTAGCGGCGCTCGAAAATCCGCAGCGGCAGGGTCGCTGCAGGGAACAGCACGGTCTGAAGCGGAAACAGCGGGAGTGATTCGCTCATTCTTCCCCCCGAACGAATCGCTGCGGCGCGTTGGCAAAGCCCTTGTTGCTCATAAAGACGACATGATCACCGGGCCGCACCGCTTCACGTAAATCCTTGAGCAGGTTGGCGATCTGGCGGCGCGGCCGGCCGTTGCCGTCGAGCCGGGCGAGGACTTCGCCGGGATCCCAGTCCATGGCCTCGTCGGTCTTGATCCAGACGTGGTCGGCGGCCATGAGGGCCGGGGCCAGTTCGCCAATGTGATGACCGCCGCGCATGGTGTTGCTGGCCGGTTCCAGCGCCACCAGGATGCGCGCCCCGCCGACGCTGCGCCGCAACCCCTCCAGGGTCAGGCGAATGGCGGTCGGATGGTGGGCGAAATCATCGTAGACTTTCGCGCCGTTGACCTCGCCCAGCAACTCCAGGCGACGCTTGACGCCCTTGAATCCGGCCAGTGCCGCGGCCGCGGTGGCCGGGTCAACGCCGACCTCGCTGGCGGCAACAATTGCGGCCAGCGCGTTCATGGCGTTATGGCGTCCGGTTTGGGACCAGCTTAGTTCAGCGACTGTTTCACCTGACTGCAAAAACCGCAGCTGGCGGCCGGCCGGCTCGGCCAGCTCGACCTGCCAGTCGCCGCCGTCTTTGTGCGAGAAGCGCTGCGTGCGACTCCAGCAGCCTTTCTCCAGCACCCCCTTCAGGGCAGGGTCGTCGCCGTTGACCACGATGGTGGCGTTGCCGGCGATGGTGCGCACGAAATGATGGAACTGTTGTTCGATGGCCTCGAGGTCGGCATAGATATCGGCGTGGTCGAACTCGAGATTGTTGAGAATGGCAACGTCGGGCCGATAATGGACGAACTTCGCCCGCTTGTCGAAAAACGCCGTGTCGTATTCATCGGCTTCGACCACGAACAAGTCCGGTCCGCTGCGCGCCGAGACGCCGAAATTGGTTGGCAGCCCGCCGATCAGGAAGCCGGGGGCATGGCCGGCCTGGTCGAGAATCCAGGTCAGCATGCTGGCCGTGCTGGTCTTGCCGTGGGTGCCGGCCACCGCCAGCACGCGCCGCCCGGAGAGGTAGTTTGCGCCCAGCCAGCCTGGACCCGAGGCAAATGGCAGGCGATGATCCAGCATGTACTCGATGCACGGGTTGCCGCGACTGAGCGCATTGCCCACCAGCACCAGGTCGGGCGCCGGATCCAGCACGGCAGGGTCGTAACCCTCGCTCAATTCAATGCCCAGCGCCTCAAGCTGACTGCTCATCGGTGGGTAAACGCTTTGATCCGAGCCGCTGACCTCGTGACCGTCGGCCCGGGCCAGGGCTGCCAGACCGCCCATGAACGTCCCGCAAATCCCCAGGATATGTATCTTCACAACGGTCCCGCCACGCTGCTGATGATGCCAAAGGTGAAGATGAACAATATCATGGCCACGCCGAGCCCGGCGGCAAAGCTGGTGTCGAGCGCGTTGCGCCAGATGTGGGCATCAACGGCGAACGACCAAAGGAAAATGACCAGGCTGATCATGACCAGCGGCGGAGTGGGCTCGGCCCCGGTTTGCAGGTTCAGCGGCAGGCTGGCCATCGACAGCAGGGCGCTGGTTCCATACAGTGCGCTCAAGGTCTGCTCCCAGCGGCTGAGCCGGTTTTTCAGCTGTAGTACGACCCAGACCAGGATCAGCGGCAGGCCGGCGGCCAGCACCAGCACCGCGGTCGGCGACTGCGGCGTCCGCCCCAGGTTCAGGCTGAGCGCGGCGATCAGTACGTAGAACGCGAGGCTGGCGAGAAGGACACTGCGCCCCGGCGGCAGGTCCTGGGGGCCCTGGCGCAGGAAGACGATATTGATCAGACGGGCTAGCAGAATCGACATTGGCAGTTATCACAGAGAATGGAGGTGCAGACCATGAAAGCATCACCCGGTTCGGGTCAGGGTAATGAAAGCATCGACCGCCTCCTCGACGTGCGCGGCCACGATTGCCCGGTTCCGGCGCTACAGACGCGCCAGTACCTGGACCGGATGCAGCCCGGCCAGGTGCTGGAGGTACAGGTAACCGATCCCTTGGCCCCGGTCGATCTGCAGGTTCTGTGCGATCGGCTGGGGCACGACCTGATCAAGAGTCAGGAACGCTGCGGCGTCTGGTCGGTTCGGATTCGGGTCAGTTCAGGGCGTCGAGCAGACGCTGGCTGATTTCTTTAATTTCACCCATTCCGTCGACTTCGGTCAGCAGGCCAAGCTCGCGGTAGTGTCCGGCCACCGGGGCAGTTTGTTCGCGATACACCGCCAGGCGGTTGCGCACCACCTCCTCGGTGTCGTCGGAGCGCCCTTCCTCGGCGGCGCGCTTGGCCAGGCGCTGGACAATCTGCTCCTCGTCGACGGTCAGCGCCAGCGCCTTGTCGACCGGCTGGCCGATCCGGCTCAAGACCGCATCCAGCGCCTCGGCCTGGGCCAGGTTACGCGGGTAGCCGTCGAGCAGGTAGCCGGCGGCGATATCCGGTTGACCGAGGCGTTCCTCAATCAGGCCGAGCATGAGTTCATCGGAGACCAGTTCGCCGGCATCCATTGCCGCCTTGGCCTGGAGCCCGAGCGGCGAGCCGGCCTTGACCGCCGCGCGCAGCAGATCGCCGGTGGAAATATGGGGTACGCCAAGGTGATCTTTCAGGCGCCCGGCCTGGGTGCCCTTGCCCGAGCCGGGCGGTCCAAGAAGAACAATTCGCATGGTGGCAGATTCCGGATTTTGGGTTGGATACTGACGCAAAACTACCCGCGCTCGGCGGGGGTGTCAAATCCTTGGCCGCCGGCTGTCGTAAACTTGACCCTCTACCCAGTAGCGACCAAAGAAAAGGCAGCAGACTGACATGAGCCGTAAAAACATTCTCTACGCCCAGTCCGGTGGCGTCACGCCGGTCATCAACGCCAGCGCCGCCGCGGTTATCGAGGCTGCCCGGGCCCGACCCGACGAGGTCGGTCGGGTGCTGGCCGGCCGCAACGGCATCCTCGGTGTACTCCAGGAGGAGTTGATCGATACCGCCGAACTGAGTTCGCAGGACCTGGTGGCCATGACCCAGACCCCGGGCGGAGTGTTCGGCTCGTGCCGCTACAAGCTCAAGGGGCTGGAAGAAAACCGGCGCGAATACGAGCGCCTGATCGAGGTCTTTCGCGCCCACGACATCGACATCTTTCTCTACAACGGCGGCAACGACTCGGCCGACACGGCCCTGAAGGTTTCGCAGATGAGCCGCGAAATGGGCGTGGCGGTGCAGTGCATTGCCGTGCCAAAAACCATCGACAACGACCTGGAAGGCACCGACAACTCGCCCGGGTTCGGTTCGGTGGCCAAGTACGTGGCCGTATCCACCCTGGAAGCCAGCCTAGACGTGAAATCTATGGCTTCCACCTCGACCAAGGTGTTCGTGCTCGAGGTCATGGGCCGCCACGCCGGCTGGATTGCCGCGGCTGCCGGGCTGGCCCAGCGCCAGCCCTCCGACCCGCCGCACGTGATCCTGTTCCCGGAAGTCGCCTTTGACGAGGCGCGCTTTCTGGCCGCCGTCGAGCAGGCGGTGGAACAACACGGCTACTGCACGGTGGTGGTCTCCGAAGGCCTCCATACCGCCGATGGCAAGCTGCTGAGCGACAGCGGCAGCACCGATGCCTTCGGCCATGCCCAACTGGGCGGAGTGGCACCGGTCATTGCCGGGCTGGTCAAGGATCGGCTGGGATACAAAAACCACTGGGCGGTCAGCGACTACCTGCAGCGCTCGGCCCGCCACATCGCCTCACAGACCGATCTGGACCATGCCCGCGCCGTCGGCAAGGCCGCGGTCGAACTGGCCCTGGATGGCCACAGCGGCGTGCTCGCCGGTATCCAGCGTGAGGCCGACGAACCCTATCGCTGGACCGTCCGACCCGTGCCGCTGGAGCAGGTCGCCAACCACGAAAAGAAAATCCCGGCCGAATTCCTCCGCGCCGACGGCTACGGCATCACCGAGGCCTGCCGCACCTACCTGGCGCCGCTGATTCGGGGGGAGGCGTATCCGGACTATGGTGCTGATGGTTTGCCGGGTTTTCTCAGCCGGGAATTTGCCACCCTGGCGCGTCGTCTGGCCAACTTCACGGCCTGATCAACCTCGGTGAAGCAGCGAACGAACGCTTGAATGCGGCCTTTCAATCGGGTCATGCGGACGCTATGCTTCCGTAGTCATCAACACACCGGGGTGGAGTTTTCATCCATGTCATTCAGAATTTCGTGCTGTTTGAAAGTTGCGTTTGCGTTGTCACTCCTGTTGCTTTTGTCGGCCCCGTCAGCAGCGGCTTCGCTGGAGCAACTGATGCGTCATTCGGAGTTCGAGGAACTGTCCATTTCGCCGGATGGGCGTTATTTGGCCGCGACGGTACCGGAGGATGAACAGACCGGCGTCGTGATCCTTGACATCAGCAACCTGGACCGTCCCGAGATCACCGGCCAGTTCCGGTTGTCGCGCAACGAAAGCGCCACCGGCCTGCTGTGGGCGACTGCCGACCGCCTGGTTTTTACCTCCACCTTGCAGGCAGGCCTGCTCGCTCAGCCGTTCATGTCCGGAAATTTCTATGCCATCAACGCTGATGGCAGTCGGATGCGGCAGATTTTTGGTCGAACCGACATGTCGACGTTCCGCATTGCAACAATCATCCACCGCCTGCCGGATAATGCAGACCATGTGCTGATCAGCAAGCGTCTGGCCGACGACCCCAGGCCCTCGGCTTTTCTGATGAACATCAATCGGAGCTATCAGGCCGGCACGCAGCGTCGCGCGCGTCGTCTGCCGATTCGCCTGGTGACTCGATCGCCGCTCGAAAGTGGTGCTTTGGCGGCGGACTACCAGGGTCGAGTGCGGTTTGCGTTCGGAACGGACGATGACGGCCAGCAGCAATTTGCGTGGCGCCCGAATGAGGATTCTGAATGGGTGCGATTTTCTAATCCACTGGGCGGAGATATCAATTTCTGGGGGTTTTCCGAAGATGGTCAGAGTGTCTACGTTGCGTCGCGCGATCAGTCATCGCTGGGTGTGCATCGAGTTCACCTGGAGACCGGACAGACCAGCGCACTCCTGGCTGATGATACTTTCGAGGCTGTTGCGCCGATCCGGAACGTCGATGGCAGTTCGCTGATCGGGGCAGTGTTTGCCACTCCACGCCCGGAGGCTCGCTTCTTCGAGGAAGACAACAAGTCGGCCAGGGTCTGGCGCGGCCTGCAGGCGTCGCTGCCTGAGCATTTCGTTTCGGTTTCCGGCTTTACCGAAGACGGCCGTTATGCAATCGTGCAGGCGCGCAGTGATCGCGAGCCCGGCATCTTTCTGATGCTTGACACGGAGCAGATGCACGCTGGCCAACTCCTGGCACGCAAGTCATGGATTGATCCGGGCGGCCTGGCTGCCAAGCAGCCGATTCATTTCACGGCGCGTGACGGGCTGGCACTGCATGGCTACCTCACCGTTCCCCCCGGCAGCGACGGACAGGCCTTGCCGCTAGTTGTGGAAATCCACGGAGGTCCACATGGCCCGCGCGACGACTGGTTCTACGACCCATGGGTTCAGGCCATGGCGCTGCATGGATATGCGGTTTTGCAAATCAATTTTCGGGGTTCCGGCGGGCGCGGCGTCCAGTTCGAGCAGGATGCGTACGGACAGTGGGGTGCCGAGATGCAGGACGACATTACCGATGGCACTCGCTGGGCGATCGATCAGGGTATTGCCGATCCCGACCGGATCTGCCTGTCCGGGGCCAGTTATGGGGGTTTTTCGACGCTTTCCGGACTGGTTCGGGAGCCGGATCTGTATCGCTGTGGTTTCGCCTTTGTCGGGGTATACGACCTGGCGCTGACCAAGGAGGAAGGCAACATTCCCTCGACCGAGGCCGGGCGTCGCTACCTCGATCGCGCGTTGGGCAACGACGAGATGGTCCTGGCTGAGCGCTCCCCGATCAGTCACGTTGAACGCATCCAGGCAGACCTGTTCATTGCTCACGGCGCGGAGGACCGACAGGCTCATGTCGGCCAGTATGACGCACTGATTGGACGGCTTGAGGCGGAGAATATCGCGCACGATGCCTTGCTTGTGCGGCGCGAAGGGCATGGATTCTATGATGTGGATAACCGTGTCATGCTGTACGGCCAGGCGCTGGAGTTCTTTGGTCGCAGTCTCGGCGAAGGCCGCTGAACCTGTATAGCCAGCCCAGAGAGGCGCCTGTGGGTTAAAAACTTGTTCCCTGGCCGTTTACACTTCCGCGCCATTGTGCTAACGTTCGCCGGTCAGTTCAATGAATATTCCGTTAATTTTTGGAGGTACTAACGTGGTGTTAGGTATTCGCAAGAAAGTGCTGTATTCGGCCATTGCGGCTTCGCTGGGAGTTGGTTTTGGTGCCGGTCCGGTCTGGGCGCAGGCAACCGCTGACGAGTCGGCCGATGCTCCGGATCTCGAAGAGACCGAAGAGGTTGTGGTGGCCGATCGCATTACGGTAACGGGTACGCGCATTCAGCGCGAGGGTGTGGATACGTTCTACCCGGCGATTTCGATTGACGCACAAACTCTGGAAGACGCCGCCTTCACCAACGTCGCTTCCGCCCTGAACCAGCTGCCCTCGTTTGGTCCCGGCGTGACGCCCGCGGGTGGCCAGAACACGTTCGCGGCTGGCCAGAACTTCGTCAACTTCCTCGGCCTGGGTACCCAGCGCACCTTGACTCTGGTCAATGGGCGCCGCTTCGTCTCCTCCAATGCACCGATCCTGTTCGGCGCAACCGGCGGTCTGCAGGTCGACTTCAACGTCATTCCGGTCGGTGTGGTCGACCGGGTCGAGACCATCGGGGTTGGTGGTGCGCCGATTTATGGGTCGGATGCCATTGCCGGCACCATCAATGTCATCACCAAAGACCGGTATGAAGGCTTCGAGGTTGCATATCGGTATGGTGTTACGGAAGAAAACGACAACAAGTTCCAGAATGCTTTGATGCTGGCAGGGGCTAACTTTGGCGATGGGCGGGGTAACGTGTATGCGTCCTTGGAGTTTGAGTGGCAGGATCCTCTAGAAGGCACTGCCCGGCCCAACGTCCGCGACCAATCCAACTTTCTGGCCGATGCTGATGGGGTCCGTCGCATTTACCGAGATCAGCGGATCAACATTTTTACCAATGGCGGGCTGATTTCTCCTGGATTTTCCATCATTCCGTCTTTCGGAATCGGCGCCTTTCCCGACGGGAATTTCTACCAGTTCGATTCAAACTCCAACCTCGTGCCCTTCACGCCGGGCGAGGCGGGGCCGGGTTCTGCGTTCTTTGCTACAGGTGGAGATGGACCGACGTTTTTCGATGAGGTTGAGCAGATCAACTCCGAAGTAGAGCGCGCCATTCTTACTTCGGCCATGAATTACGACTTGACCAACAGCGTTCGGTTCTCGTCCGACTTTTTGTACGCCCAGACCAAGGGTCGTGAATTGGTAAACCAGGGTGGTTTCCAGACCTTTGCGTTTGGCGGTTTCGGGGATCAGAGCGGTCCGATTCTGGCCTCTGCAGACAACCCCTTCCTGCCTCAGCAGGCGCGGGATGTGCTGGCGGCCAACGGGATCGAACAGTTCGGTGTTCACCGGTTCAACAATGACATCATTGATTCTTCCATTCAAAATAACTCCAACCTCTGGCGCCTGACTGCTGGATTTGATGGCGATTTCTTCGTCGGTGACCGCGCGTTTAATTGGGAAGCTTCTTTCGTTCATGGTGAAACCGACATCACGAACCGGCGCGAGGGTATTCTCAACAATCGGTTCTTCAACGCCATTGATGTGCGCCGCCTGACCGAAGAAGATCTCGCTGCCGTCGACCCCAATGATCTGTTGTCGCTGTCTGGCACAAGCACCGTCAACGTGGGAGACATCGTTTGCGAAAGCGTCTACCAGGGCGTTCTGGGAGGAGGTGTTTCCGAATTCGAGGCGCCGTTCGTCCAGGGCTGTGTGCCGTTGAATGTCTTCGGTGAAGGGGCGCGAAGTGAGGCAGCGCGGGATTGGGTTACCGGCAGCTTGGTCAACACATCCGATATTGATCAGACCGTCTATAACTTCAATGTCGGTGGATCGCTGTTCAACCTTCCCGGGGGTGAGCTGGCGGCAGTCATCGGTTATGAACGCCGCGAAGAGAGCGCTTTCTTCGAGCCGGATGCGGCCAGTGAAATCGGGTTGACCCGCTCAGCGCCGTTTCCGGCCACCGGTGGCAGTTACAAGACCGACGAGTTTTTTGGGGAGTTCAGCGCGCCGATCATCAGCCCGGATATGGGCATTCCCCTGGTCAACCTTTTCGAGCTGAACGGCGCCTACCGTCGTATCAACAACTCGATTGCCGGTCGCGATGACACCTGGACCCTCGGCGGGCGTTGGTCGCCGATGAATGGCCTGACTTTCCGCGGCAACTACACGGAGTCGGTGCGCGCACCAGCCCTGGTCGAGTTGTTCACCCCGCAGACCCAGAGCTTCAGCTTTGCCGACGACCCCTGCGATGCTCGCTTCGTCGATACAGGGCCAGAAGCTGCTACTCGCCGGGCCAACTGCGTTGCCGAGGGGCTTGACCCGGACAATTTCATTTCCAACATCGTCAATGCCACTGCAACAGGCCGCACCGGCGGCAACCCCGATCTGCAGAACGAGACGGCCGAGTCCTGGTCGGTCGGTCTGACTTGGGAGCCGGAGTTTCTGGACAACTTCCTGATGACCCTGGACTGGGTGGATATTGAACTCAACGATGCGATCCTGTCTCTGAACCTGACCTCTCTGATGGTGGCCTGCTATGACTCGCAGGATTTCCCCAACAACCCGGCGTGTGATTCCTTCACTCGCGATGAGGGCGGGCAGATAGTCGACTTCCTGACTGGTCAGACCAACGCGCAGACGCTGGAAACCAGCCGCTTGGAAATCGGCCTGAACTACCGCTTCAATTGGTCCGATGTTGGTGATGTGACGTTGCAGTCTCGCATCTCCCACAACAATACCCGCAAGACTTCGGTTACCGGCGAGACAGCGTCGGAGTCCGTGGGCGGTTGGGTGTTCCCCAAATGGGCCGGTCAGCAGGATTTCATCTTCACGCGTGATCGTCACCGGGTGTTCTACCGCATCTTGTGGAGGCAGAGCGCCAAGCTGTCGATCAGTGGAGATTTGGAGTTCGAGCGTGATGACGGCGAGCGAGTCAGCCGCACCCGGTTCAATCACCTCCACAACGTAGCGTACTCCTATGAGTTGCCGCGATTGTTCAATGGAGGTCCGGAGAGCACGTTTATGCAGCTCAACGTTGACAACCTATTCGATCGTCAGCCGGATACTGTGGCACGTGCTGCTGGGCATTACACATTCTCTGAATTGCTCGGGCGGCGGTACACAGTGTCCTTGCGGGCTCGTTTCTGATCGAGCGAGTTACTCGCACCAAACAAAAAACCCGCTGCTTGTCAGCGGGTTTTTTGTTTCCGCATTGCAACCCGGCCTCGAACCAGCTAGCCTTAAGGTTTAGCCTTCACTGATGAATTACCGCAGACAATGACCTTCCGGCTTGCATCTCTTACCAAATGGGTTGAGCAGGCAGCTGCCCACGCCCGCGCCGATCACGTGCACTGGTGTGACGGCTCCGATGCCGAAAACCAGCGCCTGATTGATCTCATGCTCGAAACCGGCGACCTGGTTCGCTTGAACGAACAGACCCACCCCGACTGCTACCTGCACCGCTCCGATCCCGACGATGTCGCCCGGGTCGAGCATCTGACCTACGTGTGCACCGAAGACCCGCATGATGCCGGTCCGAACAACAACTGGATGGCGCCCGACGAGGCCCATGCCCTGATGGACGACTTGTTCGCCGGCTGCATGGAAGGGCGGACGCTGTATGTCGTTCCTTACTGCATGGGTCCGATCGACTCACCGTTCTCGCGCTGCGGGGTGGAGATCACCGACAGCCCGTACGTGGTGGTCAACATGCGCCTGATGACCCGCATGGGCAGCGACGCGCTTGAGCGCATCGAGCGCGACGGCAGCTTCGTCAAGGGCCTGCATTCCACCGGCGACCTGGACCCAGAACGGCGTTTCATCGTCCACTTCCCCGAAGAACTCAGCATCCAGAGTTTCGGTTCGGGTTATGGCGGCAACGCCCTGCTGGGCAAGAAGTGCCATGCCCTGCGCATCGCCAGCCACCAGGCCCGCACCGAGGGCTGGCTGGCCGAGCACATGCTGATTGTCGGCATCGAAAACCCGGCCGGCGAGGTCCGCTACCTGGCCGCGGCCTTCCCGTCGGCCTGCGGCAAGACCAACATGGCCATGCTGATTCCGCCCGAGCCGTATCGCGAAGCCGGCTGGAAAGTCTGGACCCTGGGCGATGACATTGCCTGGCTGCACCCGGGCCAGGACGGGCGTTTGTACGCGATCAACCCGGAGGCCGGCTTTTTCGGGGTCGCCCCGGGGACCAGCCGGTCGACCAACCCCAACGCCCTCGCCATGCTCAACAAAGGCGCGATCTTCACCAACGTGGCTGTAACCGAGGACAATCAGCCCTGGTGGGAAGGCCTGGATGACCGGGTACCGGCGCTGGACTGGCGCGGGCGCAAATACGACCCGAGCAACGGCCCGGCCGCGCATCCGAACTCGCGCTTTACCACCTCGATGCAGGCCTGCCCCAGTTATTCCGACCAGGCTGAAAACCCCGACGGTGTACCGATTGACGCCATTATCTTCGGTGGCCGCCGCGCCCAGCTGGCGCCGCTGGTGCTGCAGGCGCGCGACTGGGAGCACGGCGTGCTGGTGGGTGCGGCCATGGCCTCCGAAACCACCGCCGCGGCCGCCGGCCAGGTCGGCGTGGTCCGGCGCGACCCCATGGCGATGAAGCCCTTCGGCGGTTACCACTTTGGCGATTACTGGCAGCACTGGCTGGAAGTGGGCCAGCAGCTGACCCACCCGCCGGCGATTTTCCAGGTCAACTGGTTCCGCCGCGACGACGAAGGAGGGTTCATCTGGCCCGGATTCGGCGACAACCTGCGCGTGGTGGAGTGGATTCTCGATCGCTGCCGCGGCCAGGTCAGCGCGGTGGAAACCCCGGTTGGCTTTCTGCCCGAGGACGGTGCCATTGACCTGTCCGGCCTGAAGCGGGCGCCCGATATGAACGCGCTGCTGGCTTACGACGTCGACGGTTGGCGCCGCGAACTAAGCGAAATGGCCGGGTTTTTCCAGGAATTCGAGCCGCGCGTGCCAGAGTCCCTGCACGGCCAACTGGCCCGAGCCAGCGCGGAAATCGGCTGACTTTTGCATCCTGCTGGTCATGCCATTCCCCGACCTTTGAGGGAAAATCCCGATAAATCAGAGCTTTGGGCTTTCAAAAAAGATTCAGGGCCGTTTTATTGAAAGTTAACAAAGGGCTTTTCTTTACCAATCGTTGATGCTAGTATCGCCGGCAGGCTGGAGCGGAGACACTGGAGCCAAAGCGTCGTACGCGTTCTTTTCTCTGCAGCCCTGGCTCAGACACAAGCTGTCGATACATGTATCGAGTGCCATTACAGAAATCACACTAAGACACATTTGGAGAGTCTGATGAAGCACAAACAAAATACCCTGTCCGAAGCGATTCGTTTCGCTTTGGGCGCCGGTGTTCTGGCCAGCATGGCCGTGACCGCCGCACCAGCTTTTGCTCAGGACGAAGACGCCGACGAAGAGGAAACCGTCGACCGCATTCAGGTGACCGGTACCCGAGTCCAGAGTGCCGTCCTCACTTCCTCGTCACCGGTCACTGAAATTCCGCAAGAAGAAATTCAGTTCAGCGGGACGACACGTATTGAAGATCTGGTCGGGCAGTATCCTCAGGCGACGGCGGCCAGCGACGCGTTTACCGTCAACCCGACCGCAGGGTTCCCGTCGGTTAGCCTGCGCGGGCTTGGAACCAACCGCACGCTGACGCTTGTGAATGGTCGTCGGTTGCCGCCTGGCGGAATTCGTTCAGAAGCACGAGATCTGAATCAGATTCCGGCGGCCCTGGTTCGGAGCGTGGAAATCCTGACCGGTGGTGCTTCGGCCGTTTATGGTTCTGATGCCATGGCCGGTGTCGTGAACTTCATCCTCGATACCGAGTACACCGGTTTCGGCGTTCAGGCCGGCTACTCCGGCTACCAGCATAAGAACAGCAATAGCTACATCCAGGGCCTGATGGATGAGGCTGGCTTTGACTATCCTACCGGGAACACGGGCCTCGACGGCGAGAGTAAGTTTGTCGACTTGACCGCCGGCGGATTCTTCGCTGATGGACGCGGCCACGCCATGGCCTGGGCTACCTATCGGGAAAATGAAACCCTGCTGCAGGGTGAGCGTGATTACTCGTCTTGTGCCTTGAACGCAGCAGGAACGGTCTGCGGTGGTTCCTCGACTGCCCCGAACCCCAACTTTCTCGCCGTGGACCTCTTCTTTGATGGGGTGCTCGACAACTTTTGGGTTAATCGGGACCCTAACACGGGTGCTTGGCGGAACGAGTTGGGCGAACTGTATAACTATGCGCCGATTAACCATTTTCAGCGCCCCGACAAGCGGTGGACTTTCGGGTCGAGTATCCGCTATGACGTGAACGACCACTTTCAGCCTTATCTGGAAACCATGTTTGCAAACACCAGCGGCAGCGTCCAGATCGCCGAGTCGGGCACTTTCTTTGTCAACACGCTCTCGCTGCGCTGTGACCGCGATTCGTTCCTTGGGACGTTCTGCGACGACCTGGGGATTCCGTCTGATCTGGAATTCCCGCTTGCGGTCGGAAAGAGGAACGTGGAAGGTGGCCCCCGCATAGCCAACCTGGAAGCCTCTAACTTCCGTATCGTTGCCGGTGCTGAAGGCGCCATCAACGATAACTGGTCTTATGATGTTTCATTCCTCCAGGCGAGGAACTCTTCGACCGAAGCCAACCAGAACGACTACATCCCGTCGCGCCTGGCTGAATCCCTGCTCCTGTGCCCGCCGGGCTCGTCTGGCGGTTGCATTCCCTACGATGTCTGGACCAACCAGATTTCTCCGGAGCAGGCAGAAGCGCAGGGCGGTGTCGGCATGCGCCAGGGTCGGAACCAACTTCAGGTGTTCAGTGCCTACGCAACCGGCGATCTCGGCTACGGTCTTCCCTCGGCTGAGGGCGTCCCGATTGCCGTGGTTGCCGGCTACGAGTGGCGGCGTGAAAACTACACCCGCCTAAGCGACGCCAACATGTCTTCGGGCAACTTTGCCGGTCTTGGCGGCCCACGGCCACCCATCGATGGTGAAATCAAGGTCAATGAGTTCTTCGCCGAAGCTGGGGTTCCGCTGGTTACCAACCGTGGCGTCCTTGACAGTCTGGCTCTGGATCTCGGTTATCGTCTTTCGGACTACAACACTTCCGGCACCGTTCACACCTGGAAGGTCGGCCTGGCTGCCGAGGTGGCGCAAAACTACCGGATTCGTGGTGGCTTTAACCGCGCCATTCGCGCCGCGAATACCAGCGAATTGTTTTCCCAGCAGCAAATCGCTCTCTGGGGAGGTGATGACCCTTGTGCCGGGGAGTCGCCGCAGTTCACCCCGGACCAGTGCGCAAACACCGGCGTGACCGCCGCGCAGTACGGAAATGTGCCTGCGAGCCCGGCTGCTCAGTACAACCAGTTTATCGGCGGCAATCCGGATCTTGACCCGGAAGAAGCCGATACCTGGACGATCGGCGTGATTGCTACTCCTCTGGACGGCCTGCAGGTCGCACTGGATTACTGGCAGATCGAAATTACCGACACCATTACGTCAATTGGCGCTGAGACCATTCTTAACTTCTGTGGGTTGACGGGTGATCCTACGCTGTGCGGTCTGGTTCGCCGTAACCCCGCAAGCGGCGATCTCTGGGTTGGTTCGGATGCTGCTACTTCGGGGCTGGTCTTTAACGGCAACAACAACTTCGGTGAGCGCAATGTCAGCGGCATCGATCTGAATGTGGCCTATCGCACAAGTCTCGGAGACGGGATGCTGTTTACTTCTTTGGCCGGTAGTTACAGCCTGAAGAATGAGTTTGTGCCGCTGCCAGGCGTCAATGACGAAGCCAGCTACGACTGCTCGGGGCGGATCAGCCCATCGTGCCAGACACCAAATTGGCGCCATGTCGCTACCGCTCGTTATTCGTTGGGCGACTGGACGGTGAACACCCGTTGGCGGATGATTGGGCGGATGAATTATCGTCTGACCAACGACCAGCCAGGCACAACCGATCAGATCCTCGTCAATAACAGCAATCGAGTGGGCAGCTACCACTTTTATGACTTGTCCGGTTCGTATCGTTTTGCCGGTAACTACGAGTTGACCGTGGGTGTGAATAACATCTTCGATAAAGAGCCGCCGCTGGTGGGCAGTACGCTTGCTCTCAATGCCAATGCACCCGGTGGCTACGATCAACTCGGTCGCTACATCTACAGCTCGATCCGCCTGGATTTCTAACCTGGTTGATCGCTGCGCGAACGAGTAGCAACAAGCCAAAACGGCGGGCACTGCCCGCCGTTTTTTTGAGGAGAGGATGAAGCAGACACACTGGGAAAGGTTCCACCAGGGAGGAACCCTTGCAACTTGCCCCACCTCTCCGGTGGGCGGCTACGATGAGGAACTCGAAGCTGTCTGGGTTGACTTTTTCACGCCGTTACCCAACGACGCGTCCATACTCGATGTGGCGACGGGCAATGGAGCAGTGCTTGCGATTGCCTCGGAAACTAACCGCAGGCTAAAGAAACGCTGGCAGTTACACGGTTCGGATCTGGCGCGGATCAACCCGGTCAGTCACGTGCGCGACGGTAAAAATCTCTTCGCTGGCTGCACGTTCCATCCAGAAGTGGCAACAGAGGCCCTGCCTTTTTCAGATTCCAGCCTGGACGCGGTTTGCGGTCAGTACGCGCTCGAATATTCTGATCAGGCAAAGGCCTTGCTGGAAATCTCGCGCGTGCTGAAATCTGCCGCTCAAGCACGTTTTGTGTTGCACAATACCCAGTCTCTCCTGGTACTGAATGCACATGCTTCCCTGACCGAGGCTGAGCTGGTGCTTGATGAAAGCCGGTTGTACCAGCGCTTGACTCGACTGGTGAAAATGGGGGACCAGTCGGCTGCCATCGATCATCCCGCCACAACGCAACTGAGAGAGACCTTACGTTCACTGCGTAATGCTCACTCCGAAGCCCAGAAAGCAGGCCAGGGGCGTGTTTTGGAGGTCAGTCTCGATGCGGTGCGAAAATTGCTGGAAATGCGCCTGACTTCCAGTCCGGCCGTTGTCACAGAACAAATTCAGCGGGTTGAACAAGATCTCCGTTATTCCGTTCGTCGACTCCGTGACTTGCTGGCTCATGCACTTTCGGAGGACGACATGAACCAGCTCATGGTCGAAGCAGGAGAGGCGGGTTTGAAGACAGTGTCGATGGAACCTCAGTATCATCGCTCTGATCACCTGGTGGGCTGGTGTTGGACCTTGTCGAAGTCTTGACCATTGCTAGCAGCTTTCCGGTGGCACTTCTATCCGCTGATCAGGGCACTACAGTCTTCGGTTTCGGGCTTTACACCAGGAATCGCTGAACAGCCTCCCATGGAGTAGAGCTGATTCAAATACTGTTGCCGCAATGGGTCGTCGGTATCGACCAGTTTCAGGGCTTTCTGCAGCAGGCCGAGTGCGCGTTGCGGTTCTCCGTTCTGCCAATGAATTTCGGCCAGACTGGCGTGGAATTTTGGCTCTTCGGGCATCAGACGTCGCGCGCGACTGAACATTCTTCTTGCTCGGCTGAACTCACCATTAGTAGCGTATTCCTGACCTAGTGCCCAGAGAAAAAACGGATCTCGCGGCCTGAGATTTTCCAGCCTTTTTTGGTATCTCTGTGTCCTGGTTTCGTCGTTTTGCCGTCGATACAGGCTGATCAGGTTGAGCAGAGTACTGGTGTTGTTCGGATCTAATTCCAGGCTGGCCTGGTAAAAAGACTCTGCAGCGGGGACCTCGCCACCGCGGCTCGCGATTACCCCTCGATTATTCAATGCCTGAGAAAAACCAGGTGCGAGTTTCAAGGCTTGGTCGCTCCAGGCGACCGCTTGTTCCAGGTCGCCGTTGTTCAACAGTTCTGCCGCCCGATTGTTGTAAAAATGCGCCAGCATTCGGCGTACGCTGACTGTTTTACCCATATGGACTGCGGACGTTCGCCGAGCAACAATCGGGTCTGGCTCGAAATCAACGATCGCCTTGCGCAGCGGGGTCGTAACCAAAACGTTGATATGCCCTACCTCGAACAAGGAACTTCCTTCGCGTCGCCAGTCCATTGGGACGCTGACCTCTCGCGCCGCAGCCTCGAGACCCATCCTATGAGCCAATGCCATGAACAACAAGGTAACGGACAGGCAGTTTCCTTCACGATGTTCAAAGGTGCCGCTGACATCTCTTGTTGGATAGGCAATATATTGAAAATTCAGTCCTTGCGGGCTGAAAATGAACTCGACCAGGCCGTCGAGTAGCTGATCCCGGGTGAGCCTTTGTACCTCCAGGTGATCGTTGAGCAATTGTTCCAAATCAGTTGGGATTGCGAGTACTTCGTCTGGCGATGGCGGTCCGTCTGCGTTCCCGAGCGTGCTGAGCACGGTGATCACGATCGCCATCATCACTTTTGTCAAGAAACCCATTTCTCTGCTCGGGTCGATGATCATTTACTCAGAATACCTGTAGTACGTCACTATCTCAACCGGGTTACACTTCGCGACCACGATTCCAGATACTGGGCCGTTGGAGCCTTGCCGCGGCCGCCAACCATGAGTGCATCCGTTGTCGACTGAACAGAGTAAAAGGCTGGAGGAAATACGAGGGCTGCTAATGCAGTCACGTTATGAATCGGCATCGGAACTTTGCCTCCAGGCGCTGCGAGAGGCTCCCGGAGCACCGGAGTTCCTGCTGCTGCTTGCGCTGAGCGATGAGGGCAGAGGAGATGTCCGGGGAGCGCGCTCCCGCCTGGAAAGCGCGTTGGTCGGAAGTCCGAATAAGGTCGAGTGCAGGTATCAACTCGGCCGTTTGCTGCTCATGGACGGCCACGTTGCTGGAGCGCGCGAGCAATTTCATCAGGTGCTGCATCAGGACTATAATCACGCACCTTCCTACACTGCGCTGGCGCGCCTGGATCATGCTGACGGCCAGTTGACTCTCTCTTTGGAACGGCTGCGCACCGCTTTACGCGCTGACCCGGAGCATGTCCCCGCATTGACGACTCTGGCTTCTGTCCTTCTCGACCAGGGTGAACTGGAGTCAGCCAGAGAAGAAGCGTCTCAAGCCATCCACATTGCGCCAGAGGAGCCTTCAGCCCATTTGGCGCTTGGTCGGGTTTTGCTCGCCCAGGGCTATTTGAGCTTTGCTGAGCAGTGCTTGGCGAATGCTGCCGATCTCGACCCGAACAATCCACGCGTTCATTTGGCAATGGCCATGCTGCTGCAAAAGCTCGGTCGCCACGGCGACGCCCTTAAGGCACTTGCTGCGGCAGAGCGCACCGGTGCTGCTGGCCCAACGCTGCTGCGCGCTCGTGCCTTGAGCTTCCACCGCATAGGTGAGTTGTCCAGCGCACGCGCCGCGCATGACCAACTGATCGGATCGGCGGCGACAACCACGGAACAGCTTCTGGAGTACGTGGATATTCTCGTGAGTCTGGGGGATCGGCAGGGGTTGGTCGGCTTGCCAGAGCGCATTCACACCGACGAGCCCGCCTTTGATGTTTGGGTCAAGTCACGACTGGCGCTGGTTGACGGCGCCCTGCAAGTAGCGGTCGATATGCTGCGGTCCACGTTCGATCTCGCCGGCCCGGATCTGGCGTCCCGTGCAGGCCTCCTCCTCGCGGAGACCTTATTGCGGCAAGACAAAACCGAGGACGGACTGCAGCAGCTTGAACTGCTCTCCCCAACTGTCGGGCAACGACCGGAACTGGCTCAACCGATCGCCAGGTTGGCCTATGGTGCTGGTGCATTGGAATTTGCCGTTTCCATATTGGAACCGGTCGTCGACCATGCAGCACTGGATGAGCACGCCCAGGCGCTCGCTGCGGCCATGCTGTCGGATCTGTATGACAAGTCTGGTCGGTATGAAAAGGCGGCGGTGCTGTTCAAGCGCAGTGCCTGGCAGGCAACCTATCTCGGTCAGGCGCAATCTTCAGAAGATGCTGGCGATGCCGGCCAGGGGGCGTTCGCAACTGCGCCCGCTTCTGCAGGCTGTGATGATTCCCGGCGACCGGTTTTTATTGCCGGGTGGCCTTGTTCGGGCCGAGATCTTGTGTTGGTTGCCCTTTCTCGCAGCGGGCTTCGGCCCCTGCCGCTGGCCGATTGGCCGATGCGGAGACAGCAGCTCGGCCTGTCGTCTGAAAGGGCGGTCCAGGAAAACTTGAACGATACCGAACTCCATCTCAGAAGACGCCGCTATTTTCGCGGCTTGGCCGGCAACCGTGATGTGTTGGAGTCAGGTGTGGTGCACCCTCGAGACCTGCCGCTGCTCGCACGGTTGTTTCCCGGCTCGGCCGTTGTTCTGCCGCGGGCAGAAGAGCGATACGCGGCCCTGCAATGGAGATTGTTCGGCTACCGGCAGGTACCGACAATGCGAGAATTCTGGCGTCAGGAACAGTTACAGCTTGAGGTGATGCGTCCGCATTTGCCTGTTGCTTTCGTCGATCTACCTTTGGCAGAACTGTTGAATGATTCAGAAGAAGTTTTATCCAAACTTTTCGAGCGATTGCGCCTTCCCTGGGATTCCGTTATCAACCAGTCGATTCAGGAAATAATTGCTCTGCGGGGATATCGTCCACCAATGCATCACAGCAACTATCCAGACGAAGCCCTCTGAACTCTTGGTTTCAGTACTGGTTCCAGGGGCGCATATCAAACGCAATAGTCATGCGAGGTTCCTGATCAGTGAACGGAACCGTACCGTGCCAAAGATAGGACGGGAACAGCGCCAGATATCCCGCTTTCGGTTGAATCACGCGGCGCGGCTCCAGCCCCAGTCCCAACTCGTCTGGCGGTTGCCCGAACTGAATGGCTCCGGCCGAGGTCGTCCCCGAATCCGCCGTATCTGTGGCGAGCACAGAGGGCGGTAGCGCCACGTAGTAGGCGGAGCTGATCCAGCCTTCCGGATGGATGTGATTGACATGCCTGCCCGATGACCATAGCTTGACCGACCATGAGCCGGTGTAACGGATGGTTGGCGTCAGCCGCCGATAAAAAGGATGGTTTTGCTGCGGCGCAAGCTGGGCCAGCCAGTCTTCGATCGTTGCGGTGAGTGATTGCTGCAAACCACGTAAAACCGGGTCAGCGCGGCCGAACAGTCGGCCTGGCGTCTGCGACCCTCCGCGGAGGCTTTGCTGTACTGGTTCACGCCGTGCCTGATGCATTGGTTCCAGAGTTGCCTTCAGGGTATCGAGAAAATCCTCCGGTGTTTTGTAGCCATCTGGTGGCGGAACCTCATGAAAACTGATCAGCTGGTTGTAGTCGCATAGCCAGTGTTCACGTTCATCGCCCAGCAAGCGCCAGGCCGTTCCCAAGTAGGCCCAGGCCTCCTGGTTGTCCGGCGCAATGGCCACTGCATGCGCACTGAGGTCACGGGCGCGGGCCCATTCGCCAGCCTTGAGTAGATGTCGCGCATAAGAGCAAAGGAAGCCTGGGTCATTGGAAAGGTCGGGATAAGCTTTTGCATACAGGGAGCCCGCTTCAACGGACTGGCCCAGTTGTTCATGGGCGTTGGCGGCCATTGTTTTGAGGCTGGGATGATCGGCTTCCGCGCGCAGTGCGTCAAAGCGTTGCAACGCCTCATCGGGTCGACGTGTCTCCAGCAGGAACTGCGCGTAAGCCAGTTGTAGCTCCCGATTGCCCTGCTTTGCTGCTGCCCTGAATCGATCCAGGGGGTCCTCGCCAGGGGCAAGTTCAACTCCATACTCCCACAACAAATGAGCGAGTGTTCGTTGACCTTCGATAAATTGCGGGTGCTGTTGAACGACGCGTCGGGCCTCCACAAGTGCCTCTTCGGCTTGACCCAGATCGAGCAGGGCGCCGACACGGGCATCCGCCAGATCGGGGCCTTGATACCCGCATTTCAGGGCCTCGTGATAACACTCCAAGGACTGATCTGCCAAGCCCATCAGCCGATAAACGGCGCCCAGGTGCGTCCAGGCAACTCCGTTCCGGGGCGCCAGGGTCAGCACCTGACGCCACGCCATTGCGGCGCCTTCATAGTCCTCCGCGCCGCGCCGCGCCCGGCCCAAGGCCTGCAGAGCGGAAAGTGAGCGGGGCTGCAGTCGTACTGCGCGTTCCAGTGATTCAGTGGCTTCCTCGTACCGCCCCTGGGAAAGCAGGCACCTGCCGAGTTCCTGCCAGGCCCGTGGGAATTCAGGCGAACGAGATAACACTTTCCGTAAATTTTGAATCGCGGCGTCGGTTTTACCCCCCTTGGAATACAGAGCGGCCAGGTTGGTCAGCAGTAATGGATTGCCCGGTGCGAACTCCAAAGCTTTTAGAAAAGCGCTCTCCGCTGCCCCGAATTGCCCGTCTTCGGCGAGACAGATTCCCAGAAATTGCAGTGCGTCAGGAGATTTTGAGGCGCCGCGAACCACGTCTTTGGCGATGGCGAGTGCCTCGCTAAGTTGCCTCGCCGAAAGCTTTTGCTGGCCGCGCTGGAGCGCCTGAAATTGTTGTTGGGTCAAAGACTGCACGGAGTTCACTCCTACCATCGACTTTGGTGTTTTCGGCTGGCTCCCGAATTTGCGGTACGGTACCAGTTTCACTCAGCGGCTGCGGCGCCTGTGAAGAACCGGTGAAGAGCCTCTCTCGAAGACCAGCCCCGGATAGACGTCAGCCGCAGATATTTTGTTTCGGGAAAATCAATACTTGCGTTACATGGCCGGGGTTAGATTCCTGTCCGAGCAATTCGAAAAGCTCCGCCCAACTCGCTCTTGCGCCCGGGAAGCGGGCGTCCGTACAATACGCCGCTTGTTGCATCGAAATGACATTCGGGTATGATTCGATGCTCGGAAACGTCCCAACCCATTCCAAAGCGGGCATGATTTCATGAATTTCAAAACTCTCAGCGCAGGCTTTCTCCTGATTCTGGCGACCAGTGTTCACGGTCAGGACGTAGACCCCATTCTCGACAACAGTCGGGACGCGGTGGTTGCTACTGAACGCTCGCAGGAACGGATCGACCAGCTTGATGAGCGCACCCAGAACATCCTCAGCGACTACCGTGCCGCGCTGAAGCAGCTCGAGCAGCTCAATCGCTACAATGCTTCCCAGCAGCGCCAAGTGGATGCCCAGCGCCGCGAGAGCGAGTCGCTGACCAACGACATCAACAACATCGCCAGCCTGCAGCGGGCCATCCAGCCACTCATGGAAGACATGGTCGAAGGTCTCGACCAGCTGGTTGAGGCTGACGTGCCGTTCCTGCTGGAAGAGCGCAGGGCGCGAGTGCAGCGTCTGCGCAATCTCATGGATGACCCGTCGCGCTCGCCGGCCCAGCGCTACCGCCTGGTGGTCGAGGCCTACCAGATCGAAAACGAGTACGGCCGCACCATTGAGGCCTATCGCGGTGATATCGAGGTTGGTGGCCGCCGGTTCGAGAACGTGGAATTCCTCCGCATCGGCCGCGCCGCGCTGACCTTCCGCACCGATGACGACCAGACCCTGATGCGCTTCGATGCCGACAGCGGCCAGTGGGTCGATCTGGACCTGGGCTTTCTGCCGGATATCAAAATGGGTTCCCGGATCGCGCGCGAGCAGATTCCGCCCGACCTGATGTTCATTCCGGTGCGCGCACCGCAGACCGGATCGGGGGGATAAGGCCGTCATGACTCCAATTTCCTCAAGCAACCACCAGCACACCACCGGCAGGATGCCTCTCATGCCCAAGCTGTTTTCCGGAATGACTCACGCCCTCGCCGTTGCGGCGCTTGCCGTGGCCGCGCTTGCCGTACCGGCCGTGGCCGATGCCCAGCCGCAGACCATTGATGAAGTCTTGCGGGCCATGCAGTCCGAGCGCCGGACCGTGTCCGAAACCAACCAGGAGCGCGAAGCACGCTTTCTGCGCGAAAGGGAACGCCAGGAGGCGGCCCTGCGTGAAATTCGCAGCGAGGTGCAGGCTGCCGAAAACGAGGCCAGCCGCTTGGAAAACCTGCGCAACGAACTCGATCGCGAGCTCGAGGAGCTGCGGGCTCAGCTGGCCGAGCGTCAGGGTGAGTTCGGTGAGCTGTTTGGCGTGGCCCGAGCCGCTGCCGCGGATCTCAACGAGCAGCTCCAGGATTCCCTGGTCTCAACCCAGTACCAGGATCGCGGCGAAGGCCTGACGCGGATGGCGCAGGCGGCTTCCCTGCCGACCATTGAGGAGTTGGAAAACCTGTGGTTTACGATGCTGCAGGAAGCAGGTGCCCAGGCCGAAGTGGCTCGCTACGAGGCGCAGGTGATTCGGGCCGACAATCAGTCGGCCACCGAAAGCGTGGTTCGCATCGGTCCGTTTACCGCCTTCACCGAGAGGGGTTTCCTGGTGTCCCGGGATGGCACTTTGCGTTACCTGGCGCGTCAGCCTGGACGCTCCCAGGTCTCTGCCGCTGAGCGCGTGTACAACCACACCGGCAGCGGAGTCGTTCGTGGCGTGATCGACCCTTCCCTGGGTACCTTGCTCGGTTTGGTGGTCGAAGTACCGAACTTGCGCGAGCGGATTGACCAGGGTGGTGGTATTGGCTACGCCATTATCGTGGTCGCCGTGTTCGGTGTGCTGCTGGCCATCTTCCGCTGGGTCGTCCTCGCCTTTACCGCGATGAAGGTGAAGTCGCAGATGCGTTCTGCTACTGCCTCGAAGAACAATCCGCTCGGCCGGGTGATGCTGGCCTACGAAGAGCACAAGAGCGCGGATCTGGAAACCCTGCAGCTGCGCCTGGATGATGCGGTCCTCAAGGAGTTGCCCAAGCTCGAAGCCGGACTGAACGTGGTCAAGGTTCTGGCAGCGGTCGCGCCGCTGATGGGCCTGCTTGGTACGGTGATCGGCATGATCGTGACGTTCCAGGCCATCACCCTGTTCGGTACCGGTGATCCGAAGCTGATGGCCGGCGGTATTTCCCAGGCGCTGGTGACGACCGTCATGGGGCTAATCGCCGCGATTCCGCTGCTGCTCCTGCACGCATTTGCTGCCAGTACGGCACGGCGCGTGGGCCAGGTGCTGGAAGAGCAGTCGGTGAGCCTGGTCGCAGATATCGCCGAGAAGGGCTGATCCGGTGCTGGATTTCCTCCTGCCGGCCAACGTCATCGAAGTCATTGGGGGCTACCTCAATGCGGGTGGCCCTGTGGTGGTCGCCCTGCTGGTCAGCACCTTCTTGATGTGGCTGCTGATCAGCGAGCGCTTCCTGTATTTCCTGATCTATGCCCGGCGCATGCTCAAGACGCAGTCCGGACGCTGGGACGAACGCGAGGACCACGGCAGCTGGCAGGCGCATGCTTTTCGGGAACGCCTGATCTCGGAAGTCCGGGTGGAAAACGAGCGTTTTCTTGGCCCGATCAAGGCGTTGATCGTGATCACTCCGCTGCTGGGCCTGCTCGGCACGGTAACCGGCATGATCGAGGTCTTCCAGGTGATCGTCGACACCGGTTCGTCCAACGCTCGTCTGATGGCCTCGGGGATTTCCCGGGCGACCATTCCGACCATGACCGGGCTGGCGGTTTCCCTGACCGGGGTGTTTTCCATCAACTACCTCGAGCGCAAGAACACCCGGGTGGTGGCTTATTTATCGGAAAACCTGGACGTCGACGCGGGCCTGGGCTACGGCGCAAAACGTCGGTTGACCAGTTCCGACGAGGAAGCCGCCGATGTCAATATCACCCCGCTGCTCGACATCGTTTTCATCCTGCTGATTTTCTTCATTGTCACCGCAACCTTCCTTGATGAGGTTGGCATTGGTATTACCTCGCCGACCCCGGATCCTCCCGAGGATTTGCGCCGACCCCCACCGACCATGATCCTGACCGTCCGCAGCGATGGCTTTGTCATGATCGATGATGTCCGCATGGTCGACCCGAGGTCGGTGACCCCGGCAGTCGAAGCCTTCCGTGCCGAGCGTCCTGAAGGTGTGGTGCTTCTCAATGCAGCCCCGGACGCGCCGATTGAGGCCACCGTGCTGGTTCTCGACCAGACCCGCATCGCGGGCGTGGACCCGGCTCTCGCCATCCAGCGCGGCCAATAACCCCCCGGAGTCGCAAGCTATGCTCAGACGCAGAAAACAGGATGCAGAAGACAGTGACGTGAACGTCACGCCGCTGCTGGATATTGTTTTCATCATGCTGATTTTTTTCATCGTGACGGCGACCTTCATCAAGGAACCGGGCGTGACCGTCCAGCGTCCTCCGGCCAATACCGCCGAAGACCAGCGCCTAGTCTCGATTCTGGTGGCGATTGATTCCGCCAACCGGATCTGGATCAACCGCCAGGAAACCCCTCTGGAAGGTGTGCGAATTGCCATCGAGCGGTTGCGCAGAGAGAATCCGCGCGGCAGCGCCGTGATCCAGGCGGACGGTTCAGCCGATAGCGAGTACCTGGTCGAGGTTCTGCAACAGATCCGGGATGCCGGGGTCCAAGACACCGTAGCCGTTTCAACCCTCAGATCATGAGTAGCATTATTCGCCTGGTTTCCGGACTGCCCGCAGCACTGATTGTGACCTCAGTGCTGTTCCTGTTGCTCGCCACGGTCATCCAGCAGCAGCAGGATGTTCAGCTGAGCGAAGACCGCTCGGTCGAAATCAACGTGTTGCGCCAGCTGGAGGATCGCAGCCAGCAGCGTGCGGAGGATTTCCAACGCCCCGTGCTGGATCAGCCACCACCGCCGCCGCCGACGGTTTCTGATCCGTCGTTCCGGCCGACCATGGCGGTACAGATGGGTGCGCTACCGGACTTTAGCGGCGCGGATCTTGATATCGGTACCGGGTTCAACCCGGATCGTGACGCCCAGCCGCTGGTGCGCATCCCGCCGCAGTATCCAACCCAGTGCCTGCGTTCGGCGCGTGAACTTGAATCCGTCGTGGTGGAATTTGACGTCACGCCGGAAGGCTCGGTAGTAAACCCCCGGGTTCTCGATTCGACCAATGCCTGCTTCAACCGCTCGGCCATGCGGGCCGTGCAGCGTTGGCGTTACCAGCCTCGCGTAATCGACGGCGTTGCCCAGCCACGCTTCGGGGTTCGAACGGCGATTGACTTTGGCACGGAGGAGTAAGTGATGTCGCGTTTCTTGTCCGCCCTGACCGCAACCGTCCTTCTGATCGGCTTCGGGACTTTTGCTCCTGCACTGCAAGCCGAGACGCTCACGCCTGCAGTAGCCAACGATTTGCTCAGTGCCTACGAACTTTTGGAAGAAGAAAAGAGCGCAGAGGCAATCACGGCGCTGAACCGGCTGATGGAGCGCCGCGGCGATCGAATGAGCGAGTTTGACCGGGCTTCTGTCCTGCAAATTCGCGGATCGGCCCACATCAACGAGGAAAACCTCGATGCCGCGCTGGCCGATTTCGAACAAGCGCTGCAGCAGAATGCCTTGCCGGCAGAGCAGCAGAATCGCTTGCGCTTCAACATGGCGCAGTTGTATTTCGTCACCGAGCAGTATGAGCGGTCGATCGAATTTTTCGAAGAGTGGATGGCGCTGGACCCGGAAGAAATTCAGGCGACCACGTATTTCATGCTGTCCGGGGCGCATTATCAGATTGAAAATTATCAGGAATCCCTGGAAGCGATCACGCAGGCAATCGAGAAATCAGAAGAGCCCGAGCGGCGCTACTACGAACTGAAGAACGTCCTCTACAGTGAACTGGGCAACATTGTCGACCGCACGACACTCCTCAAGACCATGGTGGGCTATTGGCCCGATGAACTCAGCTTCTGGCGCCAGTTGTCTTCGCTGTACCTTGAGCAAAACGAGGAGTTGAAATCCTTCAGCGCCCTGGAGTCCGCCTATATCGCCGGCCTGATTGAAAGCGAGAGCGATATCCTGATCCTTGGACAGTTTTATTCTTCCTTCAACAATCCGTACCGTGGCGCACGCCTGATTTCGCGGGAGATGGATGAAGGCAATGTGGAGCGCTCGGTTGCCAATCTCGAACTGCTGTCTCAGTTGTGGAGCCAGGCCCGGGAACATCGGCGAGCCATTCCCATCTTGAGCGAGGCGGCCGGTCTGGCCGATAGCGGCAATCTTTACTTCCGTCTTGGACAGGCCTACCTGGCGACCGAAGACAACGAACAGGCGGCCACGGCGTTTGAGGCGGCCATCGAGAAAGGTGGTCTGGAAGATAACCTTGCCGAAGCCTGGATGCTGTTGGGCAATGCGTTGTTCAATCAGGCCGGACCGGGTGACCGGTCGCAGCGCCGGGCGGCAGATCGCGCTTTCGCCGAGGCGGAACGCTTTGCTTCCACCAGAGGTCAGGCGCGCGACTGGCGTGGCTACATCAGGGCGATTGACGACACGGAAACGCGTCAAGCCATGCTCGAGCAAGAGCAGTCTGAGCGTCTCGAAGAAGCCGCGCAGGATCGGTTCCTGACCGCCTGCCGGGCCCAGCAGCTGGCCGGCACGACCCTCACCGAGGAATGCCGTACCGTCCTGGAGGCCGCCCGAGAGGCTGAAAACGCCGAACCGTAAGTGGCAGCCTGCCGGTTTGGCCGGTGCGAAAAATTGGTTTTCACCCAGGCAGGAAAGTGACCGGGACCAAGCGTTCCCCCGAGCGTAACTTGGCGGCAGTGCAGCGCCTTCTGTTGCTGCTCCTGGCGCTGTTCACTCTGCCGGCGTTTGCCGACGGCTTCCCTGTTTTTCGCCAGATTGGCCTGCTGGATGGTCTTCCGAGCCCGTCTGTTGAAGCCATCGTTCAGGACAACTACGGCTATATCTGGATCGCCACCCAGGCCGGTCTGGTGCGCCATGAGGGCGATCGCCTGAACCTGCTGCCGCGCGATCCCGCCCATCCCGATGCGCTGCCGGCCCAGAATGTTGGGGATTTGCACGCGCACAGCGATGGCATGGTCTGGGCAGCGCTATCCGATCTGGGCGTGGTGGAAATCGGGCCGGATCTGCGCATCCGTCGTCACCTGGCGCCAAGCGAGGCTGGCGGGCCCTTGCCTTTCGCCAACGTCTGGTCCATGACGGAAGACTGCGAAGGGCAGCTCTGGATGGCGTTCAACCAGGGCGGGGTAGGCGTTTACGACCCGCAAAGGGACGTGCTCAGGTTGATTCTTCAGGATGACGAATCGTCCGGGCTGGCCCCGGAGGGATTTCTGACCAGTATCCAGACCGACCACCACTGCCGAATCTGGCTGGTTCAGACCACTCAGCTCAGCGTGCTCGATCCGGCTGTTGACCCCGATCGTTTCGAATCGGTGTTCCGGCCCGATCCGGGCATTCGTCAGCTGCTGTTTGCGGCCTGGATCGCAGAAGACGGAGAGTTCTACCTGACCCAGGGTCCCAATCTGATCCACCTGGGCTCGATTGATGAACCCCTGGATGAGTTGTCGCCAATCACCATTCCGACGCCGGGTTTTTTCGCTTTTGGCGTCGGCGGCCTCCCGGATGGGCGGGTCTACCTGACCACGCGCGAGGGGCTGATGCTGGTCGATCCTGCAACGCGTGAGGTTCAGACGATTGAACAGCAGCCGGATGTGCCCTGGAGCCTCACCGGCAATCAGCTCCAGGCCGCCCACTTGCTGGATCGGGAAGGGGGTTTGTGGATTGCCGTTCGCAACGAAGGGTTGGTCTATCTTGCGCCGGACCATGCCGCTTTTCGACGCTACCCGCGGGTCGACCCTGATGCGGGCCGGCTCTGGCTGGAGCGAACACATGCCCTGCGCGCCGCCCGCGATCCTGGCTCGATCTGGGTAGCCAGCGAGATGGATCGATACCGTCTCGATCTGGAAACGGGTCAGTACACGTCGCTATCGGACCTGTTCGGGTCGTCTTCTCTGCTGCCGGGCGATGCTTTGGTCAATGATTTGCGCGAGCATGCAGGCGGGTTGCTGGTGATGCAGCAAAACAATCTTTTCTTTGTCGGCCCCGATGCCGAAGAAACCCGCCACGTCGTGGCCGAAGAAGAGGTGTTCCCGAACCGCCTGAACTTTGCTTTCCCGGCCGACGAACATCGATACTGGATCGGGGCAAACCAGCTTGGAATGTTGCTCCTGGATCTGGAGACCGATTCCTGGGAGCAGTTCAATGCCGATCAGGAGGGCAGGCACTTCCTCGCCGAGACTAATCCGCTGGTCATGGCCGAAGGCCCGGCCGGCGGGCGCTGGATGGCCGGCGCGAACGCGGTGTATCGATACGACTCGGATCAAGGCTTCCGGCGCATGCTGGAATTGACTTCCGGCCCGATTCGTGACCTTGCCTGGCGCGACGAGCGCTTATGGTTGGCTTCCGATCGAAGCTTGTTGTCATTCGATCTCGAGGACGATCGGCTGATAGCCCGGGACGAGGTCAATCTGAGCTCTATTAACGAACGCTCCACCCTGCTGCGGATTCTGGTCCTTCCCGAGCACCCTGGCGAGCTGTGGCTTGTTCTGCGCACCGCGGTAGTCCGCTACGACCTGGCAACCGGTCGTTTCCGAAGCTATACGCCGGCCGACGGCCTCGCCGTGGCCGAATTCAGTCCGCAAGCGGTGGATGTGCTGGACGACGGCCGCATCGTTGTCGGTGGCGCCCGGGGCGTGGTCACGATTGATCCCAGCCAGCTGCGCGGTCAGCGGGTCGAGCCACCGGTGCATTTGCGCTCGATCACGGCGGCCGACCTCGCGGTTTCGCTGGCGCCGGGGGAGCGCGAACTGCTCGCGCTGGACTGGCAGCGTAACTCCGTACGCTTTGAATTTTCCGCCCTGACTTACGTCGCCTCGGATCAGGTTCGCTACCGGGTTCAACTGGAGGGTTGGGATGATGACTGGCTGGATCTGGGTCGCCAGTCGAATATGTATTACAGCAACCTGCCTCCCGGACGCTACCGTTTCCAGGTCGAGGCCGCTACGGAAGACGGCGTGTGGGGTGAGCAGGGCGACGAGTTCATGTTCCACATCGAGCGGCCGCCATGGCGCTCTGACGCCGCGCTGGCTGGTTACGCCGTCCTGCTGCTGGGCGGGGGCGCTGTGTCCTGGCGTCAGATTCGAAGTTCGGCACGGCGTCGGCGCCAGCTGCGCGAGGCCTCCCAAAAACGCTTGCTGGCCGAAGGCCAGCGCCAGCTGATCCAGCGCCTCAATGGCAACCTCGATCCACTGCCCCTGGCGGCCTGTATTGCGGCCGATGTGCAGCGTCTCACCGCTGCCCGCAGTGCCACCCTGGGCTATGTCCACGAACTCATGCCCGAGGAACTGGTCACCGGAGACAACCGCGAGCCATTGTCGCGAGAGATGTGGGACGAACGTCTGCGCGCCGCCAATGGCCAGCAGGAACAAGCGGTGGTCCTCGAGGCTGACAACGCAATCGTTGCGCGAGTTCTGCTGGTCGCGCCGCCGGCCGGTTTTGCGCCCGATCACGACCAGCGTCTGGCCTTGCTGCTGGACGTGGCCGGGCAAGCGTTGCACAACGCGATCCTGTTGCAGCGGGTGCGCACCCTGGCCGAGCGTGCCGAGCAGGCCAGCCGGGCCAAGTCGGAATTCCTGGCCACCATGAGTCACGAGATCCGTACCCCCTTGCACGGGGTCCTGGGCATGACCGAACTGCTTCACTTGGACCAGGATGCGGCCGGGCGCCGGGATTTGCTGCGCACTCTGCGTTCGTCCGGCCAACAACTGCAGCGCATCATTGACGATGTGCTCGACATCTCGCGCATTGAGGCCGGCCGTCTGACGCTGCAGCGCGAACCCTTCGAGATCATTTCGCTGCTTGAGCAAGTCGTCGATCTGCACGCTTCCAATGCCGCCACCAAGGGCCTGGATTTGCGCCTGCTGCTGGCAGCCGAGTTTCCGGTCGCGGCGATGGGCGACGCCGGACGCCTGGCGCAGATTCTCGGCAACCTGGTCAATAACGCGGTCAAGTTCACCCGAACCGGCTGGGTTGAGCTGGCCGCCACCCTGGATACCGATGGCGGTTTGTTGCTGAGCGTGACCGATACCGGCCCCGGCATACCCAGCGCGCAGCGCGAGCGCCTGTTCCAGCCCTTCAGCCAGCTGGACGCCAGCCTGACCCGGGCCCACAGCGGTTCCGGACTCGGTCTGGCCATTTGCCGCCGGCTGGCCGAAGGCCTCGGAGCGGAACTGCGCTTGTGCGATGGCAACATGCCGGGCAGTCGCTTCGAATTGCATCTGGCAGCCCCCTCCGTGGCCCGCTTCAAGCCGCCGACCCGGCTGCTGGACGGGGTTCGTCTGAACGCGCTGGTCGATGAGTCCACCCATGCCATCCTGCTCGAACTGTCCCGACGCTGGGGATTTGATTTGGCTAACGGCTGGGACGCCGAGCCGTGTGCCGGTTCGGTCGTGTTCTTCGACGATCGTCATGGCGATGCCGTCCAGGCCGCGGCTGGCTGGCTGGCGGCCGGTGCCCGGCTGCTTTGCCTGGAACGCCCCCGTCCGGAGCCGTCCGCTGACCCGCTCTCGCCGGCAATGCGAGCCGCTGCCGGCAGTGTGCGCTGGCCGCTGGTTGAATCGCGCCTGATCGCGGCCCTGGTGGACCGGAGGCTGGGGCTGACCGAGGAATAAATCCTTGCGCCCAGCGCGCTGGAGTTTTGCCGCCCGGAAAGAGTACACTCCGAATCTACTGTTTTCCCAGGACTGGCTCATGGAATGGATTGCACTGGCTTTGATCGCCGCGGTGGCGCTGTTTGCCGTCGTTATCTACAACCGCCTGGTTGCCGCCCGCAACCGCTACAAGAACGCTTTCGCCCAGATTGATGTGCAGTTGACCCGACGTCACGACCTGATCCCCAACCTGGTCGAGGTCGCGAAGAAATACATGGGTCACGAGCGCGAAACCCTGGAGGCGGTCATTCAGGCGCGCAACGGGGCGGTCAGCCAGCTCAAGACGGCTGCCGGTGATCCGACCAACCCGGAAGCGATGAAAAAACTCGGTGCCGCCGAGCAGGGTCTGTCCGGAGCGCTGGGCCGCTTGTTTGCGCTGTCGGAAAACTACCCCGACCTGAAGGCCAACCAGAACATGATGCAGTTGTCTGAAGAGCTCACCAGCACCGAGAATCGGGTGGCGTTCGCGCGCCAGGGGTTCAACGATGCGGTGATGAATTACAACATTCTGCGCGAGAGTTTCCCCAACAACCTGATTGCCGGCAGCTTCAACTTTCAGCCGGCGCAGTTGCTGGATATCGAGGACCCGGCCAAGCGCGAACCAGTCAAGGTCAGTTTCTGATCGAATCGGGGGAACTTCTTCGAGCACCAGGACCGGGCCCGGCGTCAGAGCCGATTCCTGGTCGCGCTGTTCGGGCTGGCGGTGATCGTGATCATCCTGGCCGTCAACCTGGTGGTGCTTCTCACCCTCGGTATGCCCAACGCGGCGGCCGAACCGGTGGGCGCCGATTTCCTGCGCGCCAATGCCGGGATGATTGCCCCCACCACGCTGATCACCGGCGCCATCATCGGCCTGGCCAGTCTGTATCGCAGCCTGCAGCTGCGCTCAGGCGGCGGCGAAGTCGCCCGCTCGCTGGGCGGGACTCCGGTGGACCCGGCAACGACCGACCCACTGCGTAGACGCCTGTACAACGTTGTCGAGGAAATGGCCATCGCGGCCGGTGTGCCGGTGCCCGAGGTATTCGTGCTGGAACACGAGCAAGGGATCAATGCATTTGCCGCCGGGTATTCCCCTGCCGATGCCGCAGTGGCCGTGACCCGGGGAACCCTGGAACACCTGAACCGCGATGAATTGCAGGGCGTCATCGCCCACGAGTTCAGCCATATCTTCAACGGCGATATGCGCCTGAACATCCGCCTGGTCGGCTTCCTGTTCGGGATCCTGGTAATTGCGGTGATCGGCCGGCGGCTGTTGTTTACGGCCCGCTATGCGCGTGATTCGCGCAATGCCGCACCGGCGGTGATGATGGGCCTGGTGGTGGTCTTGATCGGCTATGCCGGCCTGTTTTTCGCGCGCTGGATCAAGGCGGCGGTGTCGCGCCAGCGGGAGTTCCTGGCCGACGCCTCCGCCGTGCAGTTCACGCGCAACCCGGATGGTGTGGCCGGCGCTCTGAAAAAAATCGGCGCGCTGTACGCCAGTTCGTTCATGACCAGCGATGCCGAAGAAATCGGTCACATGCTGTTTGCCCGCGGCATGGGCCGGCAGTTGTTTGCAACCCATCCGCCGCTGGACGAACGAATCCAGGCCATTGATCCGGGTTACGAGCCGTCCCAACTCAAAGAGGTTGCGGAGCGTCTGAGCCGTCACTCCCAGGCTCGCCAGGCGGCACAAGAGCAGAGCGCGGAGCCAAGCACAGGCGGCCCCGGAGGCCTGGCGCTCGACCCCGATCAACTGGCAGAGCGGATCGGTCAGCCGGGTCTGAACCAGGTCTTCCTCGCCGCTGCCCTGACCGCCGCCATGCCGCAGCCGCTGGAGCGTGCCGCCCACTCCGACGAATGGGCGCCGGAACTGGTCTGTTTCCTGCTGCTCAGCGGCGATCCGGAAGTTCGGGAAGAACAACTGCTGTTGGTTACCCGTGCCATGGGTAGTGAAAGCGAACGCCAGGTCGCGGTGTTGTGGCGGGAAGGTCAGCAGCTGACCCGACGCCAGCGCCTGCCGCTGCTGGAAATGGCGTTCCCCGCGTTGCGCAGGCGGCCTGAGAAAGATCTGATCGACTTGCTTCGCCTCATTGAACAATTGGTTGCCTGTGAAGGCCGCATCGATGTGTTCGAGTACAGCCTGGCGCGGCTGACCGCCCGTCAGATCAAGGATGCGCTGCAGCCCGGACGCGTTCGCCCGGGCGGATCCAAAACGCTGAGCCAGCGTCAGGACGAGGTCATCACGGTTTTTGGCATTCTGGCCTGGCACGGTCACCGCGACGAGCCCGCGCTGGCGCTGGCGGCGTTTCAGGCCGGTCTCGAGGGCTTGATCAGTCCGGCGCCCGGGGCCCTGCCGTCAACGGAGGGCTGGCCGGAAAAACTGGATCGGGCGCTGGCCCGACTGGACGACCTGTCGCCGAAAGCCAAGCAGACGCTTGTGGCTGGGCTGGCGCGCTGCGCAATGCACGATGATCATCTGGCTGACCAGGAAATGGAACTCTTGCGCGTGATCTGCGGGCTGATCCACGTGCCCCTGCCGCTGCTGGATGCAGCGCCTGAATCGTCCCCGGCCTCGTGACGACGTACTCGTGTACCCCGTCGTTAATCCTGTGACTTTCAGCGAGTCGGAAAGCGCTCAGCTGCAAGGCAGCGCTCGCAGGGAATGCTTATTGCCTTTCCAAGAGAGCTAACGCCACAGATGAGCGCTTTCCGGCTCGCCCTTCGGGAGTGCGTCTGAGTCGACAACTCTGCGTTGCGAACCTTGAAAAGGGCCAACCATTTCCTGCGGTTCGCGCCTTGATTCGTCGACTCAGTCACACTCTGAAAGTCACAGGATTAACGACGGGGTACACTAGCCTGAAAAGACTGTGCCGACCGGTCGCTCAGCGCTCGACCGTTGTCTCCACGGAGAACTCGAGCGTGCGTTCCCTGACCCGTGTTGGCGGGTTGATCCACACGATACGCACGCCTGTGCGCGAGGCCGCCCGTTCCACACCGGAGACATGCTCACTGTTGATTTCTCGCGTCTTGGTCTGGGCGAGGTCGGTAGTAGCGCAGCCGGCTGTAAGACCGGCCACGGCAACGACGGCGGCAGCAACGCGAAAGTGACGAATCGACATCCTGCATTCTCCTCGGGTAACCGCGATAAGCCAAAACCAGATCATACACCGGGCCAAACCAGGCGCCGTTACGGCGCCAAACAATCAGCCAACGGTTGGCAGATGCTGCGGTATGATTTGCCACCGAATCACAAGTTTCTGGAGACCTTGATGCCTCGTGGGATCACCAACTGCACCCCCTGGACCCTGGCCTTGATGATGGCGTTGCTGGCAGCTTGTTCGCCCGGCGAACCCCCAGCCCCGTCACCGCCGCCCGAAGCACAGGTCCCGGTCGAAGCCGACAGCGGCGAGCCGGCGCCCCCAGCCGGGGTGGCCGCGGCGCATCCGCTGGCGGTGGAGGCTGGCCTGGCGGTCTTGCGGCGTGGCGGCAGCGCGGCCGATGCGGCCGTCGCCGTGCAGTCCATGCTCAGCCTGGTGGAGCCGCAAAGCTCCGGTATTGGCGGCGGCGCTTTCTTGCTGCATTACGATGCCGCCAGCCGGCAAGTCACGGCCTTTGATGGCCGCGAAACCGCGCCAGCCGGTGCCGAGGCCGACATGTTCCTCGACGAGGAAGGCGAGCCTCTGGGCTGGTTTGATGCCATCATCGGGGGACGGGCAACCGGCGTGCCTGGCGTGATGCCCATGCTGGGTGCCGCACAGGAACGGTTTGGCCAGCTGGCCTGGTCGGATCTTTTTTCTGAAACCATAGCAGCGGCTGAAGAAGGCTTTCCCGTGCCCGAACGGATGGCCCGGTTCGCCGGCGGTAATCGCTGGCCGCAGGCCGAACAACCCGATGTCATTACCATGTTCGTCGGCGAGGATGGCGACCCGGTTCAGGCCGGCGATCATTTCCGCAACCTCGAGTTTGCGCAAACCCTGCGGCGCATGGCCGAAGGGGGCCCACGGACGTTGCTGGAAGCACCGATTTCCACGCGCATCATCGAGCGTACCAGTCAACCGCCGCTGGCCGGAACGCTGGTCCAGGAGGATTTCGATGGGCACCAACCGGTCGTGGGCGCGCCGCTGTGTGGCTCGTTCCGCGATTACCGCGTGTGCGTGCCGCCGCCGCCATCCAGCGGTGTGTCGTTGCTGCAGATGCTGGCTGTCCTGGAGCACACCGACATTGCAGAGCGCGGTCCTGAAGACCCGATGGCCTGGCTCCAGTTCGCCGAGGCCAGCCGTCTCATGTACGCCGACCGCGACCAGTTCGTGGCCGATCCTGCTTTTGCTGACGTGCCGCTGGCGGGCATGCTCGATGCGGACTACGTCGCCCAACGCGCCGCCCTGATCGGCGAGCGGGCTGGCGCCGAGCCTGAGCCCGGCCTGCCGCCGGGCGTGCCTGAGTCCGAAGATGACCGCTATCGTTCAACCGGCACCACCCATTTCGTGATCGTCGATGAGCGCGGGAACGTCGTCACCATGACCTCGTCGGTTGAGTCCA
>PXBD01000020.1 GCA_003565625.1 Gammaproteobacteria bacterium
AATTGACAAATGCAAATTGTCGTCGACTCATCCGTGTTTCTCGCCGTCGCGCTGGACGAGCCGGATCGTGACTGGCTGGTGGAGGTCACCAAAGGGGCTGAGGTCTGTGCTCCTGAGCTATTGCCCCACGAGATTGGTAATGCGCTTTCCGCCATGGTCAAGCGTGCTCGGCTGACGGTTGCCGAGGCCGGGGACGCCTTTCGCAGTTACAGCCGGATGACCGTGCGCTTGGTTCCGTGCGACGTGGCAGCTGCACTGGAGCTTTGCTCGGGTAGAGGTCTATACGCTTACGACGCGTACTTTCTGATGACGGCCCTGAGGCTGCGGAGTCCTTTGCTGACCCTGGACCGAGGTATGCGCGCCGTTGCGGCAGAATTGGGCATCAATGTGTTGGAGCAAGACCAATGAGGACGTTCACGTATTCGGAAGCGAGACAGAATCTGGCAGCGCTGCTTGACCTGGCGCAGAATGAGGATGTCGAAATCCGTCGCAAGGACGGCAGCCGCTTCATTTTGCGCTCCAGGTCGCCTGACTTGCGCTCGCCACTGGATGTGCCTGGCGTCAAGACCCGGGCCGACACCAATGCCATTCTTACTGCGATTCGAGATGTACGAGGCCGCGGCGGCTGAAGCCAAAACCGAAGCCAAAACCAGGACAGGCATGATCTGAACGCATCAGCGCCGCCGCTGCCACCCGGGCTGGCGGACGTAGCTGAGCAGGCGAAAGACCAGCACTACCAGCAGCAGCCAGAACAGCAAGGTCACGGCGATGATCCCGCCCCCGGTCCACAGCAGGGCGTGGCGGTGGGTTGAGGGCTTGAGCCAGGCGATCAGCAAAATCACGGCGCCGGCGATGAGGCTGAACACCACCACGTCGGGCGGAAACGGCGTCAGCAGCAGCCAGTTCCACTCCAAGCGGGAGGCTAGCTCGCCGGTGTCGATGGCATCCAAGGGGGAGGGGGGGGTGTTGTCCATGTCATCGACTACGGAATCGGGCGACAGTGTCTGCCAGATAAGGCATACAAAAATCAGGAAAGGCATGATCTGAAAACCCGCCAGACTTTGTTGCCGGCAGGCGCTTCACTGCGCCTTCAACCCAATGGTAGGATCCTCACCCTTGCTCTTAGCGGATCGAGTGTCAGCAAAGCGCCTTGCTCCAGGGACTGGCGATGCTGCCGAATGGTCTTTAGGAGGGCTCCGGAAAGGGCTTCGGGCGAGACGTCATCGGCCCGAATCTGAATGACGCTGGGGGTTTCCGCGCCGCTTGCTGCAAGAATGGCGCCGAAGTCAAGATCGTGAGTGAGTACGCAAAGCTTGTTTTGGTTCGCGTAGTGCATGATGGCGGTATCTGGGGCATTTCGCGATCCCACCTGAGACCAGTGCAAGGCCTCAATACCTGCGTGAGCCAGCACCTCGACCCAACGCGGGCTGAGGTTCATGTCGATCAGGAGCTTCACCCGGCCAGTTCGAGTTCGCGTTCTTCGCTTAACCAGGCTGCGTAACGCAACGCTGCCAGGATGTCTTCACGGCAAAGATAGGGATAGTCTGCCAGGAGCGTTCCGATGTCGTGGCCGCTTGCCAGCATACCAACGACCATTCCCACGGTGACTCTGGTCCCATGGATGCACGGTTTGCCGCCCATTACGGTGGCGTCGCGATCGATTCGTTCGAATTGGTTCATGACCTGAAGATGCCTGTGGATTTGTTTGGATTAGACCGGAAACGCTGGTGTTGTTCAACTCGATTCGCACCGAAAGTGAAAACCAGGACAGGCATGATTTGAGCCGATTGGGCTGATTCCTCCAGCGGCTGATGTGCCTGTTCGGGTTACTTCCTGGGCTTCAACGGCAGCCGTTCCTGCTCGATCGCCAATGTATCGAACTCGGGATCCTTGTGAACCAGTACTGCCCCCTGGTGTATGGAGGCCGCGGCGATCCAGGCATCGACCACCGAAATTGAAAAACCGGCCTTCAGCTCAGCACCCGGTTCGTCGTCACGCAGGGCCAGCAGGGCCGAAGTGTCGAGCAGGAAATGCCTCATTCCAGGCTGCGGTCGGCCTTGCGGTCGGCCAGCAGGCGTTCGACACTGCCTCCTCGGCCACGCCCGCGCAGCGCATCGACCGGATCGGCCTTGACCGGAATGACGCGCAGACCTTCATTGGTCAACACCCATTCCAGTCGGTCGGTCGGAGAAAGACCCAGTTCGCGCCGGATGGCGGCCGGAATGACGGTCTGGCCCCGTTCGGTAATCGTGCTTCTCATCAACGGTCTCCGTTTTCCTGTACGACCAGTTTGAATTACCAAATAAACTCGAATGAAATCAGGGACAGGCATGATCTGAAAGCCAGCATGACCTGAAATCTCCCGCCAGTTTTCTCACCCGCTTTCGTTGCCGGTCCGCGCTTCCTTTTTCTGTTTGCTTGCTGCCCGTCCTGTAATTTGTCAGCACAGGCATCATCGTTGATTGCGCTCAACGTCTTCGGCAAGCCAGACCTTGATCAGCGACTGGTAGGGCATGTCGCGCTTGTTGCGCCTCGATGCGAATGCATTGCCTGGGTCCCACTGAAAGCCGGTGATTCGCTGCCAGTCGATCATTTCTGTATGATGCAGCGATAAACGAACATGGGTCCATAAAAGCCAACCCAAGGCAACCAGCCATGCCCGGACCGTTTCATTTTCACTGGTGCTTGATAGTCCTGATCGGTTTTGGCCTGATCGGGCACTTCGTGCTGCTGTCGTTTCAGCCCGGCCTGCTGCCGATACTGTTCTGGCTGCCGTATCCGCTGTTTCTGGCGCTGGTGCTGGCCGGGGGTGGCTTTGCCATCTGGCACCACTGGATAACGATTTCGACAGGCGAAGGGAAAGCATGGCCGGGGCAGTATAGCCATCGGGGCTTGAGTACAATCCTTACCGTTACTGAACCGCTGTGAGGCCGCCATGCACGTGAACCCGTTCGATCTTGCCACGCTCGTCCACGACGATGGAGAGGACGACGCACCGCATTTTGATCAGGTGGCGGCGCTTTGTGCCGAATGTGCGGTGGCCGGACTGGAACTGGAGGCAACGCTGGCAGAGTTCGAGCAGGTGCTCGACCAGATCATGCCGCGAGGCCCGGGCGGGCCCGAGGTCGATGACCCCGATCTGCGCAGGCGCATGTTGCGCATCATGGTGCGCGCCCTGTGGCGTCTTCTGCCGAATCCGCAGCTGCAGTTTGCCACGCCCGAGGTGCCGGTGCCTGGACGCAACGACCCGTGTCACTGCGGTTCGGGCCACAAGTACAAGGCGTGCTGCCAGGCGCTGGAGCGCAAGCTGCCGCCGCCCATCGACCATATCAATCTGTTGCCGATTCTGCTTGAGGCCCTGCCGCGCGAGCGCTGGGGTGAGTTGGCCGGCAGCCGGGTGGGCTATGACCACCTCGGAGACGCGGTTCGTCGTTTCGCCGAGCTCGAACAATGGCAGGAGATATTGGACTTGCTTGTGCCCTGGTTTGCCGACGACCGCGCCCTGGTGATGGACAACGAGTGGCTGCTGGACATGCACGTGGATGCGCTGGAGGGAGTGGGCGATCTGGATGGCAAGGCGCGATTGCTGGAGCGCGCCGTCGAACGAGGTGACCGACCGCTGCGCAGTGCCATGCTCCAGCGCCAGGCCAGCATGGCGGCCGACCAGGATCGATTCGATGAGGCTTGGGGGCTGTTCGAGAAAGCGCGTCGTCTGGACCCGCGCTCGCCCAATCTGTCGCACCTGGAGGTGGTGATGTTGATTGCCGAGGGGCGCGAGTCCGAGGCGCGCAAACGAGCCAGGTTCTGGGTTGGAAGGCTGGAGCGCCGGCGCAAGCCGGACCTGGAAAATCTGATCGATTTGCTGCGCGATGTGGCCCGCCGCGGCAAAGATGCGCTGTTTGAAGCAGATGTGGGCTTTGCTGCCGATGACCGTCAGGTGCGCGCAGCGCTGGACTCAGCACCCCCGGTCTGCTGTCGCTATGTTCTGGACGTGGTCGACGGCAATGCCGGGCCGCTGGAGTCCAGGCCTGAACTGGCCGAGGCGTTGCAGGTCTGGAGCGAGCGCATCACCCAGGCCAGCTGGCTCCCGGGTGACCAGATTGATCCGGAAGACCGGGTCAACGAGCTCGATGACATGCTGGACCTGCTGGAGGAATATCCGGTGCTGTGGGACAGTTTCGAGGCGCTGGAGACGCTGCAAACGGCGGCCGGGGAATTGCTGCCGGTCGACCCCTACGACCTGTCGGCAGACCGGCTGGGCGAACGGGCGTGGAGCCTGCTGGAGTGTGTGCTCGAGGAAAATAAGGCGCAAGACGCCCTGCTGGAATGGGGGTTTGTGGAGAACCGCCCGGCCCTGAACGCGCTGGCCAAGGCCGTGATGGGGCAGTTCTACTCAGAGTCGCAGCCCGATTTGCTGATCGAGCGCCTGGAATGCCTGCTGCGCCTCAACCCAAGCGACAACCAGGGCTTGCGCAGCGTTCTGTGTCGGGTCTTGAGCGTTGCCGGCGACTATCCACGGGTGGTGGCGCTGTGCGAACGCTACCCGGACGATTTGGCCGAGTTGCAGTACCAGCATGTCCTGGCGCTGTTTGCGCTGGATCGCAAGGACGAGGCCGCCGAGGTGTTGCGTGGCGCGGTGGAGTTCCACCCGAAAGTGTTTGAATACCTGGATCGCAGCCGCGTCGTGGCCCCGCAACTCATGCCCGGCAGCGTCATCGCCGGCGGCGATGACGAGGCTTTTATCTACCGCAGTGATTACCGCGAGGATTGGCAGCGCCTGGGTGCACTGAAGTGGGCGCGCGGCGTATTGGGCTGAAGGCCGGCGGGGGTTTTAGTCCTCGCCGAGCTGGTCGAGTTGGTCGACCAGGGTGCGGGCCCAGCGCCGGATGATGCGCTCGCCTTCGCGGGTGTTGGTCATGCGGTCAGTAAATTCCACCGGCTGTATGGCGCGGGCGACCTCGCGGTCGGTGATGCGCGCAACAATGGCGCCGCTTTCGGCATCCTTGAGCTCGCCGACCAGGGTCACGCGGCCAAATTCGGAGACGTAGGTGCGAACCCGTCCGGTTGCGCGCCGGTCTTCCGGGGCGCTGATGACCAGGTCGATGATTTGCGGCTCGAACACCAGGCTGTCGGTGCCGGCCTGGTCCAGCAGCGCAAAGCGCTCGCTGCGTTCGATTTCGCTGCGGAAGGTACGGTCGAAGACTTCAGCGGCATCGCTGCGGATTTCTTCGCGCTCGCGCTCGCCCAGGCGCAGCCGGCTGCCGGCCCGGCGCGGGTCCCAGTGCGGGTCAAAGGCCACCTTCACCGGGGCAATGACGATGTTCTGGTAGGTGCTGAAGTCGGTGCCCGGGCGCACCCAGACTTCATCCAGGCCACGCACGTGGCGCAATTCCAGGCCGTCATGGGAAATATTGTTGGTGGCCGTCGGGCCACTGGCGCAGGCGGCCAGCACCAGGGCAGACAGGCTCAGCAGGATCATCAGTGGGATCTGGCGCATGGTGGTAGACATATCAGATGTGCTCCGTGACAAGGGTTGAGACAAGACCGACCAGGCTATGTTCATTGTCTGACTGTACCGGTCAAAAACCGGTCGCGGGAGAATCAGCGCCCGCGGTAGCGCCTGAGCAGATCAGCGTAGGCATCGATGCGACGGTCGCGCAGAAACGGCCAGATGCGACGCACGGTTTCTGACCGGGCGAGGTCGAGATCGGCAACGACGACTTCGGCTTCGGACCCGGCCTCGTCGAGGATTTCGCCCTGCGGGCCGATGATCAGGCTGTGGCCCCAGAACTCGGCGTCGCGGCCGGCGCCGGAGCGGTCGGGCTCGAAGCCGACCCGGTTGCAGCCGGCCACCGGCAGGCCGTTGGCAATGGCGTGGCCGCGCTGGATGGTGCGCCAGGCATCGAGCTGGCGGTGCTGTTCGTCGGGGTGGTCGTCGGGGTCGAGGCCGATCGCGGTCGGGTAGATCAGTATTTCGGCGCCGGCCAGGGCCATCAGGCGAGCCGCCTCCGGGTACCACTGATCCCAGCATACCAGCACGCCGAGGCGGCCGATAGATGTGTCAATAGGCTCAAAGCCCAGGTCGCCCGGAGTGAAGTAGAACTTTTCGTTGTAGCCGGGATCGTCGGGGATGTGCATCTTGCGATAGATGCCGGCCAGCGTGCCGTCGCGCTCAAGCACCAGGGCGGTGTTGTGGGCCAGCCCCGGTGCGCGCTGCTCGAAAATCGAGCCGACCACGACCACGCCATGCTGGCGTGCGGCATCGGCTAGTGCTTGACGGCTGGGCCCGTCTAGCGGCTCGGCCAGGTCGAACAGGGCCGGGTCCTGGTATTTACAGAAGTATTCACTGGCGTGCAGTTCGGGCAGGATCACCAACTCGGCACCGGCCGCTGCCGCCTGGGCGATGCCGGCCAGGCTGGCGGCGCGGTTGTCGTCCGCGTCCGGCCCCATGGCGTGCTGAACCAGGCCGGCCCGCATCATGACGGGGCTGCCGGAATGTGCATGCTGGCGCAGTGCGGGCCGCCGTATTGTTCGATCAGGATCGCGGACGGCACGCTTTCGACCTTGCGCTCGGGCAGGGCTTGCTGCAGGCGCTGGCGGGCCTGCGCATCGGCGGCCACGCCGTAGGCCGGCACCAGGCAGGCGTTGTTGATGAACAGGAAGTTGACGTAGTTGGCCGGCAGGATGGGGTCAACCCCCTCGGGTTTGGGCAGTTCGAGCAACCGGTAGGGTTGGCCGTGTGATGATTGCAGCGCTTTCAGCTGGGCCTGCAGGCGGCCGCTGCGGGCCGCGGCGGGTTGTTCCTGCCAGGCGATGAGATCGGAGCCGAGGAACCGGGCCAGGGTGTCGATGTGGCCGTCGGTATCGTCCCCGGGCAGCGGTTCCAGGTCAATGCCGAGCACGCGCTCAACCCCCAGGTGGGTGCGCAGTTCGTAGTCGATTTCGTCGCGGGTCAGGTGCGGATGACGCTGGTGCAGGCAGTGCCAGTTGATCAGCAGGCTGCCCTGACCGTCGCATTCGATGGCCCCGCCCTCAAGCTCGAACAACACCTGGTCGAAGCGCAGGCCGGCCAGTGGCGCGATGTGCGCGCCATGACGGGCCAGCAGGGTGTTGGCCCGGTTGTCGCGCGCGGCCGGGTACTTTCCGCCCCAACCGTTGAAGTGGAAATCCAGCGCCAGCCGTCGCTTATTGTTGATCAGGGTGATCGGGCCGTAGTCGCGGCACCAGGTGTCATCGCAAGCGATTTCCAGCATGAACAACCCGGGCAGATCGCCCAGCTGGTGTTGCGCGCTGTCATCGCCGGGAGCAACCAGCAACACCACCGGCTGCTGCCGGGTGATGGCGCGAATGAGTTCGACGTATTCCTGGCGGATGCCGGGCAGCAGGTCGGCCCAGTCCGAGCGCGGCGGTGGCCAGGCCAGCAGGGTGGCACTCTGGGGCTCCCACTCGGCCGGCAGGCGGAAGTCGGTGTTCGGCATGGGGAACGCGCGGCGCTGGATCAGTCGCGTTGCTCGGCGACTTCGCGGATGATGGCTTCGTGGTGGAGCACGCTCTCGATCACCAGCTGGTATTCGAAATACACGCTGTAGTCGGCGTAGGTCCAGCGGGTGATCGGCGGTTCACCAACCGCCGGGGCGCGCTCGGCGGGGCTGCCAAAGCGCTGCTCGACCTCGGCCATGGTCAGGCCGTTTCCGGGCAGGTCACGGTTCATGCGTTCCATGACTTTTTCGATCAGCAGAATATCGCCGGTGGTCTGGCGCTCGGCCAGGGCCTGGGGCGCGGCCAGCACCAGCACGAACAGGGCGAGAAACAGGTGAGCGGGAAGATGCTTGATCATGGCAAACCCTCGATATTCGAACGCCGACGCTACAATGGAACTAATGATATTCAAATGGTAGCACAAGCACCGCGCCACTACGCCGGGCCGGGCATGGCCACAGAGCCCGGCGGGGCAGGCGGATCAACCCAGGAGCAGACCATGACCACAACCCTGATTACCGGCGCCAACCGCGGCATCGGCTTCGAGCTGGCGCGCCAGCTCAATGACGCCGGACACGACATCATTGCTGTGTGTCGGCAGTCTTCGGACGAGCTCGATGCGCTCGACGTGAGGGTCGAATCCGGTATCGATGTTATCGACCGGGCCGACCTGGACGATCTGGTGAAGCGGCTGGCCGAGACGAGGATCGACCTGCTGATCAACAACGCCGGCGTGCTGCGTTCGTCGAGCCTGGACGGGATCGAGGATCAGCTGGATGATTTCCGGCTACAGTACGAGGTCAACGCGCTGGCGCCGCTGCGGGTGACGAACGCGCTGCTGGGCCAGATCAATCACGGCGGCAAGGTGGTCATCATCACCTCCCGCATGGGCTCGATTGCCGACAACACCTCGGGTGGGCAGTACGCCTACCGCATGTCCAAGGCCGCAGTGAATACCGCCGGCGTGTCGCTGGCGCATGAGTTGAAAGACCGCCAGATCGCCGTAGGTCTGCTCCATCCCGGTTACGTGCGCACCAGCATGACCCGCCACACCGGCCACATCGACCCCGACGAGGCCGCACGCGGTCTGATTCAGCGGATCGAGGAGCTGAGCCTGGCCAGTACCGGCAGCTTCCGCCACGCCAACGGCGAGGAGTTGCCCTGGTAGTTACTCAGCCCCAGGGATTGAGCACTTCAACGCCAACTGGCTGAAAGTCCTTGCCGTTGCGCGTGGCCAGGCGAGCGCCCCGGTTGAGTGTCATCGCGGCGATGAGGCCGACGATGGTTTGCAAGAATCGCATCAAGATCGACATCGGCTGCGCAATTGGCCTGGAGTGTACGGTAGAACTCCTCGGCTGAGACTTGCTCACCGTGGCGCTGTTCGTATTCTTCCAGTGCCCGCTCGACCACCTCAGCAATGGTGCGTCGTTCACGGTTGGCAAGACGGTGAGCCAGTTCCCGGGCCTTTGCGCTGCGAACGGACAGTTGCGGTTCGCTCATGACTTCAACTCCTGCTAAGCGCTTCCTTTCACGAAGTTTTCCAGCTGTTCTGGTGGCAGGTGATGGCAAGATGGCTGATTGCGCTTAGCCAAATCGCCGCTGTTCGCCCAGCAGGCGCAGCCAGGCGGCGTGGCGGGAGGCCGGGATTTCGCCGGCTTCGGCGGCGGCCCGGACCGCGCAGCCGGGTTCGGAGTCGTGGCGGCAGTCGCGGAAGCGGCATTGGCGGGCGTGGTCGCTGAATTCCGGGAAGCCACGCTGCAGTTCGGTCGGCGCCATCCCCCACAGGCTGTACTCCCACACCCCTGGGGTGTCGACGAGGGCAGCATGGTCTGATAGCGGGTACACCGTGGCGGTGGTGGTGGTGTGGGTGCCTTTGCCGGTGACCTGCGACAAGGTGCCGGTTCGTTCGTCCAGGTCCGGAATCAGGGCGTTGAGCAGCGAGGTCTTGCCGACCCCGGATTGACCGGTAAGCAGGCTGGTGCCCGTGCTGAGCAGGTCACGCAACTCGCCCAGTGCCGGCTGCGGTTTGCAGCGGGTCTGGATCACGCGGTAACCCAGCCCGGCGAGATCTTCGAGGTCGGCAAACGGCCCGCTGTCGGGCAGGGCGAGGTCGCTTTTGTTGATGATCACCAGCGGTTCGATGTCCTGCAGGATGGCCCCGGTGATATAGCGATGGATCAGGTCGGCACTGGGTGCGGGTTCCGGTGCAATCACGATCACCGCCCGGTCCACGTTGGCCGCGGCAGCCCGGAATCGGCCGCGCGCATCGCCGCGGCCGAATTCGTTGGCGCGCGCGATCACTTCGACCAGGCCGTCCTGCCCGTCGAGCAGCACCCGGTCGCCGGGCAGCGGGCGAATCAGGCGACGCGGAAAATGAAACGGGACCAGCAGATTCTGGTCGAGCTGGGCGATGCCACGATTGGCCCAGGCCCGAACCACCAGGCCGGTCCGGCTCAACCGCCCGTCCTGCGCTGGTATAGTCGCCAACAGGCCTGCTGTGGAATCCCTGCGTGGACGAAAACAACCTGATCTGGATCGACCTGGAAATGACCGGGCTGGACCCGGAAACCGACGCGATCATCGAGATCGCCACCATCGTGACCAACGCCGAGCTCGACATTCTGGCCGAAGGGCCGGTGCGCGCGATTGCCGTCAGCCAGGCCCGGTTGGCCGGGATGGACGAGTGGTGCACCCGTACCCACACCGAGTCCGGCCTGGTGGCACGCTGCCTGGCCGACGGCGTGGGTCTGGAGACGGCGGAACGCGAAACGATGGAGTTTCTGGCCCCGTTCGTGCCGGCGGGAGCCTCGCCGATGTGCGGCAACTCGATCTGCCAGGATCGGCGCTTCCTGGCCCGCTCCATGCCCAAGCTGGAGGCGTTTTTCCACTACCGCAACCTGGACGTCAGCACCCTCAAGGAACTGGCCCGGCGCTGGGCGCCGGAGATCGCCGAAGGTTTCGAGAAGGAATCTACCCACATGGCTTTGCAGGATATCAGGGATTCCATCGACGAACTACGCTACTACCGTGCTTTCATGGGGGCGCTGGCAGGGCAGATCGAGCCTGGTGACAACGACCAGGTCTTGTGTTGACCGCTTGTCTATGGTTACATGTTACGAGTTGACGTTTAGAGGAGCCGACCCATGGCACAATCGACCCGGGAACGAGTGAATGTATACCGCGCCAAGCTGCGTAGCTCGGGCTTGCGACCGGTTCAGATCTGGGTGCCCGATGCCCGCCGGCCCGGTTTTGCCGAAGAGTGCAGGCGTCAGTCACGATTACTGGACGCCGATCCACAGGAAGCTGAAATCACGGCATGGCTGGAAGAAGTTTCTGACGCCGACGGCTGGCAGTGAAGCGTGGCGATCTGGTAACGGTCGCTCTCAAGGGAGAGTATGGGAAACCGCGCCCTGCGCTGGTGGTTCAGTCGGATTTGTTCGATGCGCATCCATCGGTCACCATCATGCCAGTTACCAGTGATTTGCGCGATATGCCGCTGTTTCGCGTAGATGTTGAGCCCACCGACCAAAACGGGTTACGCAAAGCGTCGCAAGTCATGATTGACAAAATACACACCGTTAGCCGCGAACGATGCGGCAGTTCTTTCGGCAGGCTGGAGGAAGACCGCATGGTTGTGGTCAACCGCCTGATGGTCCTTTTTCTGGGCATGGGCTGAACTGATCAGCCCATGCCTGCCGTTTTTTATCGCGCCAATTTCCGCCACGTATCGACCACCGTATCCGGGTTCAGTGACATGCTTTCGATGCCCTGGTCGAGCAGCCACTGGGCGAGGTCGGGGTAGTCGGACGGGCCCTGGCCGCAGATACCGATGTATTTGCCTTTGTCCCGGCAGGTCTTGATGGCCATGGCCAGTAACTTCTTGACCGCGCCGTCGCGCTCGTCGAAGCGGTGGGCGACCAGGCCGGAGTCTCGGTCCAGACCCAGGGTCAGCTGGGTCATGTCGTTCGAGCCGATCGAGAAGCCATCAAAGTATTCCAGGAACTCCTCGGCCAGCAGTGCGTTGGAGGGCAGTTCGCACATCATGACGATTTTCAGGCCATTTTCGCCGCGCTTCAGGCCGAAGCCCTCCATGACCGCGACCACTTCGCGCGCCTCATCAAGCGTGCGCACAAACGGCACCATGGCCCAGACATGGTCCAGGCCCATCTCTTCGCGCACTTTTTTCAGCGCCCGGCATTCCAGTTCGAAGGCCGGTTTGAAGCTGTCGTCGACGTAGCGCGAGGCGCCGCGCCAGCCGATCATGGGGTTTTCCTCGTGCGGCTCGAAGGCCTCGCCGCCGATCAGGTTGGCGTATTCGTTGGTCTTGAAGTCCGACAGGCGCACGATGACCGGGTTGGGGCCAAACGGCGCGGCGATGGTGGCAATGCCCTCGGCCAGTTTGTCGACGTAGAAGCTGACCGGATCGGCGTAGCCGGCGATGCGCTTGTCAATTTCGGCTTTCAGGTCGTCGCTCTGGCGGTCGTACTCGAGCAGGGCGCGCGGGTGGATGCCGATCATGCGGTTGATGATGAACTCCAGCCGGGCCAGGCCAATGCCGTGGTTCGGGATCTGGGCGAAGTCGAAGGCCCGGTCCGGGTTGGCCACGTTCATCATGATTTTCAGCGGCGCTTCGGGCATGTCCTCGAGGCTGTCTTCGGCAACGCTGAATTTCAGGCTGCCCTTGTAGACACGGCCGGTATCGCCTTCGGAGCAGGAAACGGTGACCTCGGCGTCGTGCGGGATGGTGCTGGTGGCATCCCCGCAACCGACCACGGCCGGTATGCCCAACTCGCGGGCGATGATGGCGGCATGGCAGGTGCGTCCGCCGCGGTTGGTGACGATGGCCGCGGCGCGTTTCATGATCGGCTCCCAGTCCGGGTCGGTCATGTCGGTGACGAGCACGTCTCCGGCCACGACATCATGGATCTGGTCCAGGCTCTCGATTACCTTGGCGTTGCCCTGGCCAATGCGCTGGCCGATGGCGCGGCCCTCGGAGAGCACGTCGCCGGATTCCTGCAGGCGGAATCGTTCCATGGTCTGGCCGCCGCGGCTTTTGACTGTCTCGGGGCGAGCCTGGAGAATGAACAGCTCGCCGGTTTCGCCATCCTTGCCCCACTCGATATCCATCGGCCGGCCGTAGTGCTGCTCGATGGTCACGGCCATCCGGGCCAGTGCCTGGGCCTCGTCGTCGGAAATCGAAAACGCCTTGCGCAAATCGTCCGGGGTGTTTTCGGTGACCACGCCGCGCTCGGGTCGAAAGCGCATGCGGGTGGCTTTGGAGCCGATGGTCTTGCGCAGCAGAGCCGGCCGCCCGGCCTCCAGGTTGGGCTTGAACAGGTAGAACTCGTCGGGGTTGACCGCGCCCTGGACCACGCTTTCACCCAGGCCGTAGCTGGAGGTGATGAAGACCACCTTGCGGTAGCCGGATTCGGTATCGAGCGAGAACATGACCCCGGCCGCGCCTTCGCCGGCATGGACCATCAGCTGGATGCCGGCCGACAGGGCGACATCGTGGTGCTCGAAGCCGTGGTGGACGCGGTAGGCGATGGCGCGGTCGTTGTACAGGCTGGCAAACACGGCGTGGATTTTTTCCAGCACATCGTCAATGCCGCGCACGTTCAGAAAGCTTTCCTGCTGGCCGGCGAACGAAGCGTCGGGCAGGTCCTCGGCCGTGGCCGAAGAGCGCACCGCCACGGCCACCTGGTCACCGTAGTGCTCGCACAGACTTTCAAAGGCGGCGCGAATTTCACGCTCCAGCGGCTCGGGCAGGGGCGTTTCCATGATCATGGCGCGGATGTTCTGGCCGGCGGCCGCCAGCGCCCGGGTATCTTCGGTATCCAGGGTTTCGAGTGCCGAGCGGATGCGCCCGGCCAGGCCGGACTGGTCGAGAAAGACGCGGTATGCCTCGGCGGTGGTTGCAAACCCGCCGGGAACACTCACCCCGGCCTCACTGAGGTGGCTGATCATCTCGCCGAGTGAAGCGTTTTTGCCTCCGACCTTTTCGAGGTCCCCCATACCCAATTTGTCCAGCCAAAGGATATACTCGCTCACGTTTACTCCCTGCTCACGGTTGATGTCATTCCAATTCCTATTGTAAACGCGTGGAGCTGTCCATGAGACGAACAGTGTTCTTTGTGTCCGACGGGACGGCGATCACCGCCGAGACCTTTGGCCATAGCCTCCTGACCCAGTTTCAGGGCATCAAATTCCGTGAAATCCGGCTGCCGTTCGTCGACACGGAGGCCAAGGCCCACGATTCGGTCGAACTGATCAACAAGGTGGCCGCGGCCGGCGAGGACAAGCCGCTGGTGTTCAGCACCATCGTGAACCACAAGGTCGGCAGAGAGCTGACCCACGCCCATGCCCATATTTTCGACATGTTCGCTACCTTCATGGAGCCGCTGGAGCGTGTGCTGGGGGTGGAAAGTTCGCCCCGGATCGGTCGCGCGCACGGCATGGGTGACTCCGACAGCTACGAGCACCGCATGGAGGCGACCAATTACGCCCTGACCCACGACGACGGCATCAGCAAGCATCTCAGCCAGGCCGAGGTGATTCTGGTCGGCGTGTCGCGCTCGGGCAAGACGCCGACCTGTCTGTACCTGGCCCTGCATTACGGTATCAAGGCGGCCAATTATCCGCTGACCGAGGAAGACCTCGAGCAGCCGCGGTTGCCGCCCTTTCTGCGCGAGCACAAGGGCAAGCTGTTCGGTCTGACCATTGACGCCGAGCGCCTGTGCCGGATTCGCGAAACCCGCCGCCCCGGCTCGCGCTATGCCTCGGCCCGGCAGTGTCGCTACGAGGTCGACGCCGCCGAGAGCCTGTTGCGCTCTGAGGGCGTGACCCTGCTGTCTTCGACCGGCTCCTCGGTGGAAGAACTGGCCAGCCGCATCATTCTGAACCTGGGTTTGAGCGCCAGCCATAGTTGATCAAATTTTGGTCGCTGATGGGTAGGCGAAAGCCTTCGGCTGTGATACCCTTCCGCAGCCATGCTGACCAGAGTCCGAAACCTTCATCCGCCCACGCGCGTGCTGGCCCGTCGCCTGCCGGAGCTGCACACGGCCGTCTTTCGGTCGTTGAGCGCGCTCGTGCCCGAGGCTGTGGGTCGCGGCGACTGCCTGGTCTCGCGGGTCGGTTCGGGCCCGGATCTGTTTCTGCAGGTGATCGATCGGCACAATTACACCAGCTACATCCGCCTGACCTACGTCATCGGCGATGAGCAGCGCCACAACCCCAATGCGCACATCCGGATGTATCACGATGCGCGCATGGCCGAGGCCACCGCGTTCAGCCCGGAGCAGGGCATCGAGCGCTTTGCCGGCCCGGAAATTCCCATGCATGGCCTGGTCATCCGCAACTGGCGCCTGAACCAGGCGCTGCTGAAGTGGCTGGATTACCTGCTGGCCGAAGGGCACAACGCCGACACCCTGGTGCCGGTGGAAAAGACCCCGCCTTTCCTCGACCTGCCGGCCGATCGCGAAGCCGCCGGCTGATTGCGCGCCGCGCGGCGATTTCTCTGGCCCGGTCCGGGCGCATTGGTTACAATCGGGCAGGCGCATCGGCGGCACTCCAGCCGGTCCCGTTTCGCACACTCGGAGGTCGTTGATCTTGTCTCGAATGCAGGCAATACTGGCGCTGGAAGACGGCACTACGTTTTCCGGCCAGGGTTTCGGCGCGCCTGGTCAGCGCGTCGGCGAAGTCGTTTTCAATACCGCCATGACCGGCTACCAGGAAATCCTGACCGATCCCAGCTATGCCGGCCAGCTGGTCATGCTGACCGCATCGCATGTCGGCAACACCGGCGTCAACCCGGCCGATGTTGAATCGGCGCGGGTGCACTGTACCGGGCTGCTGGTTCGACACTACCCGCGCCGCTACAGCTCTTGGCGGGCCGAGCAGTCGTTGTCGGACTACCTGGCCAGCCGGGGTGTGCCGGCCATGGCCGGTCTGGATACGCGCAGCCTGACCATTCACCTGCGCGAGCACGGGGCGAAGAACGGCTGCCTGGTGGTTGCTGAGACGGTGGATGCCGATCAGGCCCTGGAACAGGCGCGGGCCTGCCCGCCGATGTCGGGCCAGGATCTGGCCAGCACGGTTTGTACGGATCAGGTCCATGCCTGGGACGAAGGGGTGTTTGATCTTGCCCAGGGGCGCTTTGGCCGGTCTGAGGGCGGGCGCCACGTGGTCTGCTACGACTTCGGGGTCAAGCGCAACATGCTGCGGCTGCTGGTCGATGCCGGCTGTCGCATCACCGTGGTACCGGCGAAGACGCCGCTGGAAGAGGTGCTGGCGCTGGCGCCCGACGGCGTGCTGCTGTCGAACGGCCCCGGCGACCCCGAGCCCTGCGATTACGCCATTACCGCCATCCGCGGCCTGCTCGAGCGCGGGGTGCCGACCTTCGGTATTTGCCTGGGCTACCAGTTGCTGGCCCTGGCGGCCGGAGCACGCACGGTCAAGATGAAGTTTGGTCACCACGGGGCCAATCATCCGGTCAAGGATCTGGCCACCGGCCAGGTGTTGATTACCAGCCAGAACCACGGTTTCGCCGTGGACGAGGGCTCGCTGCCCGATCACGTCATCCCCACCCACCGCTCACTGTTCGACGGCACGCTGCAGGGCATCCGCATCAAAGGCAAGCCGGCCATGGGCTTCCAGGGCCACCCCGAAGCCAGCCCGGGCCCACACGACCTGCGCGGCTTGTTTGCCCGGTTTGTGGAAATGATTGAAACCGCAGATGAACGCGGATGAACGCGGATGTCAACGGCTTGACCGAGCGGGTCATCGGCTGCGCGTATGCGGTCAGCAATGGGCTTGGCGCGGGTTTTCTGGAGTCCGTATACGAGAACGTGCTCGCTGTGGAGTTGTCGTCAGCGGGCATTGCTTACCAGCGGCAAAAGGCGCTGCAGGTGTTCTACGCGGGGGAGGTGGTTGGGCAATTTGCGGCCGATTTCCTGGTAGAGGACTGCGTGATTGTGGAACTCAAATCGGTCCGCACGCTGCTTCCCGAACATCAGGCCCAGTTGATCAACTACCTGAAGGCTTCAAGGTTGAAAGTGGGCTTGCTGGTCAATTTCGGTACCTCCAAGGTCCAGGTCAAGCGAATGGTCCATCAGCTGTGAACGAATATCTGCGTTCATCTGCGTTCATCTGCGGTTAAATCATCATGCCCAAAAGAACCGACATCCAATCCATCCTGATCATCGGCGCTGGTCCCATCGTGATTGGCCAGGCCTGCGAGTTTGATTACTCCGGCGTGCAGGCGGTCAAGGCGCTGCGCGAGGAGGGCTACCGGGTGATCCTGGTCAACTCCAACCCGGCCACGATCATGACCGACCCGGAAACGGCCGACGCGGTCTACATCGAGCCGATCCGCTGGGATATCGTCCGCGAAATCATCGCCAAGGAGCGCCCGGACGCGCTGCTGCCCACCATGGGTGGGCAAACGGCGCTCAACTGCGCCCTGGACCTGGATCGCCACGGCGTGCTCGAGGAATTCGGGGTGCAGATGATCGGGGCCTCGAAGAAGGCCATCGACATGGCCGAAGACCGCAACCTGTTCCGCAACGCCATGGCCGAAATCGGCCTGGAATCGCCCGAAGCCTCGATCGCCCACAGCCTGGAAGAGGCGTGCGAGATCCAGCAGCGAATCGGTTTCCCGCTCATCATCCGGCCCTCGTTTACCCTGGGTGGCTCGGGCGGCGGCATTGCCTACAACCGCGAGGAGTTTGTCGAGATCGTCCGCCACGGGCTGGACCTGTCGCCGACCAACGAAGTGTTGCTGGATGAATCTCTGCTGGGCTGGAAGGAGTTCGAGCTTGAGGTGGTGCGCGATTCGGCCGACAACTGCATCATCATCTGCTCGATCGAAAACCTCGACCCCATGGGGGTGCATACCGGCGATTCGATTACCGTGGCCCCGGCCCTGACCCTGACCGACAAGGAATACCAGGAGTTGCGCAACGCCGCCATCGCCGTGCTGCGCAAGATCGGCGTCGATACCGGCGGGTCGAACGTCCAGTTCGCGGTGTGTCCGGATACCGGCCGGATCGTGGTCATCGAGATGAACCCGCGCGTGTCGCGCTCCTCGGCGCTGGCCTCCAAGGCCACCGGCTTTCCGATTGCCAAGGTCGCGGCCAAGCTGGCGGTGGGCTACACCCTGGATGAGCTGAAGAACGAAATTACTGGCGGTGCCACGCCGGCCTCGTTCGAACCGACCATCGACTACGTGGTCACCAAGATTCCGCGCTTTGCCTTCGAGAAGTTTCCGGCCGCCAACGATCGCCTGACCACGCAGATGAAATCGGTCGGCGAGGCCATGGCCATCGGCCGGACCTTCCAGGAGTCGTTGCAAAAGGCGCTGCGCTCGATGGAGACCGGCCTGGTCGGCCTGGATCCGGTCGAGTTCGAGGACGACCGGCGCGACGAGTTGATGCTGATCCGGCGCGAGCTGCAGGAGGCTGGTGCCGATCGTCTGCGCTACGTCGCCGAGGCGTTTCGCCGCGGCTTAAGCCTGGATGAGGTCCACCTGCTCTCGCGCATCGACCCGTGGTTCCTCGATCAGATCCTCGAGCTGGTCCAGGTCGAGGCGCGCACGGCCGCGGCCGGCATCGCCGGGCTCGATGCCGAACACCTGCTCGAGCTCAAGCGCTACGGTTTTGCCGATGCGCGCATCGCCCAGCTGGTCAAGGTCAGCGAGTCCGATATCCGCCAGTTGCGCGCCCGCTCCGGCATTCGTCCGGCCTACCGGCGGGTGGATACCTGTGGTGCGGAGTTTGCGACCACCACCGCCTATCTGTACTCGACCTGGGGCGAGGCCTGCGAGGCCGAACCCTCTGCCAGGCGCAAGATCATGGTGCTGGGCGGCGGGCCGAACCGGATCGGTCAGGGCATTGAATTCGATTACTGCTGCGTGCACGCGGCGCTGGCCATGCGCGATCTGGGCTTCGAGACCATCATGGTCAACTGCAACCCGGAAACCGTCTCGACCGACTACGACACCTCCGATCGGCTGTATTTCGAGCCGCTGACCCTGGAGGACGTGCTCGCCATCGTCGAGACCGAAAAGCCCGAGGGCATCATCATCCAGTTCGGTGGGCAGACGCCGCTGAAGCTGGCCCGGGAACTCGAGGCTGCCGGAGCCCCCATAGTCGGCACCACGCCCGATTGCATCGACCTGGCCGAAGACCGCGAGCGGTTCCAGCACCTGCTCAATGACCTCGGCCTGAAGCAGCCGCCCAACCGCACTGCGCGCAATCCGGAAGAAGCCATTGTGCTGGCGCGCGAGATCGGCTACCCGCTGGTGGTGCGACCGTCCTACGTGCTCGGCGGGCGGGCCATGGATATCGTCCAGGGCGAGGATGAACTCGACCGCTACATGCGCGAGGCGGTCAAGGTCTCCAACGATTCGCCGGTGCTGCTCGACCGCTTTCTCGATCACGCCATCGAGATCGACGTCGATGCGATCTGCGACGGGCAGCGCGTGATCATCGGCGGCATCATGGAGCACATCGAAGAGGCCGGGGTGCACTCGGGCGACTCTTCGTGCAGCCTGCCGCCGTTTTCGCTCTCCGGGCCGGTCATGGCCCGCATTGCCGAGCAGAGCCGGCAGATGGCCATGGCGCTGAACGTGGTGGGGCTGATGAACGTGCAGTTCGCCCTCCAGGGCGATGAGCTCTACGTGCTCGAGGTCAATCCGCGCGCCTCGCGCACGGTACCGTTCGTGGCCAAGGCCACCGGCGTGCCGCTGGCCCGGGTTGCGGCCCAGTGCATGGTTGGAGTTACTTTGGATGATCAGGTGCTTATGGATGATCTTAAAAGTAATTTCTACTCGATAAAAGAGCCTAAATATCCGTTCATCAAGTTCCAGGGGGTCGATCCCATCCTGGGCCCGGAGATGCGTTCGACCGGCGAGGCCATGGGCGTGGGCTACTCTTTCGGGGCGGCCGTGGCGCGGGCCCAGCAGGCCGTGGAAATCCACGCAGCGGCCTCGGGTCGGGCGTTCTTGAGCGTGCGCGATGCCGACAAGGATCGCCTGTTGCCGGTGGCCTGCGAACTGTCCGAGCGCGGTTTTCGGCTGGTGGCCACCGAGGGCACCTGGAAGTTCCTGGTTGAAAACGGCGTCGACTGTGACTATGTCAACAAGGTCACGCAGGGTCGGCCACACATCGTCGACCTGATCAAGAACCGGGAAATCGACTACATCGTCAACACGACCGAGGGTCGTCAGGCGATTGCCGACTCGTTCTCGATCCGGCGCACGGCCCTGCAGCACAAGGTCAATTATTCGACCACCATCGCCGGCGCGCGAGCCACTCTGCGCGCCCTGGACCACTGGAACGAGCGCGGCGTGCATTCGCTCGCCGAGCTCTACGCGAGCAAGGAAACAACATGAGCCAGATTCCGATCACGCGCGCCGGCGCCGAGCGCCTGCGCGCCGAGCTGGATCGCCTCAAGAAAACCGAACGCCCGGCTGTCATCGAGGCCATTGCCGAGGCGCGCGCCCACGGCGATCTGAAGGAAAACGCCGAATACCACGCCGCGCGCGAGCAGCAGGGCTTCATCGAGGGGCGCATCCAGGAGCTGGAAGGCGCCCTCGGCAACGCCCGTATCATCGACGTGGCATCGCTCAACGCCGGCACCAAGGTGGTGTTCGGTGCCAGCGTAACGCTGCTCGAGGAAGTCGATGGGGCCAAAGAAGTTACCTGGCAGATCGTGGGTGACCTCGAGGCCGATGTGCGCGAGCGCCGCCTGGCCATCAGCGCGCCGCTGGCCCGCGCCCTGATCGGCAAGGAAGAGGGCGACGTTGCCGAGTTCGACGCCCCCAACGGGCGTCGGGTCTACGAGATTGTCGAGGTTCGTTACGACCGCTGATCGATGGTTATTATTGCCATCGCCGAGCTTGATGAACTGCTGGCTGGGCGGCCGGCGCTGCCGCGACGCCTGGGCGCGCTGCTGGCCCGATCGTCGCCACGGCCACTGGATGTGGCCTGCTGGCTGGCCGAGCTGGTGGCCGGACGGGCGCTGGCCAGCGCGCCGCTGACGCGCCGGGTCGACGCCCCGGGCGATTGGGCCGGGACCTGGTTGCGCGCCGACCCGGTCGCCCTGACGCCGGACCTCAACGCGGTCTGGATTCGGCCCGGCGCGCGCCTGGAAATCGATAGCGGCGCGGCCCTGGAACTGGCTGCGTGTCTGGCCGAGGAGGGGCTGGACTTCGATCTGCCGCACCCCGAACGCGGCTATCTGCGCCTGAAGTCCTTGCCCGAGTGTCGTTTCGTGCCGCCGGGAGAGGTCCAGGGCGAGAGCCTGGATTATGTCCTTCCGTCGGGTCCGGATGCGCGCACCTGGCGGCGGCTGCTCAACGAGTGCCAGGTGCTGCTGCATCAGCATGCCGGTGCCGCCGGCGGAACACATCCCGGCGGCCTGTGGTTCTGGGGCGGAGGCAGCCTGCCGGATGCGGCCAGCCTGTCTCCCCGGGTAAAGCGGCTGATCGGCGTCGATCCGGTATTGCGTGGGCTGGGTGAATGGCTGGACCTGGAGCGTCTCGACTGCCTTGATTCGGCACCGCCCCTTGCCGATGCGCTGGTCGAATGGCCCATCGATCGCAGCGCCGATGCGGCCGCCAACCTGGAGCGGCTGGAGCGCTGGCTGGCGCCATTGTGGCGCAGGCTGCGCCAGGGACGGCTGGACGCGCTGGAACTGGCTGGCCCGCGCCGCGCCTGGCGCCTGACCCCGGGCAGTGCCTGGCGGGTATGGCGGCGCCCGCTGGCCCACTCGGAGTGATTCGCTCGGTTCACATCCATCGCCGTCAGCCGCCGGCGGTGGCCATGGACGGGGTCCATCCGGTGCTGGCCCGGGTGCTGGCCGGGCGCGGGCAGGACGAGGTACCGGATTATTCGCTGCAGCGCCTGTTGCCGCCCACCCTGGGCGGGCTGGACGCTGCTGCCGACATCCTGGCCGAGGCCATTCGGGCCGGTCAGCGCATCCTGGTGGTGGGTGATTTCGACGCCGATGGCGCCACCGGCACCGCGCTGGCGGTGCGCGCCCTGACTGCCATGGGCGCGCGCGAAGTGCGCTGGATGGTGCCGGACCGGTTCCGTCACGGCTATGGTCTCAGCCCGGATCTGGTGGCGGAAATTGATGCGCCATGTCCCGATGTGCTGGTTACCGTCGACCAGGGGGTCAGTTCCCTGGCCGGAGTCGCGGCAGCCCGCGCGCTCGGCATGCGGGTCATCGTCACCGATCATCATCTGCCCGGCCCGGAACTGCCGGCGGCCGAGGCCATCGTCAACCCCAATCTGCCCGGCGAGGGTTTTGGCTCTACCGCGCTTGCGGGCGTGGGGGTGATGTTTTATACCGCCATGGCCGTCCGCGCCCGGCTGCGCGAACTGGGCTGGTTCGACGGCCGGGCGCTGCCGCGTCTGGACGCGTTGCTGGACCTGGTCGCACTGGGTACGGTCGCCGACCTGGTGCCGCTGGATGCCAACAACCGCCGCCTGGTCTACCAGGGCTTGGCGCGCATGCGGGCCGGACGCTGCAGCCACGGGGTGCGGGCATTGCTGGAGGTGGCCGGCCGCAATCTGCGCCATGTGCAGGCCAGCGACATGGGGTTTGCCGCCGGGCCACGCCTGAACGCGGCCGGTCGGCTCGAAGACATGGGGATCGGCATTCGCTGCCTGCTGGCCGATTCCGAATCCTCGGCCCGCACCCTGGCCGGACAGCTCGACGCCCTCAACAGCCAGCGCAAGGCCATCCAGGCCGACATGCAGAAGCTGGCCGAGGTCCAGGCCGACAAGGCCGCCACTGAACTGGACGGGCCGGTGCAGGGTCTGTGCGTGTTCGATCCGGACTGGCACCAGGGTGTGGTGGGCCTGGTCGCCGGTCGGCTGATGGAGCGCCTGCAGCGGCCGGTGGTCGCCTTTGCCCCGGCCGAGCCGGGTAGCGCTGAGCTCAAAGGCTCGTGCCGTTCACCGGCCGGTCTGCACATGCGTGATCTGCTGGTCGAGATCGATACCCGCTGCCCCGGCCTGATCGATCGCTTCGGTGGCCATGCGCGGGCCGCGGGCTTAAGCCTGGCGCGTGATCGCCTGGAGGCATTCCGCGACGGGTTTGAACGCTGCGTGGCCGACCAGGTCTTTACCGATGAGGTGGTGCTGACCGATGGCGCACTGGCGCCGTCGGAGTTCACTGCCGAGACCGCCGAGGCGCTGGAGCAGGGCGGGCCGTGGGGACAGGGCTGGCCGGAACCGCTGTTCGACGGCCGCTTCCGGGTGGTCGAGCGGCGCATCGTCGGTCAGGCCCACCTGAAGCTCAAGCTGCAGCCGGAGGGTGGTGATGCGACCATTGACGGCATCGCCTTTCGGGCCGCCGGCGTGCTCGATCGCGATCTGGCCGAATGGCTGGATCTGACCTATCGGCTGGAGCTCAACCGTTGGCGCGGCCAGGTGATGCCGCAGATCAACGTGCAGCACCAGGTGGCCGGCGCGGCCTCGTCGAAGGAATAATCTGGCTCAGGCCGAGGCCTGGGCGCGGATGAAATTGCGCACCTCGGGATAGACCTGCCTGCGCCAGCGTCGGCCGCTGAATATGCCGTAGTGACCGGCTTTTGGCACTTCGTAGTGGTAGCGCGCGGATTCCGGCAGGCCAATGCACAGCTGGTGGGCGGCGCGGGTCTGGCCAAGCCCGGAGATGTCGTCGTACTCACCTTCGATGGTCATCAGGCGGGTGGTGCGGATTTTGGCCGGATCGACGCGTTCGCCGTCGATCACCCATTCGCCCTTCGGCAGCAGGTAGTCCTTGAAAACGGTCCGCACGGTGTCGAGATAGTACTCCCCGGGCATGTCGAGCACGGCGTTGTATTCGTCGTAGAACTTGCGGTGCGACTCGGCATCTTCGAGGTCACCGGCGATCAGCTGCTTGTAGAAATCCCAGTGCGAGGTCACGTGCCGGCGCGGGTTCATGGCCATGAAGCCGGCGTGCTGCATGAAGCCGGGATAAACGCGTCTTCCGGCGCCGGGGAAATGGGCCGGCACCGGGTGGACCAGGTTGGCGCTGAACCAGCGCATGGAGCGGTTGCCGGCCAGGTCGGTGACCCCGGTGGCACTGGCGCGAGCGTCCACCGGCCCGCCCATCAGGGTCATGCTGGCCGGGGTTTCCTCGCCGGCGGCGGCCATGAGCGAGATTGCCGCGAGCACCGGCACAACCGGCTGGCAGACCGCCATCACGTGCAGGTTTTTTGCGCCGATATGGCGAATGAAGGTCTGGACGTAGTGAACGTAGTCGTCGAGCCCGAACGGCCCTTGCTCGGCCGGGATCATGCGGGCATCGATCCAGTCGGTGATGTAGACCTTGTGCTCGGGCAGCATGGTTTGCACGGTGTCGCGCAGGAGCGTCGAGTGATGCCCTGATAGTGGCGCGACGATCAGCACCACCGGGTCTTCCTTGAGGTCGGCGATGGTTTGCGGCTCGTCGGTGTAGCGCTTCATGCGCAGCAGGTTGCAAAACGGCAGGCCCATGGCTTGCAGTTGAACGACCGGGACTTCGTGTCCATGCGCCACTACGCTGCGAATTCCGAATTCGGGCTTGGTGTATTCCTTGCCGAGGCGGTGGAGCAGTTCCCAGGCGGCGGCATAGCGGTCGGCTCCGGGGATTTTTGACCAGGCGCTGCCGGGCAGGGTCAGGGCGCGGGCGCTGGCTTCGGCCCAGATGCTGAACGGACTGATCAGCGAGCGCTGGAATTCGTAAAACTGATAGAGCATGACGTTGGAATGACTGGCGATTATTGCGGTGCACCATAGCACGTTGGGGGGGGTGGGTGCCGGGCCCCGAGCACGCGATCATCTCCCGGCGCGTCGCCGGTTGGTGGCGCTTGGGTGCCCGGCAAATTTCGCTGGAGAGGGTTTGGGTTGGGTGCTCGCTGTGGGCTTGGGTGGCGGGTTTGACGGGCGGATGGCGGGGTGCTGGATTCCGCGCCCTTCGGTTCGGGACAGGATCCCGTGCTCGGGGCGCGATGGGCTGAGGGTAACTCGGGTTCCGGGTTCGGGCCCCGGATCAGGTCCGGGG
>PXBD01000086.1 GCA_003565625.1 Gammaproteobacteria bacterium
AAACGCCTCAATCAGGCCAAAAGCAAACTCTTTCAAACCATCAATAGAGCCCAGAACTCAGCCGCCTGACAACGCTCAATCAAAGCATCCCTTCAGGCTCATCTCTGGATTGGAAAGGACTCTGCCAAGGCGCACGCAGCGTTTATCATCTCCACTCACCTCAGCCTTTTTCGAGCCGTATCGTCCATGGAACAAACCGCCCGCGAACTGTTGTCGATGCTGGATCTTACCAGCCTCAACGATGACGACAGCGAAGAGGATATCTGGCGGCTGTGCCAGCGCACCCGCACCTCGGCCGGCCCGCCAGCGGCAGTGTGCGTCCACCGCCGGCTTGTGGCCCACGCCGGCGCCTGCCTGGTCGAACTGGGCCTGCGCCACCAGGTCCGGGTGGTGACGGTGGCCAACTTTCCTGCCGGCACCAGCCCGGTTGAGGAAGTGCTTGACGAGATCCGCTCAGCCCTGACCAGCGGGGCCGACGAAATTGACTTAGTCTTTCCGTATCGTGCCCTGTTGGCCGGAGACGAAGACAGCGGTTACCGGCTGATCAACCGCTGCCGCCAGGTGAGTACCGGCCAGGTGCTGAAGGTGATCCTGGAGTCTGGTGAATTGGGCTCACCGGAGCGAATCCGAACCGCCGCCGAGATTGCCCTGGCGGCCGGGGCGGACTTCCTCAAAACCTCTACCGGCAAGACCGCAGTCAGCGCCACACCAGAGGCTGCCGCGGTCATGCTGGAGGCAATTGCCGCCAGCGGCCGTCCGGTGGGCTTCAAGGCAGCCGGAGGCATCCGGACCGTACCGCAGGCACGCGCCTATCTTGATCTCGGGCGTGACCTGCTCGGCCCGACGTGGCTGCGTCCCGAGCGTTTCCGATTTGGTGCGTCCAGCCTGCTCGACGATATCCTCAGCAATCTCGGCCTGGGCGCCCGGCCGGTGGACCTCAGCAGCCGCTATTGATGCTGCTCCAGGAGCTGATCAGGATCAAGCGCGACGGTCAGGCCTGGACCGGCCAGCAGATTGATCAACTGGTCGAAGCCATTAGCGACGGCAGCCTGGGCGACGATCAATTGGGTGCCCTGGCCATGGCGGTATACTGGCGTGGCCTGGGCTCCACCGAAACGACCCGTCTGACCTGCGCCATGCGCGACTCGGGCGATGTCTTGCGCTGGCCCGGCGATCTGCAAGGACCCCTCGTGGACAAGCACTCCACCGGCGGCGTGGGAGACGCCACGTCGCTGCTGATCGGACCCTGGGCCGCTGCCTGCGGTGCCCATGTGCCGATGATCTCCGGACGCGGCCTGGGTCATACCGGCGGGACTCTGGACAAGCTGGCCACGATCCCCGGCTATCAGGCTTTCCCTGACCCGGAACGCTTCCGCCGTGCCGTGCGCGAGGTCGGCGTGGCCATCATCGGCCAGACCAAAGACCTTGCCCCCGCCGACCGGCGCCTGTATGCGGTGCGCGACGTGACCGCCACGGTGGACAGCCTGCCGCTGATCGTGGCATCCATACTCGGCAAGAAACTCGCCGAAGGACTGGACGGGCTGGTACTTGATGTCAAGACCGGCTCCGGGGCCTTCATGGCCGACCCCCAGCAGGCACAGCACCTGGCCGAAACACTGGTTGCCACCAGCCGGCAAGCCGGCACGCCCGCCACTGCTCTGCTGACCAACATGGATCAACCGCTGGCCACAACCGCCGGCAACGCGCTGGAAGTAATGGAAGTGCTGGAACTGCTGAGCGGCCGGCGCAGGGGCGGCAGGCTCTACTCTCTGAGCCGCTCCCTGACCGCGCAAATGCTGCAAATCGTCGGCCTGGCCGAAAACCGGGATGCGGCGCTGGAGCAACTCGACCGCGCCTGGCAGCGGGGCGAACCGGCCGAGCGCTTTGGACGCATGATTCATACCCTGGGCGGGCCGACCGACCTGCTGAGCCACCCCGGAAGGATCCTGCCGCAAGCGCCGGTCATCCGTCCTGTCTACGCGCAAGGCTCGGGCCTGGTTCAGACCATGGACATGCGAGCGATCGGATGGACCGTGGTCGCCCTGGGCGGCGGTCGCCAGCGTGCTACCGACCCGATTGATCCAGCCGTCGGACTGAGCGAGCTGGTTCGCCCTGGCCAGCGCGTTGACGACGATCACCCGCTGGCCCTTATCCACGCGCGCAGCGACGATGATGCCGCCGCGGCAGCGCTCAGGGTCCAGGCGGCGGTTCGCCTGGGTGACGTGCCACCTGTCGACGAGCCGCTGGTGCTGCGGGTCATCGACTCAGAGCCTTGCGGAGACTGACCATGCCCCGAGCGATTGTTCTCGTGCTGGATTCACTTGGTATCGGCGCATCAGCCGATGCGCATCGCTTCGGCGACGATGGCGCCGACACCCTGGGCCACGTGGCCGCCAGCCGCGACGGGCTCGCAATTCCCCATCTCTCGGCGCTGGGACTGGCTCACGCCCATCAGGCCAGTACTGGCCGCCAGCCGCCTGCCCTGCCGCTGCCGGCCCAGGTCGACGGTGCCTGGGGCTTTGCCTGCGAGCAATCCACCGGCAAGGACACTCCATCCGGTCACTGGGAGCTCGCCGGTGTACCGGTGCGTTTCGATTTCGGCTACTTCCCGGACCGGGACAACAGCTTTCCACCGGATCTTTTGGCCGACCTGGCTCACCGCGCTCGCCTGCCGGGCGTGCTCGGCAACTGCCAGTCCTCTGGCACCGAAATTCTCGATCGCCTGGGGGCAGACCATGTGGCGACGGGCAAACCCATCGTCTATACCTCGGCCGACTCGGTCTTCCAGATTGCGGCTCACGAGCAGCACTTCGGCCTGAAGCGTCTCTACGAGGTCTGCCGGATTGCGCGCGATCTGTTGATGCCCTACAACATCGGACGGGTCATCGCCCGGCCGTTCATCGACGATGCCGAAAACGGCTTCGTGCGCACCGGCAACCGCAAGGATTACAGCCTGAAGCCACCGGCACCCACTGTGCTGGACCGACTCATCGAGGCCGGCGGCCAAGTACTCGCCGTGGGCAAGATCGCGGATATCTACGCTCACTGCGGGATCAGTTGCGAAATCAAGGCCGACGGCAACATGGCCCTGTTCGACGCAACGCTGAAGGCGCTGCGCGGGGCCGGGGACCAAAGCCTGGTCATCACCAACTTCGTCGACTTCGACATGCTCTATGGCCACCGGCGCGATCCGGCAGGCTACGCCGCCGCGCTCGAGGCCTTCGACCATCGCCTGCCTGAACTCCTGGCCCTGCTCCGCGATGACGACCTGCTGATCCTGACCGCTGACCATGGCTGCGATCCCACCTTCAAAGGTACCGACCACACCCGCGAACACGTGCCGGTGCTGGCCCTGGGCGCGGGATTGCGGCCGGGCCCGATCGGCAAGCGCGCGACTTTTGCCGACGTCGGCCAGACGGTGGCTGCGCATCTGGGGCTCAAATCACTGATCGATGGCCAGAGCTTTTTGCCCTAGAACCCTCGGACAACCAAACATGACGACCCTGCACATCGAAGCCACACCCGGCGATATCGCCCAGACCATTCTGCTGCCCGGCGATCCCTTGCGGGCCCGCTTCATCGCCGAGCGCTTTTTCGAGGCCCCGCGCCAGTTCAACCGGGTGCGCAACATGCTTGGCTATACCGGAACCTGGAAAGGCCGGGAGATATCCGTGATGGGCAGCGGCATGGGCATCCCTTCATTGTCGATCTACGCTCATGAATTGATCAGCCGCTACGGCGTTACCCGCCTGGTGCGCGTTGGCTCCTGTGGCGCGGTCGCCGACGGAGCACAACTGCGCGACGTGGTCATCGGCCTGGGTGCGAGCACCGACTCCAAGGTCAATCGAGCCCGTTTGCTCGGCCATGACCTGGCCGCGATCGCCGATTTCGACCTGGCCCGGCACGCCCACGCCGCAGCCCGCGCTCACGCGATCCCCGTCCAGGTCGGCAACCTGTTTTCCTGCGACCTGTTTTACGCACCGGATGAGGCCTACATTGACCTGCTGCGCCGCTACCGCTTCGTCGGTGTGGAAATGGAGGCGGCCGGTCTGTATGGAGTAGCCACGGAACTGGGTGCGCGCGCGCTGACGATCTGCACCGTCGCCAATCACATCGTGACCGGCGAAACCCTCACCAGTACCGACAGCGAACGCAGCTTCGAAGACATGGTCGAAATTGCCCTGGACGGACTCGCGCGCGACGAAGACGACGATGACCGCAATGACTGACCCGGTTGACCCCGACCGCCTGCGTCCCGAACAGCTGTCAATGCTGCTTGACGCGCGTGCCAACGCGTATGCTCCGTACTCTGGCCATCCGGTCGCCGCCCTGCTGGTCAGCGATTCCGGCCGCTTGTTTTGTTCCTGCAACGTCGAAAGCGCCCACTTCAAGTCCATCTGCGCCGAGGCCGGCGCGATCAGCGCCCTGATCAGCGCCGGCGAACAGCGCATCCGCGAAGTCTGGATCCTCGGGCCTGGCCCCGAGCCCTGCCCGCCCTGTGGCGACTGCCGCCAGCGCCTGCACGAATTCGCCGGAACACAGACCCGCATTCACCTGGTCGATGAGGAAGGTCGGGTCCTGAACAGTTACAGCTTGCCGGATCTGCTGCCGGAAGCCTTCGGCGGTCCTTGAATCAGCGGGCCTTGACGGCCTGGTAGATTTCCTCCTGGGCGTCCAGGTCCATACAAGCCAGGTCCAGCCCACGCTCGGCGGCCAGCTTCTCCATGGCCCGGAAGCGTTCCTCAAACTTCCGATTGCTGCCTCGCAGCGCCATGCCGGGGTCAAGATCGAGCTTGCGGGCAAGATTGGTCAGGACAAAAAACAGATCACCGAGCTCCTCTTCGACGTGGGCGCGGTCATCACCGGCCATGGCCTCGCGAAGCTCATCGGCTTCTTCCTCCAGCTTGGCGAAGATGGGCTCGAAAGTCGGCCAGTCAAAGCCGACCCGGGCGGCGCGTTTTTGCAGCTTGACCGCCCGCTTGAGTGCACCCAGACCCCTGGAAACCCCGGCCAGCGCGCTGTTGTCGGTCTGGCCCTTGGCGGCACGCTCTGCTGCCTTGATCCTTTCCCAGTTGATGGTTTGTGCTTCGGCGTCGGGGATGTACTCGTCGCCAAAGACATGCGGGTGGCGGCGCAGCATCTTGTCGTTGATGGCATCGACCACGTCGGCGAAATCAAATGCGCCCAGCTCTTCGGCCATGCGCGCGTGGAAAACTACCTGGAACAACAGGTCCCCAAGTTCATCGCGCAACTCCGCCATGTCGCCGTGCTCGATCGCCTCGGCCACTTCGTGCGCCTCTTCGATGGTATGCGGTGCGATGGTACGAAACGTCTGCTCGATGTCCCATGGGCAACCGGTTTCCGGGTCACGCAGGCGGGCCATGATGGCCAACAGTTGATCGATGTCGTGGGTTTTGCTCATGCGATGCCATCCAGATGCGGTGAGTGTGTCGTTGTTCAGCGTGGCGGAAAGCTGAGACGCGTGGCCGCACCCCCCAGCGTCTCGGAACGAGCCAGGGTCAGCCGCGCTCCATAGGCTTCGACGAGTTGCTCGGCAATGGCCAGACCCAGACCCTGTCCTTCGCGACGCTCGTCGCCGCGCACACCGCGCTGGATCAGGTCGTTCCATTCTGCCCGGTCGATTCCCGGACCATTGTCCTCGATCAGGATCTCGACGCCAGGCTCACGGGCCCCGCTTTCCCCGGCCTGGGCTGTGATGCGCACTCGACCCTGACCATACTTGGCTGCATTGTCCATGAGGTTGCCGATCAATTCCATCAGATCCCGCTCATCGATACGGACGCTGAGCCCCTCCTGGCCGGACGCCTCGATGATCACCGGCGGGTCACGGTAGAGACGCTGAAGCGAATCGGCCAGGCGCTGGATCACCGGTGCCACCGCGATCGGCTGGTTCAGGGTTCGACGCGTCGAACGTGCTGCGCGCTCCAGCTGACGCCGTATCAGCTGGTCCATGCGTTCCACCTCTTCGATGCGCGCTTCGCTGCCTTCGCGCTCGTCTGACTCCAGGCGCGCGCGCATCACCGCAAGCGGCGTTTTAAGCGCGTGCGCCAGGTCGGCCAGGGCCTGGCGGTAATGGCTTGCATTGTCGCGCTCGGTAGCGAGCAAGGCGTTCAGGTTGGCCGTCAGGGGCTGCAGTTCGCGCGGATAGGTCGCGCTCAAGGTTTGGCGCTCGCCGGCCTCGATATCTCGCACTTCCTGGGCGACCTTTCGCAGGGGTTTGAGAAACACGACCAGCAGCAGCAGCTGGGCGCTGATGACCAGCACCGCGGCCAGGCTGAGCCAGCGCCACAAATCGGCACGAAAAGCCGCTACCTCGGCGCCAAAGCGATCCGGATGCTCGGCCGCCCACAAAGTCAGGTCGACAATCTCGCCGTCGGGCTGCTCCCAGCCCAGGCCAAACGCGTAGACGTAGTAGTTGCCGGCCCCGGCCGGGCCGCGGAAAAGGGTCTGGTTGCGCTCGATCAGGCGCGAGCGCGGCGGGTCGATCACCCCGTACAGCGAGGGCGAAGCCCAGTCACCGACCGGGGTTATCGCACCGGCATACAAGCCCGAGCCCGGCTGTCCCAGGCGCGGCTCGGCCAGGGCATCGGACACCAGTGGTTGTCCCTGGTCATCCAGATCGATGGTGGCCAGCAGCAGGAAAACCGTAGCCTCCAGGCGTTCTTCCAGCGCGCCCTCTGCGGCACCGCGAAAGCCCCGATCCACGGCCAGACCGACCAGCGCCAGGGCTACGGCCAGGGCGACCCCGGCGCTCAAGACCAGGCGCAGAACCAGTGACGGCGCGGACCGGGCCGGCGCGTCGGTCACCACCGTGACTTCAGTCCTGCGCCGGCCGGAAGCGGTAGCCGCGGCCGCGCAGGGTTTCGATCGGCTGCCAGTCACCGCCAGGGTCGATCTTGCGGCGCAAACGACCCATGATGACCTCGATCACGTTGCTGTCCGGATCGGCATCCTCGTCGTACAGATGCTCGTTCAGCTCCATCTTGGAGATCACCTGACCCGGATGCAGGGCGAAGTATTCCAGCACCTTGTATTCGAACTGGGTAAGCTCCAGCGCCTGGCCGTTCAGCGTCACGTCCTGGGCCGACAGATGGATGCTGAGCGAACCGAAGCGAACCTCGGGTGCGGCGTGTCCGGCGGTGCGCCGCAGCAGCGCGTGAACCCGGGCGATGACTTCCTCAAGCCGGAACGGCTTGGTGACGTAATCATCGGCGCCCAGTTCCAGAGCTTCGACCTTGTCCTGCCAGTCGGTGCGCGCGGTCAGAATCAAAATCGGGAAGCGACGATCCGCGCCGCGCACCGCACGCACGATCTCCATGCCGCTGATGCCGGGCAAACCCAGATCCACAATCGCCAGGTCCACCGGGTATTCGGTGGCGTAGAACAAGCCCTCGGTACCGTCGGCACACAGATCCACGGCAAAACCGTCCTTCTTCAGGGCCCGACCGAGCAACTCGCGCAGTTCCGTTTCGTCTTCGATCACCAGAATGCGCATGAACCTGAGGCTCCCCTGTTAGCGGCGCTCGGCCGGGACCCGGATGGTGCGCACCACGCCATCGCGGGTCAGGATGCGGATGACGTGAATCCGCCTGCCGTCGCGCTCGATGGTGTGCGCTGAAACCACCTGCGCATTGTGCTGGCGTGCCACACGCTCGGCGGCTTCCTCCAGGCTCAGCGCCCAGGCCGAGGCCAGCAGGCTCAAGGCCAGCACCGGGGCAAGCAACCAATACAACAGCACACGGCTCACGTCACGGACCCTCGGGGCAGGATGGTTGCATTGTAGGCGCTGGTACTGAATCGCGTCTGAACCTTACCGTTAATAGATCTCGGCTACGCAACAGCGCAGACTGCCACCGGCTTTTTCAATCTCGTCCATCTCGACGGCATGAATCCTGAATTGCCAGCTTTCGAGCATGGCGATTTTTTCCGGCGCCAGCGTATCAACCGCAGTCTGACTCATGAACAGATCGCGGAAATTCAGGGCAATGCAATTTCCGGCAAAGGCGGTTTTTTCCTCAGCGGTAATTTCGAGCACGCGGCCGGAATAGGCATCGGCAATGGCCTTGGGCACATCGGGGTCGGCGAATGCATCCGGACAAATGACAAGGACACGCGAAGCCAGCACCGCCATGATGACATTGGTGTGGTACTCCGAGGCCTTGAGATCAAAGCGAAAACTCAAAGCCAGATCGAAGGCCTGATGCATGGCCCGGCACCCGGCTTCATCGACGCGCTGACTGATACCGCAGTAACCGATCCGGTGCGAGCGGTCGATCACCAGGGCTCCGGTCAGTTCAGCGACCAGGTCGCGCTGTGACAAATCCAGTTCTTCGTAGCCCATCAACTGGGTAAAGAAAGCGCGGATATCGGCGCGCTGTGCCTCCAGGCGGCGCTCTGGGTGGAGCATGGCACCAATGATCAGGCGGCCCGGTATGGTGCCGAACACGTTGTTGGGAAACAACTCATCCGGGGTGGTTGCGTGGCCGGGAAAACGGACCGCCGGAATGCCGCAGGCCGTGATTCGCTCGCTCAATCTCCGGTGCTGATCCAGGGCGCGGTCAGGATCAACCGCAACGCTCAAATCCATGTAAATGTTGTCGCGCGCCGACTGCCGCGAGAGACGAAAGCCGCTTGGCTCGACCAGAAAGCAGGCTTTCGGCACGGCCGGGCTATCGCCCTTGAGCCAGCCGGCCCGGATCTGGCGGCGAAACTCGTTCGCTGAGGTCACGATCATGTCAGGCAGCCACCCGCTCGGGACAGGCTTCGAGGAACAGTTCCGGCCCGACTCCGGGCTGATGCATGTGCTGACTCAGGAGACGTCGCCAGTGGCGAGCGCCCGGGCAGGCGTGATACAGCCCCAGCATGTGGCGGCCCACATGGGCAAGACGCCCTCCGCGCTCGATATGGGCAGCGGCATAGTCGGCCATTGCGGCAATCACCGACCGGCGCGAAGACGCTACCGGCTGCCCCAGGCGAGCGCCAAAGCGCACCAGCACCCACGGATCCTGGTAGGCGGCCCGACCCAGCATCAGTCCGTCCAGCCGGTCAAGATGGGCCAGGCCTTCTTCCACGTTGGCCAGCCCGCCATTGAGGATGACATCCAGCTCGGGGAAGGCCTGCTTGAGAGCATGCACCCGATCGTGCTGCAAAGGCGGCACCTCGCGGTTTTGCTTCGGACTCAGCCCCTGCAGCCAGGCCTTGCGCGCGTGGATGATCACGGTGCCAATCCCGCTCTGGGCCACGCTACCGATGAAGTCGTGGAAAAACCCTTCGCTGTCGTGGTCTTCGACCCCGATCCGGGTCTTGATCGTCACCGGCACCGCCACTGCCTCGCGCATCGCCTGCAGGCAATCGCGCACCAATTCGGGCTCCTTCATCAGGCAGGCACCAAAACTGCCTTTCTGAACCCGCTCCGACGGACAACCGACATTGAGATTGATCTCGTCATAGCCGTACTCCGCGCCAATTCGGGCGGCCTGGGCCAGGTCTTCCGGCTCGCTGCCCCCCAGCTGCAGGGCGACCGGGTGTTCGGCCGGATCGAATCCCAGCAGACGATCGCGGTCTCCATGAATCACCGCACCGGTGGTCACCATCTCGGTGTAGAGCCGCGCCGCACCATTGAGCTGACGATGGAAATACCGGCAGTGCCGATCGGTCCAGTCCATCATCGGGGCCACGCTCAGGTGCTGCATCACAAGCGGCCACGGCGCTCGACGCCGCGCTCACCGGCAACCAGCACCAGGTCGGCCGGACGGCGCGCGAACAGACCATTGGTGACCACCCCGGGAATCTGGTTGATCTCGCCTTCGACCGCCACCGGGTCGACCAGATCCAGCTTGCGTACGTCGAGAATCAGGTTGCCGTTGTCGGTAACAAAGTCATTGCGCAACTCCGGGCGCCCACCCAGACCCACCAGCTTGCGCGCCACCAGCGCCCGCGCCAGGGGCACGACCTCGACCGGCAGGGGAAAATCACCGAGCACGTTGACGCACTTGGACTCATCAACGATACAGACAAAACGCCGGCTGGCCTCGGCGATGACTTTTTCGCGCGTCAGCGCGCCTCCGCCGCCCTTGATCAGTCGCCGGTGGGCGTCAACCTCGTCGGCACCGTCGATGTAGAGTTCCAGGCCGCCGGTATGGTTCAAATCCAGCACCTCGATGCCGGCCTCGCGCAGCTTCCCGGTCGTAGCCTCCGACGACGACACCGCGCCGGCCAGGCTGCGACCGCTGCTGATCAGTTCGTCGATGAACGCATTGACGGTGCTGCCGGTGCCCATTCCAAGCACCATTCCCGATTCCACGTATTCCAGCGCCGCCCGCGCCGCCTCGATTTTCAGCCGCGCCTGGCTCACGCCCGCTCCAGCCCCAGCAGGTAGTCCCACTGCTCTTTTTCCACCGGCATAATCGACAGGCGGTTGCCCTTGCGAACCAGGGCAAAATCGCCCAGGGCCTCGGCATGTTGTTTGATCTCGGCCAGGGAAAGCACGCGCTTGAGGTGGCGCCGATACCGGATATCGACCAGGATCCAGCGCGGCTTATCCGGGTCGCTCTTGGGATCGTGGTACTTGGAGTCCGGGTCGAACTGGGTTGGATCCGGATAGGGTTTGCTGGCCACCTCGGCAACCCCGACGATTCCCGGCACCTTGCAGTTCGAGTGGTAGAAAAATACCTGGTCGCCCACGGTCATGGCATCGCGCATGAAGTTGCGAGCCTGATAGTTCCGCACACCGTCCCAGGGCTCGGTTTGATCGGGGCGGGATTTCAGATCCTCGATGCTGAATGCATCAGGTTCGGATTTCATCAGCCAATAGTTCATGCGAGCCTCGTCGCCGGAATGGAACGCGAGCCAAAGTCTAGCAGGCGGCCGGGGCTACAGGGCGAAATCGCGACAACGGTGCGTGCCCCGGTCGGTAATGACTGCATCGAGCGGAACATCCCAGTGCTGCACCGGCAGACTATCGACTTCCTGGAATCCGTAGCCGACTCCGACCAGCGCCGGACCGTCGGATCCGGAGGCGGATCGCCGGGAAGCGAAAGCCCGATCATAAAAGCCGCCGCCCATACCCAGGCGACCGCCGGCAGCCGAGAAGCCCACCAGCGGCATCATCACCCAGTTCAGGTCATCCGGCGCGCAGATCGCGCCAGCCACAGGCTCGGCGATGCCGTACTGATTGGGTTGCATTTCAGCGGTCGGCGTCCAGCGCCGAAACTGCATTGAAGAATCAAGCAGCACCGGCAGATGCACCTGCCGTCCCGCTTCATGCAGCGCAATCAGAGCCGGGCGCAGGTCGGGCTCGCCTCGAAACGGCCAGAAGGCCGAAACCCTGACGCCCGAGGATTCCGACAGGAAGCCGACCACCCGGGCACAAAGCTGACGGTCGAGGAGATGGCGACGGCCCGTAGAGAGCGCCATGCGTTGCTCCAGCAGCGTGGAACGCAACTCGCGCTTGGCCTGCTGCAGGGGAGAATCGTGTTGCATCAAAATCCGGGGGGCGGAAAGGAAATGGCGCTCTCCACCTGTGCCGCTGCAGGTCGGTGACCTTGAACCAATGGTTCAGGTGGGTTGGCTCTCCGGACCATCAGGCAACTCGCTTTGAAACAAGCTGCACACAGGTGCCGGAAGCCGCCATCCCTAGGTCGTGAAGTAGGGACAAGGCATATTACGTTCCTGCTGGCGAACACCGCAGAGAGCGCCTGACTCCACTCTATTCCGTTCCGACCAACTGGTCAAGCTGGGTGGCCAGATCGTGGATCCGGCGATCGATTTGCTCGCCCCGGGCCTCGATCTCCCGGCGCAGACTGAGCACTTCCTCGGCCAGGTTGAGAGCGCACATGACCGCGATCTTGTCGATCGAACTGATCCGTCCCGAGTCTCGGATTTCGCGCATCTGCTGATCCAGAAACAGGGCCGATTCCATCAGCGCCCGACGCTCGGCCGGCGTGCACATCACGCGATACTCGCGCTCGAGAATGCGAACAGTGACAGGTTCTGGGGCAGCCATGGGTTCTCCTTTATCCGGCCCGATTATCCGGCCGATTCCAGCGCCTTGAGCCGCTCAATCATGGCTTCGACCCGCGAACGGGCCTCTTCATTGCGCTGGACAAGACCCGCTCGCTCCGACACCAGTGTCTCCTGACGGGCTTTGAGCGAACGATTCTCTTCTTCCAGCGCCCGCAAGCGCTGCAGCATCGTCTCCATGCCCGCCTGCAGACGGTCGAGATCGGCCGAGGTCCGGGACAGCGAATTCATGGTTCAACCCCAACAGCCTGTAAACGAAGCAATCATCATAGAACCGAAGGCCTGCCCGGCACAAGCGCGGCAAGCGAATCCATCGGTCAGACACAACGCCGATGATACACTTTTACGCTGCTTTTGATGCTCGCCGGAAACCCATCCAAAAATGTCGGACCACAACGCCCAGCTGGCCTGGATTCTCGCCCTCTCGGCCGCACCCGAGCCGGCCGGGGTAGCCGAAACCCACGGCCTGGTGGTCGGATTACTCAGCGCTCGACCGGGGCAGTCCGAAGAAGAGTTGATGGGGCACCTCATGGCCCTGCAGGTCGGCGACTGGGAGGCCGATTCACTGCAGGCGGGCCTTGAGCCAGCAGTTGCGGAATTGCGCGCCGAACTGGACGCTGGCGACCTCCGATTCCGGCCCTTGCTGCCAACCGATGACCAGCCCCTGGACGAGCGCACGCGCTGCCTGGCCAGCTGGTGTTCAGGATTTCTGGCCGGATTTGGCGCCGGTGAGCCAGCCATCAGCGAAGAGGAAGGGCGCGAAGCCCTGCAGATGCTCGAACAGATCGCGCGCGCGGCCACCGACACCGAGTCCGACCAGGAGGCCGAGGAAAACGCGTACGCTGAGCTTGTCGAGTTCGTCCGCGTGGCCGTGTTGCTGTTGCGCGAAGACAATCGCCCACCCCCGGGGGGACCATCCGCATGATCCGTAGCGAGGAATTTCATACCCGTCGCAAGCGCCTGATGGCCGAGACCGGCCCGGGCAGCATGGTGGTTGTCGCCAGCGCGCGCGAGGTGCTGCGCAACGGTGACAGTCACTATCCGTTTCGTCAGGACAGCGATTTTCTGTACCTGACCGGTTTGACCGAACCCGAGGCTTTGCTGGTTTTGCTGCCCGGGCGGGAACAAGGCGAGCAACTGCTGTTTCTGCGCGAATGCGACCCGGAACGCGAACGCTGGGACGGCCCCAGGCTGGGCCTGGATCGCGCCCGTAGCGACCTGAGCATGGACGATGCCTTTCCGATTCAGGATCTCGATGACATCCTGCCGGGCCTGATGGAGGGCTGCGAACGGCTGTATCACCTGGTCGGCAAGGACCCGACCTTCGACCAGCGCGTGCTGGGCTGGCGCAACCAGTTGCGAGCCCGCTCCAAGGGCCAGAAGGGACCGGGCGAGATCGTCTCGCTGGAGCACCTGCTGCACGAGCAGCGCCTGATCAAGTCGAGCGACGAACTCCGCTCCATGCGGCGGGCAGCCGGCATCGCCGCCGGCGCCATGACCCGGGCCATGCGGACCTGTCGACCGGGCATGAACGAAGCCGAAGTACAGGCCGAACTGATCCATGAATACCAGCGTCACGGCTGCCCGCCCTCGTACCTGCCGATCGTCGCCGGGGGCGCCAACGCACTCGTGCTGCACTACATCGCCAACGACCAGCCGCTGCCGGATGACGGTCTGCTGTTGATCGATGCCGGCTGCGAATACCAGGGCTATGCGGCCGATATTTCGCGCACCTTCCCGGTCAGCGGACGCTTCAGTCCGGCCCAGCGCGATGCCTATGAAATCGTGCTGGCTGCCGAGCAAGCAGCCATCGAGTGCGTCCGGGTCGGCGAATCGTTCGATGCCTTCCACGAAACCGCGGTGCAGATACTGACCCAGGGACTGATCGATCTGGGCCTGCTGTCCGGCAGCGTAGAGGACAACATCGAACAAGAGCTGTACCGGCGCTTTTACATGCACAAGACCGGCCACTGGCTGGGTCTGGACGTGCACGACGTCGGCGACTACCGGGTCGAAGGCGAGACTCGTCAACTGGAACGCAACATGGTTGTGACCGTGGAACCGGGCCTGTACTTCGGCGACGAGGACGATATACCCGAAGCCCTGCGCAATATCGGCATCCGGATCGAAGACGACGTCCGCGTCACCGCCGCCGAACCCGAGATACTGACGCGCAGCGTGCCAAAAACCGTCGCCGACATCGAGCAGGTCATGCGGGGATGAAAGCCTACGACGTCGTGCTTGCCGGCGGCGGCCTGGTCGGCGCCGCGCTGGCGGTCGGCCTGGCCCGAAACGGGCGACGCGTGGCGGTGCTCGAGGCAGCCGAGCGCAGCGCCAATCTCCAGCCCAGCTACGATGACCGCACCCTGGTCATCAATGCCGCATCGCTGAACATTCTTGCCGGCCTCGGCCTGCTGCCCGATGAACTGGCGCGCATGCCGGTGCGTAACATCCGTATTTCCCGGGCCGGTGGCTTCGGCCGTCTGGACTTGCATGCAGCCGACTACCAGCGCGAACGCTTCGGCGCCGTGATCGTGGCGCGCGAGCTGGGCAACGTCATGCTGGCCGCCCTGGAAAAGATGGATTTGATCACCCAGCTATGCCCGGCCCGGCTGGAAACCTTTTCCATCGAGGGCGATCAGGTGCGCATCCGCCTGGGCGATGGAAACCAGCTGCAGACCCGGCTGTTGGTCGGCTCTGACGGCACCGGTTCGATGGTGCGTCAAATTGCCGCCATTGCCTCCCAGCGTTACGACTACCGCCAGTCGGCGATGATTTTCAACGTCCAGGCCGAAACCGCGCCGCGCGATACCGCCTGGGAACGGTTTACCCCGAGCGGGCCGCTGGCGCTGCTGCCGCAGCCTGCAAATCGCCTTGGCGTGGTCTGGATCGACCGTAGTCAGGCCATCGACCAGGCCATGGAATGGAATGATGCCACCCTGCTGACCCGGCTCCACGCCCGTCTGCCCCGTGGTGTCGGCGAGTTGTCCCGGCCCGGCCGGCGTGCGCGTTATCCGCTTGTGCGCCAGCAGACATCGCACCCGGTGGCAGAGCGCGTGGCCGTGGTCGGCAATGCGGCCAACAGCGTGCATCCGGTTTCTGCCCAGGGTTTCAACTTAGGCCTGCGCGATGTAGCCGCACTGATCGAGACCCTGGCCGGCCATGATGACCCCGGTGCCGCCCCGGTGCTGGCTGACTATGCCGCTGCCCGACGCCTGGATCACGCCGAAACGGTGCGATACACCGACACCCTGGCGCGCGCGTTCACCAACCCGTCGCTGCTGGCGCGTTTCGGCACTGGCCTGGGCCTGGCCGCCCATGCCGCCTCACCGGCGCTGGGTCGACGCCTGGTGCACGCGGCCATGGGCTTTCGCGACCCGGTCACCCGGCTGGCGCGCGGCCTCGGCTGAGCATGGCCACCCTCGACGTCGATTTTCTGATCATGGGCGGCGGCGTGGCCGGGGCGGCCTGCGCCGCTCTCCTGGCCCGGCAGGGTCACCAGGTCGGCTTGATCGATGCCCGCCGCCCGCGCTTCGAGCCAGCCAGCGGTGAATTCGATCTTCGGGTCGTTGCCATCAGCCCCGGCTCCAGGCGAATCCTGGCGGCCGCCGGGGCCTGGGACCGGCTGGAGCCGGCCCGACTGGCCGCCTATCGCAGCATGCAGGTGCGCTCCGGCGCATTCGGGGTGGATTTCGAAGCCGCGGATCATGGCCTGGCGGAACTGGGCTGGATCGTGGAAATCCCCGCCTTGGAAATGGCCTTGTGGCAGGCGCTGGAGCGCATGCCGAGGATCGAACTGGTGGCACCGGCCAGCTGGGCGTCGGTTGAGCAGGGCGCCGAAACGGTGCGCGTGAAACTGGCCGACGGCGGCACCGTGCGCGCCGGCGTCCTGGTGGCCGCTGATGGTGCACGCAGCCGCCTCCGCCACCTCGCCGGTCTGGCGACCGATGAGTGGCACTACAACCAGCGCGCGCTGGTCGGCCCGGTGCGCACCGAGCAGGCCAATACCGGCCTTGCCTGGCAACGCTTCACCGAACATGGCCCGCTTGCCCTGCTGCCGCTGCCGGATGGCAGGTCCTCGATCGTCTGGTCACAGCCATCGCAGCGCTCCGAAACGCTTTCCCAACAGACCGCGGAAGCGTTTCTGGCCGAGCTCAACCGCCATCAGGATTCCCCGCTGGGCGCAGGGGTCGAGGTCGGTGAGCGCAGAACCCTGGCGCTGGTGCGGCGCCGGGCCCGGCAGCTGGTGCAGCACCGGATCGTGCTGCTGGGCGATGCGGCCCGGTCCGTTCATCCCCTGGCCGGCCAGGGGCTGAACCTTGGACTGATGGATGCCGCTGCGCTGGCCGAGAGTCTGGAGAACAGGACCGCTCAGGACCCAAGCCTGGCGCTAACGAACTATCAGCGCTGGCGTCTGAGTGGAGGCAGCCTGATCGGCGGAGGCATTCATGCGATCAACGAAACCACGCGCCTGCCAGGCGGGCTGGGTCGTCACGCGCTGGCGGCAGGCTTTAAGCTGGCCGCGCGCGCCTGGCCGCTGCGCGAGGCATTTGTTCAACGTGCCTGCGGCATCGACAGCGACAGTCCGCGCCTGGCGCGTATCGGTTCGCCGGCCCAATGAACGCAGCACCCGGCCCTTGGTACCAATAGGGGCGGGGTACACTACTCTGCGCCGTAGATTCAACAGCTCAGGAACCGTCCGTGTCGAACCCGTATATCAACATCGCCTCAGAAGCCGCCCGCAAGGCGGGTGGTCTGATGCGCAAGTACCGCGACCGGCTGGACAGTATCCCGGTCGAGCGCAAGGCGCGCCATGACTATGTCAGCGACGTCGACCGCGCCTGCGAGCAGATCATTCGCGAACACATTCTGCGCCTGCATCGCGATCACGCCATTCTCGGGGAGGAAACCGGTCAGAGCGGTGACGGTGATTATCTCTGGATCATCGATCCGCTCGATGGCACCAGTAACTACCTGCGCGGCATTCCGCATTTTGCCGTTTCCATCGCGCTGCAGATCAAGGGGCGCATCGAACACGGGGTCGTCTACGACCCGATCCGCGACGAAATGTTTACCGCCAGCCGCGGTGAAGGCGCGTTCCTCAACGACCAGCGCATGCGGGTTTCCGGTCGCCGCGACCTTGCCGGCGCCGTCCTGGCCACCGCCTTTCCGTTCCGCAGCCGCCGTCTGATGCCCGCCTACCAGGGCATGTTCGAGGCGCTGTTCGACAAGATCGAGGACATCCGGCGCGCAGGAACAGCCTCGCTGGATCTGGCCTACGTTGCCTGTGGTCGCCTGGACGGCTACTGGGAACTGAACCTGAAACCCTGGGACATTGCCGCCGGAGCGCTGCTGGTTCAGGAAGCCGGAGGGGTCGTGATGGACATCGCCGGCGGCGAACGCTGGCTCGACAGCGGCCACATCATAGCGGCCCCGTTCAAGCTGGTGACACCCATGCGCCACGCCATCGAGCCGCACATCAGCGATGGTATTCGCGCCCGCCTCCAGCGCGCCGGCTGAGCATCATTTTCCGGCGGTACTCATCAGGCGGCGGGCCCGCAGGCCGCCGTCTCCGTCCGCATCACACAGACCGAGAAAGGTTTCACGGCCGTAGACCCGGACCAGCCCGCTGACCGACGTTGACAAGCCCGAAAGGCGCTGGCCCATGCGGAGCCGATCGGCCATCTCATCGGGCAGGTGAATTTCAGGCAGGTGGGACAGGGCCTGATCAGGGGGCTGCAGCAGGTCACGCGCGCGCTCGCGGTCCAACGCCAGCAGCGACTCGAGATCAAGCGCATCGGCAACATCGTAGGGCGCGCTGCGCACCCGGCGCAGCGCGCTCAAATGCGCACCACAGCCCAGCGCCTCGCCGAGGTCACGCGCCAGCGAGCGGATATAGGTCCCCTTGGAGCACAGCACCTGCAGGCGCAAATGCGCTCCGTCCCGGTCGAGCAATTTCAGTTCGTGGATAGTCACCGCGCGCGCCGGACGTTCAACGTGCTCGCCGCGGCGGGCCATGCGATACAGACGCTCGCCGCCCTGCTTGAGCGCCGAGTACATGGGTGGCACCTGGTCGATTGGCCCGCGAAAGGCAGCCAGTGCCTGCTCGATATGGTGCTCGTCCCAGTCCGGAACGGGACGGCGTTGCAAAACCTCGCCCTCGGCGTCATCCGTTGCGGTGGTGACACCAAGACAGACCTCGGCCAGGTAGGCCTTGTCGCCGTCCAGAAGATAGCCCGCCACCTTGGTCGCCTCACCGAAACACAAGACCAGCAGACCGGATGCCAGCGGGTCCAGCGTGCCGGCGTGCCCGGCCTTGCGGATTTTCAACGCATGCCTGGCCCGGCCCAGCGCCGCATTCGAGCTCAGGCCGACCGGCTTGTCCAGCAACAGGATCCCGGATTCCGGGGTGACGGAGGACATCAGATCAGGGTGGGGCGTTTGCGTCTACCCGCGCGGTTTGCGCGCTGCCGCCAGTAGTTGCTCGATGCGCTGACCCGACTCCGAGGAGGTGTCGTGAATGAATTTCAGCGCCGGTGTGAGCCGGAGACGAATACGACCGCCGAGTTCATGCCGGACCTGCCCGGCATGCTCATTCAGGAAGCGAATGATTTCAGGCGCCTGTTCAATCTCGAGCACGGCAACGTAGACCTTGGCATGCGACAGGTCGCGGGCTACCTCGACATCGGTCAGACTGAACAGACCAGACGGAAGCTCGTACTCGAATGACCGCTGGAGAATATCGGCCAGTTCACGCCGGAGCAGCCCGGCCACTCGTTCCGAACGCGGCCCTGCCATTACTCTAGTGTCCGCTGGACTTCAACCCGCTCGAAGCACTCGATCTGGTCGCCGACCTTGACATCGTTGTACTGTTTGACCCCGATGCCGCACTCGGTGCCGGCCTGGACTTCTGAAGCATCGTCCTTGAACCGGCGCAACGATTCCAGTTCGCCTTCGAACACCACCACGTTGTCGCGCAGCACGCGAATCGGGTTGGCCCGCTTGACCGCACCTTCGACCACCAGGCAGCCGGCGATAGCGCCCAGCTTGGAGGAACGGAACACATCCTTGACCTCGGCCAGGCCGATGATCTGCTCCTTGACCTCGGTACCCAGCAGACCACTGATGGCCTTCTTGACATCATCGATGGCGTCGTAGATGACGCTGTAGTAGTTGAGGTCGAGGTCCGCCTCCTGGATGATCTTGCGTGCCGAAGCATCAGCACGCACGTTGAAACCGATGATGACCGCGCTCGAGGCCTGGGCCAGGCTGGCATCGGACTCGGTGATCCCGCCGACGCCGGAGGAGACCACGTTGACCTTGATCTCGTCGGTCGACAGGCGGGTCAAGGCATCTCGAAGGGCTTCGACCGAACCCTGTACATCCGCCTTGATGACCAGGTTGACATGCTGCAGTTCGCCGCTGCTTCCCTCGCTCATCTGGTCGAACAAGTTCTGCAGTTTGGCGGCCTGCTTTTCGGCCAGGCGACCTTCACGGGCCGCCTGCTTGCGCTGATCGGCAGCTTCACGCGCCTTGCGCTCATCGGCCACCGCCAGCACGTCGTCGCCGGCATTGGGAACGCCCGACAGGCCGAGAATCTCGGCCGGAATCGAGGGCCCGGCCTCTTCGATGGGCTGACCGGTTTCGTCAAACATGGCGCGCACGCGACCATACTCCTCACCGGCCAGGATCATGTCACCGCGCCGCAGGGTGCCATCCTGAACCAGGATCGTCGCCACCGGGCCACGGCCCTTGTCGAGTGCCGATTCCACCACCACACCCCGGCAGCGACGCTCGGGCGCTGCCTTGAGCTCCAGCACTTCCGACTGCACCAGAATGGCGTCGAGCAGCGCATCGATTCCTTCGCCGCTGATCGCCGAGACGGGGACGAAAATCTCTTCTCCGCCCCATTCTTCGGGCACCACTTCCTCGGCCGAGAGTTCCGACTTTACCCGATCCTGGTCAGCCTCGGGCTTGTCGATCTTGTTGACCGCCACGATCAGCGGCACGCCGGCTGCGCGCGCATGCTGGATGGCTTCCCTGGTCTGCGGCATGACACCGTCATCGGCCGCCACGACCAGGATGACAATATCGGTTGCCTGGGCACCGCGCGCGCGCATGGCGGTAAAGGCGGCATGGCCCGGTGTATCGAGAAACGTGACCACGCCGTTTTCGGTCTTGACGTGGTAAGCGCCGATATGCTGGGTGATACCGCCCTGTTCTCCAGCCGCCACCTTGGCATGCCGGATGTAGTCCAGCAGCGAGGTCTTGCCGTGGTCTACGTGGCCCATGACGGTCACCACCGGCGGTCGAGTCGCCGTGGCCACGTCGGTCTCTTCTTCTTCGGCCACCAGTTCCTGCTCGATGTCGCGAGCCTCGGCCTGACGGGCCTCATGGCCCATTTCCTCGGCAACCAGGATGGCCGTGTCCTGATCCAGGCTCTGGTTGATGGTGACCATGCTGCCCATCCCCATCAGGGTCTTGATCACTTCGCCGGCCTTGACCGCCATCAGTTTGGCCAGATCGCCAACGGTGATGGTTTCAGGAATTTCGACCTCACGCTTGACCGGCGCCACCGGCTTCTGGAAGCCATGCTCGGTAGAAGCGGCGGCACTCGCCGCCCGGCCCTTCCGCTTGGGCTTGCGCCGCTTGGACTTGGGCGTAACGTGCAACTCCTCGCGACCATAGCGGGTGCGCGAGTCTTCCGGCGCCTTGACACCGCCGCGGCGTTTGCGTTCTGCTTCCCGCTCAGCTGCCTGGCGAGCCACCTTGGCCTCGACCCGGGCCTGCGCTTCGGCCAGCGCGCGTTCCTTCTCCTGCTCGAGTCGGCGTGCTTCTTCCTCGGCCTCGCGCTGCTTGCGGGCTTCTTCTTCCTGACGAGCCTGCTCTTCCTGCTCGCGCTGGCGACGCTCGGCCTCCTCGCGTTCCATGCGCTCGGCTTCCTCACGCTGGCGCCGCGACTCCTCCAGCGCCTGGGCCGCTGCCTCACGCTCCGGATCGGTCTGCTCCTGCTCGCTGATGGCCGCACGCTTGACATACGTTCGGCGCTTGCGCACCTCCACGTTGACCGTGCGCGATGGTGCCGCACCGCGCCCACGCACCCGGCCGGCACCGGCCGTGGGTACCTTGATCTCGCTGACCGTCTTGCGCTTCAGGGTGACCTTGCGCGGCCCGCTGTTTTCTTCCGAGGTTTCCTTGCCGTGCGCGGTGCGCAGGTATCCAAGCAGCTTTTTCTTGTCCTCATTGGTCCCCGCCGCCGATGGATCATCGATCTGGATCCCGGCTTCATTGAGCTGGACGATCAGACGATCGACGGCGACGCCCAATACTTCAGCCAGTTGCGTAACGGTGACCTGAGACATTCAATCTTCCTTCGTGTATCGTCTGAAACTTATTCTTCGGCGAACCAGTGAGCCCGCGCCTTCATGATCAGCTCAGCCGCCACCTCGGGCTCCAGGCCCTTGACGTCTTCGAGCTCATCGACTGCGCACTCGGCCAGATCGTCACGGGTCCGGATTCCCTGCTCGGCCAGGCGGAAGGCGATGGCTTCGCTCATGCCTTCCAGTTCCAGCAGGTCCTGCTCGGGGCGATGCTCTTCGAGCTGTTCCTCGGAGGCGATCATTTGGGTCAGCAAGGCGTCGCGAGCGCGCTGGCGCAACTCGGCCACGACACCTTCATCGAACTCATCGACCGCCAGCAACTCCGACTCCGGCACGTAGGCCACCTCTTCGACGTTGGTGAAGCCTTCGGCGACCAGAATAGAGGCCAGTTCCTCGTCGACATCGAGCTTGCTCATGAACATTTCCAGCACGCCACGAGACTCGCTTTCGCTCTTCTGGTCGGCTTCTTCAATGGTCATGACATTGAGCTGCCAGCCGGTCAGTTCGGACGCCAGGCGCACGTTTTGTCCACCACGGCCAATCGCCTGCGAGAGATTTTCCTCTTCAACCGCAATATCCATGCTGTTGGAGTCTTCATCGACGACGATGGAATGCACCTCGGCCGGAGCCATGGCGTTGATCACGAACTGGGCCGGGTTTTCGTTCCAGAGGATGATGTCGACCCGCTCGCCGGCCAGTTCGTTGGAGACCGCCTGCACGCGCGACCCGCGCATGCCGACACAGGCACCGATCGGGTCGGTCCGGTCATCCAGCGCATGCACAGCAATCTTGGCCCGGCGGCCCGGATCACGGGCCGCACCCTTGACTTCGATCAGGCCCTGGTTGATTTCCGGCACTTCGAGCTTGAACAACTCGATGAGAAACTCGCCCATGGTGCGGCTGACAAACAGCTGCGGCCCGCGCTGATCCGGCCGAACCTCGTACAGGTAGCCCCGCAGGCGGTCCTTGGGTCGGGCCGTCTCGCCCGGAATGGTATGTCGAGAGGGGATGAACGCCTTGGCGTTTTCGCCCAGGTCCAGCACGATACCGCCGCGCTCCATGCGCTCGATCTGACCATGCACCAGTTCTCCCACCCGGTCCGAGTAGGCCTCGACCACCTGCTCGCGTTCGGCCTGACGGACACGCTGAACGATGACCTGCTTGGCCGCCTGTGCGGCAATGCGGCCAAACTCCGGCGGCTCCATCGCTTCTTCAATGAAATCGCCGACCTCGAGTTCAGGATCGTGCTCGCGGGCGGAGGTCAGACGGATCTGGTGATCTTCCGACTCCATTTCGGCCTCGTCTTCATCATCCGGCAGCACTTCCCAGCGCCGGAACGCCTCGTAATCGCCGGTTGCGCGGTCGATCTCGACCCGCACCTCGATGTCTTCGGGGTGACGACGCTTCGCCGCCGAGGCCAGTGCCGCCTCGATGGCCTCGAAGATGATCTCCTTGTCCAGGCCTTTCTCGTTGGAGACCACATCGACAACCTGCAGTATTTCCTTACCCTTGCTCATTGCGCCATGTCCGCTTTATTGTCCTCTTGCCTTGCGGCAAACAGTGCTTCCAGGTCCGGTGCGAGATGAGCTCGCGCCATATCAGCGACGGCCAATTCAAAGATCTCGCCGTCCACTTTCAGTTTCACCGCCGCATCGTCGGCGGCCACGATTTCACCCTTGAAACGACGCCTTCCATCCATCGGCACGGCCAGTTGAACCGCCGCCATCTCGCCGACGAAGCGGGCGAACTGAGCGCCGGAAAACAGTGGCCGCTCCACCCCGGGTGACGAAACCTCCAGGGTGTACTGCCCCGGCACCGGTTCTTCGACATCCATCAGGGCCGAGACCTCCCGACTGACGGTCTCGCAGTCCTCGACGCCAATGCCTTCCGGGTCACGATCTATGTAGACCCGCACCACTCGATTTTTCGGGTTCGACAGGTACTCCACCCCGACCAGCTCGTAGCCAAGATCGACCACCACCGGCCCGAGAAGTGCCTGCAAGCGATCTGCAACCGCCATGAGCGCCTTCCGTTCGTTGTTGCCGCGGGGCTGACAAGCCCAACCCGGCCCAATACGAAAAAAGCCCCTAAAACCAGGGGCCTTTTCCGAGTTTCTCAAAAAACCTGGTAGCGGGGGCAGGATTCGAACCTGCGACCTTCGGGTTATGAGCCCGACGAGCTGCCAGACTGCTCCACCCCGCAATTGAGCCGCTAATTATAGCAGCGCGAACAAAAGAATCAAGCCATTCGGCAAAACTTCGCTCGAGGCGCCGGCTTCACGTCTCTTCCAGAAGTTGCCACGCGTCAATGCAAGTCTGCGCCGTGGCGTCGACCCGGACTTCTCCGGGGATTCCTGCAATGCGCCGATACTGGCTGACCGTGCAACCGAAGGCAGGTTGATCCTGCGTTACCGAGCCCTCCAGGTTCCGCTGGATTCGGACATCGGAAACTTCAACACCCTGATCCGCAGCCATCTGCTGCAGCGCCTTGCTCTGGCCTTGCAACTCGGCCCACGGCTGTTCATCCAGCACGCGATCCTGCGTTTCCGCAGCGTCAGCATGCAGCGTGAGTGCCATGAGAGCGGCGGCCATCAGGAGCCAATTTCCGACCTTTTTCACGATCTTGCCCTCTTCGACCGAAAGCACTCTGAACTCTAGCAAACGGTGCTGCGGGCGATCAAGATTCGGTTCCGGCGCCTGGATCGACCTCGTTATACTCCGCCCCATCCCCGAGCGCGGAGTTTTCAAGACTCATGAACCAACGATGGATGGCAGCTGCCCTGTTTGTATTCAGTGTCGGCGGGCTCCACAGCCCTGCTGCCAACGCCGAAAGCCTGGATCTGCGCCAGATCATGGCCGACCCGGCCTGGATCGGCAACCCGGTCGAGCAGGCCTGGTGGCAACTGGACGGCTCAGCCGTGCTCTATCGCGTTCGTCGGGATGAATCCGACCTGCGCGACC
>PXBD01000043.1 GCA_003565625.1 Gammaproteobacteria bacterium
AACCGGATTTTGAGTCCGGCGCGTCTACCAGTTCCGCCACCCCGGCGTTGGGTGGTCTTTATTGTAGCGCCTCAGGCCGCGTCGAGCTTGAGTGTGCGCGCTTCGCGTAGATACCAGTTTTCGCCCAGCGGCTGGAAGGCGCTGCAGCGGTCGAGGCTGCCCTCGTAGATATGCAGGGTTACGGCAGGGCGGTCGGCGCTGGGGTTGGCGATGGAGTGGTACTCGTGCGGCGGGATCAGGCTGCCGGCGCTGCCGATGCCGGTGCGCATCACCGTTCTTCGTTCCAGCCGGAAGCGGTTGTCGTGCTGTTCCATCAATTCGTATTGCTGGACTTCGATTTCGCCGGCCCAGACCGCTTCCACGCACCACAGGCCGGCGTGGTCGTGGATTGCCGTGCCCTGCGAGGGTGCCCAAGTCATGGCCATGATGCTGTAGCCGAGGCGGTCGTCGTGGTGCAGCAGTCGGCGGCAGTAGTGGTCGGCGCGATAGTCGAAAACGCACTCCGGCAGTTGGATGTCCGGGTTCCCGAACAGCTCGCACAGGGTCACGCGCAGGGCATCGGTGATCGCCTCGGCAGCGCCGGCCTGCACCGCCTCATCAACGCGCGCGAGCAGGATTTCCTTGCCGGCAAAGTCAAGACTCATTTCAACCACTCCCTGATGGGTGTCCCAAAGCGCTCAAAGTCTACCAAAAAAGCATCGTGTCCCTGGATCGAAGGCAGGGCCTCGAAGGTGACTTCGGACCCGCTGGACTCCAGCGCCCCGGCCAGATCGCGCTGCTGATGCAGCGGAAACAGGATGTCGGTGTCGACGCCGATGACCAGCGCATGGCCGGTAAAGCACCGTCGGAACAGGTTTTTCAGGCTCTCGTCGCTGTCGCAAGCGTCGAACAAGTCCATGGCGCGCGACAGGTACAGGTAGGAGCAGGGGTCGAACTGGCCGACGAATTTGCGCGCGTGCGACTCCAGGTAGGATTCGACCTCGAAGCGCATGCCGAACAGGGTGGCGGGAAAGTAGTCCTGGCGCTTGCGGCCGAAGCGGCCTTGCCACTCACCGGCCGAGCGGTAGGTGATCATGCCCAGCTTGCGGGCCAGACGCATGCCGACCTCGGGCCATTCGTCCTCGCTGTAGGCGCCGTTGTGGAAGTTGCGGTCGGTGACAATGGCCTCGCGCTGCAGCGAGCGGATGGACATGGCAAACGGGGTCGCCGAGCAGGCGGTGGAAATCAGCCCCAGGCGGGCGGTGCTGCCGGGGTACTGCTTGAGCCAGGCCAGCGCGGTAAATCCGCCCATGGACGGGCCGATGACGGCGTGCAGCTTGGCAATATTCAGGTGGTCAACGACCAGGCGGGTGGCCCGGGCGATGTCCTCGATGGCCAGTTCCGGAAAGTGCAGCCGCCACGGCCGGCCGGTGGCCGGATGGATGTCGGCCGGGCCGGTCGAGCCCTTGCAGGAACCCAGCGAGTTGGCGCACAGGACAAAGTAACGCTCGGTGTCGATCGGTTTGCCCGGGCCGACCATGTCCTCCCACCAGCCGGGGCTGGGGTCGGCGCTGGAGGAGGCAACGTGGGCGCCTGGCGACAGGCCGGTAAAGATCAGGATGGCGTTGTCGCGGGCGCGGTTGAGTTCGCCCCAGGATTCCCAGGCCACCCGGATGCCCGGCAGCTCGCCGCCGCGATACATCAGGAAGGGCTGGTCGATGTCGAGATAGTGCGTGGCCGGACCCATGCTGACTGTTATACCCGATCGGCCAGAAAAAAAGCCATGCCCCGGCGCCCGAGGCATGGCAAGTTAAGACACATTTGAAGCAAATGTGCTTTGGAGGAGAACGATCCTAGAAGCGGAATCCGATCCCGGCCGAGAACACGAACGGGTCGATGTCGGCTTTGATCTGGCTGCGCACTTCACCGTCGGCGGTCTGGGTCTTGATGCGCGCGTCGGCTTCGATTTCGATGTAGCGCAGATCAACGTTGAAAAACAGGGTGTCGGTGATGTCGAAGTCGGCCCCCAGCTGCAGGGCAACGCCGAAGGAATCCTTGATCGACATGCTCGACGGGCCGCCCAGCGCGCCTTCGAGCGTAGCCGTTGTGCCGGTGCTGAAGAAGGTGGTGTAGTTCAGGCCGATGCCGGCATAGGGACGGAACGGCGCACCCGGCATGAAGTGGTACTGCAGGCTGAACGTGGGCGGCAGGTGCTTGGTGTCGCCGAGTTTGCCGGCGCCATCCAGCGCCCCGGCGCCATTGATGTCGTGATCGAACGGCCAGGCGGCCAGCACTTCAAAGCCCAGGTGGTCGGTGGCCATGTAGGTCAGGTTGACGATCGGCCGGGTGTTGCTGTCAACATCGATCTGCACACCTTCCAGTTCGGTGCCACCCTCAAACAGGTTGCCGCTGGAAGTATCCGGGTTGACGTGGCCGAGGCCGACGCGAACCAGCCAGTCGCCGGCGCTTTGGGCCATGACGCTGGTTGAGAACAGGCCGGCCACAGCGACCGTTGCTAGCGTGCGAATGATCATGAGTTCCTCTCTCCGTTTGAATTGTGTTGAAGGACGGATCAAGGCTACGCTGCCTCGGTCCCGGATAATTTGACGACGGTCAAAAACCGGGCGATTTCGGGCACGTTTTGTGGTCGATCAGGTGCTAGCCTTCGGGTTTTCCTGCCCAGGCAACCGCCATGCCCAGACTCGGCCTGATTTTTGGTGACCAACTCAATACCGACCACGCGCTGCTGTATGCTCTCGATCCGGATCAGGACTTCCTGGTGCTGGGCGAACTGGCCGCCGAAACCGACTATGTGCCCCATCATGGCCAGAAGATCGCCCTGATCTTTGCCGCCATGCGGCATCGGCGGGCCGAACTGGAGGCCGACGGCTGGACGGTCCACTATCATCACTTTGACCCCGACAGCGATCTGCGCTCGTTTACCGACCTGGTCGGTGCGTTGCTGGCCGAGCAGAAAGTCGAGGAGGTCGTGGTCAGCTGGCCCGGTGAGTGGCGCGTGCTTGACGAGGTGCGCGGCTGGGAGCAGGTGCTGGGAGTTGCCGTCACCGTGTTGCCCGATACCCGCTTTGTCTCCCCGCTGGAGGATTTCCAGCGCTGGGCCGCGGGCCGCAAGAGCCTGCGCATGGAGTTTTTCTACCGCGAGATGCGGCGACGCACCGGTTTGCTGATGGACGGCAAGCAGCCGGTCGGCGGTCAGTGGAATTTTGATGCCTCCAACCGCAAGCGCTGGCGCGGCGAGCCGCCATCGGCCCGGCCGATGCGTTTTTCCGCCGACGAGGTCACGACCGAGGTGCTGGAGCTCGTGGCCGGGGACATTCCGCATTTCGGCGATCTGGAGGGTTTCGACTACCCGGTGACCCGGGCCCAGGCGCGGCGTGCGCTGAGCCATTTCATCAGTTCGGCGCTGCCGCACTTCGGCGATTTTCAGGATGCGCTGCCCGATGAGGAGGACTACCTGTTCCACAGCCGCTTGTCGAGCAGTCTCAACCTGGGCCTGCTCACCCCCATGGAGGTCTGCCATGCAGCAGAGCAGGCCTGGCAAGAGGGTGCGGCGCCGCTCAACGCGGTGGAGGGCTTTATCCGCCAGGTGATCGGCTGGCGCGAGTACATCCGCGGCATCTACTGGCTCAAGATGCCCGAATACGCCGAGGGCAACGCGCTGGGCAACGACCAGCCGCTGCCGGCGTGGTACTGGAGCGGAAAAACCGGCATGCGCTGCCTGCAGCGCGCCATCGATGCAACCCGCCGCAATGCCTATGCCCACCACATCCAGCGCCTGATGGTGACCGGCAATTTTGCCCTGCTGTTGGGGGTGGTGCCGGCCGAGATCTGCGAGTGGTACCTGGCCGTGTACGCCGATGCCTACGACTGGGTGGAACTACCGAACACCCTGGGCATGGTGATGCACGCCGACGGCGGCTTGCTGGCTTCCAAGCCCTATGCGGCCAGCGGCAAGTACATCCAGCGCATGGGCGATCACTGCGCCCACTGTCGGTACCGGGTGGCCGACACGCTGGGCGAGGATGCCTGTCCCTTCAACGCGCTGTACTGGGATTTCCTGGCCCGTCACCGCGCGCAATTCCAGTCCAACCCGCGCATGGCGATGATGTATCGGAATCTCGATCGCATGGACGAAGAGCGCCTTGCGGCCATTCGGGCGCGCGCCCAAGACCTGCGCGCCGGGGTGGAGGAGTTGTAGAGCCGGGCGCCGGCTACAGCGGATCGGTCAGCTGCGTCGTGCCAATCCCGCTGTCGGGCAGCAGCACCGGAATGCCGTCTTCCACGGCGTAGACGACCTTGCCGTCGCGGGTGATCAGCGCGGCCTGCAGCGCCTTTTCCACCGGCTCGCCGTTGACGAACAAGACCTCGCCGCCAGCAATTGCCGCGTTGAGCTTTTTGAGCTTGCCGGCCGTCAGGGGTAGCAGCGGTTCGTGGCTGACCGGGCAGCACAGGATGTCGAGAAGATCGTCGGGAAGGCTCATGACCAATATGGTACCCGAATCGGCCTGCTACCATAATGGCTCTTTGGTTGGAGGGTCAGCATGCACAACAGTCCGGCGGTGGGCGTGATCATGGGTTCGCAGAGCGATTGGGACACCATGGGTCACGCCAGCGAGATTCTTGCCCAACTGGAAGTGGAGCACGAGTGCCGCGTGGTGTCGGCCCATCGCACTCCGGATGCCATGTTCGAGTACGCCGCCAGCGCGGCCGGGCGCGGCCTGAAAGTCATCATCGCCGGGGCCGGTGGTGCCGCCCATCTGCCGGGCATGGTGGCCAGCAAGACCCATCTGCCGGTGCTGGGCGTGCCGGTGCAGTCGCGCACTCTCAACGGCCTGGACTCGCTATTGTCGATTGCCCAGATGCCGGGCGGGATCCCGGTCGGCACGCTCGCCATCGGCAAGGCCGGGGCAACCAACGCCGGCCTTCTCGCCGCCTCCATCCTGGCCGCCTTCGATGCCGATCTGGCCCGGCGTTACCAAGCCTGGCGCGAGCGCCAGACGGCCGCCGTGCTGGCCAACCCCGTGCCCGGGAGCTGAGCCGCATCATGCGCGTTGGAATTCTGGGTGGCGGTCAACTGGCCCGCATGCTGGCCGAAGCCGGAGGGCCGCTGGGCCTGGATTTCGATTTTCTCGACCCGGCCGCCGATGCCTGCGCCGGTGCCCTCGGCCGGCTGCACGTGGGGCCGTGGGCCAGTCCGGCCGGTCTGGCGGCGATGGCGGCCTGTGACCGGGTCACGGCAGATTTCGAAAACGTGCCGGCCGAAGTGCTGGCCCGGCTGGCCGGCCAGACCGCGGTCCGCCCACCGCCGCTGGCGTTCGCGGCCGGCCAGGATCGGCTGGAGGAAAAGCGTCTTCTGGAGGGCTTGGGCATTGCGGTCGCGCCGGTCGCGGAGGTGTCGAGCCGCCCGGATCTGCTGGCCGCGATCGAGCGCATCGGCCTGCCGGCCGTGCTCAAGACCCGGCGGCTGGGCTACGACGGCAAGGGCCAGGTGGTATTGCACAGCCACGAGGATCTGGAGCCGGCCTGGCAGCAGCTGGGCGGACACAAACTGATCCTGGAGGGCTGGATTGACTTTGATTTCGAGTGCGCCCAGACGGCGGTGCGCTCAGCCGACGGCGAGGTGCGCTGCTATCCGCTGACGCGCACGCTGCATCGCAACGGTGTTCTGCGCCTGGCCTCGACCCCGGCCGGGGTCAGCGCGGACCTGGCCGCCAGGGCAGCCGCGGCGGCAACGACGCTGCTGGAGGCGCTGGATTATGTCGGTTGTCTGACCCTGGAGTTGTTTGCAGCCGGCGACCGTCTGATTGCCAACGAGTATGCTCCGCGCCCGCACAACTCGGCCCACTGGACGATCGAGGCGGCCCTGACCTCGCAGTTCGAGAACCACCTGCGTGCGGTTTGTGATCTGCCGCTGGGCAGTACCGAGGCGCGCGGGGTTGCGCTGATGTTCAACTGGCTGGGCGCGATGCCCGATCGTAATGAACTGCTGCGCGTGCCCGGTCTGGCCTGGCACGATTACCACAAGGAGCCGCGCCCGGGGCGCAAGGTGGGCCACGCCACCCTGGTCGCGCCGGATCAACCAGCGCTGGGGAGCGCGCTCGAATCGATCAAGCCGCTGCTTGATCGCGAGACGGCAGCGCTGCTGGGCGAGTTCGCGAATTTCTCCCGCACCAGTTCGGCCACCACCTGAACAATCCTTTCGACCTGTTCATCGTCGATGATCAGCGGTGGCAGCAGGCGGATGACGTTGCCGCGGGTAATGTTGAGGATCAGCCCGCGCGCCATGGCGGCGTCTTTCAGTTCGCCGGCCGGCTCGGCCAGCTCCACCCCGACCATCAGCCCGCGACCGCGGACCTCGACCACGCCTGCCACGCCCTCCAGTTCCTGGCGCAGTCGGCCGAGCAGGCGCTGGCCCGCTCGGCTGGCGCGCGCCAGGATGTCGTCTTCGGCCATGATGGCCAGGACTTCCAGGGCCACCCGGCAGGCGAGCGGATTGCCGCCGAAGGTGGTGCCATGCGAGCCCGGCGGGAGCAGCGCGGCGACCTCTTCGCGCGCCAGGCAGGCGCCGATCGGGACGCCGTTGCCCAGCGCCTTGGCCACGGTCACGACATCGGGCCGCAGTCCGGGCTCGTGCTGGAAGGCAAACCAGCGCCCGGTGCGGCCGATCCCGGCCTGGATTTCGTCGAGCATCAGCAGGGCGTCGTGGCGATCGCACAACTCGCGCAGGGTACCGAGGTAGCCGGCCGGCGGCACCCGCACGCCACCCTCGCCCTGGATCGGCTCAACCAGGACGGCGACCAGGTTGGGATGGTTGGCAAAGGCCCCGGCTGCAGCCTGTGGATCGCCGTAGGGGACGCGGACAAAACCATCGACCAGGGGCCCGAAACCGGCCTGGATGGCGGCGTTGCCGGAGGCGCTGAGCGCGGCCAGGGTGCGGCCATGAAAGCTGTCGCTGGCCACCAGTACCGCCGGGTTGGCAACGTGGCGGGCATGGGCATGGCGTCGGGCCAGCTTGAGCGCGCACTCGATGGCCTCGGCGCCGGAATTGGCAATAAAGCTGCGTTCCAGCCCGCTGATGGCGGCCAGGCGGTCGGCCAGCGCCTCCTGCTGCGGCACGTGGACGATGTTGGCGGTATGAATCAGCCGGGCAGCCTGGTCGGCCAGAGCGGCGGCGATGCGCGGGTGGGCATGGCCCAGGCTGCAGACGGCAATGCCGCTGAGTGCATCCAGGTAGCGCCGGTCTTGATCGTCGAACAGCCATGCTCCCTGGCCACGAACCAGGGAGATGGGCATGCGAACGTAGGTATCGAACAGGTGAGACACAGACCTGCCCGCCTCGATCAGGCCAGGTTGGAGTTGGCGAAATCCCAGTTGACCAGTTTCCAGAACGCTTCCAGGTACTTGGGACGGGCGTTGCGGTAGTCGACGTAGTAGGCGTGCTCCCATACATCGCAGGTCAGGATCGGGGTGGCATTGCCGGTCAGCGGGGTTTCGGCGTCATCGGTGTTGTCGATGGCCAGGCTGCCGTCGGGGTGCTGAACCAGCCAGGTCCAGCCGGAACCGAAATTGCCAACCGCGGCCGCGTTGAACTTTTCTACAAAAGCCTCGAACGAGCCGAAGTCACGATCGATCAGTTCGCCAATCTTGCCGCTCGGGGCGCCGCCGCCGGTCGGGCTCAGGCAGTGCCAGTAGAAGGTGTGGTTCCAGACCTGGGCGGCGTTGTTGAACAGCCCGCCGCTGGCGGTGCGGATAATGTCTTCCAGCGACTGGCCGGCCATGTCGGTGCCCTCGACCATGCCGTTGAGCTTGTCGACGTAGGTCTGGTGGTGCTTGCCGTAGTGGTATTCCAGGGTCTCGGCCGAGATATGCGGCTCGAGCGCGTTCTTGGCGTAGGGCAGTTCGGGCAGTGAAAAAGCCATGTTGGTTCTCCTTAAAGTGAGACGGGAAGTAAATGAGTGGTGGTGAATCGGCTGTCAGCTCCAAGGTTTATTTGGGGACCGGTTTGGTCCGATTTCAAGTCACTCCAGTTCCTGCAGATGGCGCCAGCGGTTGACGATGGTGCAAAACAAGGTGGCGGTGCGCTCGGTGTCGTAGGCGGCCGAATGAGCGCGGTCTTTTTCCCACTCCAGTCCGGCCGCGGCCACGGCGCGTGCCAGAACGGTCTGACCGTAGGCCAGGCCGCCCAGGGTGGCGGTATCAAAACAGCTGAACGGGTGGAACGGATTGCGCTTGAAGCCGACCCGGGCGATGGCTGCGTTGAGAAAGGACAGATCGAAGTGGGCGTTGTGGCCGACCAGCACGGCGCGCTTGCAGCCGGTATCGCGCAGGGCCTGGCGCACCGGGTTGAGCAGCGAACGCAGCGCGGTCGGCTCATCGACAGCCGGGCGCAAGGGGTGATCGGGCCGGATCCCGTTGAATTCCAGCGCGGCTTTCTCGATGTTGGCCCCGGGAAATGGCTCGATATGCCGAATCTGCACCGGCAGCGGGTGCAGCCAGCCCTCTTCGTCCATGGAGATAATGCACAGGGCCAGCTCCAGCAGGGCATCGGTGGCCGGGTTGAAGCCGCCGGTCTCGACATCGACGACCACCGGCAAGAATCCGCGAAAGCGTTGGGCGATGGACATCATCTCGGGCCGGATCGGCAACTCGCAGTAGAATCAGGCCCCATGGTATCGGCTTGCGTCATCGACGAGGTGATCGAATGAGGTTTTTCGCTCGAAGTGTTGCCCTGGGCTTGGTCGCCCTGCTGCTCAGCAGCGCGGTGCGGGCCCAGGTGCTGTGGTCGGTGGAAGGCCCGCAAGGCCAGCAGAACTGGCTTCTGGGCACGGTCCACAGCGAGGATCCGAGACTGCTGGATTTCCCCGAGGCGCTGCTCGACGCCCTGGCCGCGGCTGACCGCCTGGCCCTGGAGCTGGTTCCGGACATGGCCATGATGGAAGTGCTCAACGAGGCCATGCACTACCCGGAAGCGCGCCTGCATGAGGTGCTGGAGCCCGAGATCTACGCCCGGCTGGTGGCCATTCTCGACCAGCACTACGGCATGGGGGAGCCGGCCGTGCGACGTCTGCGGCCGTGGTCGGCGGCCATGACCGTGGCCGTGCCGCCGCCGCAGACCGGCCTGTTCATGGACCTGGTGCTGTCAATCCGGGCGCGCGGCCTGGATAAGGAAGTGGTTGCTCTGGAGACCATCGAGGAGCAGCTGGATTTTCTGGCCGGGATGTCCAAGCCCATGCAGCTGGCCCTGCTGCGCCAGGCGGTGGCGGATTTTCCGCGCCAGGACGAGTTGTTCGAGGCCCTGGTCGCGACCTACCTGGCTGGTGATCTGGACCGGCTCGAGGCCGTGGCCGCCGACCAGATGGCCAACCTTGACCCCGAACTGCGCGCGCACTTCGAGCAGGTCGGCATGATCGGTCGCAACCACACCATGGTGGAGCGGGCCTGGCCTTGGCTGGAGCAGGGCGGGTTGATGATTGCTGTCGGCGCGCTGCACCTGCCCGGTGAAGAGGGCCTGGTCGAGTTGCTGCGCGCGCGCGGCCTGCGCGTAAGGCCGCTCCTGGAAGCCTACGCGGACCCTTCCTGAAGCACTTTCCGGCGTCCCGGCCAGCGGCAGAGATCCACGACCGGGCACTGCCCGCACAAGGGTTTGCGGGCCTTGCAGGTATAGCGCCCGTGCAGGATCAGCCAGTGGTGTGCGTTCAGCAGGTAGTCGGCCGGCACCCGCTTGAGCAGCGCTTTTTCCACCGCCAGCACGGTTTTGCCCGGCGCCAGCCCGGTCCGGTTGGCGACCCGGAAGATATGGGTGTCGACGGCCATGGCGGGTTCGCCGAAGGCGGTGTTGAGGATGACGTTGGCGGTTTTACGACCCACCCCGGGCAGCGCTTCCAGTTCGGCCCGGCTGCGCGGCACCTCGCCGCCGTGGCGTTCGATCAGCAGGCGGCAGGCGGCCAGGATGTTCTTGGCCTTGTTGTTGAACAGGCCGATGGTCTTGATGTGATCTTTCAGGCCGTCCTCGCCGAGGGCGAGAATGGCCTGCGGGGTGTTGGCCACCGCAAACAGCCGGGCGGTGGCCTTGTTGACGCCGACATCGGTGGCCTGGGCCGACAGGGCGACGGCCACCAGCAGCTCGAACGGGCTGGAGTAGCGCAGCTCGGTTTTCGGGTCGGGGTTGATCTCGGCCAGGCGCTGGAAGAAGGTTGCGCGGTCAGCGGCGTTCATTGCAGGCATGGGCGGTCGGCTGGCAGGCTCTGGGTGGGGCTTGGATTTTCAGAATAGCATTGCCCGCGACGATATACTCCCGAGCACAATCCACCCCAAATCCAGGATGACCCGACATGGACAGCCCGCTGATCGAGGCGCTGCGCGATCCTTCCTGCTACCCGCACCCGGTTGAGCGCGTGGAGGTGATCGAAACCCACATCTCCTGGGTGCTGCTGGCCGGTGAGCGGGCCTACAAGATCAAAAAGCCGGTGGATTTCGGCTTTCTCGATTTCTCGACCCTGGAGCAGCGCCGCCATTTCTGTACCGAGGAGGTCCGCCTCAACCGACGCACGGCACCGGATTTGTACCTCGGCGTGGTTCGCCTGACCGGCTCGGCAGAGTGCTCGTCGGATCGCCTGCACATCGACGGACCCGGGGAGGCGATCGAATATGCCGTGGCCATGCGGCGGTTCGATCTGGACGACGGATTTGACCGGCTGCTGGCTGCCGGGCGCTTCGAGCCGGCCCATGCCGAGGCGCTGGGCGAGGCCCTGGCCGGCCTCCATGAACAGGCCGAGGTGGCCGGGGTCGACTCGCCGTGGGGTACCACGGACGAAGTCATCGGCCCGATGCGCGACAACTTCACCACCTTGCTGGAGCGCCTGGATGATCCGTCCCGGCGCCGTCGCCTGGAGGCGCTGGGCGATTGGACCGAGCAGCGCTTCGCCGCGCTGGCCGGACAGATTGCCCGTCGCCGTGATGACGGATTCGTGCGCGAGTGTCACGGCGATGTGCATCTGGGCAACGTCACCCTGTTTGCGGGCCGGACCACGCTGTTTGACTGCATCGAGTTCAGTCCGGCGCTGCGCTGGACCGATGTCATGGCCGACCTGGCCTTTGTGATCATGGATTTGCGCGATCGCGGCGAGGAGGCCGGCGCCTGGCGGCTGCTCGACCGCTATCTTGCCCGCACCGGCGACTACGACGGCCTCGCCCTGCTGGATTTCTACGTTGTTTATCGCGCGATGGTGCGCGCCAAGGTGGCCGCGCTCGGGCTTGACCCCGGCCTGGAGGCTGACCGGGCGGCAGCCATCCTCGCGGCGATTGATCGCTACCTGAGCGTTGCCGAACAGGTTGCCCAGGCCCCTCGACCGGCCCTGGTGCTGACCTGCGGGGTCTCGGGCAGCGGCAAGAGCCATCTGGCCGCCCGGCTGGTGGCCGAGTGCGGTCTGGTTCGGCTGCGCTCGGACGTGGAGCGCAAACGCCTGTTTGGCCTGGCCGCGGAGCAGCGTTCGGATTCGGCCCTGGATGCGGGTCTGTACACGCGCGCCGCCGGCGAGCAGACCTATGCCCACCTGCTCGACAAGGCGGCGAACGTAACCGCGGCCGGCTTCGCGGTCCTGGTCGATGCCACCTTTCTCAGCGCCGCACAGCGCGCCCCGTTCCTGGAACTGGCGGTCAGGCGTGGCATCCCCTTTGGCGTGGTGGTCTGCAGCGCCGATGAGCAGGTATTGCGTGACCGGGTGCAGCGACGCTCAGCGGCCGGTCACGATGCCTCGGAGGCCGACGAGGCGGTGCTGGCGCGCCAGCTGACGACATTCCAGCCGTGTCGGCCGGACGAAGCCCCGATGATGGCAATCGATAGCGCGGGCCCGGACCCTCTGGACGCGGTTGCCGATTGGCTCAGGTCGCTGCGGGGGCCCGTTTAGGCTGCGATTCGGGGGCTGGCTGCGGTCGCTGAATCAGGTACTGGCGCAGGGCGACCAGCAAACCCAGCCCGATGAACGCGCCCGGCGGTAGCAGGGCCAGCAGCAGCCCGCCGCCCTCGGGCAGGAGGCGAACGGTGAGTGCGCCGGCCCACTCGCCCAGCAGCAGGTCAGCGCCGGTAAACAGGGTGCCCTGGCCGATCATCTCGCGCCCGGCACCGAGGGCCAGCAACACCAGGCCGAAGCCGGCTCCCTGGGCCAGTCCATCGTGCAGGGCAGCGCCAGCGGGCTGGCGCGAGGCAAAGGCCTCGGCGCGCGCCAGGATGGTGCAGTTGGTGACGATCAGCGGCACGAAAATGCCCAGCGTGCGGCTCAGCTCGTGCAGCCAGGCCTGCAACACCAGGTCGACCACGGTGACCGTGGTGGCGATGATCAGCACGAAAGCCGGGATCCGGATTTCGGCGACGATGTGGCTGCGCAGCAGCGACACGGCCAGGTTGGAGCACACCAGCACAAACATTGTGGCCACGGCCAGGCCGAGACCATTGACCGCCGTGCCGGTGACCGCCAGCAGCGGGCACAGGCCAAGCAGCTGGACCAGGCCGGGGTTGTTGTCCCACAATCCCTGGCGCCAGGTTTCGCGGTGCGCAGGCCGCGTTCGCAGCCGGGTTTCGCTGTCCATGGGCACCGATTCTAGCCCGACCCGGTTTCCGGCTGCCACAGGCGTTGCTGATCGGTCTGGTCGAGCGTTTCCAGCGCGGCGCGCACGGCCTGCACCACGGCCTCGGCGGTGATGGTGGCGCTGGTCAGGCCGTCGAAGTCACCGCCGCGCCGGCTTGTGGCCCAGCGCTCTTCGGCCGGTTCGCCCAGGCGGGTGCCCGTGAATTGCCGGATCCAGTCGCTGCGCTCGATCTCGATGCGATCGCCCAGGCCGGGGGTTTCGCGGTGTTCCAGCACGCGCACGCCCAGGACCCGCCCTTGAGGGTCGGCCGCCACCAGCATCCGGATATCACCGCTGTAGCCGCGCCCGGTCACCAGGTCGAAAATGACGGCGACCGGCGCGCCGGCGGCGCGGGCCCGATACACCCGGGCCGGCTGCTCGAACCCGGCCAGGTCAAGATCGATGTGGTCGTCGACCAGGTTGTTGTCGAAGCTGCCCGGCGGCAGAAGTTCGGTCAGGGTGGCCAGGGCCCGGCGTTGTTGCTGATCGGCAATCCGTTCGCGGGTCAGCTGGTCCAGCCCGGCCAGCAGCAGCGCGGCGGCCAGGCCCAGGGCCACCAGTTTCACGCCGGCCTGCCAGCGTCCGGTCGCCATTAACGCGGGTGTCCGTAGACCCGCGGCCGGGTATAGCGATCAATCAGCGGCACCAGCATATTCATCAGCAACACGGCAAAGGCGACACCGTCCGGAAAGCCGCCGTAGCGTCGAATGGCCAGGGTGATCAAGGCCACGCCGGCGCCGAAGATGATTTTGCCGCGGGGGGTGGCGCTGCCCGAGACCGGATCGGTGATGATGAAGAAGGCGGCCAGCATCAGGCCGCCCGACAACAGCTGCTGCAGCGGGCTGTAGTGCAGGTCCGGCGCGAGCAACCACGGCGGGGTGCTGATGATGAGCGTGGTGACCAGGAGCGCGGTCGGCGCGTGCCAGCTGATCACCCGCTGCCAGGCCAGCCAGAGCCCGCCGGCCAGGCTGGCCAGGGCGACCCATTCCCAGCCGCGGGCCACCAGCGCGCCGAACACCGGGTCGGCGCGGATTTCGCTGACCAGGAACTGGCTCTGGAGGCCGGTGCGCAGTTGATCGAGCGGGGTGGCGGCACTGATGGCGTCCCAGGCTGGGCCGTTGGAAACGTGTCCGGTGGCGATGGCGCGAACCGTCTCGATCAGGCCGGGCAGACCCTCTCCCAGCCCGCGCGGCGCCAGCCACTGGCTGAGTTCGATCGGGAAGGTGATGATTACCACGGCAAGACCGACCATGGCCGGGTTGAACAGGTTGAAACCCAGGCCACCGTAAAGGTGCTTGGCCACGACTACCGCAAACAGCATGCCGGTGGCGTTGACCCACCACGGTGCCAGCGGCGGCAGGCACAGGGCGAACAACAGGGCCGTGGTGAGCACGCTGCCGTCGCTGAGAAACGGCTGTGCCGGGCGCGCGCGCAAGCGCAGCATGACCCACTCCAGGATGAGCCCGAACAGGCAGGCCAGGACCACCTGGACAACAATCCCCCAGCCGAAGAACCAGGCGTGGGCGGCAATCGCCGGCAGCAGGGCCCAGATCACCCGGAACATCAGATCTGACACCCGCCGCCGGGGCGGCAGATGCGGTGCTCCGGCACGCGCGAACGGCATGGCAGCGGGCTGGTGCTCCATGAATTATTCCGCCGACTTCTTGCGCTGGCGCGCGCGCGCAATCGCGGCCTGGATTTCGTCGGCAGCGGCACTTTTTTCGCGCAGCTTTTCAGCCCGGGCCTGGCGCCGCCGGGCCCGGGCTGCCTGTTCCGCCGCCAGCCGCTCCTGACGGGCCTCGTGGCGGCGGCGCGCCAGCGCGGCGCGGCGCTGGTCGAGCGCGCGCAAACCGATTTCACCCTTGGCGTGACGGTAGTAGTCGACCAGCGGGATCTGGCTGGGGCAAACCCGCGCGCATACCCCGCACTCGATGCAGTCACCAACCGCCAGTTCAGCTGCCTGGTCATAGTCGTCGGCGGCCACCGCCCGGTAGATCAACTGCGGCAGCAGGCGGGCTGGACAGGACTCGACGCAGAAGCCGCAGTTGATGCACGGCATGCTGGTCGCCGGCTCCGCGGGCGCGGTGTCGAGCACCAGCACGCAGTTGCTGCCCTTGGTCAGCGCGACCTCGTCGGTGATCAGCGCGGTTCCGCTCATGGGTCCGCCCAGGATCAGGCGCCGGGCGTGCTCGGTATAGCCGCCGGCCTGGCGGATGAGCCAGGACAGCGGGGTGCCGATGGCCGCGATCAGGTTGCGCGGCTGGGCCACGCCGGGACCGGTAACCGTGACGATGCGCTCGGTCAGCGGGCGGCCATGTTCCACCGCGTCGAAGGCCGCTGCTGCGGTGGCGACGTTGTGGCAGAGCAGGCCGATGTCCTGGGGCAGGCCGTCGTGCGGTACTTCCAGCCCGGTCAGGGTCTGGATCAGCTGGCGTTCGCCACCCTGGGGGTAGACCGCCGGCACGCGCACCACTTCAAAGCGCTCGGCAATGCCCAGTCGCTCGGCTGCGCGCTCCAGGGCCTGTGCGGTTTGCTCCATCGGGTCTTCCACCGCAATGACAATGCGCTCGGCAACCACCGCCGCGGCCAGTACCAGGCCGCCGCCGAGAATGTCTTCCGGTCGGCTGCGCATCAAGGCCTCATCGCAGGCAATCCAGGGCTCGCACTCGACGCCGTTGAGGATCAGCGTATCGATGCTCGGCCAGTCGCCGCGCAGCTTGGCGGCGGTGGGGAACATGGCGCCACCCAGGCCGGCCAGGCCCATCGCGCGCAGGTGATCGACCAGTTCGGTGGCGTTGCACCGGCGCCAGTCGGGCAGGCGCCGGCCCGGCTCGTCATCCCAATCGCTGCAGGCTTCGTCGGCCGGAACCATTTCGATGCAGCGCCGATAGCTCTCGGGCGGGAAGCTGGCCGGGCGCTGCACCAGCCCGACGACGGTGCCGGCACAGGGTGCGTGCGCGGGCACCTGGTAGTCGTCTTCGGCCAGGGTCAGGGGCTGACCGGCACGCACTGCCTGGCCGGGCTCGACCAGGATGCGACCGGCTTCGCCCTGGTGCTGGCCCACCGGCACGTAGAGCGCCGGCGGCAGCGGGCAGCGCTCTAGCGGGTGCGCCAGCGAGGCCTGTTTGTGGTGGGGCAGGGCGAGCCCGCCAGGAAAGCTGTGCAGTTGCACCTGGACCAGACCGTTCAGGCGGCGCGGACGCGAATCGGGATAGGCCGCGGGGCGACGTAGGGCCGCGGACGATCAATGAGGTCGATACAGTCGACCGGGCAGGGGGCCAGGCACAGTTCGCAGCCGGTGCATTCGGCCGCGATGACGGTATGCATCTGCCGCGCCGCGCCGAGGATGGCGTCCACCGGGCAGGCCTGGATACACAGCGTGCAGCCGATACAGCGGTCTTCGTCAATCAGGGCAACCAGCGGTGGTTTGGTTTCGCCGCGGCTGGCGTCCAGCGGCTCAGGGGCTACCCCGAGCAGGTCGGCCAGGACCTGCACGCCTTCCTCTCCGCCCGGCGGGCACTGATTGATTCCGGCCTCACCGTCGGCGATCGCCTGGGCATAGGGGCGGCAGCCCGGGTAGCCGCACTGCGCGCACTGGGTCTGCGGCAGCTGCTGGTTGATCTGCTCGATCAGCGAATCGGCGTCCGGCCGCAGGCGCTGACCGGCCCACAACAAACCGCCACCGATGGCGGACAGGAGCAACAGCATGGTCAGGGCGGCAGCCATCATGATTGTTGTCTATCGTAGCAATTCCGGCGTCGATATCTGAATCGAGGTCCGGATCTCAGGCCGAAATCACCTGGTTCTTGCCGTTGTGCTTGGCCTGGTACAGGCCCTGGTCGGCGCGCTCGAGCAGACTGCCCATGGTATCGCCGGCCTGGTAGGCGGTGACACCGATGCTGATGGTCAGCTGGAGGTAGTCCTCGCGGTCGTCGGCGGGCAGCGAAAAACGCGTGCCGGCCAGTGCCCGGCACAGGTTGTTGGCGCGCTTGTGGGCGGCCCGGCGCGAGGCACCCGGCATGATTGCGACGAACTCCTCGCCGCCGTAGCGGGCGATGAAGTCGGCTTCGCGCAGGACGTCGGCACAGGCCCCGGCCAAGGCGCGCAGCACCTGGTCGCCGACCAGGTGACCGTAGGTGTCGTTGACGTGCTTGAAGTCGTCGATATCCAGCATCAGCACGGCAAAGGACTTGCTCTTGATCTGGTTCTGATCGATCAGCGACTGCAGGTATTCATCCAGCGCGCGCCGGTTGAAGACCCCGGTCAGGGCATCGCGGCGCACCTCGTCGCGGGTCTTGTCCAGCTCCTCGCGCAATTCCCTGACCTGGCCGGTCAACGATTGCATCTGCTGCTGCTCAGCGCGTTTTTTCTGATCGACCATGGTCTGCAGCTGACGGACTTCTTCGGCCAGTGCCGACTTGATTCGGCGCAGATCGTCGAGCCCGATGATGCGCTCGAAGTTGTGCCCCTGATCCAGGATCTGCTGGTGATAGGAGGCATTTTCGCGATTGAGCAGGGCCATGGCGTTGGACAGCAGCGTGATGACGTTGCGCAGCTCGGCCTCGCGCTCGGTCAGGTAGCGGTTCTGGCCTTCGATGAACTTCTGGATGCGCGGCGCACGCTTGGCAACCGTCTGCTTGAGCGCCTTGGCGTTATCGGTGCCGGCGGCCTGCTGCTCGATTTCACCGAGGTCGCGGCGAAAGTCGCTGCTGCGTAACTCCTCCAGGTCCAGGGCGAATTCCTTGAGCAGTACCAGCACCGTGCGCAGGGCAGCGCGTACGCTGGCTTCGGTCGCCCCGAGGTTGTCGACCTGACGCTGCAGTGCTGCCGGATCGCTGGACTCTGCTGACGACCTGGAACGGAAAAACATAATCTTGCTTCCTTGCATCCTGCTGCCATGCCGTGATGGCTATCACTGGCTTTGGCTCCCGGAAAGCATTGTGCCCCATTTTCGACCCGATGAAGCGGGGCGCCGTCCGCCGGGCTGTTACAGCCGGCCGAAGCCGGTAAACCCCATGAAGGCCAGGGCCATCAAGCCGGCGGTGACCAGCCCGATCGGGGCGCCGCGGAAGCAGGCCGGCACGTCGGCGGTCTCGATTCGTTCGCGAGCTGCGGCCAGGGCGATGAGCACGGCCCCGAAGCCGAGCGCGGCCCCGAAACCGTACAGTGCCGACTCGACCACGCTGTGGTGCTCGCGCAGATTGAGCAGGGCGACGCCCAGCACGGCACAGTTGCTGGTGATCAACGGCAGATAGATGCCCAGCACCCGATGCAGCAGCGGTGCGCTATGGCGCAGGAACAGTTCGGTCAGCTGAACCAGTCCGGCAATGACGAGGATGAAACTGACCGTGGCCAGGTACATCAGCTCCAGCGGCTCCAACACCCAGCGGGTCAGGATATGGCTGGACACGGCCGCCAGGGTGAGCACGAACGCGGTGGCCAGGGACATGCCGACGGCCGATTCCACCGACGAGGATACGCCCAGAAACGGACACAGGCCGAGGAACTTGATCAGGACGAAGTTGTTCACCAGGGCGGCGGATACGACGATGAGCAACAGGTCCACGTCGGCTTCGCCGTTGGTTGTCAGTTGATCTTCATGCCCGGCTTGGCACCGCTGTCCGGGGACAGCAGCCAGGGCTTGTCGTCCTCGCCGCTGGCGGCCAGCACCATGCCCTCCGAGACGCCGAAGCGCATCTTGCGCGGAGCCAGATTGGCGACCATCACGGTCAGGCGGCCGACCAGATCGGCCGGGTCGTAGTGGCCGCGGATGCCGGCAAAGACCTGGCGCGTCGGCCCACCCAGGTCGAGTTCCAGGCGCAACAGTTTGTCGGCGCCGGCGACCTCTTCGGCCGCGCTGATGCGGGCAACGCGTAAATCAACCGCGGCAAACGCGGGAAAAGCGATTTCGGGGGCCAGGCCCAGCTGCTCTTCGGGGTCCTCGGAGACATCGTCTTCAGACTCCAGGTTGGCGCGACTGGCGGTCAGGATGCGCTCGACCTGGTCGGTTTCGACGCGGGTCAGCAGCGGCTTGAATTTCTCAATCCGGTGGCCCAGCAGCGGCTGATGGATACTGTCGAAGTCGGCCAGCGAGACGTTGAGAAAGGACTCGGCGGCGCGCGCCGTGGCCGGAATCACCGGCGCCAGCCAGGTCATCATCACCCGGAACAGGTTGATGCCCTGGGTGCACACCGCCAGCACCTCGTCGGCGCGCCCGTCTTCGCGTGCCATCAGCCACGGTTTGTGCTCATCGATGTAGCGGTTGGCCTCGTCAGCCAGGGCCATGATGCGACGCACGGCCGCCTGGAAGTTGCGCTGCTCGAAGTCGGCCGCGATGGTCTCGTGGGCAGCGGTGAAGCGCTGGTACAGGGCCGGGTCGGGCAATTGGTCGGCCAGGCGGCCGGCCCCGAACTTGTGGATGAAGCCGGCCGAACGACTGGCGATATTGATCAGCTTGCCGACCATGTCCGCATTGACCCGGGCGCGAAAGTCCTCGAGATTGAGGTCGATATCGGCCAGGCCGGGCCCGAGTTTGGCGGCGAAGTAGTAGCGCAGGTAGTCCGGGTGCAGTTCATCCAGCCAGGTGCGGGCCTTGATGAAGGTGCCGCGGGATTTCGACATCTTGGCGCCGTTGACGGTCAGAAAACCATGGGCATAGACCCCGGTCGGGCGGCGGATGCCGGCGCCTTCGAGCATGGCCGGCCAGAACAGGCAGTGGAAATAGATGATGTCCTTGCCGATAAAATGGTGCATCTCGGTGTCGGTTCCCGGCGCCAGCCACTCTTCCAGATCCATCCCCTCGCGTGCACAGATCTCGGAAAAACTGCCCAGGTAGCCGACCGGCGCATCCAGCCAGACGTAGAAGTACTTGTCGCTTTCACCGGGAATGCGAAAGCCGAAATAGGGCGCATCGCGGGTGACGTCCCAGTCGCGCAGGCGTTCGCCGAACCATTCCTGGAGCTTGTTGGCGACTTCTTCCTGCAGCGCCCCGGAACGCACCCAGTCCGCGAGGCTGTGGCGGAAGGTCTCGAGGCTGACAAACCAGTGATCGGTCTTTTTCATTACCGGCGTCGCGCCGGAGACCATGGAGCGCGGTTCGACCAGTTCGGTCGGTTCGTAGGTGGCGCCGCAGACCTCGCAGGAGTCGCCGTACTGGTCGGCGGCGCCGCATTTGGGGCACTGTCCACGGATGAATCGATCGGGTAGAAACATCTCGCGCTGCGGGTCGAAAAACCGCTCGATGGTGCGCGAGTGGACCGCCCCGCTGTCTTTCAGACCCTGCCAGATGCGCTCGACCATGGTCTTGTTGGCCTGGCTGTGGGTCGAGGAGAAATTGTCGTGCGACAGGCCGAAGTCAAGAAAATCGCGCTCGTGCTCGGCGTGCATTTCGCCGATCAGGTCTTCGGGTTTCTTGCCCTGTTTTTCGGCGTGCAGCATGATCGGCGTGCCGTGGGCATCGTCGGCCCAGGCAAACCAGACCTCGTGCCCGCGGGCGCGCTGGAACCGGGTCCAGATATCGGTCTGGATGTATTCCAGCATGTGGCCGAGGTGAATCGAGCCGTTGGCATAGGGCAGGGCGGCGGTTACGAGGATGCGGCGCTTGGCGTTCATGGGCGAAATTATCGCATGGCCCCGGCGCTGGCGGTCAGGGCTTGGTAAAATCCCGGACCAATCTTGTCCCCTTTTCCATCAGAGGTCTTTGCGTTCATGTCCGACGAGCTGCAGTCCCGTCTCCGGCACCTGGTTGCCGCCCTTCACGATCCGCATACCGGCCAGCCCCTGGGCGATGCCGTGCGCGGCCTGGCGGTGGTCGATGGCAAGGTTGCCGTGGACATCGTGCTCGGTTATCCGGCGGCCGGCTGGGCCGAACGTCTGGCCCGGGTTGTTCATGACACGCTGGCGGCTGATGAGGCAGTCAGCGCGGTCAAGGTCGATGTCGGTTTCCAGGTCGCCGAGCACTCGGTGCAAGAGGGGCTGACCCCGGTTCAGGGCGTGCGCAACGTGCTGGCGGTTTCCTCGGGCAAGGGCGGGGTGGGCAAGTCGACGGTGGCGGCCAACCTGGCCCTGGCGCTCCAGGCCGAGGGGGCCAGCGTCGGCATTCTCGATGCCGATATTTACGGTCCCAGTCAGCCGCGTATGCTGGGTCTCAAAGGAGGGCCGCAGACCACGGATGGGCAGAAGATTCTGCCCATGGAGGCCCACGGGCTGCAGGCGATGTCGATCGGCGTGCTGGTCAAGCAGGACCAGGCCATGATCTGGCGCGGTCCCATGGCCACCCAGGCCCTGCAGCAGATGTTTGCCCACACCTTGTGGCAGGATCTTGACTACCTCATCGTCGATCTGCCGCCGGGCACCGGCGATATCCAGCTGAGTCTTTCGCAGCAGATTCCGGTGGCCGGCGCGATTGCCGTGACCACGCCGCAGGAAGTGGCCGTTGACGATGTTCGTCGCGCCGCGCTGATGTTCGGCAAGGTCAAGATCCCGGTGCTCGGGGTGCTGGAAAACATGAGCACGCATATCTGTTCAAACTGCGGGTTTGAAGAGGCGGTGTTCGGCAGTGGCGGTGGTGAGCGCATTGCCGCCGAGCTGGGTCTGCCGCTGCTTGGCCAGGTTCCGCTCAACGCCGGGCTGGGACGTTCGACCGACGAAGGCGCGCCGATTGTTGCGGCCGATCCCGACCATCCGGCTTCGCTGCGCTTTCGCGAGATTGCCCGGCGCACCGCGGCGCTGTTGTCGGTTCAGGCGCGCAACACCTCCGTGCGCATGCCCAAGATCAAGATTGTCGAATAGCTCTGCGCGGCGCCGCCCTCAGGCCTTGGGCAGGGTAACCCCGCGCTGGCCCATGTACTTGCCGGCACGGTCGGCGTACGAGGTCTCGCACACCTCGTCAGATTCAAGAAACAGGAACTGAGCCACGCCCTCGTTGGCATAAATGCGTGCCGGCAGCGGCGTGGTGTTGGAGAATTCCAGCGTGACATGGCCCTCCCACTCGGGTTCCAGCGGGGTGACGTTGACGATGATGCCGCAGCGTGCATAGGTGGATTTGCCCAGGCAGATGGTCAGGACATTGCGCGGGATGCGGAAGTACTCGACCGTTCGCGCCAGGGCGAAGGAGTTGGGCGGAATGATGCAGGTCTCGCCCTTGAAATCGACGAAACTGTTCTCGTCGAAGTGCTTGGGATCGACGACCGCCGAATTGATGTTGGTGAAGATCTTGAATTCGTCGGCGCAGCGGCCGTCGTAGCCGTAGCTGGAGGTGCCGTAGGAGACCAGCCGGCGTCCGTCACTGGTGCGAACCTGGCCGGGTTCGAACGGTTCGATCATGCCGTGTTGCTCGGCCATGGTGCGGATCCAGCGGTCGGACTTGATGCTCACAGGCTTGCTCCGTTGGGAAGAATAAGGGGTTGCTGAGCCAGTGTAAGGCTCAGGTCGGCAGCGGCGGCTGCTGAATCAACACAATGCTGGTGGTAAATACCTGGCCGGCGCGCATGACCTCCACTTCCAGTTCGTGCCCGGGCCGCAGTCGGGCAATGCGCAGCATCAACTCGCGTGCGGTGTCGAAACGGTCGTTGTCGGCGCTGAGCAGGATATCTCCAGGCTGCAGGCCGGAACTCCAGGCCGGGCCGCCGCGGTGGATGCGGGTAATGCGGGCGCCGGGGCGGGCGCGCTGGTCGGGTTGGAAAGTGATGCGGACATCGGCCAGCTCCGCCCCCAGCCAGGCCCGACGCACCTGGCCGTATTCGATGATCTGTTCGGCGATCTGGTAGGCCAGCGCGGCCGGAATGGCAAAGCTGATGCCCTGGGCGCCGATGCCCTGGCTGAGCGAGGCCGAGTTGATTCCGACGACCTCACCGGCCGGGTTGATCAGGGCGCCACCGCTGTTGCCGGCATTGATTGCGGCATCGGTCTGGATGAAGTCTTCCAGCGCGGTCAGGTTGAGTTGCCCGCGCCCGGTCGCGCTGACAATGCCCATGGTCACGGTGTGGCTGAGCCCGAACGCGTTGCCGATGGCCAGGACAACGTCCCCGGCCCGCGGTCGCGCCGCTGAGGTCAGGTCAGCGGCCGGCAGGCTGCCGGCCTCGATCTTGAGGACCGCCAGGTCCGTGGCCGGATCAGCCCCGACCAGCCTGGCCTCTGCCGTGCGCCCGTCCCACAGGGCAACGACGACATCGTCTACCCCGGAAATCACGTGCAGCGTGGTCAGAATCAGGCCGTCTTCGCTGAGGATGACACCCGACCCCAGGCCGCGCCGCGGGCGGGTGATGGGGCGGTCGCCGTAGAGGGCGTTGAGCAGCGGATCGCTGGGGTTGAGCCCCAGCGGTTCGGTCACCAGGGTGCGCGTATGGATGCTGACAACGCTGCGTGCCGAGCGGTTGACGGCATCGGCAAAAGAGTTCGGCGTGGGTGCTGTGGTGGTGTGCTGGAAAGCCGGCAGCCACTCCGGACGGAACCAGACGGTTACGAACGCGGCAGCGAGACCAATAACGATAAACTGCAGCGTGAAAAGGGTGAGCTTGCGCAAGGTGGCTTCCGAAAAAAAAGGGGGTGGCCGCTGCACCGGCGGCGGCGCGTGACGATCTGTGTTGCCTGCGCTTCAGTATAATTGGTGGTCGGCTTAATTTTTCGCTAAAATAGTGGATTGTCCGGCGCTTCGGATCGCCGGGCCCAACCCTCAAGATCGGGAGTGATTCATGTCGGAAACCGAACCGCTTGCTTCTGTCCAGCCGGCACCAGACCAGTCGCGTCGGCGCTTGCTGCTGGCCTCAACTGGCGTCGTCGGCGCCGTCGGCGTAGGTGCCGCGGCATGGCCCTTCCTGGCTTCGCTTCGTCCCAGCCAGCGGGCGCGCATCATCGGGGCGCCGGTCGAAGTCTTTATTGGCAATCTCGAGCCGGGCCAGATGGCCCGGGTCCAGTGGCGCGGGTCGACCATCGGCATCATGCGCCGAACCGAGCGTATGCTGAACGACCTGGAAGGCCTGGCCGGACGACTGCGCGACCCGGATTCCAACAACGCGGACCAGCAGCCGGAGTATGCGCGCAACCTGTACCGCTCGATCCGGCCTGAAATTCTTGTGCTCAATATCCACTGCACCCACCTGGGCTGTGTGCCGCAGGTCGTGCCGGAGGTCGGGGCCCAGCCCTTCGACGCCAACTGGCGCGGCGGATTTTTCTGTCCCTGCCATCGCTCGACTTTCGACCTGGCCGGGCGCGTGTTCAGCGGTGTGCCGGCGGCCAGCAACCTGCTGGTGCCTCCTTACAGTTTCATTGACGACGATCACGTGATAATCGGGGTCGATCCCGAAGGAGCAGCTTGATCATGGCAAAAACCGCAGGCACCATCGGTCGGACCGTGGACGCCGTTGACAACTGGGTAAACGAGCGCGCCGGCGTCAAGGCTTTCTGGAAACAGCACCTGAGCGAGTACTGGGCGCCGAAAAATTTCAACCTCTGGTACTTTTTCGGGTCGCTTTCGTTGCTCGTGCTGGTCAACCAGCTGCTGACCGGCATTTTCCTGACCATGCACTACAAGCCGGACGCCGAGTACGCCTTTGCCTCGATCGAGTTCATCATGCGCGACGTGGAGTGGGGCTGGCTGATCCGCTACATGCACTCAACCGGCGCCTCGCTGTTTTTCGTGGTGGTCTATCTGCACATGTTCCGGGCCCTGATGTACGGCTCCTACAAAAAGCCGCGTGAGCTGGTCTGGGTACTTGGTGTGGCCATTTTCCTGGTCCTGATGGCAGAGTCCTTCATGGGCTACGTGCTGCCCTGGGGCCAGATGTCCTACTGGGGTGCCCAGGTCATCATTTCTCTGTTCGGGGCAGTGCCCATAGTGGGTACCGAACTGGTCGAGTGGATTCGCGGCGACTTTTTCGTCGCCGACGCGACCCTGAATCGCTTCTTCGCGCTGCACGTGGTGGCCCTGCCGATGGTGCTGCTGCTGCTGGTCGTGCTGCACCTGGCCGCGCTCCACGAAGTCGGGTCCAACAATCCGGAAGGGGTCGATATCAAGGCCAAGAAGGACGCCCAGGGGCGCCCGCTGGATGCCGTGCCGTTCCATCCGTACTACACGGTCAAGGATATCTTCGGGGCCGGGGTATTTCTGCTGATTGCCGCCTTCATCATCTTCTTCTGGCCGGAGGGTGGTGGCTACTTCCTGAAGCCGGACAACTTCGTCATGGCCGATCCCCTGGTGACCCCGGATCACATTCCGCCGGTCTGGTACTTCACTGCCTTTTACGCCATTTTGCAGGCGGTGCCGGACAAGCTGATGGGCGTGATCCTGATGGGCGCGGCGGTGTTGATCCTGTTTCTGGTGCCCTGGCTGGATCGCAGCCCGGTGCGCTCGCTGCGCTACCGTGGCTGGCCGTCGAAAATCGCCCTGGGGTTGTTCGTGATTGCCTTCGTCCGGCTGAGTATGCTGGGTCTGGCCCAGGATGCCAGCATCCTGGAGCTGCGCTTCTGGACCCTGGTGTATTTCGCCTTCTTCATTCTGATGCCGATCTGGACCACCTTTGAGAACACCAAGCCCGTACCGGAGCGGATCCCGTCATGAGCACGATGATTCGCAGTCTTGCTGGCGCGGTCCTGCTGCTGATCGCCGTCCCGGGGCTGGCCGCCAAGGCCGGCAACCTGGACTCGGCCGGGACCAACGTGTTCGACCGCGCATCGCTGCAGCGCGGGGCCGCCTTGTTCGTCAACTACTGCATGGGCTGCCACTCGATGCAGTACCAGCGCTATCAGCGCGTGGCCGACGACCTGGGCCTCAGCGAGGAATTGGTCGAACAAACGCTGCTGCTCGGCGACCAGGAAATTTCCGACTACATGATGTCGTCGATGCCGTACGAAGAGTCGGCCGACTGGTTCGGCAAGGGGCCGCCGGATCTAACCCTGACCGCGCGGTCGCGCGGCCCGGACTGGATCTATACCTTTCTGCGCGGCTACTACCTGACCGACAACGGCTGGAACAACACGGTGCTGGAAAACCCGGCCATGCCGCACGTGCTGTGGGACCTGCAGGGTATCCAGCGTGCCCTGACCGAGACGGTTACCGACGACGAGGGCAACTCGGTCACGGTCGTCACGGCGCTGGAGCTGGACAGCGCGGGTCGGCTGTCGACAGAAGAATACGACCGAGTTGTTCGAGACATTACCGCCTTCATGGAATATGCGGCCGAGCCGGCCATTCTCGTGCGGCAGCGCATTGGGGTCTGGGTGCTGTTGTTTCTCGCGGTCTTTACCTTTGTGGCCTACCTGTTGTACGTTGACTACTGGAAGGACGTGAAAAAGTGAATCCGGCGCCACCGCGCCGGGTGCTTTTTCAGCCCCAAGGAGGGCGACGCGCATGATGGCACTGTATTCGTCCGAGAATTGTCTGGACTGCCACCGGGTGCGTTTCATCCTGGCCGAAAAGGGGATCAACGTCGAGATCATCCACGTTGAGCAGGATCGGGCCGCCACGGCTGATCTGGCCGAACTCAACCCGTACGCCGAGACTCCGACCCTGGTCGACCGTGACATGGTGCTTTACGGCACCTGGGTGGTGGCGGAATATCTCGACGAACGCTATCCGCATCCGCCGTTGATGCCGATTGACCCGGTATCGCGCTCGCGCCTGCGCCTGGCCATGTACCGGGTCCACCGCGACTGGGTCGAGGCCGGCGAAACCCTGGAAAAATCCAGCGGCGCCAAAAAGATCGAGACGACGCGCAAGGCGCTGCGCGAAAGCCTGCTGGCATCCGACGACCTGTTTGGTCTGACCCCCTATCTGCTGCACGATGAGTTGTCGCTGGCCGACTGCGCCCTGGTCCCCCTGCTGTGGCGGCTTCCGGCCTACCAGGTCGACCTGGGTCCGCGCCAGATTCCGAACCTCACCAAATACATGGACCGGATGTTTCGGCGCGGTTCCTTTCAGCGCAGTCTGACCGAGGTCGAACGGGCCCTGCGCGAGAACGATTGAACCCATGCTGTCGAGTCGACCCTACCTGCTGCGCGCCGTGCACGAATGGATCGTGGATTCCGGCCTGACTCCGCACCTGGTCGCGGTTGCCGATCACGCCGATCTGCTGGTGCCCGACTCGGCCCGGCAGGACGATCGTGTCGTCCTCAACATCAGCCCCAGTGCGGTGCGCGACTTGCTCATCGACGGCGATCTGGTGACCTTCGTGGCCCGTTTTGGCGGGGTTTCGCAAGCCGTGAGCGTGCCGATGGACGCAGTCCAGGCGATTTACGCGCGCGAGAACGGCCGCGGAATGATGTTTCCCGATGAAGACGATGATGGCGCAGGCGACGACTCCGCCGATCCGCCCGCCGATGGGTCTGCCAAAAGCACCGACCAGCCGCGTCGGGCGGGGCCCAACCTGCGCGTGGTCAAGTAGGTTGTAGCCGCGTCGGCCGTTACTCGATCAGGCGGCCGCCGTCGCCCAGCTCGGCCGAAATTCCGGCCGGTTTGTTGCCCTCCAGGATCAGCTCGCCCGAACGTCGGTTGCCGCCGTCGGGGCTGAAGTCGAACCGGTAGCGTCGCCGCCAGCACAGGCGGTCGTTGACCCGGGTGGGCCACATTGCGGCCAGGGTGACGGTCTGATCCAGCAGCTGCCAGCCCTGGCGGGCGCAAAAGTTCGACGCGAGCGTGCGCGCAAGATCGCGCGAGCGCATGGCTGAAAGCCACCACAACACCCCGGCCGCCAGCACCAGGATGGCTGCAAACGGCGTTTCCAGGCCGCTGTTCACTGACCCGTCACCGTGCGGACATCATCAATCAAGGAGAACGTACACCGCGCCGGTGCCGCCGTCGTTGGGGCGCGCTGAAGCGAAGGCGCAGACCCGCGCGTGCCGGGCCAGCAGGCTTGCTGCGAGACGCTTGAGCTGTGGTCCATCAGGCCCGGAGCGCAGCCCTTTGCCGTGAATGATCTTCACGCAGCTGTGGCCGCCGCGCCGCGCTTCTTCCAGAAAGCTCCGGATCGACGAGGACGCGGCAGCGACGTTCATCTGGTGGAGGTCGAGTTCATCCTGCACTCGCCAGTGCCCACGGCGCAGGCGCGTGAGCATGCGTTTTTGCAAACCCGGTCGCAGGTAGCTGATTTCTTCACCGGTTTCGACCTGGCTGAAATCGACCGGCGCCGAGGCCAGTTCCTCCAGCACCATCTGCTCGTCGCGCCGACTTTGCGATGGCACCGGCCTGGGGGCGGCCGGCCGGCTGCGGTCGCGGTGGCTGCGCACGCGCTTGACCGATCCGACTTCGGCCCGGAATAGTTCACGTTCGTCGTCTGCAATGGTCATGACATCGGCTCCTGCGATGCTGTCGGACAGCCCCGATTCCATTATAGTGAGCGCTTTCCGAAGACTTTTCGATCATGCATATTCTCATCTCCAATGACGACGGGCTGTATGCGCCCGGAATCCGCCTGTTGTCTGCCGGCCTGGCCGACCACTGTGACCGCGTGACCGTGGTGGCACCCGACCGCGACCGCTCCGGCGCCAGCAACTCGCTGACCCTGGACAGCCCGATTCGGGTGGATCAGCAAGAAGACGGGCGCTACAAGGTCTACGGTACCCCCACCGACTGCGTCCACCTGGCCATTACCGGCCTGCTGGAGCAGGAGCCTGACATGGTGGTCTCCGGGATCAACGCCGGCGCCAACCTCGGCGATGACGTGCTGTATTCCGGCACCGTGGCCGCGGCCATGGAAGGCCGCTTCCTTGGCCTGCCGGCCATGGCGGTCTCGCTGGTCTATGATTTCGGCAGCGAGGGACCGCGGCATTACGCCACGGCCGCCCAGGCCGCCGGAATTTTGATGCGCCAGCTGCTGGCCGAGCCGCTGCCGGCCGACACCATCCTCAACGTCAACGTGCCTGACCTGCCCTGGGAGGAAATTTGCGGTTTCGAGACCACGCGTCTGGGCCACCGCCATTGTTCGGGCGACGTCATCCCGATCGAGGATCCCCGCGGGCGCCCGTTCTTCTGGGTCGGCCCACCGGGCAGCGACAAGGATAACGGGCCGGGAACCGACTTCCACGCGGTGCGCAACGGCTATGTATCAGTGACCCCGATTCACGTCGACCTGACGCGCTACCAGGCTCTGGAGCAGGTCAGTCACTGGATCGAGACCCTCAATCACGGAGTCTCGGCCGCCCGGGAAGCCGCCGGAGGCTGAACTTGGCAGGCATCGGCCATAGCGAGATCGGGATGACCTCTGCGGCCACCCGACGCCGGCTGGTGCGGCGCCTGGCAGACAAGGGGATTGCCCATCCTGCGGTATTGGCCGCGCTGGCCCAGGTGCCGCGCCATCGTTTCGTCGACGAAGCCCTGTCGTCGCGTGCCTATGAAGATTCGGCCCTGCCGATCGGGCGCGGGCAGACGATCTCGCAGCCTTACGTGGTCGCCTTGATGACCGAGGCCATTCTTACCGGGCGGGCGCTGGGAAAAGTCCTGGAAATCGGTACAGGATCGGGCTACCAGGCGGCGGTGCTGGCCCAGCTGGCCGAGCGGGTGTTTACCACCGAACGGGTCGGCGAGCTGCTGCGCACCGCCCGCCAGCGCTTTCACGAGCTGGGTTTGCACAATATCTACACGCGCCACGCCGATGGTCTCGGGGGCTGGCCGGGGCAGGCGCCGTTCGACGCCATCGTGGTGACCGCCGGCGGCACGATTCCGGCTGGGTTGTTTGAACAACTGGGCGAGGGCGGGGTGCTCGTGGCGCCGGAGCAGCAAGGCCAGCAGCAGGTCCTGATTCGCGTTGTTCGAAGAGATGATGAATTCCAGCGTGAGCCGCTCGGTGCGGTCAGTTTCGTGCCCCTGCGGCCGGGTGTGGAATGAGCTGGCGGCTGATGATTGGCGCGCTCGTGGCCCCGGCCTGGCTGCTGCTGACCGGCTGCGCGCCGCTGGCGCCGGCGCCGGTGGATCAGCGCGGACAGCGTGCCGAGCCTGCGCCTGGCCGGGCGGTGGTCGTGCCAACCGTCTACCAGGTGCGCAGCGGCGACACGCTGTATTCGATCGCCTTTCGCTACCGTCTGGACTGGCGCGAAGTCGCGGCCTGGAACCGGATCGAGGAGCCGTTTCTCATTCGGCCCGGGCAGGAATTGCGCCTGAGTGCGCCGCCGCCTGCGCTGGCCCTGCGTCCGTCGGCCGAGTCGCCTGCGCCACGTCCGGCGGTTCCGGAGCCTGAGCCGGAGAGGTCTCCCGAACCGGCTCCGGCGGCACCCTCCCGACTCCCGGCCGAAACTCGATCGGAAGCCGTCTCCGGCGGCCCTGCACCGCCTTCCGGCAGCCGCCGGGTAGGCGGCGTGGACTGGCGCTGGCCGACCGCCGGCGCGGTCACGCGGCCGTTTGATCCGGCCGCGACCCGGCGCGGAATCGGTATTGCCGGTGCCGCCGGTCAGTCGGTGGTTGCCGCCGCTGATGGTCAGGTGGTCTACAGCGGCACCGCCCTGATCGGTTATGGCGAGTTGATCATCATCAAGCACTCCGACACCATGCTGTCGGCCTACGGCCACAACCGGGTCCGGCTGGTCGAGGAGGGCAGTGCCGTACGCGCCGGCCAGCCGATCGCCGAACTCGGCATCAGCGACCGCAACGAAGAGTTGCTGCATTTCGAGATTCGCCGCAACGGTCAGCCGGTCAATCCGCTGGATTTTTTGCCGCGCCGCTGAGCCGCGTGCGTTCCGCGCAGGGGATGATTTTGTCAGCGTATTTCGAGAAAGACGCTGTATCTAGCCGTTTGTATTGAAATTCTGATCAGTTTGGGGCAAGATAGGAATCTGCTGTTGCCGCCAGGGATGGTTCGGTGGGTCTGCTCAAGCTGGGTTTGATGTTGTTGCTGGGAGGGATGACGGCCGTGGTGACGGCCGCGGAAGTCCAGAACCTGCGGGTCTGGGCCGGCCCGGACAGCACGCGCGCGGTGCTGGACCTGGATCAACGCGTCGACTACCGCATTTTTACCCTGGATAACCCGCATCGGCTGGTCGTTGACATTCGCGCCACCCGCGCCAGCGCACCGCTGCCCTTCGACGCCGACAGCGGCGGGGTGATTGCCGGGGTCCGCCACGGCGTTCGCAACGAGAACGATCTGCGCGTCGTCTTTGACCTCGACGGCAAGGCCCAGCCACAAAGTTTTCTGCTCGATCCGGCCGGTGCCTACGGCCATCGCCTGGTCGTCGACCTGGTGCCCGAGGATGCCGTCAGCGCCGAGGAGCGCGTGCGCGCGGTCGCGCGCTCGGCCGCCAACGGCCAGCGCGACATGATTGTCGCGATCGATGCCGGTCACGGCGGTGAGGATCCCGGAGCAATCGGCCCCGGCGGGACATTCGAGAAAACCGTCACCCTGCAGATCGCGCGCGAGCTGGAACAGCGCATCAACGAGACCACCGGCATGCGCGCGGTCATGATTCGAACCGGTGACTACTTCGTGCCCCTGCAGCAGCGCTACGAACGGGCCCGCCAGGCTGAAGCCGACCTGTTTGTGTCGATTCACGCCGACGCCTTCCGCGACTTCCGGGTGCGCGGATCGTCGGTGTACGTTCTGTCGCGCAGCGGCGCGTCGAGCCAGGCCGCCCGGATGCTGGCCCAGCGCGAAAACAAGGCTGACCTGATTGGCGGGGTGAAGCTGGACCAGGCCGACGATATGTTGTCCTCGGTGCTGCTGGATCTGTCCCAGAGCGCGGCGCTGGAATACAGCAATGACGCGGCCGAGCACATTCTCGGCCAGCTCGGGACGGTGGGTCGCCGCCATCGCAGCCAGGTCGAGCGCGCCAACTTCATGGTGCTGCGCTCGCCCGACGTGCCCAGCGTGCTGATCGAGGTCGGCTTCATCAGTAATCCGCAGGATGAACAGAACCTCAACACCCCGCAGCACCGCAAGCGCGTCGCCGAGGCCATTACCAGCGGCGTGCGCGAGCACTTCTGGCGCACCGCGCCCCAGGGCACCTGGTTTGCCGCCAACCGCCAGGGGCGCGAGCACATTGTCCAGCGCGGCGATACCCTGGGCGTGATCGCCCAGCGCTACCAGGTCAGCGTCGCGCGGATTCGCGCCGCCAACAATCTCAATGGCGACGTCATCCATACCGGCGCGGTACTGGTCATTCCAACCGGTTCCTGAAATCGCTCGCGATCCCGTACACTCGCGGGCATGCCGATCCGCAAGCTGCCCGTTCATCTTGTCAACCAGATCGCCGCCGGCGAGGTGGTCGAACGCCCTGCCTCGGTGGTCAAGGAGTTGCTTGAGAACAGCCTCGATGCAGGCGCTCGCCGAATCCGGGTAGACATCGACGAGGGCGGCCTGCGGCGCATCCGGATTAGCGACGACGGTCACGGTATCGCACCCGACGAGCTGGCCCTGGCCCTGGATCCGCATGCGACCAGCAAGATCGGCTCGCTTGACGATCTGGAGGCGGTCGCGAGCCTGGGCTTCCGCGGCGAGGCGCTGGCCTCGATTGCGGCGGTGGCGCGGGTTCGTCTGGCCTCGCGTCGGGCCGAGGATGAAGCCGGGGTCGAACTGGAGGCCGAAAACGGACGGGTGTCGCCAATCAGGCCCTGCGGCATGCCGCAGGGCACCGTGGTCGAAGTGGCCGATCTGTTTTTCAACACCCCGGCCAGGCGCAAGTTCCTGCGCACCGAGCGCACCGAGTTCGGCCACATCGATGACCTGGTCCGGCGCCTTGCGCTGGCCTGCCCGGGTACGGCTTTTGAGCTGTATCACAACGGACGGGCGCTGCGCCGGCTGCCGGCCGCCGACGATTCTGCCGCGCGCCGACGCCGGCTTGGTGAAGTTTGCGGCCAGGCCTTCCTCGAGCAATCGCTGGGGCTGGAAAATCGGCACGAGGGCATGGCCCTGGAAGGGTTTATTGCCCGCCCCAGCTTCTCGCGCAGCCAGCCTGACCTGCAGTTTTTTTTCGTCAATGGCCGCCTGGTGCGCGACCGTCTGATCGTCCATGCCGTTCGCCAGGCCTACCAGGACGTGCTGTTCCACGGCCGCCACCCGGCCTTTGTTCTGCATCTGGCAATCGACCCGGCCCGGGTGGATGTCAACGTGCATCCGCAAAAAACCGAGGTTCGTTTCCGCGATGGCCGCCAGGTGCACGGGTTTTTGTTTGCAACCGTGCAGCGCGCGCTGGCCGAAACCCGGCCGGTGGCCGGTGCCAGTGCGCCGGCGTCGCTGCCCACCGGCGTCGTGGGTGGCGGATTGCAGCCGGGATCGCAGCCCGGACTGGGGCTGGGCGTGGCCGAAAGCCTGGCCGGCTATGCCCGCCTGCAGCCGGGTGGGGCGAGTGAAGCGAGTGCACAAAGCGACGGCGACACACCGCCCCTGGGCTTTGCCGTGGCCCAGATTCACGGCGTGTACGTGCTCGCCCAGAATGCGGCGGGCCTGGTTATCGTTGACATGCACGCCGCCCACGAGCGCATCGTGTACGAGCGGCTCAAGCAGTCCTGGGGCGAGGATCGGGTGCGTGCCCAGCATCTGCTGGTGCCCGAACGGCTCGCGGTGAGCGCACGCGAGGCGCGCAGCCTGGAAGAGCACGGCGCCGAGCTTGCCCGCCTGGGCTTCGAGCTGGACCTGGCCGGGCCGGAGTCGATCTCGATCCGGGCCGTGCCGGCGCTGCTGGCCGGCGGCGACTGCACCCAGCTGGTTCGCGACGTGCTGGCCGACCTGGTGGAGCTGGGCCGGAGCGGGCGCGTGGCCGCGATCATTGATGGTCTGCTCTCGACCATGGCCTGTCACGGTTCGGTGCGCGCCAACCGGCGCCTGACGGTGGACGAAATGAACGCCTTGTTGCGCGACATGGAGCGCACCGAGCGCAGCGATCAGTGCAACCACGGGCGTCCGACCTGGGTGCAGCTGGACATGACCTCGCTCGACCAGCTGTTTCTGCGTGGTCGCTGAGCGGACCGGGCGCGGCCGCCTGCCGCCGGCCGTGCTGTTGCTGGGGCCGACCGCGGCCGGCAAGACCGCGGCCGCCATGGCGCTGCATGACCGCTTCCCGATGCGCCTGATCAGCGTAGACTCAGCCCAGGTCTACCGCGGCCTGGAGATTGGTGCCGCCAAGCCCGGCCCGGACGTTCTGGCCCGCTACCCGCACGATGTGCTGGACCTGCGCTGGCCTGAGCAGTCCTATTCAGCGGCTGATTTCGTCGCCGATGCCGAAGCGGCAATGCGGCGCGCCGCTGCTGCCGGCCGGGTGCCGCTGCTGGTCGGTGGCACCATGCTCTATGTCCGGGCCCTGCTGTACGGTCTCGACCCGCTGCCGCCGGCCGATCCGGACGTGCGCAAGCGCATCTTGGAGCGCGCCGAAAGCGCCGGCTGGATGAGCCTGCATGCCGAACTGGTCCGCCGCGACCCGGTCGCGGGCGCGCGCATCCGGCCATCGGACCGACAGCGTCTGCAGCGCGCTCTGGAAGTACTGGAGCTGACCGGTCGTGGCGTATCGAGCTGGCAGACCGCGCCGCGCCAGCCACGCTTCCCGACCCTGCGCCTGGTGCTGACCACGCCGGATCGGGCGGTGTTGCACGAGCGCATCGCCGCCCGCTGCGACCAGATGCTGCGCGCCGGGCTGGTCGAGGAGGTACAGCGCTTGCAGGCCCGCCCGGGTCTGACCGGCGATCACCCGGCGATGCGAGCGGTGGGGTACCGGCAGGTCTGGGCAATGCTCGACGGGCAGTACCAGGCCACTGAGCTGCGCGCGCGCATGCTCGCCGCGACCCGCCAGCTGGCCAAACGCCAGCTGACCGCGCTGCGCAGATTTTCCACGGCGCTCTGGTATGATGCGACCAGCAGTAAAACGGTCGACAGGCTTGACAGGCAGGTTGGTGACTTTTGCCGGCGCAGCGCCATTTGACCGCAATACCGTGGTTTTTGTGCGCTGCGAACAAATCCTTGCTGAAGGTGCCTTACAGTCAACAATAATCCGCGTCATCTTTTGAAGGAGTAGGAACATGTCCAAGGGACAGTCGCTGCAGGATCCCTTTCTCAACGCGCTCCGGCGCGAGCGCGTGCCCGTGGCGATCTACCTGGTCAACGGGATCAAGCTGCAGGGGCAGATCGAGTCGTTCGATAATTTCGTGGTTCTGCTGAAAAACACCGTCAGCCAGATGATCTACAAGCATGCCATCTCGACCGTGGTGCCGGCGCGGAATGTTCGCCTCGGGCTCGGCGAGGAGGAAGAAGACTCCTGATCCCGACCGAAACGCCGCGCTCAGTCTCGAACCGCACGCTGCTGCTGCATCCGGTTCTCTCGGCCAGTGACGACGATGACTGGCGCGAGGAGTTTCGCCGGCTGGCTGAAGCCGCCGGCCTTGAAGTGGTAGCCGAACTGGATGCGCCGCGTGATCGGCCGGATCCGAAATTCTTTGTCGGCGCAGGCAAGGTAGCCGAGACCGCGCAGTGGGTGGAAGGCGAGGACGTGGGGCTGGTTCTGGTCAACGGCCGCCTGAGCCCGATTCAGGAGCGGAACCTGGCCCGCGAACTGCGCTGTAACGTGCTCGATCGCACGACCCTGATTCTGGATATCTTTGCCCAGCGGGCCCGGTCACACGAAGGCAAGCTGCAGGTCGAACTGGCCCAGCTCAAGCACCTCTCGACCCGTCTGGTGCGCGGTTGGACCCACCTGGAGCGCCAGCGTGGCGGCATTGGCCTGCGCGGCCCGGGCGAGACCCAGCTTGAAACCGACCGCCGCCTGCTGGGGGATCGCATTCGCCAACTCAGCGAGCGGCTCGGGCGGGTGGAGCAACGACGGGAGCAGGGCCGCCGAGCCCGGCGGCGCGGCGAAATTCCGCTGGTCGCTCTGGTCGGCTATACCAATGCCGGCAAGTCCACCCTGTTCAACCGCCTCACCGAAGCCTCGGTGATGGCCCGTGATCAACTGTTTGCGACCCTCGATCCCACCGTGCGCCGGATCGAAACGCTACCCGGCTCGCCGGTATTGCTCAGCGACACGGTAGGCTTCATCCGGGATCTGCCGCACGAACTGATCGCCGCGTTTCGCGCGACCCTGGAAGAAACCCTGGGCGCAAGCCTGGTGATTCATGTGATCGATGCCTCGGATCCCGATCGCGGACGCCACATGGCGGTGGTCGACGAGGTCCTTGCAGAGATCGGCGCGGCCGAGCTGCCGGTGCTCAAGATCTACAACAAGGTCGACCAGGCCGGGCACGCGGCCGGCGTGGAACGCAATGCCGATGGGCAGGTCGAATCAGTCTGGGTTTCAGCCAAAACCGGCGAGGGCCTGGATGCGCTGGGCGCAGCCCTGCTGGAGCGCGTCAGCGAAGGTCGAATCCGGCGTGAAATTCACCTGCCGCCGCAGGGTCAGCGGTTACGATCCAGGTTGTTCGACCTCGGCGGCGTCTGCTCGGAGCAGGTCGAGGACGACGGCAGCATGCGCATTCAGGTTGACCTGGCGGTGCGTGATGCGCGCCAGCTCATGCGCCTGGGTGGCATCGACGGCCAACTCGCTGAGCAGCTGCTGTTACACTAGCGGGCTTGCCCGATTTTTTACCATTTACTGTAGGACACGGAGAAATCAATGCCCTGGAATGAACCCGGCCGCGGAAGCGGCGGCGGTGGCGGTGATCGCGATCCCTGGAAAGGGGGCAATGGTCAGCAGCCACCGGATCTGGACGAGGTGTTTGCCAACGTCCAGCGTCGCCTGAAGAAGATCATGGGCGGTGGCGGAGAATCCGGCAGCGGCGGCAGCAAGGGCGGCAGCAGCGGCGGTCCGTCCCTGGGCGGCATCGGCTTGCTGATCTCTCTGCTGGCGGTGATCTGGATTGTCTGGAACTCGGTTCATATCGTTGATGAGTCCGAGCGCGGCGTGGTGTTGCGGTTCGGCGAATACGTTCGTACCCTCAACCCCGGCCTGAATTTCACCCTGCCGGCACCAATCGAGGTGCTCGAAAAGGTCAACGTGAGCAACGTGCGCTCGCTGGAAAGCACCAGCCGGATGCTGACCGGGGATGAAAATCTCATTGACCTGGCTTTTGCCGTCCAATACCGCGTGGTTGATCCGGAGAAATTCCTGTTCAACGTGCAGGTGCCGGAGGATTCGCTCGGGCAAGCTGCCGACAGCGCCATGCGCGAGATCGTCGGTACCAACAATATGGATTTCATCCTGGAAATCGGCCGTGGCCAGATCGCGCTCGACACCCAGGCCCTGCTGGTCGACGTGCTTGCCCGGTACGACTCCGGTTTGGAGATCACTTCGTTCAACCTGCAGGAAGTGCGTCCGCCCGCGCAGGTTCGCTCGGCCTTCGATGACGTCGTCCGAGCGCGCGAAGACCAGATCCGCTTTGCCAACGAAGCCCAGGCCTACGCCAACCAGGAAGTCCCGGAGGCGCGCGGTCGCGCCGCGCGGGTGCTCGAGGAAGCCCAGGCCTATCGGGAGTCGATCATTGCCCAGGCCACCGGTGAAGCGGACCGCTTCGTCGCCGTGCTGGATCAGTATTTGTTGGCCCCGCAGGTAACCCGGGAGCGGCTCTACCTGGAAACGCTGGAGAAGGTCTACGGCCGTTCGGCCAAGATCCTGCTCGACGTGGATTCGTCCAACAACATGTTCTACCTGCCGCTGGATACCTTGCGCGGCGCCGGCACCCGTGGCGCACCGCCACCGCCGGCACCACTGATGTCGCCGTCCGAGCAGCAACGGGTCACCCAGACCGACCCGCGCGCTCGCACCGGCCGGGGAGTACGCTGATATGAAGATCTTTCTGCCTGTCATCCTGATTGCCGGCCTGTTCATCGGCCTCAACAGCATCTTCGTGGTCACCGAGACCGAGCATGCCATCAAGTTCCGCCTCGGCGAAGTGGTTCGTTCGGACTACGATCCGGGGCTCCACTTCAAGGTGCCGTTCATCAACAACGTGCGCAAGCTCGAGCGTCGGATCATCACCCTGGACATGCGTCCGGAGCAGATGAACACCGCTGAGCAGAAGTTTGTTGAGGTCGACTACTACGTCAAGTGGCGGATCGTCAATCCGCGCGACTTCTACATCGCCACGCAGGGCGGTGACATGATGTTCACCCGCTCCCGCCTGGCCCAGCTGATCCGTAACGACCTGCGCGATGAGTTTGCCCGCCGCACGCTCAGCGAGGTGGTCTCCGAGCAGCGTCGCGAGATGATGGAGGAGCTGGTCGACCGGGCTGACCGCCGTTTCCAGGACTTCGGCATCGACGTCATTGACGTGCGCATCAAGAAGATCGAGCTGACCGAGGAAGTACTGAATTCGGTGTTTGAGCGGATGGAAACCCAGCGCCGCGAGTTTGCCAACGAGCTGCGCTCGCTGGGCCGGGAACGTGCCGAGCGGATTCGCGCCGATGCCGACCGCCAGGTCCGGGTCCTGCTCGCCGATGCCGAGCGCGATGCCCAGCGACTGCGTGGTGAAGGCGACAGCCAGGCAATCCGGATTTACGCCGAGGCGTTTGATCGTGACCGCGAGTTCTTCTCGTTCTGGCGCAGCCTGCAGGCCTATGACACCGCCTTCGGAACCGAGAATGACATCATGCTGATGGATACCCGCTCGGAGTTCTTCCGTTATTTCGACCAGCAGCGGGTCGACTGACCGGGAACGTCCATGAGCCGATCGGTAGTGGTCCTCGGCACCCAGTGGGGTGACGAGGGCAAGGGCAAGATCGTCGACCTGCTGGCCCACGAGGTGGACGCGGTCGTTCGTTTCCAGGGCGGCCACAACGCCGGCCATACGCTGGTGATCAATGGCCACAAGACGGTGCTGCATGTCATTCCTTCCGGGGTGCTGACCGATCGCGCTCGCTGCCTGATCGGCAACGGGGTCGTGGTCGCCCCGCGCGCCTTGATGGCCGAGATCGAGGGGCTTGAGCAGCGCGGCATCGATGTTCGCGGTCGGCTGGCAATCTCGCCGGCCTGTCCGGTGATCCTGCCGTGCCATGAAGCCCTCGATCATGCCCGCGAGAAAGCGCGCGGGCGTCGGGCGATTGGCACGACCGGGCGTGGAATCGGGCCGGCTTACGAAGACAAGGTGGCGCGCCACGGCCTGCGCCTGGCCGATCTGGCTGACCCGGCGCGACTGGCCGACAAGCTCGAAGACGTGCTGGGCCTGTACAACTTCATCCTCCAGCGCTACTACGATGAACCTGCCCTGGATGTCAGGGCCATTGCCGAAGAGGCGGCCGGCTTCGGCGAGCAGCTCAAGCCCATGTTTGCCGACGTGACCGGGGAGCTGCATGAGTACCGGCGCAACGGCCAGGCGGTGTTGTTCGAAGGCGCCCAGGGCAGCCTGCTCGATATTGATCACGGCACCTATCCGTTCGTCACCTCTTCCAATACCACCGTGGGCGGCGTCATGTGCGGCACCGGGGTGGGGCCGGGCGACATCGACTACGTGCTGGGCATCACCAAGGCCTACACGACCCGGGTTGGCGGCGGTCCGTTCCCGACCGAACTGGACGATGCCAGCGGCCGCAGCATGGCCGAGCGCGGGGCCGAGTTCGGCGCCACCACGGGACGGCCGCGACGCTGCGGCTGGCTCGATGCGGTCGCGCTGCGGCGCATGGTCCGAATCAACGGCGTCAGCGGTTTGTGCATCACCAAGCTCGACGTGCTGGATGGATTTCCCGAGGTGCGGATCTGCACCCACTACGACGGCGTCGATGCGTTTCCGGTCGGCGCTGAAGAGTGGCAGCGTGCGCGTCCGGTGTACGAGACCATCCCCGGTTGGGAAGGGACGACCCAGGGCTTGACCGATGCCGACGCCTTGCCGGCCGGCGCGCGCGCCTACCTGGCGCGCATCGAAGAGCTGGTCGAGGCCCCGGTGCACATGCTCTCTACCGGGCCGGAACGCGACGCCAACGTCATCTTCCAGGCGCCTTTCGCGGCCTGACCCGGCTGGCACCAACACGCCGCGTAAAGGCGGTAAGATCCTAGTCATGCTTGATCCTCAACTGCTGAGAAACGACCTGGAACGGGTGGCCGCGGCGCTGGCCCGGCGTGGCTACCACCTGGACATGGAAAGCTATGCCGCGCTGGAGGAACGACGCAAGAAGATCCAGGTGCAGACCGAGGAGTTGCAGAACCAGCGCAACGTGCGCTCGAAATCCATCGGTCAGGCCAAGGCCCGGGGCGAAGACATTGAGCCGCTGCTGGCCGAGGTGGCGCGCATTGGCAATGAAATGAAGGCCGCGCGCGAGCAGCTCGAGGCACTTCGCTCCGAGCTTCAGCGACTGTTCCTGGATATGCCCAACATGCCGGCGGCGGAGCTGCCCGACGGTGCCGATGAGAGTGCCAACCAGCTGGTCCGCCAGTGGGGCGAGCCGGCCGAGCCGGGCTTCGAGCCTCGTGATCATGTCGAACTGGGCGAGTTGCTCGACGGCATTGATTTCGATGCGGCCGCGCGCCTGTCCGGCAGCCGGTTTGCCGTTCTCGGCGGCCAGGTCGCGCGTCTGCATCGCGCGCTGGCCCAGTTCATGCTGGATCAGCACACCGGTGAACACGGCTACCGCGAAATGTATGTGCCCTACCTCGTCCTGGCCTCGGCCATGCGCGGCACGGGCCAGTTGCCCAAGTTTGCCGAAGATGCGTTTTGCTTTGACGGCGATCCGGACCGCTACCTGATTCCCACCGCCGAGGTGCCGCTGACCAACCTGGCTGCCGACCGGATTCTTGATGCCGGCGAACTGCCCCTGAAACTGGTCGCGCACACGCCCTGTTTCCGGCGCGAAGCCGGCGCGCACGGCAAGGACACGCGCGGCATGATCCGCCAGCACCAGTTCGACAAGGTGGAGCTCGTCCAGATCTGCCCGCCGGCGGAGTCCCAGGCTTGCCACGAGGCCCTGACCGGCCATGCCGAGGTGATTCTGCAGGCGCTGGGCCTGCCGTACCGGGTGATGTTGCTGTGCACGGGCGATACCGGGTTTTCGGCCAGCAAGACCTATGACCTGGAGGTCTGGCTGCCGGGGCAGCAGGCCTACCGCGAAATATCGTCGTGCTCGAATTTCACCGATTTCCAGGCCCGGCGGATGCAGGCCCGGTGGCGCAATCCGGACACCGGTCGCCCCGAGCTGGTCCACACCATCAACGGGTCGGGCCTGGCCGTGGGCCGTACCCTGGTCGCGGTGCTCGAAAATTACCAGCAGCGCGACGGCTCCGTGCTGGTGCCCGAGGCGTTGCGGCCGTGGATGGGCGGCCGCGAGCGGCTCGCGCCGGCCGACTCCTGAGGCGGTGACCGGACGAATCCATAATTTTTCCGCCGGCCCGGCGGCCCTGGCCGAGCCGGTGCGCGAACGCCTGGCCGCCGAACTGGCCCCGCGCGCCGACGGGCGGCCGTCGGTGGCCGAGATCAGCCATCGCGGCAAGGCCTTTCTGGCCTTGGCCGAGGAACTGGAGCAGCGCCTGCGCGACCTGATGGGGGTCGGTTCCGAGCACGCCGTGCTGCTGCTGCCGGGAGGTGCGAACCTGCAGTTTGCCTGGCTGCCGATGAACCTGGCGGCCGGGCGCACGCCGGCCTACCTGATCAGCGGTCACTGGGGGCGGAAGGCGCTGGCCGAGGCGCGCCGGATCGGTCCAGCCGAGGTGGCCGGCAGCAGCGAGGCGGAAGGTTTCGTCGATTTGCCGGAACTCGGCCACCTGCCGGCCGATTGTGCCTACCTGCACTACACCGGCAACGAGACCATTCACGGGCTGCAGTTCGAGCGTCCACCGGCGCTGGCCGTGCCCCTGGCCGCGGATCTTTCCTCGGAATTTCTGTCGCGACCCTACCCGTATGCCGATCTGGGCCTGGCCTATGCCGGCGCCCAGAAAAACCTGGGCATTGCCGGCCTGACCGTCGTGCTGATTCGACGCGATCTACTGGAGCGCATTCCCGATCGGCTGCCGCGCTTTCTGGACTACCGCACCTGGGTCGACAGCAACTCGCTCTACAACACTCCGGCCACGATTGCCTGGTACGCCGCCCTGGAAACACTGCGCTGGATCGAGGATTGTGGTGGCCTGGAGGGCATGGCCGAGCGCAACCGGGCCAAGGCGGCGCGGCTGTATGCGGCGATCGACGGCAGTGACTTTTATCGCAACCCGGTGGCCGAGGCGGCGCGTTCGGTCATGAACGTGCCGTTCTGGACCGCGCTCGAGGACCAGGTGGCGCTCTTCGTGGCCGAAGCCGAGGCGGCCGGTCTGCCGGGCCTGAAAGGGCATCGCGCGCTTGGGGGGCTGCGGGCCAGCCTGTACAATGCCCTGAACATGGACGCAGTCGAGGCTTTGGTGGATTTCATGGGTGATTTCGAGCGCCGGCATGGCTGAAAGCGCGCTGAATCTCGATGCCGTTCGGGCGCGGATCGATGCCCTGGATGAGCAGATTCAGCAGCTGATCGGCGAACGGGCCGATTTGGCCCAGGAAGTGCGCCGGGTCAAGGGCGACCTGGCCGGTCCGGCCGCGTACTACCGGCCCGATCGCGAAGCCCAGGTGTTGCGCAGGGTCATCGAGCGCAACCACGGCCCCTTGAGCGACACCGTCATGCTGCGCCTTTTTCGCGAGATCATGTCGGCCTGCCTGGCCGCGCAGGAGCCGCTGCGGGTGGCCTATCTGGGTCCCGAAGGTACGTTCACCCAGCAGGCGGTCTACCGCCAGTTCGGACACTCGGTCAACGCCATTGCCCAGGCCAGCATCGAGGATGTGTTTCTGCAGGTCCAGGCCGGGGAGGTCGATTTCGGCGTGGTCCCGGTGGAGAATTCCTCGCAGGGCATCGTCTCGCACACCCTGGACATGTTTTTGCACTCCGAGATCAAGATTACCGCCGAGGTCGAGCTGCGGATTCACCAGCATCTGCTCACGCGCGCACGTCGGCTGGAGGAGATCGATCGGGTCTATGCCCACAGCCAGTCGCTGTCGCAGTGCAAGCACTGGCTTGCGGCCCACCTGCCCGCGGCCGAGCTGATTGCCTTGTCCAGCAACGCCGAGGCGGCCCGCCGGGTGCGCACCCAGCCCGATGCAGCCGCGATTGCCGGCCGCCATGCCGCCGAGGTCTATGGCCTGCCGGTGTTGTTTGGCAATATCGAGGACCATGTCGACAACACTACCCGGTTCCTGGTCTTGGGCAGCGACCTGCTGCCGGCCTCGGGAGATGACAAGACCACGCTGCTGGTGGCCGGCACCGACGGTCCCGGCGCCCTGTTCCGGTTGCTCGAGCCGCTGGCCCGCCACGGGGTCAACATGAAGCGGATCGAATCGCGGCCGTCCCGGCAGGGGCGCTGGGACTACGTGTTCTTCATTGATGTCGAAGGCCACGTCGAGCAGGCCGCAGTGGCGGCGGCGCTGGCTGAACTGGAGAGCGAGGCGCGCATGATCAAGATACTCGGCAGCTACCCGCGCGCCGTTGTCGGCCGGCTGCCGGATCCCGATGCTGCCCGGACGGCTCCGGCGCCATGAGAGCACGGGATTTCACCGATCTGGCGGTGCCTGGAGTGCGTGGCTTGACGCCCTATACTCCGGGCAAGCCGATGGCCGAGCTCGAGCGCGAATACGGCGTGCGCGACTCGATCAAGCTGGCGTCAAACGAAAACCCGCTGGGGGCAAGTCCTTTGGCGCTGGAGGCGGCCAGACGCAGCCTGGCCGAGGTGGGTCTGTACCCCGATGGCAACGGTTTTGAGCTCAAAGCCGCGCTGGCCGCGCGACATGACGTGACCCCGGACTGCATCACCCTGGGCAATGGTTCCAACGAGGTCCTGGTGTTCCTGGCCCAGGCGTTTCTCCAGCCTGGCCTGGAGGCCGTTTTTTCGCAGTATGCCTTCGCCGTGTACCCGATTGTCTGTCAGATGGTCGGAGCTCAGGCGCGGGTGGCTCCGGCCTTGTCGCCCGACCATCCCATGCCGCTGGGTCACGACTTGCGCGCCTTGTACCAGGCGGTCGGGCCCGAGACCCGGATGGTGTTTGTGGCCAATCCGAACAACCCGACCGGTACCTGGCTTGACGGGCACCGGCTCAAGGATTTCGTGGCCTCGCTGCCGCCGCAGGTCATCTGCGTGATCGACGAGGCCTACACCGAGTACGCCGATTCCGACCGCCTCGGTGATGCCTCGACATGGTTGGCCGAGCTGCCCAACCTGGTCGTCACCCGAACGTTTTCCAAGGCCTACGGCCTGGCCGGTCTGCGGGTGGGTTACGCGCTCAGCAACCCGGGCGTGGCTGATTTGCTCAACCGCGTGCGCCCGCCCTTCAACGTCAGCGTTCCGGCGCTGGCGGCGGCGCGGGCGGCACTGGATGATCATGCTTTCATCGAGCGCAGTCGCGCGGTCAACCGGGCGGGTCTGGCTCAGCTGACCGAGGGCTGCCGCGCGCTGGGTCTGGACGTGGTGCCTTCGGCGGGCAATTTTGTCCTGGTGGGGTTTGACGGCGCTAGCGCTGCCGTCCATGAAGCCCTGCTGCGCGCCGGCATCATCGTGCGCCCGGTGGCCAGTTATGGTCTGGAGCGTTTCCTGCGCATCACCGTCGGCACCGAGGCGCAGAACCGACGCCTGCTGGCCGGCCTGGCCGACGCCCTGGGCTTGTCATGAAATTGCTGGTTACACCGGCGCGCAAGCCATTGACCGGTCGCTGTCAGCCGCCGGGTGACAAGTCGGTCTCGCATCGTCTGGCCATCCTCGGGGGCCTGGCTGCCGGACAGACGGTGATTACCGGCTATCTCGACAGCGCCGACACCCACGCCACCCTGGCCGCGATGGCTGCGCTGGGTGCATCGGTCGAGCACCACGATGGCGAAATTCGAATTGACGGTGGTCTCGGGCCGGTGGGCCGGGTCACTCTGGACCTGGGTAATTCGGGTACCGGGGTGCGCCTGCTGGCCGGTGCCCTGGCCGGGCGGCCGGAACTGTTTGGCAGCGAACTGACCCTGATCGGCGATGAGTCGCTGTCGCGCCGACCGATGGGACGGATCATCGAGCCGCTGGGCGCCATGGGCGCCGACCTGGAAGGACATGCCGGCTGCCTGCCGCTGCGCCTGCGCCCGAGCGCGCTGCAGGCCATCCGCTACACCCCGCCCGTGGCCAGCGCGCAGATCAAGTCCGCGGTCTTGTTGGCAGGTCTTGCCGCGCAAGGGGAAACCGTGCTGGTGGAACCGGGTCCCAGCCGCGATCACACCGAGCGCCTTCTGCCCGCGTTTGGCGTGGAGCTGGAGCAACACGGAAATGAATTGCGTCTGCGCGGTGGCCAGAGGCTGCGCGCGGGGGGGTTTCACGTGCCCGGAGATCTCAGTTCGGCTGCCTTCATCCTGGCGGCCGGTTTGCTGGTGCCGGGCTCGGAGCTGACCGTGGACAACGTCGGCATCAACCCCAGTCGGGATGGCGTGCTGCGGATTCTGCAGGCCATGGGCGGCGACCTTGCCTGGCAGGCCGAGCGCAGTGTCGGTGCCGAGCCGGTGGGTTCGGCGCGGGTCCGGTCGGCGCGGCTTGCCGGCATCGAAATTCCGCCGGAGTGGGTGCCGCTGGCGATCGATGAGTTTCCGGTGGTCATGGCGCTGGCCGCGGTGGCGTCCGGCCAGACCCGGATTTCCGGGGCGGCCGAGCTCCGGGTCAAGGAGTCCGACCGGCTGGCCGTGATGTGCCGCCAGCTCGAGCGCCTCGGGGTGAAGGTGGAAGAAACCGAAGACGGGGCCTGCGTGCACGGCGGTGCAATCGCCGGTGGCGAGGTCGATTCGTGCGGCGATCACCGCATCGCCATGAGTCTGGCTGTGCTTGGGCTGGTGGCCGAGGCCCCGGTATTGATCGCCAATGCCGAATGGATCCGAACCAGCTTCCCGGGGTTCGTGGATGATTTGCGCGCCCTGGGCGCGGAGCTGGAATGGCAGGCCGAGGAGGACTCATGACGAAGACCAGCCGCTGTCCGGTGCTGACGATCGACGGCCCTTCGGGTGCCGGCAAGGGTGCTGTTTCGGCACGCGTGGCCACAGCCCTGGGCTGGGGCGTGCTCGATTCGGGTGCGGTCTACCGCAGCGTGGCCCTGGCAGCATTGACCAACAAGACCGATCTGGCCGATGAGACGGCCCTGACGGCGCTTTGCGCCGATCTGGATCTGGGTTTCGAGCCCGGCCCGGATGGCATTCAGGCCTGCCTGGGAGGGCGCCGGCTGGGGGATGCCCTGCGCGCTGAAGAAGTCGGGGTTGCCAGTTCGCAGGTGGCCGCGCTGCCCGGCGTGCGCGCGGCCTTACTGGACCTGCAGCGCGCCTTTCGCGCAGTCCCCGGCCTGGTGGCAGACGGTCGTGACATGGGCACGGTGGTGTTTCCCGACGCCGAGGCCAAGGTTTTTCTTGACGCCAGCGTTGAGGAGAGGGCGCGGCGCCGATATCGGCAGTTGAAAGCCAACGGCGATGATGTTACATTTGACCGGCTGATCAGTGACCTTCAGGCTCGAGACCGGAGGGATCGCGAACGAACGGTTTCGCCCACTCTGCCGGCAGACGATGCCGTAGTGGTGGATTCGACCAGTCTGGGGCTGGAAGAAGTGGTGGAACGGGTTCTTGCGGTTGTGACCGAACGGGTTTTCGACAGGTCGTAGATTGGTATTTGGGTGGCTGGTTCGTCCGACGAATCGGCTTGATAAACGAGCGTAGTCGCCAGACTCCGCAGATGACGAGACACTCGCGCTGGCTCCCGCGCAGGATCTTGCAGGATATTTCAAACGTAATGACCGAATCTTTTGCTGAACTCTTTGAACAAAGCCTGAACGAAAGCGAACTGCGCCCCGGCGCCATCGTGATGGGGCGGGTTGTTGAAATTCGCGATGACGCCGTGGTCATCAACGCCGGCCTGAAGTCCGAGGGCATCGTTCCGATTTACCAGTTCGAGCGTCCGGACGGCGAGCTGGAAGTGGCCGTTGGTGACGAAGTGGAAGTGGCGCTCGATACCGTTGAGGACGGTTTCGGTGAAACCCGGCTGTCGCGCGAAAAGGCCAAGCGTTCGCGGGTCTGGAACACGCTGGAGCAGACCTTCGAGGCCGAAGACAACGTGATCGGGCAGATTACGGGCAAGGTCAAGGGCGGTTTCACCGTCAACATCGACAGCATCCGCGCATTCCTGCCCGGCTCGCTGGTCGACGTCCGCCCGGTCCGCGACCCGGCCTACCTGGAAGGCAAGGACCTGGAGTTCAAGATCATCAAGCTCGACCGTCGGCGCAACAACCTGGTTGTCAGCCGTCGGGCGGTGGTCGAGCATGAATATGCCGCCGAACGCGAGGATTTGATCGAACGCCTGAACGAGGGTGCGATCATCAAGGGCGTGGTCAAGAATCTGACCGACTATGGCGCCTTCCTCGACCTGGGCGGCATCGACGGCTTGCTGCACATCACCGACATGGCCTGGAAGCGGGTTCGTCACCCGTCCGAGGTTGTCGAAGTGGGTGACGAGCTGGAAGTGCGCGTGCTGCGCTTTGATCGCGAGCGCATGCGCGTGTCGCTCGGCCTCAAGCAACTCGGCGAAGATCCATGGGACAACATCGACCGGCGCTATCCGCCGACCTCGCGCCTGTTCGGCAAGGTTACCAACATCACCGATTACGGCTGCTTTGTCGAGATCGAAGACGGGGTCGAAGGCCTGGTCCACGTTTCCGAGATGGACTGGACCAACAAGAACGTCAATCCGGCCAAGGTTGTCCACATCGGCCAGGAAGTCGAAGTCATGGTGCTCGACGTCGACGAGGAACGGCGCCGGATTTCGCTGGGCATGAAGCAGGTCGCTCCCAACCCCTGGGAAGCTTTCGCTGCCACCCACAACAAGGGCGATAAGGTTTCCGGCGCGATCAAGTCGATCACCGACTTCGGGATTTTCATTGGCCTGGACGGCGGCATCGACGGCCTGGTGCATTTGTCCGATATTTCGTGGATGACGCCGGGCGAAGACGCCATTCGCAATTTCCGCAAGGGTGAGGAACTCGAGGCCGTGGTGCTGGCCGTGGATCCTGAGCGGGAGCGGATTTCGCTGGGCATCAAGCAGATCGAACAGGATCCGTTCGCAACCTACATGGCCGAGCATCCGCGCGGTTCCGTGGTCACCGGCAAAGTCAAGTCTGTCGATCCGCGCGGAGCGGTGGTAGAGTTGGCAGACGGCGTAGATGGTTATGTCAAGGCCTCGGACCTGGCCAAGGAGCGGGTCGAAGACGCCACCCGGGTGGTGTCCGAGGGCGATGAGATCGAGGCGAAGTTCGTTGCCCTGGATCGCAAGACACGCAATCTGACGCTGTCGGTCCGGGCCAAGGACGACGCTGAACTGGCCGAGGTCATCGATCAGTACCAGGGCCGTTCGGGCAGCAGCAGCACGTCGCTGGGCGATCTGCTCAAGGAACAGCTGGCCGGTAAGGACTGATCGGCCGGTCGGCCAGCCGACCACCCGGCGCCGCCGGGTGGTTGAGGTCGGAAATTGTCAGGGAGAGGGCCATGACGAAATCGGAGTTGATCGAACGCCTGGCGGCGGAACAGACCCACCTGAACCAGACCGATGTCGAGTTGGCGGTCCGGTGCATTCTGGAGCAGCTCAGTCGCGCCCTTGCCGAGGGCGAGCGAATCGAGATTCGCGGTTTCGGGAGCTTTTCGCTGCATTACCGACCGCCACGCATGGGGCGCAACCCCAAGACGGGTCAAGCCGTGGCGCTGCCGGGCAAGCATGTGCCGCATTTCAAGCCCGGCAAGGAGTTGCGAGACCGGGTCGATTACGGCACCAGTTGATCGGGCCGTATCATGTATCGCTGGGTTCTTCTCTTTTCTGTTCTGGTGGCCGCGGGTCTGGGCCTGGTGGTTGGTGTTCTGAACCCCGACCCGGTGAGCCTGGACCTGGCTTTGGTGGAACCCGAACTGCCGCTGGGCGGTCTGGTGCTGAGCGTGTTTGCGCTGGGGGTGGTCTCGGGTCTGCTGGTGTTCTGGCTGATGTTCGATCTGCCGGCGCGTCTGCGCGCCAAGACGCGGCAACGCAAAAAGGATCAAACGGCCGGCCTGCCGGTCCGGAATGGCTGAGCTTGCGCTGCTGTTCGTGTTGCTGCCGCTGGCGGCAGTCAGCGGCTGGTTGCTCGGTCTGGGGTCGAAACGACGCCGGATGCGGCAGCGTAAGGCGCTTTCCAGCCAATATTTTCGCGGTCTCAACTACCTCCTCAACGAAGAGTCGGACAAGGCGATCGAGGAGTTTCTTCAGTTGGCGGAAGTCAACCGGGACACGGTTGATACCCATCTGGCGCTGGGCACGCTGTTTCGCCGCCGGGGCGAAATGGACAAGGCGATCCGGTACCACACCCATATCCTTGCCCGACCCAATCTCGAAGACGAGCAGCGTGAGCGGGTGTTGTTCGAGCTGGGCCTGGACTACGCCCGCTCCGGCCTGCTGGATCGCGCCGAACGGCTCTTCCTGGAGTTGACCGACAGCAGGGAGGTCGGGGTTGCCTCGCGTCGTCACCTGCTGGATATCTACCTGCAGCAGAAAGACTGGGCCCAGGCAATCGAACAGGCGCAGCGTCTGGAATTCGTCCACGGCGAGCCGACCTCCGGACTGGTGGCGCAACTGCACTGTGAACTGGCCGATGCGGCCCTGGCAACGGACGCTGTGGAGGCGGCTTGTCGCTGCCTTCGCCAGGCCCGGCGGTTCGATCCGGCGATCGCGCGCGCGCGCTTGATCGAGGCCGGGATCGCCCTTCTCGAGGGACGCATGGAGGGGGCTGCCGAACGCTATCGGAAAGCCGTAGAGCTGGATGCCGACCTGCTGGTGAACTGGGCGGATGCAATCGTTCAATGTCATCGCGCCAGTGACGCCATGCCGGTTCTCGAGGAGTGGCTGGCGGAACTGGCCCGGCGGACCGATCTCCACATGCCCGGCTTGCTGTTGGCTCGACTGGTGGCGGAAAGCGACCCCCAGCGCGCCGGCAAGTTGTTGCTGGCGACCCTCCAGCAGCGCAGCAGTGTTCGCGGACTGGCATTGCTGATGGAACTGCTCCAGACCAGCGAGCTGGGCCTGGAGGATGTTGGCCCGGAATTGATCGGCGATCTGATGGGTGCCCTGATGGAGCGCGAACCCATCCATCGCTGCCAGAATTGTGGTTTCAGCGGCCGGGCGCATCACTGGATGTGCCCGAGTTGCCGGAGTTGGAACAGCACCCGCGTCATCCGCGGCGTGCTGGGCGAGTAATGTCGGCTCAGCAGGCCTGGACCCTGGCGCTGGCCGGGGCACTGACAGCCCTCCTGACCCCGCTGCTGCGCGCCTGGCTGCTGCAGCGCGGGCTGGTCGATCAGCCCGGCGCACGCCGCAGTCACGTTCAGCCGACGCCGCGCGGCGGAGGCGCTGCCATGGTGGGCGCGATGGCCATGGTATTACTCGGACTGGCCGGCGTCGATGCACTGGCGACGGTTGGCGTGCTGCTGGCGCTGGCCGCGATCGGCTGGCTCGACGACATCCGCGATCTGCCGGTGCGCTGGCGCCTGGGCGGGCATTTCGTGATTGCTCTGGCCATGCTCTGGCTGGCGGGCCCGGTGGCGGAAGTAGCCCTTGGTTCCATCGTTCTGGCCTGGCCCTTGCTCTGGTCGGCCCTCGCCGTGGTCGCCGTGGTGTGGTTGATCAACCTGCACAACTTCATGGACGGCTCGGATGGTCTGGCTGCCGCCCAGGCGGCGTGGGCGGGGCTGGTGCTCGGCCTGTTGGTGTTCGATCAACAGGCGCCGGTCACTGGTCTGGCCGGGCTGGCGCTAGCCGGGGCCGGGCTGGGGTTTCTGGCCTGGAATCGACCGCCGGCGCGAATTTTCATGGGTGACGTGGGCTCGGTGAGTATCGGTGGTCTGGTCGGTTTGCTGGCCCTGAGCGGGGCGGCCAGCGGCCGGGTCAGCATCTGGCTGAGCCTGATCATCTGCTCGCTGTTCGTGGTCGATGCTACCGCGACCCTGCTGCGCCGGGCCGCAAGCGGGGCGCGGTGGTATACTCCGCACCGGGAACACGCATACCAGCGGCTGATCGGGCTGGGCTGGCCTCACTCTCGTGTGCTGGGGTTGTATTCTTTGATCAATCTCGTGCTGGTGTTGCCGGTCGTCCAGCTGGCGCTGCGGTTTCCGGATTGGGAGATGCCGCTGGCGCTGGCCCTGGTGGTGGTCCTCAGCGGGGGCTGGTATGTTGTGCAGCGCGTGACCAACAAGGAGAACAACACGCAATGACGGGCAGGGTGGAGAAACGCAACTCGCTTCTCAACCTGCGCGCCGTGGTGGTTGTGCATGACCTGGTCATGATCGGGCTGGCCTGGCTGGCGGCCCGCGCAGCCACGGCGTGGCTGATCGACGCTCGTGGGCCGGACTGGCAGCAGATTGCCCTGGAAGCCAATCTCATCCTGATCCTGCAGGGCTTCCTGCACTGGCGAGCCGGCCTGTATCGCGGTGTATGGCGGTTCGCCAGTCTGCCCGACCTCGGCAACTTGCTGCGCGCGGCAGTGCTGGGGGCAGCCTCCGGGGCCGGGGTGCTGCTGGTGCTGTCGGCACCGGTTGAGCTGATGGTGCTGATGGTCTGGATTTTCCCGGTACTGCTGGCCGTGATGCTGGGCCTGCCGCGCCTGATGTATCGGGTGTTCAAGGACATGCGCCTGGAAGTACGCCAGCGTCGGGTCACGCGGCGTACCGTGATCCTGGGTGCCGGCCAGTCCGGGCGCCTGCTGCTCAAGGAGCTGAAGCGGCGTGGCGGTCATGACGTGGTCGGTTTTCTGGATGACAGCCCGCGTCTGCGCCAGCGTGAAATTGATTCGGTTCCCGTGCTTGGAGCCATTGGTCGGCTGCCGCGGGTGGTTCGCGAGGCCATGATCGACCAGGCCGTCATTGCCATTCCGTCGGCAACCAACCAGCAGATGCAGCGCATCGTCCAGATCTGCGAGCAGGCCGAGGTTGACTTCAAGACCTTGCCGACCCTGAAGGAACTGGGTTCCAGCATCACTCGTTTTGATGATCTCAAGCCGGTCGCCATCGACGATTTGCTCGGCCGCGATCCGGTCTCGCTGGACTGGAACGGGATCCGCTCGGGCTTGACCGGCAAGCGGGTGCTGGTGACCGGCGGTGGCGGCTCTATTGGCGCCGAGTTGTGTCGCCAGATCGCGCGCCTGGATCCGGCCGGACTGGTCGTGCTGGACAACAGCGAGTACAACCTCTACCGGGTCGACTATCGCCTGCGCAACGAGTTTCGCGACCTGGTCATCGAGGCGGTGCTGGGAGATGCCTGTGATCCAGCCACGATCGACACGGTGATGCAGCGCTCGCGTCCGGAAGTGGTTTTTCACGCCGCCGCCTACAAGCATTTGCCGATGCTGCAGACCCAGGTGCGGGAAGCGTTTCGCAACAATGTCATCGGAACCCGCCGGGTGGCCGAGGCGGCCGATCGTTACGGAGTCGACATCTTCGTTCTGATTTCCACCGACAAGGCGGTCAACCCGGCCAACGTGATGGGGGCGACCAAGCGCGTGGCCGAGTTGTATTGCCAGCAGATCAACCGCCAGTCCTCGACCCGCTTCATCACGGTCCGCTTCGGCAACGTGCTCAACTCCACCGGCTCGGTCGTGCCGTTGTTCAACGAGCAGATTCGGCGTGGCGGTCCGGTGACGGTGACCCATCCGGAAATCACCCGTTACTTCATGACCATTGCCGAGGCCGGGCAGTTGATCCTGCAGGCCGGCGTGCTGGGTCGCGGCGGTGAAGTCTTTGTGCTCGATATGGGCGAACCAGTCCGCATCAGCTACCTCGCCGAGCAGCTGATTCGCCTGGCCGGCAAGGAACCCGGGCGCGATATTGAAATCGTCTACACCGGCCTGCGGCCGGGCGAAAAACTGTTCGAAGAACTGTTCCACGCGCATGAGTCCTACGCCAAAACGGCGCACGAGAAGATTTTCTTAAGCCAGGCCTCCGGCGAGCGCTGTCTGGGCCTCGACGATCGTCTCGCCGAGGGCGAACGCGCGGTCCAGCAGTACGACACGGCTCGGCTGCGTTCCATCCTGCTCGACCTGGTCCCCGAGATTGGCCAGGTGCCGCAGCGCAGCGACAAGGTGATCCCGCTGGCCGGGCGCAGGGCCGGGTAAACCAAAGATGGGCGCAGAGGAGCATCGCGCGGCCGGTTTGCGGCCGGCTCTGGCGCCGGAAGCAGGGCGGCTGGAGTGGCTTGAACACGGCTCCGAACTGCTGGCCGACAACCCGCTCGGAGATCCGTCTACGCGCCGCCACCCGGTCTACCTGCCGCCTGGCTACGACGATTGCGAGCGCCGCTACCCGGTGCTGGTGTCGCTGGCCGCCTACACCAATGCCGGTCCCGGACAAGTGTCCTGGCGCAATCATGGCGAGTCCCTGCCGCAGCGCCTGGACCGGATGATTCATGAGCAGCAGATGGCGCCTGTCGTCGTGCTGTTTCCCGATTGTTACACCAGCCTGGGCGGCAACCAGTACGTCAATTCCGCGGCCATCGGTGCCTACGCCGATTACCTGGTCGATGAGCTCCTGCCGGCCCTGGATCAGGGGTACCGTACTCTGGGCCAGGCCCGGAGCCGAGCGGTGTTCGGTAAATCGTCGGGCGGCTTTGGCGCCCTGCATCTGGCGATGAGTCGCCCCGGGTATTTCGGGGCGGTGGCCTGTCACGCCGGTGACTGCGGTTTTGACCGGGTCTATGCGCGTGACTTCCCGACCTGCTGCGACGTGCTGGCGCGATACCAGGGCGATCCGGTTGCTTTTGTCCGCGCCTTCTGGCGTCGGCAGCGCCCGACAGGCGCCGAGTTCCATACCCTGATGACCCTGTGTCTGGCGGCCAGCTATTCACCCAGCCCGGGGTTGCCGCTGAACCTGGCGCTGCCGTTCGATCTGCAGACCTGTGCGCTGGATGAGTCGGTCTGGGCGCGCTGGCTGGCCTTCGACCCGGTCCGGCGGGTGGAGCAAAGCGCCGATGCCTTGAAAGCCCTGGCCGGTTTGTGGATCGACGCCGGCTCGCGCGACCAGTATTTCATCCACTACGGCACGCGCGAATTGCATCAGCGTCTTGCAGATGCCGGTATTGCCCACCACTGGGAAGAGTTCGAAGGCAGTCATTCGGGCATCGACTGGCGTTACGATCATTCCCTGCCGTGGTTGCTGCAGCGGTTGAAAGTTGACTGATACGGCGGCATCATCTACTTCAAACTGACATTCTGGATACAGGTTTAGCCATGGTCACCATTACTCCCTCCGCGCGCGATTACTTTTCCTCCCTGCTCGAACAGCAGCCAGAGGGCACGAACCTGCGCATTTGCATTCACCGGCCCGGCTCGCCCACCGCCGAGGTGGAACTCGCCTACTGCCCGGCCGGCCAGGAGCACAGTGACGATGAGCCGTTTGATTGCGGCCAGTTCACCCTGTTCATCGAAATCAACAGCCTGCCCTCGCTGCAGGAAGCGATGATCGATTTCGAGCGCAACGCCATGGGCGGCGAGTTGACCATTCGCGCTCCCGGCCTGAAAGGCGAACGCCCGGCCGATGATGCACCGCTGAGTGAGCGCGTGAACTGGGTGCTGGAGGCCAGAATCAACCCCATGGTCGCGTCCCATGGAGGCCAGGTCTCGCTGGTCGAAATCACGCCGCAAAACGATGTCGTGCTGCAGTTCGGCGGCGGCTGTCAGGGCTGCGGGATGATCGACGTCACCCTCAAAAACGGGGTCGAGACCACCATGAAACAGGAACTGCCCGAAGTGCGCAGCGTGGTCGACTCAACCGACCACAGCAAGGGCGAAAACCCGTACTACGCGGCCTGAGCCCAGGCCGCGCTGTGGCTTAGGGTTTCAACGGCCCTTCCTGGCGCGAATACCAGGCGGCGAGATCGCGAATGTCGCGGTCGCTCAAGTCGCGGGCAAAACTGGACATGATGGCGTGGTCGCGGTCGCCGGAACGGTAGTCTTCCAGCGCGCGCACCAGGTAGTTGAAGTGCTGGCCGGCGATGATTGGATAATCGGCTTCCAGGGCCAGGTTTCCGTCCTCGCCGTGGCAGGATTGACAGACCTGCGAGATTTCCAGCCCGCGCGCCGGGTTGCCGGCTGAAGCCGGGCTGGCCAGCGCCCAGGCCAGCGCCACGGTCAGCGCGGTGAGCATCAGCTTCATGATGGATCCTCCCCGTAGCGGGCGAAGTAGGCGGCAATGTTGCGGATGTCTTCGTCCGACAGCGTGTTGGCGTGCGCCCGCATGGTTGCGTGACGGCGGCTACCATCGCGATAGGCGTGCAGCGCAGCTTCGATATAGCCGGCGGTCTGGCCCTTGATCCGCGGCACGAAATAGGTCGGGTAGACGTTGGTGTGAAACGGGATGCCGTGACAGCCCAGGCAGGTGAAGGCAAGCACTCGGCCTTCCTCGGCATCGCCCTGGTCGGCATGAACTGCAGCCGCTGTGAGCAAGCCGGCGGCGATGGCCGCGACAATCGATTTCAATCGCATATTGAACTACAACGATAGGGAGAACGGTTGAGGCGGTATTATAGCCGGGCTGCCTGGGCGAATGAAGAGGAACTCGGCCGGGTGCGTTGCGGAAATCTCGACCCCGACCCGAACCCATTTCAGGCCTTTGCATGCACACACTTGACCCCTTCGATCTGTTCGACATCAGCGCCCAGCTGAGTGAAGAAGAGCTGATGATTCGCGCCAGCGTGGCCCGCTTCGTCGATGAAAAGGCCCTGCCGCTCATGGCGGAATGCTTTGACCAGGGTCGCTTCCCGGCCGAACTGATCCCCGAGATTGCCGATCTGGGCCTGCTGGGCTCCAGCCTCGAGGGCTACGGCTGCGCCGGTCTCAACGCGGTCAGCTACGGCCTGATCTGTCAGGAACTCGAGCGCGGCGATTCCGGCTTGCGCAGCTTCGTGTCGGTCCAGTCCTCGCTGTGCATGTACCCGATCCACGCCTTCGGCTCGGACGAGCAAAAGGAGCACTGGCTGCCGGATATGGCCGCCGGCAAGGTCATTGGCTGCTTCGGCCTGACCGAGCCGCATGGCGGGTCGGACCCGGCCAACATGAAAACCCACGCCCGGCGCGACGGCGATGACTGGATCATCAACGGCGCCAAGATGTGGATCACCAACGGCAACCTGGCCCATATCGCCATCGTCTGGGCGCGCACCGACGAGGGCATCCTCGGCTTCATCGTGCCGACCGATACCCCCGGCTTCGAGGCGCGCGAAATCCACGCCAAGATGTCGCTCCGCGCCTCGGTCACCTCCGAGCTGTACTTCGACAACGTGCGCGTGCCCGACGCCAACCGCCTGCCAGGGGTCAAGGGCCTGAAGGGTCCGCTGTCGTGCCTCAGTCAGGCCCGCTACGGCATCACCTGGGGGCCGATCGGATCTGCGCTGGCCTGCCTGAAAGAAGCCATCGATTACACCGCCGACCGCGAACTGTTCGGCCGCGCGCTGGCCGCCAACCAGGCCGTGCAGATTCGCCTGGCCGACATGTCCAGGCGCATCACCCAGGCCCAGCTGATGTCGCTGCGCCTCGGGCGGCTCAAGGACGAGGGCAGGGTGCACCCCACCCAGATTTCCATGGCCAAGTGGAACAACGTGCGCATGGCCCTGGACATCGCCCGCGACTGCCGCGACCTGCTCGGCGGCTCCGGCATCACCCTGGAATACGTCGCCATCCGCCACATGCTCAACCTGGAGTCGGTGATTACCTACGAGGGCACCGAGACCGTGCATCAGCTGGTCGTGGGGCGGGAGTTGACCGGGGTGAATGCGTTTTAAGGGTTATTGTTTTCCTGAACCCGGAACCCTGAACCCGGAACCCTGAACCCCGCTTTTCGAGTACTCTGCGTCCATCTGCGTTCCTCTGCGGTTCGAGCAAACAATGTCCCAATCCGCCGCCCGTCGCCTCAACCGGGCACAAGTCGTCGATGAGGCCTTCCTGGCCCACCTGCAGGCCCTGGACGACGGCGCGGTTCGGCCGCCGGTGCACGGTAACATTGCCCCGGCCGACCTGGTCGAAGTCTTCGACAGCCAGCTGGCCTCGCGCCAGCTCGACCTCATGGCCCGCGTCAAGCGCGCCGAGAACAAGGTCTTCTACACCATCGGCTCGTCCGGCCACGAGGGCAATGCGCTGGTCGGGCGCCTGACCCGGCACACCGATCCGGCGTTCCTGCATTACCGCTCCGGCGCCTTCATGGCCGAGCGCTATCGCAAGCTTGACGGGCTTGATTTCATTCGCGACACCTGCCTGTCGTTTGCCGCCTCACGGCTGGATCCGGCCTCGGGCGGGCGCCACAAGGTCTGGGGCAGCAAGCCGCTGTGGGTGCTGCCCCAGACATCGACCATTGCCTCGCACCTGCCCAAGGCAGTCGGCACCGCGCTGGCGATTGCCCGCGCCGGGCGCGATGGCCACGAGCTGCCGGTGCCGGTCGACAGCCTGGTGGTTTGCAGTTTCGGCGACGCCAGCCTCAACCATGCCGCGGCCCAGACGGCGTTCAATGCCTGCGCCTGGTCGCGCCACCAGAACCTGCCGGTACCGATCCTGTTTGTGTGTGAGGACAACGGCCTGGGCATTTCCGTACCGTCTCCGCGGGACTGGATTCACGACACCATGGCGCGCCGTCACGGTCTGACCTACCGCTTTGCCGACGGCCTCGATGCTGCCGGTGCCTACGCCGCGGTGGGCGAGGCGGTGGAAGAGTGCCGCAAGCGGCGCTCGGCGGTGTTTCTGCATCTGCGCACCACCCGGCTGATGGGCCACGCCGGGACGGATTTCGAAATCGAGTATCGGACTCCGGAGGAGCTGGCTGCAGCCGAAGCGCTGGACCCGCTGCTGCGCACGGCCGAACAGGTGGTCGCGCGCGCTCTGATGACCCCGGATGCGATTTGTCAACGCTACGAGCAGCTGCGGCAACGCTGCCTGGAACAGGCCGACCGCGCCGATGCCGAGCCGCGCCTGAGCCATCGGGCCGAAGTAATCGCGCCGCTGGCGCCGTTGTCGACCGATGCGGTCCTGGCCGAGGCGCGCGCGAACAACCACGGCGGGTCGGCGAATCGGCCCGAGAGCCAGCCGCCGCGCCACCTGGCTATCCAGATCAACCGCGCCCTGGCCGATCTGCTGGCCAAATACCCGCAAGCGCTGGTTTTCGGCGAAGACGTCGCCCGCAAGGGCGGGGTCTACACGGTGACCAAGGGGCTGTCGTCGCGCTTCGGACCGGCCCGCGTATTCAATACCCTGCTGGATGAGACGACCATTCTTGGGCTGGCCCAGGGCTATGCCGCCATGGGCTACCTGCCGGTCCCCGAAATCCAGTACCTGGCCTATTTCCACAACGCCTGCGACCAGATTCGCGGCGAGGCCTGCTCGCTGCAGTTTTTCTCCAACGGCCAGTTCCGCAACCCCATGGTCATGCGGATTGCCGGGCTGGGTTACCAGCGCGGCTTCGGTGGCCATTTCCACAACGACAACTCGATTGCCGCGCTGCGCGATATTCCCGGCCTGGTGATTGGCTGCCCCTCGCGCGGCGACGATGCGGCCCTGATGCTGCGCACGATGATGGCAATGGCCCAGGTCGACGGCCGGGTCTGTGCCCTGATCGAACCGATCGCCCTGTACATGACCAAGGATCTCCATGAGCCCGACGACGGCGGCTGGCTGTTTCCGTACCCGCCACCGGACCAGGCCCTGGAGCCGTTTGCCGCGCGGGTCTACCACGCCGACGCCTCGGATCTGCTGATCATCAGCTATGCCAACGGCATCCCCATGGCGTTGCGTTGCGCGGCCGTCCTCGAGCAAGCCGGACACCGGGTGCGCGTGCTGGACCTGCGCTGGCTCAAGCCACTGCCCATAGCCGAGGTGGCCGCACACGCCGGAGGCTGTGCGGCCGTGCTGATCTTCGACGAGGGCCGGCCTGACGGTGGCATTGGCGAGGGCCTGGTAACCGCCATGGTGGAGGCCGGGGTCGCGGATCGTCCGGTCCGGCGCCTTGCCGCCGCCGATTGTTATATTCCGCTGGCCGATGCAGCCAACCTGGTGCTGGCGTCCGAGGCGGCCATGCTGGCTGCTGCCCGCGACCTGCTCGCGCCTGCCTGAGCCCCGATATGGTTGAGCTTGCGCTGCAAAATCTGATCTCGCCGATCGTCCTGAGCTTCGTGCTCGGACTGGTCGCGGCCGGGCTTCGCTCCGACTTGAGCATTCCCGAGGCCGTGGCCAAGGGTCTGTCGATCTACCTGCTGTTTGCCATTGGCTACAAGGGCGGGGTCGAAGTGGCTGCTGCCGGGGCTGATCCGCGCCTGGGCCTGGCGCTGGTTGCCGGCGTGGCCTTGTCGGCGCTGATTCCGCTGCTGGCCTACGGCTTGTTGCGCAGCATGACTCGGCTCGACCGGGTCGATGCCGCCGCGGTGGCCGGACACTACGGCTCGATTTCCATTGTCACCTTTGTTGCAGCCACATCGCTGCTGCGCTCGGCCGGCATCGACTACGAAGGCTGGCTGGTGGCCGTGGCGGCGGCGATGGAGGCTCCGGCCATACTCACCGCCCTGTGGCTGGCCCGGGGGCGGGCGGGACCGGGTGAGGGCCTGCCGTGGCGGGAGATTGCCCTGAACGGCTCGATCGTTCTTCTCCTCGGCGCTTTCCTGATCGGCTGGGCCACCGGGCCGGCCGGGATGGCCGAGGTTGAGGGGTTCCTGGTCGCGCCGTTCAAGGGCGTGCTGTGTTTGTTCCTGCTCGACATGGGCCTGGTCGCCGGTCGCAACCTGTTGCGCAGCCGTGGTGTGCTCAGCGTCGGGCTGGTGCTGTTTGCCGTGCTGATGCCGCTGCTTGGCGCCGTCCTGGGCCTGGTCACGGGCTGGCTGCTCGGCCTGTCGGAAGGCGGGGTCGCGCTGTTGGCCACCCTGGCGGCCTCGGCGTCCTACATTGCCGTTCCGGCGGCGATGCGCGTGGCCTTGCCCGAGGCCAACCCGGCGGTCTACCTGACCCTGGCCCTCGGGATCACGTTTCCGTTCAACCTGGCCATCGGCGTTTCGCTGTACCTGACCGCAGCCCAGTGGCTGCCTGGAGGCTGACATGCAGACTCATCCGGCCAGCCGGATTGAAATCATCATCGAGACCCCGGCCCTGCGCGCGCTGTCGCGCCAGCTGGATCGCGCCGGGGTCACCGGCTACACGGTCTTGCCGGTCCTCGGCGGCCAGGGTCGAACCGGGCCGTGGACGCAGGAGGGCGAAATCAGCGCGGCCGGGGGCATGGTCGCAGTTCTTGCCGTGGTCGCGCCCGAGCGCGCAGAGCAAGTGCTCGAATCGGTGTTCGAGGTCGTCAGCCGCCAGATCGGCCTGGTGTCGGTCAGTGAATGCCGGGTGGTGCGGCCGGAACGGGTCTGAGGGCAGTGACCGGATCCAGAGGTTTCTGCTGGGGTGTCCGCGGGAAGCCGAGGATTTCGCCCGGATGCTGCAATCCCCGGTCAGCGAGTGACGCGCTCTCAGCGACGCATCCGGTAGGCTTGCGCGTCGAATCGCCGGCATTGCCAGCGATAGGTGAAGGTGAATCGCGGCCAGAGCGTGGCGTTGCGTCCGCTGACCGGGTGCCGGTACCAGCTGGCACAGCCGCCCCGGTTCCAGACCGTGCGCTCCAGTCGCTGCTGCAGGTCCCGGTTCCAGGCCACCTGGGCTTCGGGCCGGACGCACACGCGATGGATCCCGTGTTGCTGCATATGGCCAAACAGGTCGACCAGGTAGCGTAGCTGGCCCTCGATCATCAGCAGCACCGAGTTGTGTCCCAGCGCCGTATTGGGGCCCAGCAGGGTAAAGAAATTCGGGAACCCGGCAACGGCCACGCCCTTGTAGGCTTGCGGGCCGTCGGCCCAGGTTCGGGCCAGGTCGCGGCCATCGGCACCGAGGATCATGCCCTCGGGAATCGGGCTGGTGGCCTGAAAGCCGGTGCCCAGGACGATCAGGTCTGTTGTCCGGCCATGTCCGGTGCAGTCGAAGATCACGTTGTCCTCGATGCGCTCGATCGGGTCGGTGAACAGTGCCACGTTGTCTTCACCCAGGGCCGGGTAGTCGTCGTTGGACATCAGCACCCGCTTGCAGCCCATGGCGTAGTCGGGTAGCAGTTTGCGCTGCAATTCCGGGTCGCGCACCTGGTCGCGCAGATGGGCAAGCGCCTTGCGCCGGTGATAGGCGGTCAGACGTGGCCAGCGGGCGAAGGCGGGCAGGCGGCTTTCCAGAAGAGCAAACAGGCCCAGCCGGACCAGCCGGCGGGCAGCCGGAACGTGCCGGTAGAGCGTTTTCTGCCACGGCCGGATTGCCCGGTCGGGTTTGGGCAGAATCCACTGGGCGCTGCGTTGGTAGACATCGAGCCGGGCGGCTTCGCGCTGCAGGTGCGGAACAAACTGGATCGCCGAGGCCCCGGTGCCGATTACGGCAACGCGGCGGTCGCGCAGCTCCAGGTGCTCCGGCCAGCGCTGCGAGTGAATCACCGGGCCGGCAAATTCGTCCAGACCCGGAATGGCCGGCCAGGCCGGGCGCGACAGTCCGCCGATGGCCGATACCAGCACCCGGGCGCGGTAGGTGACACCGCGATGATCGCGCACCTGCCAGGCGGATTCCCCTTCCAGCCAGCGGGCCTGTTCCATGCGGGTGTCGAGGATGATGTGTTCGGCCAGCCCATGCCGGTCGACGCAGTCGGCGAGGTAGCGCTGGATTTCGGCCCGCCCGGCGAACTGGCGCGACCAGTCGGCCCTGGGCTCGAACGAAAGTGAATACAGATGCGACTGCACGTCGCAGGCACAACCCGGGTAGCGGTTGAGCCACCAGGTGCCGCCGACGCCGGACTCGGCCTCCAGGATCAGGAAATCCTCGATGCCGGCCTGTTTGAGGCGGATCGCCAGGCCGATGCCGGAAAACCCGGCGCCGATGATGAGGATGCCCACGAACCGCCCGCTTTGGTTCGAACTTCGTTATGCGTATCAGAGTACGCCCAGGCGCTTGCCTACGCGGATGAATGCATCGACCGCAAATTCGAGTTGTTCGCGCGTGTGTGCGGCCGAAATCTGGGTGCGGATGCGAGCCTCGCCTTTCGGTACCACGGGGTAGAAGAAACCGATCACATAAATGCCTTCGTTGAGCAATTCCTCGGCCATCTTCTGGGCCAGCGGCGCGTCGTAGAGCATGACCGGCACGATGGGGTGGTCGCCGGGCTTGATGTCGAAGCCCGCCTCGACCATGGCCTGCCGGAAAAATTGCGTGTTCTCCTTGAGTTGCTCGAGCAGGGCGGACGACTCGTTGAGGATTTCGAACACCTTGAGGGTGGCGGCTACCAGCGGTGGGGCCAGCGAGTTGGAAAACAGGTAGGGCCGCGAACGTTGGCGCAGTAGATCAACCACCGGCTGGCTGGCCACGGTGAATCCGCCCATGCCACCGCCCAGCGCCTTGCCCAGGGTCGAGGGGAAGATGTCGACCTTGTCGAGCACGCCGTGGTATTCGGCCGAGCCGCGGCCGGTGGGGCCGAAAAAGCCGGTGGCATGGCAGTCATCGACCATGACCAGGGCGTTGTATTGTTCGGCCAGGGCGGTGATTTCGTCCAGTTTGGCCACGTACCCGTCCATGGAAAAGACCCCGTCGGTGGCGATCAGGCGGGTGCGCTTGTTCTGGGTGGCCTTCAGAATGTCTTCCAGCGCCTGCATGTCCGAGTTCGGGTAGCGATGGCGCTCGGCCTTGCACAAACGAATACCGTCGATGATGGAGGCGTGGTTGAGCTGGTCGGAGATGATGGCATCTTCCGGGCCCAACAGCGGTTCGAACAGGCCGCCGTTGGCGTCGAAGCAGGCCGCATACAGAATGCTGTCGTCCTTTCCGAAGAACTCGGCAATGGCCCGCTCCAGTTGTTTGTGGAGTGCCTGCGTGCCGCAGATGAAGCGCACCGACGCCACTCCGAAACCATACTCGTCCAGGGCTTGTTGGGCGGCGGCGATGATGTCGGGATGGTCGGCCAGCCCGAGGTAGTTGTTGGCGCAGAAATTCAGCACCTCGCCGGCCTCGGCGGTACGAATCGCGACCCGCTGCGGGGTGGTGATCGCGCGCTCGCGCTTGTACAGCCCGTCTTGTTCGATTCGGGCCAGTTCGGAGTTCAGGCGGTCAAGGAAAGCGGTATCGGCCATTGGTCTGGTCGCAATGAAAAGGTTGTGGGAAACGGAGATTGTAGGCCAGCCGACCAAAGCCAGCGGCTTGTTTGACGGATTCGTCAGCGGTCTGATGATAACGTTGCGGCTCACTTGCACACTTCCCGGAGTCAACATGCTGCGTATTTCGATGATTCTGGCCATGGCATGGATGCTGGCCGCGCCGGTGCAGGCTGGCGACTACGGCCTTTCTGCCGCCGAAGCGTTTGAGCGGGTCGAGCGGGGTGACGAGCCGGTGTTGTTCGTGGACGTGCGCGATCCGGTCGAAATCATGTTTATCGGCTGGGCCGACAGCGCCGACGTCAACATCCCTTTCCTGCTGGTCGACCGCTACGACTGGAATGCCGACAGTGGAGGCTTTCCGTTGCCGCGCAACCCCGATTTTGCTGCCGAGGTCGAGGCAGCGTTGATCGAGCGCGGGCTGGCTCGCGACACCACCATCATCACCATGTGCCGATCCGGCAGCGCCCGCGGGGAGCCGAGTGCTGCCTACCTGCGCGAGGCCGGTTTTGCCAACGCAATGTACGTTCGCCACGGGTTTCAAGGTGACCGTATCGCCGAAGGCGAGCACGCGGGTATGCGGCTGAAAAATGGCTGGCAGAACGAAGGCCTGCCGTGGCAGCCGCGGATGAACCCGGACAAGATCTACCGGCCCACCCGTAGCCACTGATCGGCGGCGTTCAGGCCGTCTTGACCACGCCGGTCCAGTCGCACACGACCTTGCCGCTTTCGCCCGCGGCCATCAGCTGAAATCCGCGCTCGTAGTCATCGATCGGAATCTGGTGGGTCAGCACCTTGTGCAGCGGGAAACCGGTCAGCGCCATCTGGGTCATCTTGTACCAGGTTTCGTACATGCGCCGGCCGTAAATGCCGTGCACCTGCAGGCCCTTGAAGATGACCTGGTCCCAGTCCACGCCGGCGCCCTTGGGCAGGATGCCCAGCAGGGCGACGCGACCGCCGTGGTACATGCAGTGCAACAGGTCATCGAAAGCCTGCGGGTGGCCGGACATCTCCATGCCGACGTCGAAGCCGTCGATGTTCAATTCGCCGAGCACGGCGCGCAGGTTTTCCCGCGTGACGTTGATCGTCCGGGTGGCTCCCATGTCGGCAGCCAGCTGGAGTCGGTAGTCGTTGACGTCGCTGATCACGATGTGGCGTGCGCCGACGTGTTTCGCGATTCCGGCCGCGATGATACCGATCGGTCCCGCTCCGGTGATCAGCACATCCTCGCCGACCAGGTCGAACTGCAGTGCGCAGTGGGCGGCATTGCCGAAGGGGTCGAAAAAGGCGGCCAGCTCGGAGGGGATTTCATCAGGGATGGGCCACAGGTTGCTGGCCGGCACGACCACGTACTCGGCGAACCCGCCGTCGCGGTTCACTCCAATGCCCTCGGTATGCGGACACAGGTGGGGTTTGCCGGCGCGGCAGTTGCGGCATACACCACAAACAACGTGACCTTCGGCCGACACCCGCTGGCCTTCTTCATAGCCGCGCACGCCATCGCCAATTTCAACGATATGGCCGACGAACTCATGACCGATGATCAGCGGGGGCTTGATCGTGCGTCGGGCCCAGTCATCCCACTGGTAAATGTGCAGGTCGGTTCCGCAGATGGCGGTTTTTTCAAGCTTCAGCAGAACCTCGTTGGCCCCGGGTGCGGGCTTGGGAACCTCTCGCATTTCCAACCCCGGTGCTGCCGTGGCCTTGACCAATGCCCGCATGGTGGGAGTCATCGACCTTCTCCAGAAAAGTAAACGCAACGATTATAAGGGACGTTCAGTCGGCAACGGTTTCGAGCAGCCGCGGCAGCCAGGTCGCGCGCCCTGGAACGTCTTCAACAGACCCGAATCCATGCTGGCTTCAAGGTTCGCCATTCGGGCCGTCGGTCCAGGGAAAGTCGTCTGCTTCCATGGTCTCCTGGTAGTCTTCGATTCGTTCCACCGCCACATCGGTGCGGTGGAATCGGGCGACGTGAAAGATCGCGTCCCCTTCGTTGACCAGCGGCAGGTTGAGGCGGCCGATCACAATGCCGCTGAACGGCGCCCGGATTTCCAGCTCGCGCTTGCCGAAGGGATCTGAAATCGCCCCGAGGATGGTCTGATCGCGCATGACTCGTTCGCCCAGGCCGACGTAGACCCGGAACACCCCGCTCTGGGGGGCGCGAACCCAGGCGCTGGAGCGCGCCACGATGGGTTCGGGCGGCGGTTTGCGCCGGCTTTTGCGCAGCATGCCCAGCATCCGCATCACGCGCAGAATGCCCTCGACCCCACCACGGATGCAGAATTCATCCAGGCGCAGCGCTTCCCCGGCCTCGTAGAGCAGAATCGGGACCTCGATCTCGGCCGCCGAGGCGCGCAACGATCCATCCCGGATGGCGCTGTTGAGAATCACGGGTGTGCCAAAGGCGCGGGCCAGGTCGAGGGTCTGGGCATCGTCGAGATTGGCCCGAATCTGGGGCAGGTTGCTGCGATGGATGGCGCCGGTGTGGAGATCAATGCCGTGGCTGCAGCGCTGCACGATCTCGCGCATGAACAGGCTGGCGATGCGCGCCGCCATGGAACCGGTTTCCGATCCGGGGAAACTGCGGTTGAGGTCGCGCCGGTCGGGCAGGTAACGGCTGGTGTTGATGAAGCCATAGAGGTTGACGATGGGTACGGCGATCAGGGTGCCACGCAGGCGGTCGAGTTCCGGTACCCGCAGCAGCCTGCGGATGATCTCCACACCATTGAGTTCATCGCCGTGAATCGCCGCGCTGACAAACATCACCGGCCCGGCCTTGTGCCCGCAAATCACCTGCACCGGCATGGTGGTCGGCGTGTAGGTATAAAAGCGGCCGACTTCCAGCTCCAGCTGACGGCGTTCGCCGGGGCGGATTTCGGTCTTGCCGATGGTGATGGAAGTGTTGCGCTGGGTCGAGGCGGTGGCCAAAGTCCTGGTCTCGTGGTCGGGCGGGAGTGCTATTGTAATGGCCTCGCGCGGTCCGGCCGACCGGGTCTGCGGAAAGCGAGAAGATCAGTAACCGCGCCAGGTCGCGGCCAGTCGGGGTACACACGAACATGACCGGAAATATCGGCCTGCTGCTGGGGCTGGCAGCGCTTATCTTGATGGCCCTGCGCGGCGTCAACATTCTGATCGCGGCGCTGCTGGCCAGCCTGATTGTCGGTCTGAGCAACGGCCTGGCCGTCGACCGCATCCTGCTGGAACATTTTGCGTTTGGCCCGCTCGGCGCGTTCAGCTTTGCCGGGCAGTTTTTTGTTCTGTTTCTCACTGGTGCCATCTTCGGCAAGATGATGGCGACCAGTGGTGCCGCCACCGCGATTGCCCAGTCGGTGATTGACCGCCTGGGTGCGCGCCGGACATTGCTGGTCACTGTTCTGGTCTGTGCGGCACTGACTTACGGCGGGGTCGTGGTGTTCGTGGTCATTTTCACGATCTACCCGCTAGGTATTGCGCTGATGCGCGAATCCGATCTGCCCAAGCGCCTGTTCTGCGGCGCCGCGGCGCTGGGTGCGGGCACCTTCACCATGACCGCGCTGCCGGGTACGCCCTCGATCCAGAACGTGATTGCTGCCAATGCGCTGGGTACGGACCTTTTCGCCAGCATCCTGCCCGGCCTGGCCGCGGCACTGGTGATGGCGCTTGGCGGCTGGCTCTATCTGGAAGACCAGTGGCGGCGTGCGCGCTTGCGCGGGGAGGGCTACCAGGCCAATCCCCAGGACGCGGCCATGGAAAAGATGGCCCCGGAGGTGCGTCATGCACCGCGCGGGGGTGTTGCCATGATTCCCCTGGGCGTGGTTCTGGGCAGCATTATCGTGCCGCGCGCGCTGGTTGCTGCCGGCCTGGTCGGGCCGCAGACGCCGCTGATCGGCGGTCTGGTGGCCTTCGCCAATACCCAGCCCATCATCTGGCCGAGCGTTGCCCTGCTGCTGGGCTCGCTGTGTTGTGTGGCCTTGTTTGCCAGCCTGCGGATGAAAGCCATGGAGGCATTGAGCGGTGGCGCAAATGACAGCATCATGCCGCTGCTCAACACCGCAGCCGTGATCGGGTTTGGTGGCGTGGTCACCCAGACGGCCGGGTTTGGCGCGTTTGCCGAGGGCGTGATTGCCCTGCAGTTGCCGCCCATGATTTCAGCGGCGGTTTCGGTCAGCGTGGTGTCGGGGATTGTCGGATCGGCTTCGGGCGGGTTGCAGATCTTTCTGCAAACCTTCGCCGAGCATTACCTTGCCCTGGGCATGGACCCTGCCGACCTGCACCGGGTCGCCGCGATTGCTTCCGGTGGCCTGGATTCGCTGCCCCACAGCGGCGCGGTGATTGCCATGCTCACGATCATGGGCCTGCGCCACGCCGAGGCCTACCGCGATATCTTCGTGGTAACGGTTCTGGTGCCGATCGTGGCCACCCTGGTCGCGATCGGGGTGGCTGCCCTCTGGTAGAAGTCGTTCCTAGCAGCGATTTTCCAGGCAGGCCTCGACCTGCTCGACAATCTCGCGCCGGATCTGGCGCGAGTCACCGGTCCAGACCCTTCCGCCGACAAAGATCATCGGCACGGAGCCTGGCTGAACGCCATGCAGGGAGGCCATGTTGCGCAGCAGTTCGTGATGCTCACGCGTGGTCATGATCTCCATCTGCCGAATCTCGAGCTCGGGATGACGCGCATCCAGACCGGCCAGGAAGGGCTTCTGGGCGCGACAGTGGGGGCAGGTTTCGCTCATGAAAACGTGCATGGTCACGCTGTTGAAGGGTTCTGGTTCGTCCACGGCCGTAGCCGGGAAAGAAATAGTCGCGATGGCGAGCAGGGCCAGCAGTCGAGGCAGGATTTTCATGGCAGGTTGGCAAGTCGTTGACAATGGGCTCAAGGCTCGATTGTGCCCTCGCCGCAGGTCGCGGTGTTTGATCCCGATCAACTGATGGCCGAACGGTCAGCCCAGCCAGTGGCGAGCTTCGGGAACGTAGTGGGCGAAACCCTCGATGACGCCGCCGGCATAGTTGCCGTTCATGCCGTGAAAGCCGCCCAGCGCCAGGTAGAGATTGTCTGATTGTCCTTGGTTCTGGGCCATCTCCAGCGCCTGCTGGCGGACCTCTTGGGCGGCGTTGGCGACCAGCACGGCCTGCAGCGCAGAGGTGAGAAACGGCAGGTCGTTACCGCTGTCACCGGCACAGACCGTGGCCCAGTGGGGAAAACCCCAGGAACTCATCACCATCTCGATGGCGCCGCGCTTGGTGGCGCGCGCCGGGAGGATGTCGACCAGCCCCTGATCGCTGACTTCATCATGGCTGGCAATGACGGCGGTAGCCAAGCCGTTCCCGGCCAGTTGGCCGCGCAGCATGGCTGCCGTGTCCTGAAGCCTGGCGGCCGGGCAGAAGTAGCTGAGTTTGTACTCGGTCTGGCAATCATCCGGTTGGCGCTGCAGATACTCCACGGTATCGGCCTCTTCCCGGATCCGGGAGCAAATGCCATCGTCCCAGTCCATGCGGATCAAGTCGTCCCACTGCGACCACGGTTTCCATTGCCGATCGAAAGTCGACCAGATGCGGGTACCGACATCGCCGATGACGGCGTCGGGCCAGGGCAGCCCGTAGTCGGCCACCGCCTGCTCCACCAGGGCGCGGTTACGGCCGGTAACATAGACCACGCAGATGGCGTGGTGTTCGACCATGGTGCGCAGCGTCTCGCGCGCACCGGGCGACTCTGCCTGCGGCCCGTTGGGGATCAGCGTGCGATCAAGATCCGAGCACAACAGAAAGCGCGCCCGGGAATGTGGTTTCAGCTTCTTGCCGACCCTGCCCATTGGTACAAGATTACCAGATCACGAGCCCGCCGCGTTTGCGCACACTGAGGTCGCTGTCTATACTCCGGCCTGTCCTGTCCGCCGAGAACCCAGCCCATGCATGCCGTGATTCGTGCCCTTTTTGTGTTGACCCTGCTGCTCTCAAGCACGCTGTTGCTGGCTTCTGAGCGCCAGCCGCAGGAGGTCTCCGAAGCCCAGGCCTGGGCGGTCCATGAGCGAGTGCTGACCATCGATACTCATGTCGACCTGGGTGCCAACTACGCCACCCATCTGCTCGATCCCGGTGGATTTACCAACGCCCAGGTCGATTTCCCGAAAATGCGCGCAGGCGGGCTCGATGCGGCCTTCCTGATCGTGTATCTGGCCCAGGGGCGACTGGATGAGAATGGCTACCGCGCGGCCCGGGAGCGGGCCGAGGAGATGTATCGCTCGATCGAACGGCTGGTGCGGGCGTATCCAGGCCAGATCGGTCTGGCCCGCACCGCCGACGAAGTCGAGGCCATTCATGCCTCCGGGCGCCTGGTTGCGCTCATTGGCATGGAAAACGCCTATCCCCTCGGCGAGAGCGTGGACGAGGTGGCGCTATGGGCCGAGCGCGGCGTCCGCTACGTCGGTTTGACGCACATGGGACACAACCAGTTCGGCGGCAGTTCCAACCCGCGCTTTGACCTCGGGGATCGCGAACGCGATCCCGGTTTGACCGACCTCGGCCGGGAGTTGGTAACGGCTTTGAATGATCATGGCATCCTGGTGGATGTCTCGCATGTGGGCAAACGCACCATGATGGAGGCGGTCGAGCTCTCGCGGGCGCCGGTGATTGCCTCACATTCGGGCGCGATGGGGCAGTACGAGAACCCGCGCAACCTCGACGACGAGCAGCTTCGCGCCATTCGTGACAATGGCGGAGTGGCCCAGATGGTGGCGTTTCGCAGCTACCTGGCCGAGGTCCACCCCGAGATTGCCGCCGGCCAGGCAGAACTTCGCCAACGCTACCTCGCCCGCGGCTGGGTTCATGCCAGCAGCGAAGACCGCCAGGCCTACCGCGAGCAGTTGGCCGAACTGCGGGCCATTCATCCCGACGTGAACCTGGCCCAGTTCGTTGACCATATCGACTACGCGGTCGACCTGATCGGCATCGAGCATGTCGGAATCGTGTCGGATTTCGACGGCGGTGGCGGGGTCGAGGGCTGGGATGATGCCTCGGAGACGATCAACGTGACCTGGGAATTGCTGCGCCGAGGTTACTCGGAGGATGAAATCCGGGCTCTGTGGGGCGGCAACGTGCTGCGCGTTCTGCGCGGGGCTGAACAGGCAGCCCGCGATTGAGTGTCGAGTCGGCCTGACGCCTTAGGGAGTCAGGCTTTCCGGATCAACCTCGCCTTTTGACCGGAACGCGGGGCGGGCGAAGTAGAAGCCCTGGAACAGATCGACCCCGAGGTCCCGCAGCGCATCGCGCTCAGCGCGCGTCTCCACTCCCTCGGCGATGATCCGGATGCCCAGGTCTTCGCTCAGGGCCATGATGTGGCGAATGATGCTGTGGCGCTTGCGGTCGGTATCGACGTTGCGGGTCAGCGCAATGTCGAGCTTGAGCAGATCCGGGGTGAAATCGGCCATCAGATTCAGGCCCGCATAGCCGTCGCCGAAATCGTCGATTGCGGTCTCGAAACCGCGCTTTTTGTAGTATTCCAGGATGTTGCGCAGATGCGCCCGATCCGGGATCTGGTCGGTCTCCGTGACCTCGAAAATGATCTTGTCGAGCGGGAAATTGCAGGCATCTGCGGCCTCGAGGGTGCGCTGGATGCAGGTCTCGGCGCGGTAGACCGCATTGGGCATGAAGTTGATGCTGACGTTGCTCTGGATGTTGATCCGGGCGGCTTCTTCGATTGCCCGGATGCGGCAGGTCTGATCAAAAATGTAGAGATTTTTCTCGGTGACGTGGGAAAACACCTCGCCGGCAGATTCCCCGCCCGCGCCGCGAAATTGTCTGAAGTATAGGATCCCGGCTTCAAGATTGCTTCAGTTTCACTTCAAGGCACCGGGGCTGTTACCCTTCGGCGCGAGAATTCGTGCTTTTCTTCCACCGGCTGGACAACTTGTGGCTGAACGTCCTGGACAAAAAATCATTCGTCGCGTGGCCGCTGTCCTGGTGGTCCTGATGGGCATCGGCCTGATGCAGGATCGCGCTCGTCTGCTGCTGGACGGGCGGGCCAGTCTGGAGTGGCCGGCCGTATCCGGCAGCGTGCTCGAAGCCGCAGCAGAGCCGGTTTCCGGGGCCAGGATCGGGCCGGGCTGGCGTCTTCGGGTTCGGTACGATTACGAGGTGGACGGGCAGCGCTATTCCAGTGATCGAGTACGCCTCAGCCGCCGCCTTGGTGGCCAGACAGAGGTGCAGGCGCGCGAGCAGCTGTTGCTCTATCAAGCCGGAGACTCGATCCCGGTGCATTACGATCCGGTTCGTCCGTCGCGCTCGGTGCTGGTTCCCGGGCCGGATGGCCGGGCCTGGTTCGGGTTGATGGTTGGCCTGGGCCTGATCGCCATCGCGGTGACGTTCTGGACCGTGCCCACCCGCACCGTGGCGCGCCCTTCGCGCCGGCGCAAGAAAGGTGGCTGAAAGAAAAAAGCAAAAGCCGGCCCGGCAACAGCGTCGGGTGCGTCAGTGACCCACCAGGCCGTGCTTGCGCAGGATGCCGCGAAACTGGTGGTAGCTCAATCCAAGCAGGTCGGCGGCCTTGCCCTGGTGACCGCGGGAAATTTCCAGGGCGCGCTCGGCCAGCGCTCGCTCCTGCCGGTTGAGGTGGTCGCGCAGGTTGATCGGTGACCGGGCCAGATCCGGAATCTCGCCTTTGGTTTTTTCGTCGCCTGGCCGATGTGGCGCTCGCCAGGGCGATTCGAAGGGATCGATCAGTATCTCGGTGATCGGATCGGTCACCGCCTCGTGCCTGTAGACTGCCCGCTCGACCACGTTTTTCAGTTCGCGGATGTTGCCGGGCCAGTCGTGTTCGAGCAGGCGCGCGGTAATGTCCGGGCTGAAGCCGGCGAACAATTCGCGTCCCAGTTCGCGACTGATCCGCATGGCGAAATGTTCTGCCAGCGGCACGATGTCCTCGCGCCGGACCCGCAGCGGCGGCAGGGTAATGACGTCAAACGCGAGCCGGTCGAGCAGGTCGGAGCGAAACCGGCCGCGCGCGGCCAGGTCGGGCAGATCCACGTTGGCCGCACCGATCAGGCGGACGTCCACGGTGGTCGTTTTCGAAGAACCCAGGCGCTCGAACTGGCCATATTCGATCACCCGCAGGATCTTTTCCTGGACTGCGGGCGTGGTGCTGGCGAGTTCATCCAGAAACAGGCTGCCGCCATGGGCCGTTTCAAAGCGACCGAAGCGGCGCTGGGTGGCGTCGGTGAAGGCGCCGGCCTCGTGACCGAACAACTCGGATTCCAGCAGGCTGTCGCTGATCGCCGCGCAGTTGAGCTTGACCAGTGGCTGATCCCAGCGCGGTGACAGAAAGTGCAGGCGCTCGGCGATCAACTCCTTGCCGCTGCCGCGCTCGCCCACCACCAGCACCGGCCGGTTGACCCCGGCGGCGCGCGATACCTGGTCCAGCACCTCGAGAAAAGCCGGGGATTCGCCGATCATGGGCTGCTCGTTGCGCGTCATGGGCCTAAAATACCCCAAATGGCCCGAGCGAAAACCACCTATTCCTGCCGCGAGTGCGGCGCTGTCTTTCCCAAGTGGTCGGGTCAGTGTGGCGATTGCGGAGCCTGGAACACGCTGGAAGAACAGGCCGTTGCGGCAGCCGGCAGCAGCGGCCCCGGTAAACGCGGCAACTGGGCCGGAACCGCTTCGGGCGATGTCGTCAACCTGGCCGCGGTGCGACCGGAGGATGCCAGTCAGCGTCTGTCGTCGGGTCTCAGCGAACTGGACCGTGTGCTCGGTGGCGGCCTGGTGCCGGGTTCGGTGGTATTGCTCGGCGGTGATCCGGGCATCGGCAAGTCGACCCTGCTGCTGCAGGCCCAGTCGGCCCTGGGCGGCGCGGGTGGCTCTTTGTATGTTACCGGCGAGGAGTCGGCTGCCCAGGTGGCCATGCGGGCGCGCCGCCTGGGGCTGGAGCCCAAGCGGCTGAACTGCCTGACAGAAACCAGTCTCGAGGTCATCCTGGCCACGGCCGCGCAGCATCGTCCGGCCTTTCTTGTCGTCGACTCGATCCAGACCCTGTGGAGCGAGGCCTTGCAGTCGGCTCCCGGGGCGGTCGCCCAGGTGCGTGAATGCGCCGCCCGGCTGGTCCAGTTTGCCAAGCAAAGCGGTTGCGCTGTTGTGCTGGTCGGGCACGTGACCAAGGAGGGCGCGCTGGCCGGCCCGCGGGTGCTCGAGCACATGGTCGATGCGGTGCTGTATTTCGAGTCCGATTCCGGCAGCCGCTACCGCCTGATTCGTGCGGTCAAGAATCGCTTCGGCGCGGCCAACGAGCTGGGCGTGTTTGCGATGACCGACCGCGGCCTCAAACCGGTATCCAACCCATCTGCGATCTTCCTGTCTGGCGCAGAAACCCCTGCCGCCGGCAGTTGCGTGCTGGTCACCCGTGAGGGCACTCGGCCGCTCATGGTCGAAGTCCAGGCGCTGGTGGCGCCATCCAGCCTGTCCAACCCGCGCCGGGTGGCGGTGGGCATCGATCCGAACCGCCTGGCGCTGCTGCTGGCGGTCATGAACCGGCATGCCGGCATCCAGGTTGGCGATCAGGACGTGTTCGTCAACGTCGCCGGGGGCATCCGTGTGGCCGAAACCGCCAGCGATCTGGCAATTGCCCTGGCCCTGCAGTCCTCGCTGCGCGAAAAACCCCTGCCCAAGGGACTGGTGGCGTTTGGCGAAATTGGCCTGGCCGGCGAACTGCGCCCGGTCTACAACGGCGAGGAGCGGCTGCGCGAGGCGGCCGGCCAGGGTTTTACCGAGGCCTTGCTGCCGGAGGGCAACCTAAAAGGGGTAAAAACCCGGATCACGGCGCGCGGCTGCAAGACCCTGGCCCAGGCGCTGGCCGGCGTGCGCGGCGGGTAGATCGCTTACACTATTCAGGCAGCGTTCAACGCGTGCCCGGCAAGCTGTTGTTGCGCGAACTTTTCGGTGCGTCCGCACCCTAGCTAGGAGTAGATCCAGATGACTCGATTGCTGTCCCTGTTGACGATTGGCCTGGTCATGACCCTGGCCGCCTGCGTGACCATCAACGTCTATTTTCCGGAAGCCGCAGCCGAGCGCGCGGCCGATCGTTTTATCCAGGACGTTCTGGGCGAGGACGGCCGTACCGATCAGGCTCCGCCGCCGCCGGCAACCGGGTTCCGGCTGTCGGATCTGTTTTTTGCCAGCGCCTGGGCGCAGAGCCCGAATATCGATATCGACACCCCGCAGGTTCAGGAGATCAAGCAGCGCATGGCGGCCCGCCACCGGGAGCATCTGGCCGCCTGGTACGACGCCGGCGCCATTGGCCTGTCCAACGACGGCCTGGTGGAGATTCGCGACCGCAGCGCCATCGGTCTGGCCGAGCGCCGTAACCTCGAGCGCGTGGTCGGCGAGGAAAATTCCGACCGCCGGGCGGTCTACCGCGAGATCGCGGTTGCCAACGGTCGTCCGGAGTGGGAAGACGAAATTCGCCAGACCTTTGCCCGGCAGTGGATCGCCAACGCGCGCGCCGGCTGGATTTACCAGCAGGCCGACGGCAGCTGGACGCGCAAGTAGGCCTGGTTTCTCTGGCGCTGCCGATTCGTTCCTCCTCCAGGGTTGTTGATGAGTAGAAGACGTCGCCGGAAATTGCCGGCCGAACCGGTATTGGCGGAAATCAGGGACCTGGCCCACGATGGTCGCGGTGTGGGCCGGGTCGAGGACAAGGCCGTTTTCGTCCACGGTGCGCTGCCGGGGGAAACCGTGCGCGCGCGCCTGACCGGCCGCAACCGTCGGTTCGACGAGGGTATCTGCCAGGAGGTCGTCAGCGCCTCGCCGGAGCGTATCGAGCCGGCCTGTCCGTGGTTCGAGCAGTGCGGCGGCTGCGCCCTGCAGCACCTCGAACACTCGGCCCAGCTGCGTTTCAAGCACAAGCGCCTGGTCGATAACCTGGCGCGCATCGGCGAGGTTGCGCCGGAGCGCTGGCTGGAACCGCTGTCGGTCGAACCCTGGCAATACCGCCGCCGCAGCCGCCTCAGCGCTCGCTACGTGGCCGGCAAGGGTCGGGTGCTGGTGGGTTTTCGGGAAAAGCAGGGCCGCTACGTGGCCGATGTGGGTCACTGCCGGGTGCTGCATCCGGATTTCAGCGACCGGCTCGAGAGCCTGTCGACGCTGATCGGTTCCCTGAGCGTGGCCGATGCCGTGCCGCAGATCGAAACCGCCAGCGGTGATGATGGTTCGGCGATCGTGATCCGCCATCTCAATCCGCTGACAGCCGAAGATCTGATCATCCTCAAGCGTTGGTCGGAGGAGGAGAAGATCGCCGTCTACCTGCAGCCCAAGGGGCCGGATACCGTTCATCGGCTGTGGCCGCAACAGCATCAGTTGGCTTACCGACTGCCGTCCTTTGGCCTTGAGCTTTCCTTCCATCCCCAGCATTTTGTCCAGGTCAACGCCGCGGCCAACCAGCGTCTGGTTGAACTGGCTGTGGAGCTGCTGGCTCCGCAGTCGGATGAGCGCGTGCTGGATCTGTTCTGCGGTCTGGGCAATTTCAGCCTCGCCCTGGCCCGCCGTGCCGGGTGGGTGATGGGCGTGGAAGGCGCGCCCGAGCTGATTGCGGCCGCGCGCGCCAACGCCGAGGGCAACGGCCTGGACAACGTGGAGTTCGATGTAGCGGACCTGACTACCGATGTCTCGGCCCGACCCTGGTATCGCCGTGGTTTCGATGCCGCCCTGATCGACCCGCCGCGCTCGGGCGCCCTGGAGGTGTTGCCGATGGTCGCCGGCAGCGGCGTGCGGCGGCTGGTCTACGTGTCGTGCAATCCGGCCACCCTGGCCCGGGACGCCTCGGCCCTGGTTCGCGAACACGGGTTCAGGCTGGACTGTGCCGGTATTGTCGACATGTTTCCGCACACCGCGCACGTCGAGTCCATCGCTTTTTTCGTGCGCTCATGAGCGCGGGGCAGGGTATTGGGCCACTCCTGGTCGGTATCGACGGGCTGGCCCTGGATGAATCCACGCGCGAGTTATTGCGCCATCCGGCGGTCGGCGGGGTGATTCTGTTTGCGCGCAATTTCGCCTCAGTGGAGCAGCTGCGCGCGCTGGTCTCCGAACTGCGCGCGCTGAAACAGCCGCGCCTGCTGGTGTCGGTGGACCAGGAGGGTGGCCGGGTCCAGCGCTTTCAGGGGCCGGGCCTGACGCGGCTGCCGCCGCCTGGTGTGCTTGGGCGCTGGTTTTCCCGTCGTCCCGATCGCGCCTGTGACCTGGCCTATCGCCATGGCCGGGTGATGGCGGCCGAGGTGCTGGCCCTGGGTCTTGATCTCAGTTTTGCCCCGGTGCTCGACCTCGACCGCGGCAGTATCGTCATCGGCGACCGGGCCCTGGCGGCCGAGCCGGAAGCGGTCAGCGAACTGGCCCGGTTTTACGTCGCCGGGATGAAGGACGCCGGCATGGCCGCCTGCGGCAAGCATTTTCCCGGCCACGGTTCGACCGCTGCAGACTCGCACCACTGCGTGGTCACCGACGCGCGCTGCGAGCCTGAGCTGGAGTCGGACCTGCAGCCCTTCGCCGATCTGGCCGGCAGCCTGGCCGCGGTGATGATGGCTCATGTATGCTACCCGGCGGTTGATCAGCGCCCGGCAGGATTCTCCGAGCGCTGGATTGGCCAGGTGCTGCGCGCACGCCTGGGTTTTGCCGGACTGGTCATCTCCGATGATCTGGACATGGCCGGGGCCGCGCCGGCCGGTGATTTGCGCGAGCGCCTCGACCAGGCGTTTGCGGCCGGCTGCGATCTTGCCCTGGTGTGCAAGCCGGCTTCGGTCCAAGCCCTGCTGGATGATCCCCGGCTGAGCGTGCCGGCGGTGGATGCCGGGCGCTTCGAGCGCCTCTACGGGAGGGCGATGATGACCATGGAAGAGCAGCTGCTGGTGCCGGAGTTTCGGGCCTGGCGGCAATCACTCACCGAACTGAACGGAGCAGATCAATGACCGAATACATTGATCGCCTGGGCGGGCTGATCGGCATTCCTGCCTGGGTGCTGCAGGCCTTCCTGATCATTCTGGCCGCGCTGCTGCTGGAGTTTCTCTACCGCAACTTCATCGGCCGGCTGGAACGCTATGCCGAGAAGACCCGGCATCACTGGGACAACGCCCTGGTCTACGCCGGCAAACGGCCGATTTCGCTGCTGATCTGGTGGCAGGGGATGGTCATGGCCGCGCGCGTGATGACCCCACATACCGAATTCATCTACTTTTCCAGCGATTTTCTCAATGCGCTGCAGCAACTGGGTCTGGTGGTCGCGGCCACCTGGCTGTTGTTCCGCCTGACGACCGGTTTCGAACGCGCCTACATCGAAGAGCGGCGCAAGCGCAACCTGGAGTTCGATATCACCACGGTCAGCGTGCTCGGGCGCATCGTGCGCATCGCTGTCATGCTGACCGGGGCGCTGACCATCCTGAGCATCCTGGAAATTCCGATCTCCGGCTTTCTGGCTGCCGGCGGGGTTGGCGGTATTGCGGTCGGTCTGGCCGCGCGCGATCTGCTGGCAAACTTTTTTGGCGGTTTCATGGTGTTCATGGATCGACCCTTCTCGGTCGGTGACTGGGTGCGCTCGCCGGACCAGGAAATCGAGGGTACGGTCGAAAAGATCGGCTGGCGCATGACCACGATCCGCAAGTTCGACAAGCGACCGATCTACGTACCGAACGCGACGTTCACCACCATCACGCTGGAAAATCCCTCGCGTATGACCCATCGACGCATCTTCGAGCACATCGGCATCCGCTACGACGATCAGCAGGTGATCCGGCCGGTCGTCGACGATATCCGGGCCATGATCATGGCCCATGAGGACCTCGACACCAGCCAGACCACCATGGTCCAGTTCGACCTTTATGGCCCGCACTCACTCGACATCATGGTCTACTGCTTTACCCGGACCACGGTCTGGACCACCTATCACGCCGTGCGCGAGGACGTCTTGCTCAAGATCGGCGACATCATCGCCGGCCATGGCGCCGAGATTGCCTTCCCGACCCGGACGCTGAAACTCGAGCAGGCCGAGTCCATGGCGCGCGAACAGCGTCTGGAGGACCAGCATGCGCCGGCTTGAGCGCTGGTCGGGGCGCTGGCCGGAGGGGAGCGAGCGCCTGCTCGATGCCGGCACCGTGGCGGCTGCGCTTGATGCGCAGGCCGAACGCCTGGGTCTGCGCCTGCAAGGACGCGACCCGGTCACTTTCATGGTCCTGATGAACGGCGGCCTGTACCCGGCAGTGGAACTGGCCAGGCGGCTGGATTTCCCGTTTCGGATGGACCATGTCTATGCCACCCGCTACCGCGACCAGACCACGGGCGGCACGCTGGACTGGGTTCGCTGGCCGACCAGCGTGGCCGGCAGCGTGGTTCTCATCGACGATATCTTTGACGAGGGCCACACCATGAACGCGGTGCGCGAACGCCTGCTGGCCGATGGTGCCGACGAGGTCATAACTGCGGTCCTGGCGCTCAAGGAGCACGACCGGGGTCTGGATCGCGACTGGGTCGATGATGTGGCCTTGCTGGTGCCGGACCGGTATGTGTTTGGCTGCGGCATGGACTGGAACGGTTACTGGCGCCAGCTTGACGAGATCTGGGCGTTACCGGAGCCGGGGGCGGCCGAATGACCACGCTTGCGCTGGTGGCCGGAACGGGGGCGCTGGAGTTGTTCCCGGTCGAACAAGAGCGAGCCATCGAAACGGATTGGGGTCGACCGTCGGCGGCCCTGGCCCGGGTCGATCTGGGTCGGGCCCAGGCCTGGTTGCTGGCCCGCCACGGGCGTCCCCATCGGATTCCTCCGCACCGGATCGACTACCGGGCCAACATGGCCGCGCTGGCGACGGCGGGTGCACGCCACGTCATTGCCATCAATGCCGTTGGCAGCATCGACCCGGAACTGCGCCCCGGTGACCTGGTGCTGCCGGACCAGCTCATCGACTACACCTGGGGGCGTCGGCACACGTTCAGCGACAGCGCCGACGAGCCACTCGAGCACATCGAGTTTGCCGAGCCGTTCGCCGGCCCGACCCGACGGGCGTTGCGAGCGGCCGCGGCCGCGGTCGGGGTGGACCTGTACGATGGCGGTTGCTATGGCGCCACCCAGGGGCCGCGCCTGGAAACCGCGGCCGAAATTCGACGCCTGGCCGCCGATGGCTGCACCTTGGTCGGAATGACGGCAATGCCCGAGGCTGCCCTGGCGCGCGAGGCCGGCATGGACTACGCCAGCCTGTGCGTAGTGGCCAACCCGGCAGCTGGGGTCGGCGCTGACGCGATCTCGATCGAGGCCATTCATCGGGTGCTGGATGAGGCCATGGGCCGGGTCAGGCGGCTGCTGGCTGCAGTCAGGCCCGACTTGTTGAGCGAGCACTGACGCGCCCGGCGCTGGCTTCCCCCATGGCCGATCCGTTCACGGTTACCGTTCTGCACGTCAGCGCCAAGGATCGCATGGTGATGCGCTCCCTGCTCACCCTGGCCGGCGCTCGCCCCCAGGCAGGTGAATGGCTGCTCTCGGATCAGCCCGGCGGCGATATGACCATCATTGATGTGGACTGCGACGCCGGCGAGCGCGAATGGAGCCAGCGCAACTCTGATGCCGGGGCGGTCATTGCGCTGACCCGGCGGGCCGATTTCGACGCGGCCACGCTGTTGAAAAAACCGCTGCGCGCGCGCGATTTTTTCGCTTTGCTGGATCGGCTGGCCCGGGGTGAGCCGTTGGCGGTGCCCGTTCCAGCGGTTCCGGTGACGGCCCGTGTCGCCGCCGGGGGCGATGAGGTGCTCGAGCCTCCGGAAGAGGCAATGACCCTGGCCGACCACCTGCGCTGTGGTACCTGGAGCGTACCGATTGCCCTGACCAGTCCGGGTTGGCCGGAGTTGTTGATCGACCCCTGTTCCGGGGCGTGGTTTTTCGATGGCGCCATCGACGATCTGGATCCGGCGCTTTTCGCCCGTCCGGTGTCGCTTGAAGCCGGCGTGGCCTTGACCAATGCGGAACTGGTGGCGCGCATTGCCGGGCGCGAGCGGCATGCCCTGAGCCAGTTGAAGTGGCATGCCGGACTGGGCCAGTCGCCGGGGCGTCTGCACCCGGCCCTGCGCGGTGACGCCAGGTTCATGCTGACCCAGGTGCCCGGTGAGGCGATGGCCAATGCCCTGCTGCACGATCTGGCCCGGGTGGTTCTGCGCGGACCGGTCGATCTGGAAGCGTTGCTGGATGCTTCAGGCCAGCCCGAGCCGAACGTGGTCGCCTTTCTCAACGCCTGTTTTTGCAGCGGCAAGCTGCTGGTCAGCCGCAGCGAGATTCCTTATCAGTAGCGCAGGCGCGCGGTTTCGATGCCTTCCAGGCCGTCCACTGCGGCAAGCAGTTCTGCCGACGGCACCACTTGCCATTCCTCGCCGAGCCGAACCAGGGCCTGGGCGCTGGCATTGCGATAGCGCACGATGACCGGGGTCTGGCCCGAGCGATACGGGCGCAGGGCAGCGGCCAGGTTGCTGTCGAGCTCCTGGTCGCGCGCGCTGCCGATTTCGATCTCGAGGCGCTGGGCGAAGCGTGCCCTGGCCTCGTCAATGTCCAGAATTTCATCGGCGACCATGCGAAAGCCGCCGCGGAAGTCGTCGATTTCGACCTTGCCGACGACCACCAGCACGGCATCGGCGGTCAAGCGATCGGCGACCTGGGCGAGCAGGCGGTCGAATACCGCGACCTCGATGCGACCGGTCCCGTCGTCGAGGGCCACGAAAGCACCCTTGCCGGGTCGCTTGCGCAGCGCCATCACCATGCCTGCCAGGGTCATTTCGACGCCGCGCTGGCGCTTGTGGCCGTTGCCGCCGCGCGGCGCATCACCGACATGCTGACCCAGCCGCTCCAGGGTCGTGGAGGTGAAAGCAGCCAGTTCTTCGCGCAGGTCATCCAGCGGATGTCCGGACAGGTACAGCCCCAGGGTTTCGCGTTCGGCCTTGAGCCGCTGCAGGTTGGTCCATGGGCGCACCCGGTCGGATCTGGAGTCGGGCATGGGGCGGCTGGCTGGGTCCGGTTCGGTTGCGCCGAACAGGCTGCCCTGGCCGGCTTCGCGGTCGGCCTGGAAGCGCTCGGCCGCTGAGAGCACGTCGGGCAGGGCCTGCATGACGGCGGCCCGGTTGGGTTCGATGCAGTCGCAGGCGCCGGCCCGGATCAGGCTTTCCAGGGTTCTGCGGTTGAGCCGGGCCAGGTCGATCTCGCGGCACAGATCGGCCAGCGATTCAAACGGCCCGCGTCGCCGGCGGATGCTGACCAGGTTGTCGATGGCGCCCTGGCCCACGCCCTTGATGGCGCCCAGGCCGTAGCGGATGGCGCCGTCTTCGACCTCGAAGCGATAGCTCGAACGGTTCAGGTCAGGCGGCAGAATGGTCAGGCCCATGGCCCGACAGTCTTCGATCAGGTTGGCGATCTTGTCGGTCTTGTCGAGATCGGCCGACAGCACCGCGGCCATGAACTCGGCCGGGTAGTGGGCCTTGAGCCAGGCCGTGTGATAGGCCACCAGCGCATAGGCGACCGAGTGCGATTTGTTGAAACCGTAGCGGGCAAAGGTCTCCATGAGGTTGAAAATCGAGTCGGCCTGGTCTGTTTCGATGCCGTTGGCCGCCGCGCCGGTGACGAAGATCTCGCGCTGGCGCTCCATCTCTTCGGGCTTTTTCTTGCCCATGGCGCGCCGAAGCAGATCGGCAGCACCCAGGCTGTACCCGGCCAGCTCCTGGGCAATCTGCATGACCTGTTCCTGGTACAGGATGACCCCGTAGGTGGGTTTCAGAATGGGCTCGCACAGCGGATGGGGATACTTGACCGGCGCCTTGCCGTGCTTGCGGTTGATGTATTCATCGACCATGCCGGCATCCAGCGGGCCGGGCCGGTACAGGGCCACGGCGGCAACGATGTCATCGAAGGCATCGGGTTTGAGCTTGCGCAACAACTCCTTCATGCCGGGCGATTCCAGCTGGAACACCGCCGTGGTGTGGGCCGCCTGAAGCAGGGCAAAAGCCTGTGGGTCATCCAGCGGCAGGTCGTCGAAGTCCAGGGTGGCCTCCTGTTGCGCTGCACGGCGCCGGTTGACCGCCTTGAGCGCCCAGTCGATGATGGTGAGATTGCGCAGCCCGAGAAAATCGAACTTGACCAGGCCGACCGACTCGACGTCGTTCTTGTCGAACTGGGTCAGAACCGAGTGCCCGTCCGGTTCGGTATACAGCGGGGTGAAATCGGTCAGCGGCCCCGGCGCGATGACCAGGCCGCCGGCGTGCTTGCCGGCGTTGCGGGCCAGGCCTTCGAGCGATCGCGCCAGGTCGAGCACCGAGCGGGTGTCGTCTTCGTTGTCGTAGCGCTGCTGCAGCTCGGGTTCTTCCTCGAGCGCCTTGGTTAGCGTCATTTCCAGCTTGTTCGGGATCAGCTTGGCGATGGAATCGACAAAGCCGTAGTTGTAGCCCAGGACCCGGCCGCAGTCGCGCACCACGGCCTTGGCCGCCATGGTGCCGTAGGTGATGATCTGGGCGACCTGGTCGCGGCCGTAGGTCTGGGCCACGTAGTCGATGACCCGATCGCGCCCCTCGACACAGAAATCGATGTCGAAGTCCGGCATGGAGACCCGTTCCGGGTTCAGAAAACGCTCGAAAAGTAACTCGTAACGTATTGGATCAACATCAGTAATCCCAAGGCTCCAGGCCACAAGAGAGCCCGCGCCGCTGCCCCGGCCCGGCCCGACCGGGACGCCGTTGGTGCGGGCCCAGGCGATGAAGTCGGCAACGATCAGGAAGTAACCGGAAAAGCCCATCGAGGTGATCACGTCGAGCTCGCGCTGCAGGCGGCCGTCGTAGTCCTCCTGGGGACAGCCGGATGCGAGCCCGTGGCGCGTCAGGCGCTTTTCCAGACCCTCGGCCGCCTTGAGCCGGACGAAGTCGTCTTCGGTCTGGCCTTCAGGCACCGGGAAGGCGGGCAGCACGTATTCACCCAGGGTCAGCTCTAGGTTGCAGCGCATCGCCAGGTGGACGGTGTTTTCCAGGGCGACCGGCAGGTCGGCAAACAGGGCCTCCATTTCGGCCGCGCTTTTGAGGAACTGCTGGTCGACATATTCGCGCACCCGGCGTTTATCGTCGAGTAAGCGGCCCTGGTGAATGCAGACCCTGGCCTCGTGGGCGAAGTAGTCCTGCGCGGTAAGAAAGCGGACATCGTTGCTGGCGATCACCGGCACCTGGTGGCGGGTGGCGAGGGCCAGCTGGCCGTTTTCGATGGCGCCGTCTCCGTCGCGCCCGAGCCGCTCCAGGGCCAGGTAGGAGCGCTCCGGGAACAGCCGCAGCCAGTCCTTGAGGCGCTGGCCGGCCAGGTTGGCGCGGCCCTCAGCGAGCGCTGCACCTACGCTGGAGTTGCGGCCCAGCAGCACGATCAGCCCCTCGCTGTTGCCGCGCAACCAGGGGGCGAGAACGCGCGGCTGGCCGCCGCGCTCGCGGCCTTCGAGAAACGAGCGCGACAGCAGGCGGCACAGGTTGAGATAGCCGACTCGGTCCTGTACCAGCAGGGTGACGACGCCGGGCCGGTCCCGGCTGTCGGCCTCCTGTACGCGGATATCGGCGCCGACGATGGGCTTGATGCCGCGGGCGATGGCGGCGCGGTAGAACTTGACCAGGGCAAACAGGTTGTGCCAATCGGTCATCGCCACCGCGGGCATGCCGAGTTCGGCCACCCGATCGAGCAGCGGGCCGATGCGGATCAGGCCGTCCTCGAGGGAGTACTCGGTGTGCAGCCGCAGGTGGACGAAAGCCGCTGCGCTGGCCGGTTCGATGGAGGCCTCGCTCATTGTCCCTGGTCAGGTGCTGCCGGTCATGCCTTCGATGATCTGGCGGGCACGCTCGAAGCGCCGGGCCAGCTCGGCATGATGGTCTGGCGGATGGGGCAGGGACTGGGCCCAGCGGGTCTGCAATTCGGCCAGCTCGGTGGCCAGGTCGGGCTGGCGTTCGCGCTCGCTCATGCGCCGGGCCAGGCGCTGGACCTGGTAGTCCATGCGCAGGGGCTGATCATCGGCCGGGGTGTCGAGCCCGGACAGGAACTCCATTTCCACAGTCACCTGCCGGGCCGCGGCCAGGCCCTGTTCGGCTGTCCGCGCCAGCTGGTCAAGGTCGGGTTCGGCGGCGGCAACGATTCGGGCCTTGTCGGCCAGGACCCGGATGGCCGGGTCGCTGGTCTCGGTGGCGGGCAGCTCGTGGCTCAGGTCGCCGGTCTCGCCGCGCACTCGCCGGGCCCACAGCTCCTGGAGCGCGCTGGCCAGGCTCCAGAGGCGTTCCCGTTCGCGCTGTTCGATCTTCGCGTGATGGGCCTGCAGGCGCTCCTCGAAGCGCCGCTCGGCTTTTTCAAAACGCAGGTTGAGGCGGGCCGGGCGCGGGTTCATCTGCAGCCACTGGTCAATCAGCCCGGTCAGCCGGCCGCGCGCGCCTTCCAGTTCATCTTCGGGAAGCTCGACCAGTTCCTCGGCCTGCACGCACAGCGCCTCGAGTTCGGCATGCGCCTGCTGATCGGCTGCCTGACGCTCGGTTTGCTCGCCCTTCAAGCGGGCAAATAACGGGTCGATCGGTTCGCGGAATTCCTGCCAGAGCTGCTGCTCGACCTTGCGCCGTCCGCTGCCGGCCTTCTGCCACTGGTTCTGCAGTGCCTTGGCCTTGTCAATGGCGGTTTTGAGATCTTTTTCGTGAGCCAGGGTACGGGCCTCGGTCACCAGCCGGCGCTTGGTCGATTCGACCTCGCTGAAGACCGCATCCAGGCGCTTCGACAGGCGGTCCATCAGATCGCGTAGGCCGGCAGCCGAACCGCCGCGGGCCTTGGGCGGCAGGTCGTCCATGCGCCGGATGGCCTGGCGCGCCTTGCGCTGAAAGCCGAGCAGGGTCGCGATTTCAGTGGTTGGGTCTTCGGCAGCGGCCTTGCCAGCGGCAATGAATTCATGCAGCGTGGCAAGATTGTCCTGCTGGACCTGTTCGCGCTTTTTGAAGTACGGCCGGGCGGCTTCGAAAGCGCCCTTGCATGCGTTCTGAAAGCGCCGCCACTGCCCGGACGGGGCAGCAAAACGGCGCTTGTCGCCCGGCAGAATCTCCAGCCCTTCCAGGCGTTTCCACTCCGAGCGGGCGGCCTTCAGCGCGGCCGTGATCGCGTCCGGATGCTGGCCGGAAGCGGGCAGGGCCTCGATCCGGGCAATCAACTCATCGCGCAGCTGGTTGTTGGACCAGTGCTGCCAGTTGCGCATTTCCTTCAGGCGTCCCTCCATGCGCTGCAGGCGGCCACCGGCCGGGCCGGGCCGCTGGCGCTTGGGTAGACGGTCGAACTCGCTTCTCAGGCGGCGGATTTGGTCATGCGAGCGGGCGATGTCACCGGCCTCCAGGGTCGCGGCGGTCTCGTCAAGGCGGGCATCGAAGTCCACCGCGGGCGCGGGCTTGCTGGCGTGATCGGCCGCCGGCGCGGCTTTGCGCTGCTGGATCTGGGCCTGCAGTTCGCGCAACAGCGGCAGCAATTCGTGTTTGAGCTGCTCGTCGGCCGGGCTGACGTCGACGAGCTGGTTCCAGGCCCGATCCCAGCCGGCCAGCAGTTCGGCCGGGTCGGCGCGCTGGCCTTCGCGGATGCGGGTGCGCAAGTGGCCGGCCGCAGCGGCCAGAGCGGCATCCGGCAGTTCGGCCTCACCTGGTTGCGTTGTCTCGGGTTCACCAGGCGCTGCCGGCGGCGGCCGGTTGCGGGCCGCTTCGGCAATGCGCATGGCGCTCTCGAATCGACGGGTCATGCCTTCGGGGTGGGCGTCGGTCTCGTCCCAGCGCCGGCGCAGGCCGGCGATGATCTCCCGCGCATCACCATGGAAATCGCCCCGGGCCAGTTGTTCGGCCTCGCCCACCAGGCGTTCGGAGGCGGCCTGGCCGGGGCTGCCCTGGCCCTGCTCGCTGCGAACGTGTTCAAGCTTCTCGGCGGCTGCGCGTGCGCGCTTCTTGTTGCGGCTGCGCAGCGCGCCGATGACGCGCTCCAGCGTCGAAGGCTGATCGAGCCGGGCGAGCAGTTCGGCGGCCAGCTCGTCGTCGGTTTCGGTGGCGTAGCGGTCGCCCAGAAAGCCCTGGCTCGTGATCCGGGCCAGGGCGGCGCGGCGCAGTGCAAGCAGCGGTGAGCGCTCGGCAACGGCGCGCACCAGGGCCTGGTCGCTTACCTGCTGGAACCACTCGAGACGGGCCGCTTCGAGCTCTGCTCGCGGCTCGCGCAGGACACTGCGCGCGAGAAAATGATCGGCGGCCTCAAGGATGGCGGGTTCGCTTTCGCGCAGCCGTGCATCCAGCCAGAAAGGTTCGGTATTGATGCGCTCCAGAGCGGCCAGGCGAACCAGCGCCGACTCGTCGTGCTGGGCCAGGCGCGGCAGCTCGGCCTCGAGCTCCGGATCCTGGTCGGTGCGCACGGCGGCGGCGCGGCCGGCCGGATCCTTTTGCTGCCACGGTTTCTTGAACAGTTTGGAACGTAGATTCATCCGGATGCTCGGCTGTCGCGATGGTTACCCCTGCATAGAGTACCGCGCCGGCGCCGGTCCGGTCATCCGTCAGTCGATCAGCTGCTGCACCATGCGGAAGCCGGCGATCCAGGTGCCGGCCGCCGAGCCCAGGTTGGAGAAGAAAAACACCACGAAAACGTGGGAAACCCGGTTGTGAAACCAGCCCGAGACGCGCACCACGTCGTCGCGCAGGGTCTCGAAGTCGGCCACCCTGGGCTTGCGCAGCCAGGCTTCGACCGCGCCGGTCACCATGCCGGCTCCGATCGTGGGATTGAGCGAGGTCAGTGGCGCAGCAAACAGGGCGGTGAGCACGGTCAGTGGGTGAGCCCGGGCCAGGGCCGCCCCCAGCGCGGACAGCGAGCCGTTGATGACCACCCAGGTCAGGACCAGCGAAAGCCCGAGCTCGGGCGAGCGGGCAAAGCCAACGGCAAAGCCGCTCAGAACCGCAATCAGGATCAGCCAGGGCAGTGCCTTGAGAACGGGCGAGGGTGGTGGCATCACGTCCAGTTCGGCGACTTCGGCCTTCGGGTCGGCCTGGCTTTCCAGGGCGGCAGCGGTTCCGGCCAGGTGGCCGGCGCCGAGCACGGCCAGGACGCGCCGGGTCGGGCCGTCGCGATTTTCGGTGCGCAGGCGGGCGGCCATGTAGCGGTCGCGCTCGGCGATCAGCGCTTCGTACAGCTCCGGGCTGGATTCGGAAAACTCGCTGAAGGTCTGGGTCAGGAGGTCGCCCTCCTTGAGTTGTTCGATGTCTTCTTCGCTGATCTGCTCGCGCGAAAACAGCGAAAAAATCAGTCCGTTGATCATCACCCAGCGCTTCCACAGCGACAGGCGCCGACTGGCCCGCCGCAGGGTGGTGCCGATTTCGCGGTCGATCAACTGGACCGGCACACCGGCGCGCTCGGCACCGGCGATGGCGGCCTTCATTTCGGCGCCCGGCTCGATGCCGAACTGGTCGGCGATACGGCGCTGGTAGGCGCCCAGCGCCAGCGAGGCCATCATCATTCCGGCCTTGCCCTGGCGCAGCAGGGAAAACAGGTTCAGTTCGCGCCAGCTATCTTCCCGGGTCATCGCCTGGTAGCGAGAGTTGCACAGTTCGATGGCCACAGCGTCGTAGTGGCCGCTTTCAAGCAGGCGTTGCACGGTCTCGGCGCTGGTGCGCGAGACGTGGGCCGTGCCCAGCAGGGTGTATTCCACGCCGTCACGCTCTAGGGTTGTAACCGGTTCGTTGCCGAACAGCTCGGTAGGGTCAACGCTCATGCCTGGGTCGGGTCGTCAAGGGAAGTCCGCAAGTGTAGACGCTCGGGGCGGCGCGCGCTGACTCCGTCGCGCAGCTAACCGATTCGGCACAATAGGCTTTCATTTGTTGCCAAGGCCAGATCATGTCCCGAATTGCGCCCAAGCCGCTGCACGAGTATCCGTTCTACATCCGGTTTTTTCTCCGCCGCCAGCGCCGGGTATACGGAGCTGTGCTCGCCCCGTCGTGGTTGTGGGGACGCCTGCCCGCTGCCTTTCTTGGGTTGCTCGGACTGCTCGGCGTATTCAATCGCCGATCCTACCCGGTCGACAGTCGCCTGCGTTCCCTGGTTTCGATCCGGATTGCCCAGCTCAATGGCTGCCATTTCTGCGTCGATCTCAATGCCTACAACTTCCTCCAGGCGCAGGGCGACGAGGAGCGCGCCGCCCAGGTCGCTGAATGGCGCGAAAGTGACGCATTCGATCGGCGGGAACGGGCCGCACTCGACTGGGCCGAGCAGGTCACCGAGGATTGCGCCGGTACCGGACCGGAGCAGATCGAAGGCCTGCGCGAACACTTCAGCGATGACGAGATCACCGCGCTGACGGCCTGGGTCGGGTTTCAGAACATGAGCGCCAAGTTCAACGCCGCGCTGGGCGCAGAGGAGCATGGCTTCTGTGATGCAGGTAAAAGCGGGAAGACCGACTGATCAGCTGGTCAGTCATCGAGTTTGCTATTTGTGCGCTGCACAGGTACTCTCGTGGCAGGGGTAGAGACACTGTCATTCATTAGCAGGTAAACCCCATGAACCGTCATTTTCTCGACCTCCTGTTTTCTGCTTCGAGTATCGCCGTGATCGGTGCCAGCGAGCGCGAGGGCTCGGTCGGCGCAGTCGTTTTTCGCAACCTGCTCGACGGCGATTTTGGGGGCCAGTTATTCGCCGTCAACCCCAGCCGGTCCGAGGTTCAGGGCCAGCCATGCTGGCCGGACATTGCCGCCGTCGGCGCGGACGTCGAACTGGCCGTGATCACCGCCCCGGCCGCCGTCGTTCCTGACATCCTGCGCCAGTGTGGACAGGAGGGCGTACGCGGTGCCGTCATTCTGTCGGCCGGCTTTGCCGAACTGGGTCCCGCCGGCAGGAAACGCCAGGAAAAGCTGGTCGAGATTGCCCGCGAAACGGGCATGCGCCTGGTCGGGCCCAATTGCCTGGGCATCATGCGGCCGGTAGCCGGTATCAACGCCACTTTCAGCCGGAACAAGGCCTCCAGAGGAAACCTCGCCCTGATCTCACAGTCCGGGGCCATCTGCACGGCCATTCTCGACTGGGCCGAAGCCCAGGGCGTGGGCTTTTCGGTGGTCGCGTCCATGGGTAACGCCGCCGATGTCGATTTCGGCGACCTGCTCGACTATCTAGCGCTCGACCCGGAAACCCGCAGCATCCTGCTCTACGTCGAGGGGATTCAGCAGGCGCGTCGTTTCATGAGCGGTCTGCGCGCGGCCGCGCGCATGAAACCGGTCATCGTGATCAAGTCCGGTCGTCATGCCGAAGGTTCCCGCGCGGCCATGTCGCATACCGGCGCCATCGTCGGTGCCGATGATGTGTTCGACGCGGCCCTCGAGCGGGCCGGCGTGGTCCGGGCAGATTCCATCTACAACCTGTTTTCCGCGGCCCGGATTCTGTCCAGCGGGTATCGCGCCGAGGGCAACCGCCTGGCCATCGTGACCAACGCCGGTGGGCCGGCGGTGATGGCCACCGATCGCGCGGTCGAACTCGACATCCGCATGGCCGAGCTGGGTTCGCAAGCGTTGGATACTCTCGGCAAGGCGCTGCCGGCACAGTGGTCGCGCGGCAATCCGGTTGACGTGCTGGGCGACGCGGAACCGGATCGGTACCGTGTCGCGGTCACCGCCTGCCTGGAAGATGCCCAGGTCGACGCGGTCCTGGTCATCCTCACGCCGCAGGCGATGACCGATATCGAGGCTACTGCGCAGGTGGTCAGCGAGCTGGCTGCCGGCACCCGCAAGCCGGTGCTGGCCTGCTGGATGGGCGATAGCCAGGTGCGCACCGCCCGCGACTTGCTGACGTCCTCGCATGTGCCGCATTTCACGACCCCCGAGGCCGCGGTCGAAGCGTTTGCCTACCTCGCCGCCTACGGTCGGAACCAGCGCTTGCTGATGCAGGTACCCAACCCCCTGACCGACCGCACGCCGCCCGACCTTGAAAGCGCTCGTCTGATCATCGAGGGTGCCTTGGCCGACGGTCGCAGCAGCCTGAGCACGCTGGAAGGCAAGGCGGTACTGGCCGCGTTTCGAATCCCGGTTACCGCCAGCGCGCGGGCTGCCTCTCCCGGCGAGGCCCTGGTGGCAGCCGGCACCGTGGGCTACCCGGTGGCTATGAAGATTGATTCTTTGGATATCACGCACAAATCCGATGTGCATGGAGTCCGTCTTAACATCAGCAGCCCGGAGCACGTCCGCAACGCCTATCGGCATATGGTCGACGAGGCCGCTCGCCTGCGACCGGATGCGCGCATCGACGGCGTGACGGTAGAAAAAATGCACGACAGCCCCTACGGACGTGAGCTTCTGGTGGGTGTCATCCGCGACCCGGTCTTCGGCCCGGTGATCAGTTTCGGCTCCGGTGGGACGCGGGTGGAAATCCTCAACGACCGGTCCGTGGCCCTGCCGCCGCTGAACCGGGTCCTTATCGAGGGCATGATCCAGCGCACCCGCGTTGCCCGCCTGCTGCAGGAATTTCGCAACATGCCGGTGGTGGACCACTCGGCTCTGGAGCGCGTTCTGCTGCGGGTCTCGGAAATGGTGTGCGAACTGCCCGAAATCCTCGAGATGGATATCAACCCCCTGATCGTCGATGAAAACGGGCTGATGGCGGTAGATGCGCGGTTCTCCGTGGGCCATCCGGAAGCTGCGCTCCCGCGCTATGGACACATGGCTATACACCCGTATCCGGCCCACCTGGTACGCAAGGTGCAGATGCCCGACGGCACCGACCTGACGATTCGGCCGATTCGGCCCGAAGATGCCGAGATTGAACGAGAATTCGTCCGCAATCTGTCGCCGCAGTCGCGCTATTTTCGTTTCATGCAGGCGGTCAGTGAACTCACCCAGGCGATGCTGGTGCGTTTTACCCAGATCGACTACGACCGCGAAATGGCGCTGATCGCGGTTCGTGCGGACGAAGACGGGCAAGAAACCCAAGTGGCCGTTGGCCGATATACGGTCGACGCGGATAAGGATGCCTGCGAGTTCGCCCTTACAGTGGCCGACGACTGGCAGGGTCGGGGGATCGGTTCACGGCTGATGCACGAACTGATGGACGTGGCGCGCTCGCGCGGGCTGAGCCTCATGCGCGGCGAGGTGCTGGCCGAAAACCAGAGCATGATCTCGCTGATGCAACGCCTGGATTTTGCGATCAGTACTGATCCGGACGAGCCCGGCCTGAGAAGGGTACGCAAACGCCTGCATTGAGCCCTGCGCGATCCTGGCAGGCTCAGTAACCGTGTGTTCGATCGACCGGACGGAGCGGCAACTGACCGGCCACGACTCTTCGGTAGCTTTCGACAATCAGCTCGGCGGCCTCCTGATCGGAGGTGATGCTGGCGCAGTGGGGCGTGATGGACACCGCCGGGTGTGAGCAGAACGGGTGGCTTGGCGGCAGCGGCTCTTCCTCGAACACGTCCAGGATAGCGGCCGCCGGCTGCCCGCGCGCCAGGCCCGCGATCAGATCGGCTTCGACCAGGTGCGGGCCACGACCGACGTTGATCACTACACTTCCGGGCTGCATCGAGGCGAACAGCCTGGCGTTGAGCAGGCCGCGCGTGTCCGGGGTGAGCGGCAGCAGGCAGACCAGGTAGTCGCTCCATCCGGCCAGTTCCTCCAGCCCGGCCCGGCCGGACGCTACGCTCAGCCCGTCCGGCCCGCGGCCGCTGCGGCTGAATCCCCGCACCGGTACGTCCAGGGCCTGCAGGGCTGTGGCGGTTGCCGTGCCCATTGCGCCCATTCCGAGCAGGCCGACCCGGGGTGGCCTGGCGGGGGTCCAGGGGCGCCACTCAGCGCGTGCCTGCTGGCTGCGAAAGTCGGCCAGGCCACGCCAGTGGCCCAGTACCTGGGCGACGACGTAGCCGGCCATGTCGGCGGCCAGGCGGCGCCCTGCCAGCCGTCCGACCGGTAGGTCGGGCGGCAGGTCGGGGTCGGTCAGTACATGTTCGACTCCGGCGCCCAGCGAGGATACCGCGAGCAGTCCACCCAGGCCTCGCAGCAGGCCGGCAGGCTGCTGCCACAAAACGGCAAAGCGAATCTCTTCCAGCGCGCCGCTGTTCGGCCACAGGCGCACGTCCAGATCGGGATCACGCGCCTGGATCTCGGCGGCCAGCTCGCTGCTGTCGCGATCCGGGGTGACGATGAGCAGGCTCATCGCGCCATCCGGCCGCCGGCCGGGGGCGGGTTCACGGCGTGGCGGTTTGCAGGCGCTGGTGGTAGCGCTGGTGCAGCCGGCGGCCCCGGTCGCGCATCAGGTCGTACTCGACGCCGTCGATCCAGGCGTGGCGAATCTGGGTCATGGGCTCCAGCGGGTCGCCGGTGCTGGCAAACAGACTGGCCTGCTTGCCGACTTCAATCGAGCCCAGGCGATCGCCCACGCCCAGGATCTCGGCCGGCCACAGGGTCACGCTTTTCAGCGCCGCGGCCGGGTCCAGGCCGTGGGCTGCGGCGGTGCCGGCATGGAACGGCAGGTTGCGGGCGTTGGCCACGTCCATGCCGCCGCCGTTATCGCTGATGGCAAAGCGAACGCCGGCCTCGTGCAGGCGCGCGGCGGCGGTGAAGGCCATGTCGTATGGCTCCCAGCGGCGCACCGGCATGGCGTGCACAGCGCGCAGAATGACCGCCACATCGGCCTCGGCAAGGCGCTCGGCGGCGTACTGGACGTCGGCATTGGCGACCAGGATGACGCGCTCGAAGTCGTGGCTCTCGGCCCAGTCCAAGGCAGCCTCGATGACCTCGATGCCGTTGGCGTGCAGCATCAGCGGCACCTCACCGGCCAGCAGCGGGCCCAGTGCTTCCAGCTGGTCGTTGCGCGCCGGGCGGGGCGCCTGTCCAGCCCCCGCGGCGCGCTCGGCGGCGTGCCAGTGACGTGCCTGCTCCAGGGTCTCGTCGATCAATTGCAGATCCTCGTTATCCTCATCGGAGGCCGCGCCGGGCGGAAAGGCCACATGCATTGCGGTCGGGCTGTGGAAGACCATTTCCTCCCAGCTCCAGCCCTCCAGCTGCAGCAGGGCAGAGGTGCCGCGGATCAGGCCACCGCCGGGCATCACGTGGGCGTTGAGGACGCCGCCGGCAATCGCGGCCGGCAGCAGTTCGGAGTCATGGTTGACGGCGACTTCGACCCGGAGGGCGGCGTTGATGGAGCCCATTTCCGCGGTATCCACCGTCCCGGCCACGCTGCTGATTTCAGTCAGCCCCAGCTGGGTGCCGGGGTGGACAAAGCCCGGGTACAGGTGCAGGCCGGACAGGTCAACCACCGTTGCCTGTTCGGGGATCTCGAGGCCGGCGCCGACGTCCTGGATCAGGCCGTTTTCAATCAGCACGACGCCGTCTTCGATGGGCTCGGCGCTGACCGGGTGAACCGTGGCGCCGGTCAGCGCGGTGATTTCGGCGCGCGCTGGCAGCCAGGCCAGCAGGCCCAGCACGACAAGGCCGGCGGCCGGCAGCAGGTTCTTAGTGATCATGGAGCAGGCAGTATTCGTCATGGTCGATTTCCGATGCGCGGTAGCCGGTCAGGTGGGTGGCGAAGCTTGCAACGCGGGTGCGCCGGCCGGGAGAGAAGTCCTCTTCGCTGGCGGGCTCGCCGTCGCCGTTGGCGGCCGGTTCGTCGCTGGCCAAAGCCAGGGCAATGAGTTCGGCGCGCTCTTCTTCCAGGGCGGCGCGCATGCGCTGATCGGCCTCGCGGTCAAAGTAGCGGCGGCCGTCGACCCAGGTCTGCTCAACCAGGCTATAGGCCGACAGCGGGTGGCCGTTCCAGATCACGAAATCGGCATCGAGGCCAACCTGGAGGCTTCCGATCCGGTTGGCGACGCCCAGTTGCTCGGCCGGGAAAGCGGTGATCATCTGCAGGGCCACGTGCGGGTCGACGCCCCCGTAGCGGACCGCTTTGGCCGCCTCCAGGTTCATGCGTCGGGCCAGCTCGGCGTTGTCGGAATGCAGACCGGTCAGAACACCGGCTTCGTGCATCAGGGCCGGGTTGTAGCCGATGCCGTCGATGGCTTCGTACTTGAATGCCCACCAGTCGATGAAGACCGAGGCCCCGGCGCCATGGGCGGCCAGCTGTGGCCCGATCTTGTAGCCCTCAAGGACATGCTGGAAGGTCTTGATAGTGAAATCGAACTGCTCGGCGATCCGCATCAGGGCCAGCATTTCATCGGCCCGGTAGGCGTGGCTGTGAACATCGCGCTCGCCATGAATGACCTCGGCCACGGCGGCCAGCTGATGGTTGGGGCGCGGCGGGACCCGATCGCCGCCGGCCCGGCCGGAAGGATGACTCGCGTGGGCGGCGCGGTAGTCGGCGGCCTGCTGGAACAGCTCGCGGATGACCTGCTCGACGCCGTGGCGGGTCTGCGGATAGCGCGCCACCTCGGCGTTCCAGTTGCTCTGCTTGGGGTTTTCGCCGAGGGCGAACTTGATTCCCTCGGGAGCATCCTCAAACAGCAATTCTGCCGGCGCGGCACCCCAGCGCATCTTGATAACGGCCATCTGGCCGCCTATGGCGTTGGCCGAGCCATGCAGCAGGTTGATCGCGGTCACGCCGCCGGCCAGCTGACGGTAGATGTTGATCGACTCAGCGTCGATCACGTCGCGGATACGCACATCGGCGGTGTTGATGCGCGAACTTTCATTGACCCCGCCGATGATCGCGGCGTGCGAATGGGCATCGATGATGCCCGGGGTAAGGTGTTTGCCGGCCGCGTCGATCTCGACCGCGTTGGGTGGTGCTTCCAGGCCCTGGCCGATGGCGGCGATGCGGCCGTTGCGAACCAGCAGGTCGGCTTCCTCCAGGATGCCGGCTTCAGCGCCGGTCCAGATCGTTGCATTGCGCACCACAAGCACGGCGGGCCGGGGCGGTTCGGGGCTGTTCCAGGCCTCGATGTCGGGCGTCCAGTCGCCCAGGGCCGGCACGGTGGCGAGGGCCGCAATGCCCAGGCTCAGCATCATTTTGCGCATCAGATGGCCTCCTCTTGGTCAGGATCGGAACTGCGCCGACCGCGCACGCTGAAATCGCCGAACGGCCCGCTGCCGTTGCCGCGGGCGCGGTCGCCGTCGATGTCCAGGCGGATCGAAATCGAGCCCGAACCACCGAAGCGACTGGCATCAATGCTGGCAATCACGCGCTCGCCGCTGACCCGTACTTCGCTCAACGGCGTGTCGTTGCCCATCACGCTAAGCACCCCCTGCATGCGCGTGGGCGGGCCTTCTAGGACTAAGGTGGCGTCGACATCGCCCATGCCGCCCAGGCCCAGGACCAGGTCCCAGGTGCCGGCGGGGTCGATTGTCGGCGGCACCAGTGCGGCCAGAACGTGGCGCTGACCGTCCACCCAGACTTCGGTGATGGCCGGGCTGTCGGTGAGCAACTCGCCCTCCACCACGACCAGGTTGGCCATGTGTCCGGCGACGATGCGCCCGGCCCGATCCTCGATGCCCAGCCAGCGCGCCGGTTCGGTGGTGATCGCGGCCAGCGCGGTGTCGGCATCCAGACCACGCTCGACTGCCTGGGCCAGCGCGGCAAACAGTTGACCGGGCGCGGACAAGCCATGGCTGGTCAGCAATAGCGGAATCCCGGCCTCTGCCAGGCGCGCCGGGTTTTCCGGGGCCCGGTGCCAGTGGCGCAGCGCCTCGAGCGAGACGTTGCGCGAATTGTCTTCATCGATGTCGGGTGCTTCGGGGAAGTCCAGCGGCAGGATATGGGGTACGCGCCGGCCGTCGAATGCGGCCAGGCGCTGGTATTCCGCACCATGGCCGACGATGACCAGATCGACATCTCCTGCGGGAATGAATTCCAGGATGCGCAGCGTGTCGAGCAGATCCTGGGACTCGAACACCAGCGGCGTGTCGCCGGCCAGCATCGGCGCCAGGTCATCCAGCCCTTCCAGCCATTCGGGCCGGCGCTGGGCCGGGTTGCGCGCCATGGCAGCCCGGGCCCGCACCTGCCAGCGAGCGTCATCCAGGGTCTGACGCATCAGCGCCACGGCCCCCATCAGGGAGCTGGGAAAGTTGCGCCCGCCCGCCCGGCCGGAGAAGCTCGCAAACTGACCGAAATCGCCGTCCAGGCGGTTGGCGCTCAAGCCGCCGGTGCCGGTGTTGGCGATTACGCCGTGGCCGCGCAGCAGGCCGTCGCTGGCGGCCATCAGGGCGGTGGTAAAGCCTGCCCGGCGCAGCTCGGTGACCCGGTCTTCCGGCCAGTCGGCGGCGCGTACCCGATGATCGGGCCGAATCAGGGCATGCCGTCCGGCGGGCACGTCCTCATCCTCAGTTTCAGGCAGATCGACCAGCAGGTAGGGCTCGATCAGGCCTGGGTAGACGGTGATCGGATCCTGGCCTTCTTCGCGCGGAAATTCGTGCACCCGGGCGTCGGTCGGCACCTCGATATCGACCCCGGCGGCTTCAATAATGCCGTCACGGATCACGATCGTGCCCGACTCGATGATCTCGCCGGGGGCGGTGCTGATGCGCACGCCGACCAGCGCATGAGCCGAAGGCGGCGGCTGGCGCAGCTCGGCTGCCAGCAGCGCGGCCGGGGCCATCAGCAAAAGCAAAAATGAAATGAGACGCAAGGCTATTTCCACCAGGTTGAGGATGATCAGACGCGAACCTTACCCGCTGGTCGCCGGTTTGTCACCCTCATCAATATCGGCACGCTCGCTCAAAGGGGAGCGGCTGTGGCACATTGAACCATCTCCCTTCGCCCGCGAAACGAGCATGAACGTCCTTACCTGGTCTGGAATCATCCTGTGCCTGTCCCAGTCGGCGATGCTGTCGGGACTCAATCTGGGCCTGTTTTCCCTGGGCAAGCTCGAACTCGAAGTCCAGGCCCGGAAAGGCAGTCGCCAGGCGCAGAAAGTGCTGGCCCTGCGCGCAGACGCCAATTTCGCCCTGGTTACCATTCTGTGGGGCAACGTCGGGGTCAACGTGCTCCTGGCCTTGCTTTCAGGCTCGGTGATGGGCGCCGTGACCGCGTTTCTGTTTTCGACCGTGGTGATTACGATTTTTGCCGAGATCATCCCGCAGTCGTATTTCACCCGACATGCCCTGCGCCTGGCGGCCCTGCTGACGCCGGTGCTGCGCGTCTACCAGATCGTCCTGTACCCGGTAGCCAAGCCGACCGCGCTGGCGCTGGATGCCTGGCTGGGCGATGAAACCATCCGCTTCTATCCCGAGCGCGATCTCCGCCAGCTCATCGAGCTCCACATGGAGTCCAGGGAAAGCGATATCGCCCGGGTCGAAGGCCAGGGTGCGCTGAACTTCCTCGAGATCGACGACGTCCGTCTGGTCGAGGAGGGCGAATCGCTGGATCCGGACAGCGTGCTGCGGCTGGATTTCGACGGCAACCGCCCGTGTTTTCCCGCTTTCGAGCCGAATCCAGCGGATGCATTTCTGCAGGCCATCAACCGTTCGCGTAAAAGCTGGGTTGTGTTGCTGGACCGGGCCGACCGTCCGCGCCTGCTGCTCAACGCCGATGAATTCCTGCGCGAGGCCTTGTTCGAGCCGGAGCGTTTTCGCCCCTTGCGCCACTGCCACCGACCGCTGCTGGCCGAGCGTGGCGACCAGCGCCTGGGTGAACTGATTCCGCGCCTGAAGGTGCTGTCCGGCCCGGATGGGGACGAGGTGGTGGAGGACGACGTGATTCTGCTGTGGACCGATCAGCCGCGGGTGATTACCGGCAGCGACATCCTCGGCCGGCTGCTGCGGCGAATCGTGGTGCCTGCGCAGGCAGTCGCCTGAGCACGCTTCCTGGGCGAGAAAAGTGCGCCCCGGTCGCGGTCATCGCTGGCTGGATTGTGAGTTGGCGCGCCGCCAGACATATCTTTGATACAGCATCCAGCAGACCAGAGTCAGCAGGGCCAGCATGAGTAGCCAGTTGTAGTGCTCGCCAAAGCGCTGAATGCCGACCATGATCATCGCGCAACCCACACCGATCAGGGCCGAAATCACCACCGGGTGGCGTTTCTCCTCGGAGCCGAGGCGCCGGGCCCGGACCAGGAAGGCCAGTGGCGCCAGCGCCACCACCAGCAAGCCGAGGGCCGGAAGGGCCGGCTGTGCCGGGTCAAACAGCGTGGCGCCTGCGATTGCCACCAGCGCCAGCAGCAGGAGGGCAAAAGCCAGTTCAAGAGCACGCGCGGGCATGACGGCCGCTTCAGCCCCGCCGCCAGCGGAAAAAGCGCTCGGCCCAGCGCAGCGCGGCTTCCGGTTTGCGCGCCTTCTTCCATTCGCCGGCAGCGAACTTGTTGGCTTCGGCCCAGGTCGGGTAGACGTGGATGGTGCCGAGGATCTTGTTCAGGCCCAGGTTGTGCTTCATCGCCAGCACGAATTCGGCCAGCATTTCGCCGGCGTGGGCGCCGATCAATGTGACGCCAAGAATCCGGTCCTTGCCCGGCTCGGTCAGTACCTTGACCTGGCCGTAGGCGTCGCCGTCGGCAATGGCCCGGTCCAGGTCGTCCAGGCCATAGCGGGTGACTTCGACCTCGATCCCGCGCTCGGCCGCTTCCTGTTCGTTCAGGCCCACACGGGCGACTTCCGGGTCGGTGAAGGTGACCCAGGGGATAACCCGGTAGTCGGTGCGGAAGGTCCAGAACGGGCTGATCAATGCGTTGACCGCGGCCGTCCAGGCCTGGTGAGCGGCGACGTGGGTGAACTGGTAAGGGCCGGCGGCATCACCACAGACATAGACGTTGGGGAAGTTGGTCCGCTGCAGCGGGTCGGCGTGGATCTGGCCCCGCTCGCTCAGGTGCACGCCGATGGTTTCCAGGCCGTACCCGCTGGTGCGCGTCCTCCGGCCCAGGGCCACCAGCAGCTGATCGAACGGCAAGTGCACTTCCTCGCCGTTGTGGCTGCAGACCAGGGTGTCGCCGTTGTCAACCCGCACGGCGCGGTGGTCGACGGCAACTTCGGCCCCGTCGTGCTCCAGGTGTTCGGCGAGCAGGGCGCCGGCTTCCGGGTCCTCGCGCGGCAGCAGGTGCTCAGACATTTCCACCACGGTCACGTTCGCGCCCAGCCGGGCGAAGGCCTGGGCCAGCTCGCAGCCGATTGGACCGCCGCCCAGGACCACCATGCGCTCGGGCAGTTCTTTCAGATCCCACAGGGTATCGCTGGTCAGGTAGTCGGTCTGGTCCAGACCGGGCAGTTCCGGAACCAGCGGCTCGGCGCCGGTGGCCAGCACGATGGCGCGCGCGCTCAGCCGGCGGCCGTCGACTTCGACCTCCCACGGCGAGACCAGGGTGGCCGTGCCCTCGATCACCTCCACGCCCATGGCCTGGTAGCGCTCGGGCGAGTCGTGCGGCTCGATCCGGGCGATGACCTCACGGATGCGCGTCATCACCGCGCCGAAATCGAGCTCGGGCGTGAGGCTGCGAATGCCGTAGCGCTGGCTGGCGCGCGCCTCGGCTATCAGTCGGGCGGTGCGCAGCAGCGCCTTGGACGGCACGCAGCCGGTGTTCAGGCAGTCGCCGCCCATCCGGTGTTTCTCGACCAGCGCCACTTTCGCTTTCACCGTGGCGCCGATATACGCCGACACCAGGCCGGCCGCACCGGCCCCGATCACCAGCAGGTTGTAGTCGAAGCGCTGCGGCCGGGACCAGCCGCGGTAGACTTTGCGATAGGCCAGCAGGCGGGTGATCCAGCGCAGCAGCAGCGGCAGCAGGCCGAGCAGCACGAAGGCACCGATCAGCCCCGGGGTGAGTATGTCCCCGGTCGATTCGACCTGGGCCAGCTGGGTGCCGGCGTTGACGTAGACCACCGTGGCCGGGAGCATGCCGACCTGGCTGACCCAGAAGTAAGTCCAGGTTCGGATCGGGGTCAAGGCCATGACCAGGTTGATCATCCAGAACGGGAAGGCCGGCACCAGGCGCAGGGCCAGAAGGTAGAACGCGCCGTCCCGGGCCACGCCTTCGTTGATGGTTTTCAAACGCCGGCCAAAGCGGCGCTGGATGGCGTCGCGAAACAGAAAGCGGGCGGCGAGGAAGACCAGGGTGGCGCCAATGGTACTGGCGAACGACACCGCGAGGGTTCCGAGCACAACGCCGAACAGGGCGCCGCCGGCAATGGTCAGAACCGCCGCTCCCGGCACCGACAACGCGGCCATGAGGATGTAGACCAGCATGTAGCCGGCCACCATCAGGACCAGATGGTCTTCGGTGAATGCGCGCAGGGCATCGCGTTGTTCGCGCAGGTTGGCCAGGGTCAGGTACTGGCCCAGGTCGAGGGCGAAAAACGCCGCGATGGCGGCGCTGAAGGCCACCAGCAGGACAAGGCGAAGGTTCAGGCGAGAGGGCATGGCAAGAATGACTCAGGTGATTTGAGGCGATCGCCCCAGGGTGACACGTTCGATGCCGGCCAGGTCGCAGTGGCTTTCGATACCGGTGAACGCGTTGGTTTGAAGGCATTCGGCCACTGCCGCTGCCTGGTCATGGCCGTGCTCCAGCATCAGCCAGCCGCCGGCCACCAGATGATCGCCGGCCTGGTCGATCAGGCGCTTGATCACGTCCAGGCCGCCGGCGCCGGCACTCAGCGCGCTGTCTGGCTCAAAGCGCAGATCACCCTGGTCCAGGTGCGGATCGCCGGCTGCGACATAGGGCGGATTGGAGACAATCACTTCGAACTGCTCTCCTGCCACCGGGGCCAGCAGGTCGCCTTCGAGGATGCGCACCCGGTCCAGGCCCAGCTGTTGCGCGTTGGCGCGGCACACCGCCAAGGCCTCGGCGCAGCGATCGCTCAGGCTGATCTGCCAGCCCGGCCGCAGCCGGGCCAGGCTCAGGCCGATGCAGCCTGAGCCGGTGCCGACATCGAGCAGTCGGCAGTCGGCTTCGGGCAGCTTTGCCAGCGCCAGTTCCACCACCAGCTCGGTTTCCGGGCGCGGAATCAGCACTGCCGAACTGACCAGGAAGTCGCAGCCGAAAAACTCGCGCCGACCGGTCAGGTAGGCCACCGGCTCACCGCGCTCGCGGCGCTCGACCAGGGCGCGGAACTCGGCGATCTGGTCTGTGCCGGGGAGTGCGTCATTGTGGGCATAAAGCCAGGCTCGACCCTGTCCGAGGACGTGGGCCAGCAGCACGTCGGCTTCAAGCCGGCTGCAGAGGCGTTGCCGGGCAGCGTCCAGCAGGTTCCGGATCGAGCTCATGCCTTCACGTCCCGGGCGATCATTCCGGTGCTAGCATTTCGGCTTTTTGGATTGCGGGAGATCACCAACGTCATGGGGCAGTTGCGTAATTGGCTGAGTGTAGTGGGTTTGGCGTGGTTCGGCGTCGTCGTTGCTGACCAGCCGCCCGGCGACGAGGCAGGCGCGCAAGAGGCGCGGCAGGAGCCGCTGGAGGATCGGGTGACGGTCACGACCACGCGCATGGAGCGCGCTCTGCTGCAGACCACCGCAGCAGTGGCCCGGGTGGAGGAGGAAGATTGGCAGACCGCCCGCCAGCAGCTGCAGCTGGACGAAACGCTGAACCGGGTGCCCGGGCTGTTTTTTCAGAATCGCTACAACTTCGCCCAGAATCTGCGCCTGGCCATCCGCGGCTTTGGGGCTCGCTCGCCGTTCGGCATTCGCGGCGTGCGCCTGCTGGTCGATGGTTTCCCGGAAACGCTGCCCGACGGTCAGGCCCAGGTCGACGCCATTGACCTGGAGTCGGTGGTTGCCGCCGAAGTCCTGCGCGGCCCCAGCTCGGCCCTGCACGGCAATGCCTCTGGTGGCCTGATCAGCCTGTTTACCGAAGACGGTCGCGGCCAGGATCCGGGCCTGGTCGCGCGGGGCAGCTGGGGCAGCTACGGCTTTGCCCGTTACGGGGTGCGCGGCGGCGGCCAGTTCGGTGACTGGAACGCCCATGTCAGTGCCTGGGATTTGCGCTACGACGGCTACCGCGAGCAAAGCCGAACCGAGAAACGCTTGCTGAATGCCCACCTGGGCCATCAGCCCGGGCCGGATCGTCATTTGGGCCTCGTCCTGACGGTGCTGGACCAGCCGCTGGGTCAGGATCCGGCGGCCCTGACCCGGGAACAGGCGGCCCGCGACCGGCGTTCGGCCGGCGGCCAGGCGGTCCAGGTCAACGCCCGCCAGGAGGTTCAGCAGTATCGTTTGGGCCTGCGCTACGAAGATGATGCCGCGCTGCCGGGTCAGCTCTCGGCCTACGGTTTCGTGGCCGGGCGCGACTTTTTCCAGCAGTTGCCCAGCTTCTTTTTTCCCAGCCTGATCGAATTCGACCGCGATTTTTTCGGGGCCGGTGTGCAGTATGTTGACGAACTCACCCTAACGGATCGCGTTGGCCGCTACAGCGTGGGCCTGGACCTGGCTCGCCAGCGCGACGACCGGCGCCGGTTTCGGGTCACGCCCACCGGCGTGCGCAGCACCCAGACCCAGGACGAGCTGCAGCGCGCCGACAACGCCGGACTGTTTGGCCAGTTCGACCTGGCCCTGACGCCGCGCTGGAGCGCGCTGGTCGGGGGACGTTACGACCAGGTGCGGCTGGATATTGACGATCGATTCGGCGAGCGTCTGGGCAGCGGCAAGCGCAGCTTCGATGAGTGGAGCTGGACGGCTGGCCTGAATTTTCGTCCGGCCGATGATTACCAGCTCTACGCCAGCGCCGGCACGGTGTTCGAGACGCCGACGTTTACCGAGATCAAGGACGCGGCCGGTGGGGTGGGTTTTAGTCGCGACCTCGACCCGCAGCAGGCGCGCAACCTGGAACTGGGCTTGCGTGGCCGCTGGGGCCGGCGAGCCGGCCTGGACCTGGCGCTGTTTCGGGTCCACACGCGCGATGAAATCATCGTCGTGGCTGCCGAAGATGGTCTCAACCTGTTTGAAAACGCCGGTCGCACCCGGCGCGAAGGCCTGGAGGCCATGCTGGATTTCGACCTCGGTGCGGGTCTGAATCTGGCTGCCGCCTACACCTGGTCGCGCTATCGCTTCGATCGCTTTGGAGATGGCGAGCAGGTTTTCGACGGCAACCGGCTGCCCGGGCTTCCCGAGCACGCGCTGTTTGTCGAACTGGCCTGGCGCAGCGGCTCGGGCTGGTACGCCATCGCCGATACCCTGCTGGTCGGCCATGTCTTTGCCGACAACGCCAACGAGGAAAGGGTGTCCGGCTACGGGCTGCTGAATCTGCGCGCCGGGCGCGAAATGCCGCTGGGCGGAATCACGGCCGAGGCGTTTGTTGCCTTGAACAACCTCACCGACCGAGAATATTTCAGCAACATCCGCGTCAACGCCAACAATGCCGCATTCTACGAGCCGGCACCGGAACGCAACCTGTTCGGCGGGCTGCGCCTGCGTTTTTGACCGGCCGGAAGCTTCTAATACAAAACCGCGAATCATGTCTTCTTTAGCCAACAAGAAGGGCCTGGCTCGTAGCGCCGAATCCTTGATGGCCGACGGCGGCTCCATTCTCACCATGAGCTACTACGGGGCAGCAAGAGTGGTCACCCACTACAACCTGATGGGGCCGGTCAAGGCGGCGCTGGAGGCATCGGTGCGCTACATGGCCGCTGAACTCGGTCAGCAGAACATTCGCGTCAACGCGCTTTCCCCGGGGCCGGTCCAGACCCGGGTGGCCTCCAGCCTGACCGACTTCGACAAACTCATGGAGCAAGCCGCGCGGTCCGCACCGCTGCATCAACTGGTCACCCTCGAACAAATCGGCGAGATGGTTGGCCGCAACCCCGCGACACTCTATGGCTGCTGGACTGAAAAGAGCGTGCTGAACCGGATACCATGGGGGAGTTCGCCGTAACAGACTCTCCCAGGGGAATGCCATGAATCGCAAATATCGCTCGAAACTGCCCGGTACCGAACTGGATTACTACGATGCCCGCGCCGCCGTAGAGTCGATCCGGCCCGGGGCCTGGGACGGGCTGCCGTATGTCTCGCGCGTGCTGGCCGAGAACCTGGTCCGGCGCTGTCCGCCCGAGCAGCTGAACGCCAGTCTGACCCAGATCATCGAGCGCAAGCGCGATCTGGATTTCCCCTGGTTCCCGGCCCGGGTGGTTTGCCACGACATCCTCGGCCAGACCGCGCTGGTCGATCTGGCCGGATTGCGCGATGCCATTGCCGAGAAGGGTGGCGATCCGGCCCAGGTCAATCCGGTGGTGCCGGTGCAGCTGATTGTTGATCACTCGCTCGCCGTGGAACACGCCGGTTTCGAGAAGGACGCGTTTGAAAAAAACCGCGCCATCGAGGACCGACGCAACGCCGACCGCTTCGATTTCATTCACTGGACCAAGGAGGCGTTCGACAATGTCGACGTGATTCCGCCGGGCAGCGGCATCATGCACCAGATCAACCTGGAGCGGATGTGCACGGTGGTCGAGGTGCGCGACGGCGTGGCCTTCCCCGACACCCTGGTCGGCACCGACTCCCACACCCCGCACGTGTGCGCCCTGGGCGTGATCGCCATCGGCGTGGGCGGGCTGGAAGCCGAGAACGTGATGCTGGGCCGGGCTTCGTACCTGCGCCTGCCCGACATTGTCGGTGTCGAGCTGACCGGCAAGCCGCAGCCGGGGATTACTGCTACCGATATCGTCCTGGCCCTGACCGAGTTCCTGCGCGCCGAGCGCGTGGTCGGCGCCTGGCTGGAGTTTTTCGGTGCGGGCGCGCGCAAGCTCACCGTCGGCGATCGCGCCACGATTTCCAACATGACGCCCGAATACGGCGCTACCGCGGCCATGTTCCTGATCGATGAGCAGACCATCGACTACCTCAAGCTGACCGGGCGCGAGGATGCCCACGTGCAGCTGGTCGAAGACTACGCCAGGCACGCCGGCATCTGGGCCGATGACATCGAAGGGGCCGAATACGAGCGCACGCTGCAGTTCGATCTGTCGACCATCGGGCGCAACATTGCCGGGCCGTCCAGTCCGCACAAGCGCGTGGCCACCTCGGCGCTGGCCACCAGCGGCATTGCCGGGCCCTACGAAATTCCCGAAGACGGCTCCATGCCCGATGGTGCGGTCATCATTGCCGCGATTACCTCGTGTACCAACACCTCCAACCCGCGCAACGTGATTGCCGCCGGCTTGCTGGCGAAAAAAGCCAACGAGCTGGGCCTGACCCGCAAGCCGTGGGTGAAGTCCTCGTTCGCCCCGGGCTCGATTGCCGTGCGCCTGTACCTGGAGCAGGCCGGCCTGCTCGAAGAGCTGGAGAACCTGGGCTTTGGCATCGTGGCCTTTGCCTGCACCACCTGTAACGGCATGAGTGGCGCGCTCGACCCCGTCATCCAGCAGGAAATCATCGACCGCGACGTCCACTCGGTGGCGGTGCTGTCGGGCAACCGCAACTTCGATGGCCGCATCCACCCGTATGCCAAGCAGGCTTTCCTGGCCTCGCCGGCGCTGGTCGTGGCTTACGCCATCGCCGGTTCGGTGCGTTTCGACATCGAAAAAGACGTGCTCGGCGAAGACGCCGACGGCAACCCGGTCACCCTGAAAGACCTGTGGCCGAGTGATGAGGAAATCGACGCCATCGTGGCCAGCAGCGTGCGGCCGGAACATTTCCGCCAGGTCTACGAGCCGATGTTCGAGAAAAAGTACAAGCGCATAAAGAAAGTCAGCCCACTGTATGACTGGCGCGAGATGAGCACCTATATTCGCCGCCCGCCGTACTGGGAAGGCGCGCTCGCCGCCGAGCCCAGCCTGACCGGCATGCGCGCCCTGGCCGTGCTCGGCGACAACATCACCACCGATCACCTCTCGCCGTCCAATGCCATCATGGCCGACAGCGCGGCCGGAGAGTACCTGGCCAAAATGGGCCTGCCCGAAGAGGACTTCAATTCCTACGCCACCCACCGCGGCGACCACCTGACCGCCCAGCGCGCGACCTTCGCCAACCCGCGCCTGATCAACGAGATGGCCGTGGTCGACGGCAAGGTCCAGCAGGGCTCGCTGACCCGGCTCGAGCCGGACGGCAAGGTAACGCGCATGTGGGACGCCATCGAGACCTACATGCAGCGCAAGCAGCCGCTGATCATCATTGCCGGGGCCGACTACGGCCAGGGCTCGTCCAGAGACTGGGCGGCCAAGGGCGTGCGCCTGGCCGGCGTTGAGGCCATCGTCGCCGAAGGCTTCGAGCGCATCCACCGCACCAACCTGATTGGCATGGGCGTACTGCCGCTTCAGTTCGAGCCCGGCACCACGCGCAAGACCCTGGCCATCGACGGCAGCGAAACCTTCGACGTCAAGGGCGACCCTGCACCCGGAGCTGTGCTCACCCTGGTCATCCGGCGAGCCGGCGGGGAGGTCGTGGAAGTGCCCGTCCAGTGCCGCCTGGACACGGCCGAAGAACTGAGCGTGTACTCGGCCGGCGGCGTGCTGCAGCGCTTTGCCCAGGATTTCCTCGAAGAATCCGAAGCGGCGTGATTGTCGTATGAGCTTCCCCAGCCAGCTTCGCATCCCCGCCACCTACCTGCGCGGCGGTACCAGCAAGGGCGTGTTCTTTCGCCTTCAAGACCTGCCCGAGGCGGCGCGCGTGTCCGGCCCGGCGCGCGATGCCTTGCTGCTGCGCGTGATCGGCTCGCCCGACCCCTACGGCAAGCACACCGACGGCATGGGCGGGGCCACTTCCAGCACCTCGAAAACGGTGATTCTGGCGAAGTCAGAACAGCCCGATCACGACGTCGACTACCTGTTTGGCCAGGTTTCCATCGACCAGCCGTTCATCGACTGGTCGGGCAACTGCGGCAACCTGACCGCCGCGGTCGGGTCGTTCGCCATCGCCAACGGGCTGGTCGACCCCGACCGGATTCCTGATAACGGTATCTGCCAGGTTCGCATCTGGCAGGCCAATATCGAAAAGACCATCATTGCCCACGTGCCGGTCAGCGCCGGCCAGGTCCAGGAAACCGGCGATTTCGAGCTCGACGGCGTCACGTTTCCGGCCGCCGAGGTGCGTATCGATTTCCTCGCCCCGACCGGCGATGCCCCGGTGCTGCCCACCGGTAATCCGGTCGACGAGTTCGAAGCCCCGGGTTTCGGCCGCCTGCGCGCCAGCTTCATCAGCGCCGGTATTCCAACCATTTTCGTCAACGCTGCCGATATCGGTTTTTCCGGGGTCGAATTGCAGCCGGCCATCAACGACAACCCGGCGCTGCTGGAAAAGCTGGAACTGTTGCGTGCCCACGGCGCGCGGGCCATGGGGCTGATCAATGACCTGGCCGAAGCGGCCAGCCGACAGCACACGCCCAAGCTGGCCTGGGTTGCGCCGCCGGCCGACTACAATGCATCCAGCGGCAAGCCAATCTCGTCAGGCGAGATCGACCTGAACGTGCGCGCCATGTCCATGGGCAAGCTGCACCACGCCATGATGGGTACCGCCGCGGTCGCCATTGCCGCTGCCGCCGCCATCCCCGGCACCCTGGTCCACCAGGCCGCCGGCGGCGGCGAGCGCAGCGGCGTTGTTTTCGGCCACCCGTCGGGGACCTTGAAAGTCGGTGCTGCCGCCAGCCAGCAAAACGACCGCTGGCAGATAGAGAAAGTCAGCATGAGCCGCAGCGCGCGGGTGCTGATGGAAGGCTGGGTGCGAGTGCCGCCGTCGAAGAAAGATCTGGAGGCTTCCAATGAGTGGGCATAGCGAATCCGGTGCCGTCCAGATCGCGCGCGATTATTACGACAGCCCCGACGCTGACCTTTTTTACAGAGAAGTCTGGGGAGGCGAAGACATCCATGTCGGCCTGTACCAGGCTGAAAATGAGTCCATCGCGATCGCCAGTCGGCGCACCGTGCAGCACATGGCGGAGCTGGCCGGCGCTTTGACGCCGAGCAGTCGCATGATTGACCTCGGTTCGGGGTACGGCGGATCGGCGCGCTATCTTGCCGATCGCTTCGGCTTGCACTGCGTCGCGCTGAACCTCAGCCGGGTCGAAAATGACCGCAACCGCCAATTGAATCGCGATGCCGGCCTGGACGATCGGATCGATATCGTCGAGGGTGACTTCGCTGTCCTGGATTTCCCCGACGAGACCTTCGACCTGGTCTGGTCACAGGAAGCCATCCTTCATTCCGGCAGCCGCGACAAGGTTTGCGCCGAGGCTGCCCGCGTGTTGAAGCCCGGTGGCCGATTCCTGTTCACCGACCCGATGCAGGCTGACAACGCATCTTCGAGTTCGCTGCAGGCCGTCTACGATCGGCTGCACCTCGGCTCGCTGGCCTCGCCGTCGTTTTACTGTAACGTGCTTTCAGCTGCGGGCATGCGAGAGATCAGCTTCGAGGAACATCCGGAACAGATGGCCCTGCATTACGCCCGTGTCCGCGAAGTGCTGGTCGAGCAGGCCGAGGATTTGCTCGACAAGGGGATGAGCGAGGACTATATCGAGCGCATGAAATCCGGCCTGACGCACTGGGTCGACGGCGGCCGCAACGGCGTTCTCACCTGGGGCATTTTCGTGTTCGAGAAGATGTCGGGTGCCTGAACGTCGACTCAGCGAGTACTGGTAAAGGCCGGCCGCAGGCCGAGTTGCCGGTACCAGCGCTGCACATGGGCCATGTTCTCCGGCATCGTTTGCCGGATTCCCCAGGCCGCGAACTCGATGACGACAAAGGCGGTGATGTCGGCCATGCTGAAGTTCTCGCCGGCAAGATATTCCTGGTCGGTCAGCAGGGTATCGAGGTCTTCCAGGAACCATTGATAGCGCTGGATCCCCCGTTCGGCCAGTTCCGGGATCTGCTTTACCGGCCGTGAGCCGGTGATGGCGTGGTCGGTCATCGCCCGGGAGCGGTTGCGAAAGCCCTCCATCACCGCCATCAGCCCGTTCCATTCGACCCAGTGATTGCGCTCGATGGCCTGCGCGCGCTCGATCGGGGAAGACCCGATCAGCGCCGGATCCGGATGGAGGCTTTCCAGGTACTCGCAGATGGCGACCGACTCGGCCAGGCAGCTGCCGTCGTCCAGAACCAGCGCCGGCACGGTCAGCGCCGGGTTGATCGCGGCGAATTCCGGCCGGAGGTGCTCGCCGTCGGCCAGATCGATCACGACCTGCTCGATCTCCAGACCCTTTTCGGCCAGAAACAGATGCACGCGGCGCGGGCTGGGGGCGGCGGGATAGGTATAGAGTTTCATGGCGGTTTTCCGATACTTCAGGTTTGTTGCTGCGCCGCAGTTTGCAGGTGCGCGATCAGACGGTCGGATTGCACCTCGAGTTCTTCCGGGCCGGTCAGCAGGGTCGGCTGGTCGTCATCGGCCTGATGGTCGATGAGTTCGTTGGCCAGTTCGTGGAGGCGCGCGTGCGCCTCGTCGATGGATGCCTGCAGTCCGGGCTCGAGCCGCGTGCGCAACCGCGGAGAAAGGCGCAGACCGAGTCGGCAGCGTTCGGGGTCATGGCTGGGCGGTTCGCGCCGGGCACCGTTGAGATAGTCGCGCAGGCTTGCAATCCATCCCCGATGCTCGACTATTGCATACAGGAATTCCCGGCCTGCTCGACTGGCCGGTCGGGCCTGCATCCAGGCGGGGTAGGGCTGCCACTGTTGCGCCCAGCCCGGAATCTGTTCGGCCGGCATGGGCCGGGCGATGCCGTAGCCCTGGGCCCGGCTGCAGCCGAACTGAATCAGCAGTTCGCCGTCTTCGGCGGTTTCTACGCCTTCGGCAATCGACTGACGGTCAAATGCCTGGGCCAGGGTGAGAATGCCGTCGAGAATGGCAAGGTCGTCCGGATCGTGGCGCATGTCGCGCACGAAACTCTGGTCGATCTTGAGCGTTTCAGCCGGCAGCCGTTTCAGGTAGGTCAATGAGGAATAGCCTGTGCCGAAGTCGTCCAGGGCGAACTGCACGCCCACGCTGGCGCAGCGCGCCATGACCTCGGAGACCCGATCGATATCGGCGAGCGCGCTGCTTTCCACAATCTCGAGCTGTACGGATGATGGCGGCAGCTGCGGATGGGCCGCCAGGCCTTCCGACAGCTCCTCGCAAAAAGACGCCTCCTGCAGGTGCTGGCCGGCGATATTGATGCTGACCTCCAGGGGCAGCCCGGACCGATGCCAGGCCTCGGCCTGTGCCAGGGCGGACTCCAGTACCCAGCGGCCGACATCGATTTCCAGCGGGTCGCCGGCCAGCATGGGCAAAAACCTGCCGGGCGGGATCAGGCCTTCTTCGGGATGCTGCCAGCGCAGCAGCGCTTCCGCCCCGAAGACCTCGCCTGTTTGCAGATTCACCTTGGGCTGGTAGTGAAGAACAAACTGCTCTTCGTGCAGGGCACGGCGCAGCTGATCAATCTGTTCCATGCGGCCGCGCACCGCGCTGTCTTCGGTGACGTTGAATTCGTGGATGCGCTGTTTGCCGGCAACTTTTGCCCGGTACATCGCCTGGTCGGCCTGGCGCAGCAGCTGTTCGGCGTCGACTTCGCCGGTCTGGGGGAACAGGGTAAAACCAATGCTGGCAGAAATCCGCAGGCGCTGGTTTTCAATAAGCGCAGGTTCTGCGATGGCCCGCAGTACCTCCCCAAGTAACTCCGGTGCGCTGTCACTGCGCGCCAGGTCGGTAAGAACCAGCGCGAACTCGTCGCCGCCCAGCCGACCGATGGGGTCGCTTTTGCGCAGTGTCGAGCGCAGGCGGCCGGCGACATCGATCAGCAGCCCGTCACCGATTTCACGACCGTGCTCGTCATTGACCTGCTTGAAACCATCCAGATCGACGATGGCCAGCGCGAGCACGCTGCGGTTTTCCAGGGCCGCATTCATGGCCTGTTCGAGCTGAGTGGCCAGCAGGACCCGGTTGGGCATGCCGGTCAACGAGTCGTACAGCGCAATCCGGCGCAGCTCGCGTTCCTGGATTTTCTCCTGGCTGATGTCGGAGAACATGGCCACGTAGTGGGTCACCTCGCCGTGCTTTGATTCCACGGCCGAAATGCTCAAGGTTTCCGGATACAACTCGCCGTTCTTGCGTCGGTTCCACATTTCGCCCTGCCACGAGCCGTGCTCGCGCAGCCGGTTCCACATCGCCTTGTAGAAGTCCTCGTCCTGCACGCCGGACTGCAGCAGGGAAGGGCGCTGGCCCAGGGCTTCTTCGCGGCTGTAGCCGGTGATCCGGGTGAACGCCAGGTTGACGTCGAGAATGCGGGTCCGGGCGTCGGTGATGATGATGCCTTCGCGCGCCTCGCCAAAAACGGTCCCGGCCAGCTGCAGTTGCTTTTCGCTTTGCCTGGCCCGGGTAACGTCTTCAAGCAGGGACACGGCGCCTTGCCCGTCCGTGCCGCCGCGCAGGGGTACGGCGTCGATTCGGAAGATACACTCGGATCGATCGGGCCTGGTGTAGACCAACTCGGTCCTGCATTCACTTCGGCCGGTAAAGGCAGACAGGAGGTTGGCATCGCGGTTCGGTGCGAGACCGAACAGCGTGCTCGCGGAACGTCCGGTCCATTGATCCGGGTCGATGGCAAGCAGCTCGCAGGCGCGCTGGTTGGCGGATTGAATACGCCCCTTGCTGTCGGTGACCAGCAGGCCCGAACCCAGAGACTGTGCGATCGTGACGAGGCGCTCGCGCTCTGCCAGTTTTTCCCGCGTTGAGCGGGCCAGTTTCAGCGAGACAAAGGTCAGCACCGCGATGACGACCAGGCCAGCGCCAAGATAGGACCAGAACTGGTTTTTCAGCAGACTCAGCCCGGGCTCGGTGCGGTGGGAGACCAGCAGCGCCATGGTTTGTCCACGGCTGTCCAGAATCGGAGTCTGGGTCAACAGACTGCCGTTGCCGGCATCGACAATCAAGCTGCCCGGGGTGAGCGAACGCAGCTTGGCCTGAACCCGGTTGTCGTGTCGCCACTGCTGAAGCAGCGCCGATGACTGCTCGCCGGTGCCGGGTTCCGTGGCGACAGGATCGGAGGACGGCAAGTCGATGAAAAAATCATCGGAGCCGGCCCAGCGGGCGTAGGGCCATTCACCGGCATCCAGGCTCGCCAGCAGTTGCTCTGATTGCGGCAGTATGACAAACACCTCGCGCCCGGGCAGCGTAGAGCGCAACTCCTCGAGCAGACGACGCATCGGTATTCCGATGTCGAGCGTGGCCAGCAGGCTCCCGTCGGGGTGGTGGATGGGCAGGATGGAGCGATAGGCCGGGGCCAGGCGTCCTGCTTCAAAGCCGTGCCGGGGCAGCCCGGTTCTCGCCGCCTCGCGAATCAGCCGGCGCTCGATTTCCAGTGGATCGCTATGCGCATTGGGTAGATGGACCCGAAGAAAGGTCTCGTGATCGGGCAGGCGGAAGGTAAATATGTCGACGCCGGTGAGGGTCAGCTGAGCCATGACCGGGCGCATCCGCGCATACAGGTCGTTCCGCAACGCGGCTCTATCGTCGCTGTCACCGATGGCCGACAGCAGATCAATGACCTCTGGCTCGCCGGCCACGAACTTCCGGAAATAGGCCTCGATGCCGGCCTGATGCAGTCGCGTAATCGCGCTGAGCAGGGTTGCCTGTTCGGCCTGGGTATGGGCGATGAATGCTTCGGTACTGCGCTGGCGCTGTTCGTGCAGAACCAGCACAAGCACCAAGAAGGCCACCAGCGGAAGCGTCGCAATGGCAAGGTTGGTGCCGCCGTGGGTGATTCGTTGCCGGGCCATCGGGTGATCATCCATGATTGCGCCAGTAAGCCGCAAGCAGCGCCACAAGCCTTTTCGTCTATGCCGCGCCAACGGTGAGACACCATCGATATCGGTGCAACGTGATGATATAGTGAAGGCAGGGTTTTGGGTAATGGCACGTGCAGGCTGGCAGAAGCGCGATCACGCGGTTCAGGGCGGCCTGCCCGGTTCGGGGGGTTGCGTATGATCGGAACGATATGGCAGGCCGACGGAGCGTTCGCGGAAGCGGTGCTCTTCGCGCCGAGATTGTGTTTGCAGTCTTTGGTGGCCCGGCCGGCGGGCATGGGCGGCTTGTTCGATTTGTCGGCCGTCGCGTCGCCGCCGATGATCGATGATGTAGGCGGGAATGTAACAATCGGCCTCATCCTCTGGGGGCTGGGTATCGCCTCAATCCTTGCTGCTGCGGCCCTGGCCGTCCGGGCAGCCAGCGCTCGTCGCAAGCGGCTCGAGCAGAAGTTGGGTGCGTTCCCCCGCGACTTCAAATCCTTTCTGGATCACACCAGCGATTTCATTTACTTCAAGGATGTCGATACCCGGATCATCTTCTGCAGCCAGCCGCTGGCCGACGTCACCGGTCGCAAGGACTGGCGCGACCTGCAGGGCAAGCACAATCGCGATATCTTCCCGCCCGAGTTGGCCGAAATCTATGAACAGGAGGAGGTGGCGGTCGTGGCCGAAGGCCGGCCGCTGATCAACAAGATCAATCCGTACCATGATGCCGCCGGGCAAGTCCGCTATGTGCTCACCAACAAGTGGCCGCGGTTTGACGATCAGGGTCAAGTGGTTGGTCTGTTCGGAATCAGCGTCGACATCACCGAGCGTCGGCGGACCGAGCAAAGGCTTGCAGAAAGCGAGGAAAAACATCGCCGGCTGTTCGAGACCATGGCCTCTGGTGTCGTCGTTCGATGACATCACCGAACGCTTTCATGCCGAGGCGCGATTGCGACAGGCCGCGAGCGTGTTTGACCATGCCAACGAAGGCATCCTGATCACGGATCCGGACGGGTTGATTGTGGACGTCAACGCTGCCTTTACCCGCATCACCGGCTACGCGCGCGAAGAAGCGCTGGGGCGCAACCCGCGGCTGCTCAGTTCCGGACGCCATGACGCCGCGTTTTATGCGCGGATGTGGGAGACGCTGATCGAGCACGGGCACTGGGTTGGCGAAATCTGGAACCGGCGCAAGAGCGGTGAGGTCTATGCCCAGCTTGCCACCATCAGCGCAGTGAAGTCCCCGGAGGGTCAGACGCAGCGGTACGTGGCGTTGTTTTCTGATATCACCACGCGCGTCGAACACCAGCAGCAACTCGAGCACATCGCCCGCCACGATGCCCTGACCGGGCTGCCCAACCGCTTCAGTCTGGAGACCCATCTTGAACAGGCGCTGCGCGTCGCCCGTCGCGACCACAAACGCCTGGCCATGTTGTTCATCGATCTGGATCGATTCAAGCACCCTTGGGCATCATGTGGGTGATCTGCTGCTGGTCGAGGTGGGTGCGCGCCTGCGTGACTGCGTGCGCGCCAGCGACATCGTCGCTCGTTTCGGGGGTGATGAGTTCGTTGTGCTTTTGTCCGAGATCGATAGCCCGCAGGACGCTGCAGGCGTGGCCGGAAAGATCCTGCAAAATCTCGGTCAGCCGTATCTCATTGAGGGCCAGAGCCTGGAGTCCAGTTCCAGTGTCGGCATCAGCCTGTACCCCGACGATGGCGATACCGGCGACGTTCTGGTGCGCGCCGCCGACCGGGCAATGTACGCGGCCAAGGAGTGCGGGAGGAACAACTTCCGGTTTTTCGTCCGAGGTGATGCGTGACCGAGCAGGGCCAGGTGACATCTGGCACTGAGTGCAACTATCTTGCCCAGTCTGGGTCGGAGACTGCGTTGACCGACCTCCATTGGAGGCTAGCCTTATGTTGAATCGATCCGGCGTTCTGTTCTGGATGCTGTTGTTTCTGGCTGCAGTCGCGGCTGTGGTCTTGTTGCTGGCGCGACCGCTTGGCGCCGCCTTCATGGCCAACCCGATATTCAACGGAACCATTCTCGCTGTGCTGGTGATCGGCATACTCATCAATATTCGCCAGGTGCTGGTGCTGGCGCCGGAGCGGCGCTGGATCGAGCGTTTTCGTACCGCCCGGGGCGAGCAGGACATGCCGCCAACGCGCCTGTTCGGGTCCATGGCTCGTTTGCTCAGTGGTCGGGACGGAGAGCACTTCAGCCTCTCGGCGCTTTCCCTCAGGACCCTGCTCGATGGCGTCCGACTGCGCCTCGACGAGTCGCGGGACATTTCCCGCTATTTCATGGGACTGCTGGTCTTTCTCGGGCTGCTGGGGACGTTCTGGGGCCTGCTCGATACCTTGCGCGCGGTGGGTGGCGTCATCCAGGGTCTCGGCGCCGATCAGCAGGCCGGGGTGTTTTTAGAGGAGTTCAAGCAGGGCCTGGAGGCGCCGTTGTCCGGTATGGGTACGGCTTTCAGTTCTTCCCTTTTTGGGTTGGCCGGCGCAGTCGTGCTGGGCTTTCTCGATTTGCAGGCCGCGAGCGCCCAGAATCGTTTCTACAATGACCTCGAGGAGTGGCTTTCGGGCCAGACCCGACTGACCAGTGGTCTTCTGGGGCAGGGCGAGGAGGCTTCCATGCCGGCCTACATGCACGCCTTGCTGGAGCAGACGGCGGATTCACTGGATCAGCTGCAGCGGACGATGCAGCGTTCAGAAGACGACCGGCGCGCTGCCGATGCGCGATTGGTGGAACTGGCCACCGAACTGGCTCGTTTGACTGAACATGGTCAGGCCGAGCGCCGGTCGCTGGCGACCATGGGCAAGACCCAGTCTGAACTGCAGAGCGTACTGGGCCGGCTGGCCGATAGCGTTGCCGAGCGGGCCGACCAGGACAGGGAAATCCGCGATGCCCTGCACCAACTGGTGCGCGGCACCGAACGCTTGCATGCGGGTTTGGGCGAGGATCGTGAGCGTCTTGTCGGTGGCCTGCGCGATGAAGTCCGGCTGTTGGCACGGGTGGTCGCACACGGCCAGAAAGACCCGGGAGCTTGAAGCAACATGTTCGGCTCCAGGCGGCGCGGACAGGCCGCATTCGACATCTGGCCTGGGTTCGTGGATGTGCTTGCCACGATCCTGCTGGTGTTCGTGTTTGTTCTCCTGTTCTTCGTGGTCGCACAGTTCTACACCAGTAATGTACTGACCGATCGAGATCGGGCGCTGAGCAACCTGGAACAGGACATTGCAGAGTTGTCGCAGATTCTGTCGATGGAGCGCGACCGGCGGGCCGGCCTGGAAGACAGCCTGGCCGAGCTGGAAAGCAGACTGGCTACCAGCATGTCGCGGGCCGACTCGTTGGAAGCAGAAGTGGCCACCACCGAGGCCGAGCGCGCCCGCCTGGCCGCCAGTCTCACTACCGAGACCGCGCGCCTGGCCGCCGTTTCCGAGCAGCTGGGGGACCGCACAACCGCCCTGGAACAGGCACGCAGCCGCCTGGCCGGCGCCGAGGAAGAGCTGGCCGCTGAGCGCGTGCTGTCGGCCGAAGCCACAGCCCAGGTCGAGGCCCTCAGTGCCGATATCCGGGCACTGCGTGAACAGTTGACGTCCATCTCGGCGGCACTGGCACTGGCCGAAAGTACCGTGGAGGCCCAGCGCGCGGAAATCGCTGAACTGGGCAACCGACTCAATGTCGCCATGGCCCAGCGAGTGCAGGAATTGGAGCGTTACCGTTCGGATTTTTTCGGTCGTCTGCGTGAAGTGCTTGAAGGCGTGCAGGAAATCGAAATTGACGGCGATCGCTTCCGCTTCCAGTCCGAGCTGTTCTTTGCCTCCGGCTCAGCCGAGGTCGGGGCCGGAGGCCGTGCCGCTTTGAACCAGCTGGCCGAGATCATCGAGGAGATCAGTCAGCGCATTCCTGATGACGTGGCCTGGGTGCTGCAGGTTGAAGGCCATACCGATTCTCGTCCCATCGCCACGGCACGATTCCCCTCCAACTGGGAATTGTCAGCCGCCCGCGCCACCAACATCGTCCACTACCTGATTGACAATGGTGTCCCCGCCCACCGCCTTGCCGCTGCGGGATTCGGAGAACACCAGCCGGTGGACAGCGGCGAAACCCCGGAAGCCCTTGCCCGTAACCGGCGAATCGAGTTGCGCTTGACCAATCCCTAGCCTGAAGTTCTAACACTTCTCTCCGCTGTTTCTGCCAGAACCCCTTGATCCGTTGAGGGGTTTTGTCTTTTCTGTGCCTGTTCGGAGTCTATTTGTAGCCATGTAAAGCAGGTTTTAGTATC